>JAKSUA010000009.1 GCA_024409235.1 Bacteroidales bacterium | reverse complement strand
TTAAGCATGTGCATAATTTGAGCACGAAGAGGAGCCATACCGGCACCACCACCAACCCAAATCATTTCGCGTTTGCTATCGAATACTGGGTGGAAATCTCCATAAGGACCACTCATGATTACTTTATCTCCAGGTTTTAAGTTGAAGATATAAGTAGATGCAATACCACAAGGAACATCCATGAAACCAGGACCTTGATCTTTTGGTTTGAATGGAGGTGTTGCAATACGAACTGTCAATGTAATGATATCACCTTCATCTGGGTAGTTAGCCATAGAATAAGCACGAACTGTAGGTTCTGTATTCTTTTGGTGCAAACCGAACAAACCGAATTTTTCCCAAGTAGGAATATACAAGTCGCCGATCAAGCTTCTATCGAAATCTGCATAGTTGATATCGTATGCAGGAATCTTGATTTGTGCGTATGAACCTGGCAAGAAATCCATGTGTTCACCTGCTGGCAATTTAACTTTAAATTCCTTAATGAAAGAAGCAACGTTTTTGTTAGAAATAACTTCACATTCCCATTCTTTAATACCAAGAACAGATTCAGGAATTTTAATGTGAATGTCGTTTTTAACTTTTACCTGACAAGCCAAACGCCAGTGTTCGTTTTGTTCTTTACGAGAGAAGAAACCCTTTTCTGTAGGAAGAATATCTCCACCACCTTCTGTTACACGGCAACGGCACATACCACATGCACCACCACCACCACAAGCAGATGGTAAAAGGATATTTTGTCCTTGTAATGTGCTCAACAATGAGCTACCTGGATTTACTTCCATTGGTTCTTTATCGTTGATAAACAACTGAACTTTTCCAGAAGGCAACAATTTTGCTTTTGCCAACAATAGAAGAGCCACCAATAATATTACTATTAGCAGGAAGACGACAACACTTGCGCCTATTATTAAGAAACCTGCCGATGCATCTAAAATCATCATTTTATGCTCAATTTTAATTATTACAATTTAATACCCATAAAACTCATGAATGCGATACCCATTAAACCTGTTACGATAAATGTGATACCTACACCCTTCAATGCAGCTGGCACATGAGAATATTTGATTTTTTCGTTGATGGCAGCAATACCAACGATTGCCAAGAACCAACCAATACCCGAACCTAAACCAAATACAGTTGCTTCAGCTAAAGTTTCATAACCTCTTTGTTGCATGAACAATGAACCACCAAGGATAGCACAGTTTACAGCAATCAATGGCAAGAAAATACCAAGTGAAGAATATAATGCTGGTGCATATTTTTCAACGACCATTTCCACCAACTGTACAAATGAAGCGATTACAGCAATGAAAATAATGAAACTCAAGAAACTTAAGTCAACATCAGCAAAGCTATCGCTTATCCAAGTTAAAGCTCCAGGTTTCAAAACATATTCGTTCAACAAATAGTCAATAGGAACAGTGATTGCTAACACAAATGTTACAGCCAATCCAAGACCAGCCGCTGTTTCCACATTTTTAGACACTGCGATGAATGAACACATTCCTAAAAAGAATGCGAACACCATATTGTCTATAAAAATTGATTTGATAAATAAGTTTAACAACTCCATGATCACAATCTTTTAAATGTTATTTTTTAATTAAATCTTTATTTCTTGAGCGTTGGATCCAAATGATTACAGCTACAATAATCAATGCCATTGGAGGCATCAACATGAAACCGCAGTTTTCGTATCCACAAGCAGTATAGAATGCTTCAGGAATGATTCTTAATTCACCGATAGCTGGTAATGTAATTGTTCCTGCACCGAATAATTCGCGAACTACAGCAATAATTACCAAAATCATACCGTAACCTAAACCGTTTCCTATACCATCAAGGAATGAAGGCCAAGGTTTATTACCTAAACCGAACGCTTCCATACGACCCATAACGATACAGTTTGTAATAATCAAACCAACATATACCGAAAGTTGTTTGCTTACACCGTAAGAGAAAGCTTTCAATATTTGGTCAACCAAGATTACCAAAGTTGCAACTACCATCAACTGAACGATAATACGGATGCGGTTTGGAATTGAATTTCTCAAAAGTGAGATTGCCATATTGGCAACACCAACAACTATTGTTACTGCCAAAGCCATCACAATAGCAGACTCAACTTTTGCAGTTACAGCCAAAGCAGAACAAATACCTAGTACTTGAACTGTGATTGGGTTTTGAGAACCAAGAGGTCCTGTTAGCAATTGTAAGTTTTTCTTAGAAAACAATGATTCTTTTTCGTTTGCCATGACCTTATTAGTTTAAAGATTGAACATTAGAAACTGTATCTGCAGCAGGAGCTTCTTCTACTGTTGCAGCAGGTGCATTTGAAGATTGTAAAAATGTTGCATATCCTTGCAAACAATCAAACAACATTGCAGTTACACCATCACAAGTTTTTGTTGAACCAGAGATTGCATCAACTTCGTTTTCTGCACTTGCTCCACCCTTTACAACTTTTACTGATGTAAATTCGTTATTCACAAATACTTGTTTTCCTTTAAATGTATCACGGAATTTTGGTTTTACAATTTCTGCACCCAAACCAGCTGTTTCACTTTCGTGGTCGAAAACAGTACCAACTACTGTGCTACCATCTGTTTTGCTTACTGAAATATATCCCCAGATTTTTCCCCAAAGACCATTACCTTTCAAAGGAATAACATAACAATTATTAATATCAATAACTGGAAGATTTCCTTCTTCTACAGTTCCGTTAGAAATATATTCATCGATATTTCCAGCTACTTTTTCAGAAGAGCCAGCTTTCACGAAGAAAAATTCAGTCATATTGTCGCCGAACAACTTTTCAGCTTCACTTGCTTCAGCTTGAATATCTACAGCAGACAAAATATTTTGCATTTTTTCAATTTTCATATTTGCCTGTTGAGCTGGTTTCAAAGAGAATGCTGCTACTGACAACAATGTTGCGATAATGACAACCATCACTACCGAATAAATGAATATGTATGAATTACTCTTTTCCATAATCGTATCTTATTAAGCGTTAGTAACAGTTTCTTGTGCAGCTTTTGCACGTTTTAAACGTCTGTTGATGTTAGCTTTTACAACCATGTGGTCGATAAGTGGAGCGAATACGTTCATCAACAAGATTGAAAGCATCATACCTTCTGGATATGCAGGGTTGAAACAACGAATCATGATTGCGAATACACCAACCAAGAAACCATAAATCCATTTACCAGTATTTGTTTGAGCAGCAGTTACTGGATCTGTAGCCATAAATACAGCACCAAATGCAAAACCACCGATTAACAAATGTTGTAAAGCAGGAAGAGCCATAATCATATTTCCTTCTGGAGCACATGCATTCATTACCAATCCCATTAGGAAACCACCAGCAAATACAGAAAGCATAATTCTGTAACTTGCTATGCCTGTGAATAATAATAATGCAGCACCAATCAATATTGCGATTACAGATGTTTCACCAACGCAACCTGCATAATTACCAATCAATAAATCACAGATTGAAAGCTGATTATTTGCAACACCGTGAATTGCATCAGGAGTAACACCGGCATTCAACTGACCTAGAATAGTTTCACCAGAGAAAGCATCTACAGTTGCTTTTCCTTCTACTGAGTGAACCCATACCGAAGAACCAGACATATTACCTGGGTATGCAAAGAACAAGAAAGCACGAGCTAACAAAGCTGGGTTTACAATGTTCATACCTGTTCCACCGAAAGCTTCTTTACCAATTATAACAGCAAATGCTACCGCTAAAGCAAGTTCCCACAATGGAATATCAACAGGAACAATCATTGGGATAATCAAACCGCTCACTAAGTAACCTTCACTAATTTCATGTCCGCGGATATAGCAGAATGTAAATTCTACTCCAAGACCAACTACATAAGATACCACGATTAATGGTAATACTTTCAAGAAGCCATAACCAAGAGCTTCCCACATTGTATAATCTTCACCTACTGAAGTATAGAACAATGCTCCCGTATTGTACATTCCGAAGAATAATGCTGGAAGCAATGCGAAGATTACAATAATCAAAGCACGCTTCAAATCAATTGCATCACGTACGTGGCTACCTTTTAATGTTACTGTTCCTGGAACATGCAAGAATGTTTCAAAACTTTCGTAGATAGGAAGCCATTTCTCATACTTACCACCCTTTTCAAAGTTAGGTTTGGTTTTCTGTATAAAATTTTCTATTGCTTTCATTACTATGATTAATTTAATTCTTTTCTTACTAAATCTAATCCTTGACGAAGAATTGTCTGAATTTCAATTTTTGAAGGGCAGACATATTCGCAAAGTGCAAAATCTTCAGGAACAACTTCGTAGATACCTAATTGTTCCATTTTGTCGAAATCTTCAGTAATGATAGCTTTCAACAATTGCATTGGATACACATCCATTGGAAGAACTTGTTCATAAACACCAGTAAATACGAATGCTCTCAAACCACCATTCATATTTGTGTTCAATGTGAATTTCTTATTTGGCTGCATCCATGAGAAGAATGCTCTACTGAAGCTGTGTTTTGCAAAACCTGGAGCTAACCAACCCATGAATGTTGGCTTGTTACCTTCTTCGATCACAGTAACCTGAGAATCGTAGTAACCGATATAATCTTCTTTGCCAAGTTTTGTACCAGTCAAAACATTTCCGCTGATTACGCGCATATCATCATTGATATCTTCAGAAGCTAAGAATGATTTTATGCTTGCGCCAAGAATTGTTTTGTAGTAACGTGGATTTTTTACTTGTCCTGTTAAAGCAACAATGACACGTGCGTCATAGATTCCTTTTGAGAACAAACGTCCAATAATCACAACATCTTGTGGATTTACAACCCATACGATATCACCTTTGTTAATAGGATCAATGTGATGAATCTGAACACCAACATTTCCAGCAGGATGAGGACCTTGGAAGAAGTTTTGTTCAACTCCCTCAATCTGAGTAAATGTTGTTTTCGCACGGTTTTCCTTAAAGATATTCAAGTTAACGGCACCATCAGTCAATTTTTTCAATGCATTTATACCAGCCTGAAAATCTGCAGCAGATTCTTCCAAAGAGAAAGTGTAATCTGGAGCAAGTGGAGCTGTGTCAAATGCTGAAATATGAATAGCTTTTGGTTTGTCGTTTGGATTTGCAATAACGTCGAAAGGACGTTGTTTTACAAATGGCCAAACACCAGCATTCAACATCGCAGAAACAACCTGTTCTCTTGACATTGAATCCAAGCTTCCATTTTCAAATTTTTTGTACTCGATTTCCTGATCAGGTTTTACAACCACGTTTAACAACGCACGTCTTTCACCTCTATTTACAGCAGCAACAACACCACTTACTGGTGAAGTGAACTGTACTTCTGGATGAAATTTGTCGATGAACAACGGATCTCCGGCTAAAACCTTATCGCCTTCCTTTACGACCATTTTCGCTGTCAATCCAACAAAGTCGGTCGGTTTTAATGCCACTGTTTCTGGCATTGGGTTCTGAAAGAAAATATGCTCAGCTACGCCTTGCATTTTTATATCAAACCCCTTTCTTAATTTGATAGTTTTTGACATCTGTATAAAATATTCTATAGAAACGTCGCAAAAATATAATTTTTTACTTTATAATTTTCTTCTTGCTAAAGAAAATTAATCGGAATTATCCTCGTTAAATTACTTTTCTGATTTTTTGTTCAAAAACGAACTTGGCATCAATATTTCCTCCGGAAGTATTTTTAATAAAATCGGAAGTATCACTGCTCCACCTGGAATCATAAATATAGCAACCGAAGGAATTGTTTTTAGTAAATCAAGTATTTGTTCTTTAACTTTTTGTTTTTCTTCGGCAGACAAATCCTCCGAAACGGATTTTCTCAATAACTCTACAAGTTCTTTACTCTCAAGTATTTCTGATATTATTTTAGATTTATTTTTCGTAATAAATGTCTGCCAACGGTTTAGAAATGACTGTTTTATCATTTCCAATCCTTCACCATATTGTAAATAAAAAATCTTTTCGCCTTCCGTAATCAGAAAATTTTCTATTGTCATCATGCTTTCTAAAGCATCATCTTCATTTAAATCTAAATTACGGCCCAACTCCTGCAAAAACAAGGTTTCTGAAAATGTTAAACTACTATCTATTAAATATGTATATGCGGCATATTCATAAAGTAGCAAACGGATTATGTACTGATCATTTTTCTTGCTTAACTCATAATCAAATGATGTTTCCAGGTATTCTTCCTGCAAAGGTTCGTCGTAATTTCGAGAAGCAATAAAATATGACAAAATAAGCTTTCCGTTTTTTGCTGATTCTGAATTCTTTCTACATATAGAATTCATCAGCTGTACTATTTCTGTATTTATGTAAACTCTTCGGTTATATGCATATTGCCCCTGCAGCCACAATGAAAAATACAGTATATCTAAAGAGGAAATTATATTAAACTGAGCGCCTTTCCAGAAACCAAGCTTCAGCATGGTAGGATTACTTACACGATAATCTAAAATCTGTTCAACAGTTGATATAACCTCTGAACTTTTCGACAATAGATTTCTGAATTTTCTGTTTTGTTCATCCTGGACACTAAACAGAACATAAAAGTCGTAAATTTTCTGAATACATTCCGACAACAATCCGTCGTATTCATCTTCTTCTATTTTCACCAACCTTTTTTTCTGTGTCAGTAAATAAGACAGAAACATACCTTCGGTCAAGGCTATTTTCACCTTGTCAGATTCGCTCCATAAAGCTGAATCTGAATATGAAGGCATTTTATAGCCAATCACATGACCATAAAACAATCCCGACGTATGAAGATAAAAATGACATAAGTCTATCGAAGTATTGTGGCTTTCTAAATAGCGTACAATTCTCTTGCAGTCGGATTTCAAACCGTCTTGAAATTCGTCAACAAACAGACTCAGCCAATTTTTAGAAGACGGATCCATCTTTTTTCCTATTTTACCAAAACTTCAAACGACTCGTCAGCTACTTTTACGAAATATACACCCGATTTACGAACCGTAAACTGAATAGATTCTGCATTTAAATCGGAATATTTATTCACAACTATCTTTCCTGTATTATCGATTATTGAAACAGCGCGTCCTGCTGAATTTGTCATACCATCATCATTTACCAACGCGGCAAAAGCATACAAATCGTCAGCTGTGGCTATGGCATAGTAGCCAAGATATTCAGAGTAATTGCTGCTGGTAAACTTGTATTTCGTATAATTCTCGGCTGTTATTTGTTCAATTGCAAAAGCAGAAAACACATTGCCTACAGCAAGCAAAAGAGCTAATAGAATAGATTTTAATCTCATATAGATAAGATTTAAGAGCATTTTACTATACTCAGTTTAGTGTGCAAAATACAATATTTTCTGGAATAAAACGCCATATGGCATATTAGTTTTATGAACAAGGGCTTTCTGCAGGTTATTTAAAAGGGGAAAATTGTAAATAAATGTTGCAAAATGCTTTCTAAACAGTTCCATTTTCTTTCATGAAAACAGGTAGAAAACTATACTATTCTTAAATCAGAAAACAAAATACACTAACCGCTAATCACTAATCACGCCCCTACGAAAAATTAAAATGAAGGGCTGAAAAACTAAAAATACCAGTTTTTAATTTTTTCCAGAATTCTATTCTGCTTACCAACAAAAGCTAAAACATCGAGCAGCCATGTGTGTCTTGCAACAATTTTCTGTATTGAATAACGAACCCGCATCTCTCTTTCCACACGTTTTTTCAGCGTTTTCGCATATTCTTCCGTTGCTTTTTTGCTACAATCATTCTGCAATATGCATTTTTCTGCCTGCTGTGCGGCAAAATAACCGCTCACCATTGCCGAACCAATACCTCCGCCCGAAATAGGATCAATCAAATTTGCAGCATCGCCGCAGATACAGAAATTATCACCGTAGCAGTTAAATTCATTTGAATTATAAGGCACCAATCCACCCTGCACACTTCCTTCGGGAACAGCTTCCGCAAAACGTTCCTTTAATACCGGATCTTCGTCTATCCATTTTTGGAACACTTCACGAATATCAGCATCACCTATGGAATTTTCTTTTAAATGACAACCAAAACCAACATTTGCCGTACCATCAGCCATTGGGAAAACCCACAAATAACCTGGGAAATATTCTTTTTTATAATGAAGTTCTATCGTATTATTATTCAAACCCTTAACACCAGAATAATATGCACGAACGGCTACCCCTGTTTTATTTTTATCGAAGGTTGTTCCTGTTAATTCACGAGCTATTTTTGAAGAAGCTCCGTTGCATACAAGCACCATTTTTGCATTAAAAACGTCACCGTTATCCGCCGTCAACCGCATTCCGTCGGAAACACGTTCCACCGATTTTATACCACAATTTTGAAAAACTGACACATTTTTACAGTCACGTTGAACAAGCGAAAACAAAAAATTATCGAAATCTCTTCGTCTGCAAGTGTATCCAAAGCTTTTGAAATCAATCACATAAGAACGACCTTTATACACAAGCTCTGTATTATGCACACACAACGACTTTATTTTTGCAAGAAATTCCTCCAAATAGGCAGGATTTATAGCTTTTAAAGTATTGATACTTCTGTCACAAACCCCGTCTCCACAGATTTTATTTCGTGGAAATTCAGCCTTTTCAAATAAAGCCACCGAGCAGTTTGACTTTTGTAAGGTAAGAGCAGCCGAACTTCCAGCCGGTCCCGCCCCGATTATTGCAATATCAAAATTTTTATTTTCCATAATCACAAAGATATAAAATTAAGGAATACCCAAGCATTTGATTTCTGGTATTCTTACAAGCTTACATTTTTATCAAAAAATGAATTTACCCGAACATTTTACGAAAAAGCAAAGAGTTATTCATTTTCTTATCATCCAAAATCATCACACCGTCCTTTTATTTAAACCACAAAATCACCCCACAAACAATCAAAGCAATCCGAAATTCACCCCTAAAATTACATTTTTGCACCTATTTTCGGCATTTTACCACACAAAACCACTACAAAAACCATTTTTTTGCTACTGCTATTTATATATGCTACATTTGATTCAAACAAACAATGCAAGACATGATTATTTTAAAATCAAGCGATCAAAAAGCAATCGTGTATAAAGACAAAGAATACACGTATAATCAACTATTACAATACTCAAAACAATATGCAGAAACATTCTGCAAAGACAAAACTCCAGAAAAAATTCTTCTGTTTGCCGAAAACTCACCAGAATGGATTTTTGCCTTTTTTGCCGCATTTAAATGCGGTGCAACCGTAGTTCCTGTAGATGCCCAATCAACATCAAGCGAACTTGCTTATATTATATCGGACTGTAATCCCGACATAATATTTACATCTACGGAAAAATTACCGATTGTAAACGAGGCACAAACAAGTTCTCTATCGCAAAAAGTCTTGCTTTCAGAAGATTTTATTTTGGAAGACAAGCAAGAATACGAAGACATTACCGTTGAAGATTTTGAGAAAACAATGGTAATAATTTACACTTCGGGGACAACTGGTTCTCCCAAAGGTGTTATGCTAACATGGAAAAACATCTATTGCAACATTTCTTCAGTTTCAGAAAAAATTGAAATCTTTAACGCAAAACGAAATGTAATGATTCTCTTGCCATTACACCACGTTTTTCCGCTTATCGGTTCACTAATAGCACCATTATATGTAGGAGCAACGGTATATATTGCCGAAAGCCTTACAGCTGAATCTATTTTGGGAACATTAACACGTGGCAAAATTGCCATTTTTATTGGTGTACCACGTCTTTATGAAATTTTAGCAAATGGTATTTCTTCTAAAATCAATTCATCATTCGTAACAAGAGCCTTATTCAACATAGCGAAACTAATTAATTCCCAGCGTTTTTCTAAAATGATATTTGGACAAGTGCACAAAAAATTCGGAGGGAATATGGACTACTTGGTTTCGGGAGGTGCAAGTTTACCAGTGGAAATAGGTTCATTCTTTAAAACATTAGGTTTCAACGTAATGGAAGGCTACGGAATGACAGAAACCGCTCCAATGATTAGTTTTCCGAGACCATGGAACATACGTATTGGCTATGCAGGAGAACCTTTACCTGACATAGAAGTAAAAATTGACGAAAACGGCGAAGTGTGCGTAAAAGGCGACAACGTGATGAAAGGTTATTACAACCGCCCCGAAGAAACAGCTCAGATTATTCGTGACGGATGGCTTCATACTGGCGATATAGGGGAAATAGACAAAGGAAGCATAAAAATTACAGGACGATTAAAAGATATTATTGTAACAGCAAACGGAAAAAACATTAACCCTGAAGAATTAGAATTTGCAATTCTTAATCAAACAAATAAAATCAAGGAACTTGGCATTTTCCTAAAAGATTCTGTTTTACAGTGCATTATCGTTCCTAACATGAACGAAGTCCGCGATAACAGCGAAGATTTACAGGAAACATTCAAAAAAGAAATAGAACAATTCAATCTAACAGTTGCTCCATACAAACGTATCAAGCAATTTCATTTGTATTCCGGAGAATTGCCACGTACACGCTTAATGAAAGTTCAACGCTTTAAATTAGCCGGTTTAGCAACTGTTGAAAAAACAGAAGAAAAAGAAGATGACGCAAACAGAAGTGCTGTATTTATCAGTCTTAAGAAATATGTAGAATCATCGCTTGAAAAACGTGTACGTAGTACAGATCACTTCGAAATTGACTTAGCAATGGATTCGTTGGAACGCGTTGCCTTACTTGCTTTTATTGAGGAATCTTTTGGCATCTGCATGAACGAAATGCAGCTTGACACATACAATAATCTTGAAAAGCTTAGCGAGTATGTAGAAAACAACAATTCAGAATGTTCCAATATTGAATCTGTTTCATGGAAAGAAATTCTTTCTTCTAAAATTAATTTTACTATTCCGAAAAACAGATTTATACAGGCTTTCTGCAGTAGAATTGTAAAGGTTCTAATGCATATTGTGTACAAATATAAAAAACACGGAAACTTTGAGATGCCAAACCAACCTTGCATTATTGTGGCAAACCACCGCAGTGCTTTAGACGGCTATTTCATCACATCAAAACTAAAACAGAAGATTGTAAAGAACACATTTTTCTTTGCTAAAGAAAAACACTTGCGTTCAAAATTTGCCCACTTTATGGCCAACAAAAACAATGTTATCCTGATGGATAAGAACAAAAATGTACGTGAATCTTTACAGCAAATGGCAGCCGTTCTTAAAAACGGAAAAAATGTGGTAATCTTCCCAGAAGGAACACGTTCACTCGACAAAAAACTATTAGCTTTCAAAGATAGTTTTGCGATTTTGAGCAAAGAATTGAACGTGCCTGTGGTTCCTGTTGCTATAGAAGGTTCTGAACGTGCAGTTTTCAATAAAATCTTACTGCCACGTCCTTTTGCGAAAATATCGGTAGATTTTCTTAGACCTGTATATCCTCAGGAATTTTCTGTTGCAGAAATAAAAAAACACGTAAGAACCACTATTTCAAACAAGCTGAAAGACTATCAGGCTGCTTAAAATTAGCAATTCATAAAATTTATATTCACCTTTTATAAAAAACTGGCAGACAATAATTTATGCATCTCATATCAAATCGGACATCCAGATTTGATATGAGATTAGTTATTCCCAAAATAAACATAAATCAATCTTGTGCATTTAACAGTGTTTTTTTATATATTTGGTGCTGTAAAAATTTAGTATTAACAAATAACATTTTATACAATGCAAACAATTGACAATTACAAATTTGCTGGTAAAAAAGCAATCGTTCGTGTGGACTTCAACGTTCCACTAGAAAACGGTAAAGTAAAAGACGACACTCGTATTATGGGTGCTCTTCCAACATTAAAGAAAGTTTTGGCTGACGGCGGTTCATTAATCATCATGAGCCACATGGGTAAACCAAAAGGCCAAGTTGTTGCTAAATATTCTTTAAGCCAAATCGTTGACGCTGTTGCAGAACGTCTTGGTGCTCCAGTAAAATTCGTAAACGACTGTCAAAAAGCACAAGCAGAAGCTGCTGCTTTGAAACCAGGAGAAGTTCTTATGCTTGAAAACCTTCGTTTCTATGGTGAAGAAGAAGGTAAACCAGTTGGTATCGACAAAGAAGATCCAGCTTACGAAGCTGCTAAGAAAGAAATGAAAGCAAAACAAAAAGATTTCTCTAAAGTTTTGGCTTCATACGCTGACTGCTACATCAACGATGCATTCGGTACTGCTCACCGTAAACACGCTTCTACTGCAGTTATCGCTGATTACTTCAACGAAGACAGCAAGATGTTAGGTTACTTGATGGAAAAAGAAGTAAAAGCTGTTGACAATGTATTGAACAACATCAACCGTCCATTCGTTGCTATCATGGGTGGTTCAAAAGTATCAACTAAAATCGGTATCATCGAAAACTTGATGACTAAAGTTGACAAATTGATCCTTTGCGGTGGTATGACTTACACTTTCGCAAAAGCTAACGGTGGTAAAGTTGGTTCTTCAATCTGCGAAGAAGATAAACTTGACCTTGCTCTTAACATCCAAGAATTGGCAAAGAAAAACAATGTAGAATTAGTTCTAGGTACTGATTCTGTTGTTACAAATGCTTTCGATTTCGATTCTATGTCTCTTAAAGCTGGTGCTCAAGTAAAAGTATCTGCTTCAGGTGCTATCGAAGATGGTTTCGAAGGTTTGGATGCTGGACCAGAAAGCCAAAAGAAATTCGCTGACGCTATCAAAGGTGCAAAAACTATCCTTTGGAACGGTCCTGCAGGTGTATTCGAATGTGACGATTTCACTGCTGGTTCAAAAGCTATCGCTAATGCAATCGCTGCTGCAACAAAAGAAGGCGCTTTCTCTCTAATCGGTGGTGGTGACTCAGTTGCTTGTATCAACAAATTCGGTCTTGCTGACCAAGTATCATACATCTCAACTGGTGGTGGTGCATTACTAGAAGCAATCGAAGGAAAAGTTCTTCCAGGTGTTGCTGCTATCAAAGGTGAATAATAATCTATAACATACGATTATTTCACAAAGCCCTTTCATAATTTGAAAGGGCTTTTTTTATACATTTGTGGAAAATCAGAACTATGAAATTTCTCAAAATATTCTTTTTCATATTATTATTTCCCCTATTTACCTTGTCTCAGACCGCAAATTGGGAAATAAACTATCAGACTTCCGGAAAAAATGAGTTCAAAATAATTTTTGACATTGAAATTCCTCAAGATTTTCATTTATATAGTTTTGATCAAGTAGAAGGCGGACCCATTGCGGCAAAAATCAATTTTGAACTTCCGGATGGAATAAAGAAAAAAGGAAATTTACAGATTCTTTCTGAACAGCCACAAGAATTTTTTGATGAAATTTTCGAAATAAACATCCGTCAGTTTTCAAATAAAACACGTTGGAGCCAAACCTTTGTTGTAACCAAAAATATAGATGCCACAGAGATAAAAGGTACTTACAGCTATCAGCTTTGTAAGGATGACGGCTACTGTCTAAATCCATTTCCTGAAGAATTCTCGGTGGCAATTCCAGCTTTTATTATAGAGTCTAAAGAAAATAATACAGTAACACCAAAAGAAAATCCTGTTATAGAAACAAAAGACTCAACTATCAAAGAAAACGAAGAACAAACAACGAATCCTGACACAATTGTTGTCATAGACACAGCAAGCACAGAGAAACAAATATCACAAACCACAGAGATTCCTCAGGAAAACCGTTCTTTGGCAATGATTTTCATATTAGGATTTTTAGGTGGACTATTGGCTTTTTTAACACCATGCGTATTTCCTATGGTTCCAATGACCGTGAGTATGTTCCTTAAACGTGACAAGAAACATGCATTAAGAGACGTTATAATTTATGGTCTTTCAATAATACTGATTTTTGTCAGCCTTGGACTATGTATCACGTTGTTATTTGGCGTAGATGCATTAAATAAGCTTTCGACAGCACCAGCATTTAATATGGTGTTCTTTATAATATTCGTTGTTTTTGCAATATCATTTTTCGGTGTTTTTGAATTAATGCTACCAACAAGCTGGATAAATTACTTCGATCAAAAAGCAGACAATTCAAAAGGATTTCTGAGCATATTTTTCATGGCATTTACCTTAGTGTTAGTTTCATTCTCATGCACCGCAATGATTATTGGAACATTATTAGTAGAATCAGTTGTTTCCGGGTCTATTACTGGCCCTATGATAGGAATGCTTGGTTTCTCAACAGCACTGTCCCTTCCATTTATTGTATTTGCAGCAATACCGTCCCTCCTATCCTCACTTGCAAAATCAGGAGAATGGATGAATGACGTAAAAATCTCCCTTGGATTTATAGAACTTGCATTCGCACTTAAATTTATCTCTAAAGCAGACTTGGTTGCAGGTTGGGGAATTTTACCTCGAGATTTATTTATTGCGATTTGGATTCTTCTATTAGTATTATGGGGCTTAAGCATTCTAAGAATTATACGTATCGGACACAGCTCAAAAAAGAAAATCACCAAACCACGATTGGCAATCTCATTCATTATTTTTGCCACCGCTTTATACCTTATTCCAGGATTTTTAGGAAAACCAATTGACAGCATCAGCGGCTGGTTGCCACCTATGAGCACACAAAAAATTAATCTTTGGAATACGGAAGAAGTGCAAACGCAAACCGAAAAGAAATACGGTACCCTATTCCACTCACCATACGGAATAAATGGATTCTACGATTACGAAGAAGGCGTTGCGTATGCAAAAAAAGAAAACAAACCTATCCTACTAGATTTTACCGGTTTGGGATGCGAAAATTGCCGAAAAATCGAAATGAATGTTTGGGCTAAACCAGAAATATTACAAATCATAAAAGATGAATACGTTTTAATCTCATTATACTTAGACTCACGTGAACCATTGGACTCAACGCTAGCACGAAAAGAAGTATATGGTGATAAAACGTACAACATCACAACTTTAGGAGAACACTGGAGCATTTTTATGATGAAAAACTATCACGGATTAATGCAGCCATATTATGTTCTTCTTTCAACAGATGGAGAAAAGCTTTGCGAACCAATAGGCTACGATCAAGCAAAGAATATCGAAACCTATAAAGAATTTCTTCTTACTGGATTAAAAAATTTCAATAAGATAAAGAAGTAACTATTACAACTTCACAAACGGAATTCGTTCAGTTTTATTTCCCTGTTTCATTTGAAGAACATATCTTCCGGCCTGTAATTTACTACAATCAAGAAGAACTGTATGGTATCCAACAGATAAATCCTTTAGTTCCTGTGATAAACGAACTTTTCCGTTTTCATCGAAACATTCAATAACGATTGTACCAAACTGCTTTGTTGCAAATGAAATCGTTGCATTATCCTCTATTGGATTTGGAGCGACATGATATATAGAGAAATCCTCTGCATTGTCTATACAATATTTATCTGTAAACAATGTCATATTTTGTTCCGAGGCGGTAACTGCGGCAGACACACAGACATATTCTGGCAACGAACCACCTTTTACAGCCGTCTGCACCGAGAATACATATTCGAGTGCTTCATTTTGTTTCAAAGCACCAGTCCAAAATTCCGTCAAAACAGGATAATCAGAACTTGACAATGATATTTCCATTTCTGGTATAACATCATTTCCCGTATTTAAAATTTGAACTTTATACTGAATTTTTTCGTTCTTTTCTATCAATTCAACACCGACAATCTGTAACTTCCTATCTGACAACTGAATATCGATATGTTTTATTAAAGAATCACTACAACCATGTTCTGACGAAGCTCGAAGTTGAACATAAGAAAGTGTCTTGTCTTCAAACACATATTCAGGATTTTCTTCATTTGAAATCTCCTTTTCTTCAAAAGTCCACTGATATAGTGCTGCATTTTCCGACAGATTTGTAAAATTAACCTCTAATGGCGCTGCACCATATTCCGGATAGAATGAGAAATTCACAGTTGGCGTTGCTTCGATAACAATAACCCCTTCAGAAGAACCATAACAACCATTTTCCGTTGTTATTTCCAATGCATACTGATAAGAACCCGCCTCTGAAAAATCAATCATAATCATAGATTCTTCCAAAATCTTGCCATCTACAAGCCATTTTCTTTCAGAAACAACATCTTCAGTTTTCCCTAAATCTTTTAAAATAAAACTATTACCGACACATTCATAAACTGTATCTGCAACCAAAGGATGAGGAACATTGAAGGCTCTAATAGTGTCATTGACAATATTCATACAACCATTCAAAGTCTTAACATTCAGTGATACGACATGAGAATTAGTATCACCAACAAATCGGTCCACAACCTCAGCATAGGAAATACGTTGACCATCATAAGTCCAATATCCCGAAACCATAGGATTAAAAGAATCATAACGAGTTGCATCAAAAATTAAAACCGTATCACCAATACATATTGACGAATGATTTATCTCCAACCTCGAAGATTCCACAACAGTTATTTTATCCATCAAAGAATCTACACAACCATAATCCGATGTTGCAACAATCATTAACGGATAGAGTCCTACAGTATCTGAAAGAAACGTGAATAAAGAATCTTCCGTATGTTTTCCAGCCGCCGTCCATTCATATTTGACAATTTTGTTAGATTGAATCTTTGACTCTGGGCTAATCTCTCTTGCTGTATATTGACATGCAATTTTCGGAGAGAAATTAACTACAGGTAAAGGATGAATAGTTACTGTATCGACTAAAGATTGCGAACATCCAGATTCGGTTTCCACAATTAATTTTACAAGAAAATTATCAGGCGATGAGAATTTATATTTTACCGCATCTGCTATCAATGTATCATTTTCAATCATCCATGAAGACTTTGAAATCGGGGTTCCATCTGTTGTAATAGACCTTGACACGAGACACGTAGAGTCTCCAAAACATTGATTTTCAATATCAAAACGAACTATTGGAGCAATTCCTTTTATTGATATCTGTATTTCATCAACGGCAACACAACCACGATCATTTAATACAGATAAGACATACACACCCTCATTTTCTATTGTTATTGTAGAAGTTGTATCGCCAGTATTCCATAAATATGCTTTTGCCTCCTCGGAGCATGCAATCAAACCAATACTATTCCCTATACACAATGTTGTATCAGCACCCAAGCGAGCTTTCGTAGAAAAATCATCAACAGAAACAACAACAGTATCTGATTTCACAGAATAACCTTGATTATCTGTTATTTTTAGTGCATATTTTCCAGCCGTTGTAATTGAGATTGCCTTAGTAGTTTCACCCGTTGACCACAAATAAGTATAATCACCTTCCAAGCCGCAATCCCACAGAACAGAAGAACCATCACATATTGTTTGATTTTGAATATATTGAATCTCGGGCATAGTAATATTAATCGTATCTACATATTCATAACCCCAATCATCAGTTACAAACACACTATAGACACCAGATTTATTTACCTGTATAGATTGTGAAGTTTCTCCCGTACTCCAAGTTATAGTTTGAAAATAACTTCTATCGGGAACAGTTAAAGTAATAGGTTTAAATCCATAGGAAACTACAGTATCATTACCAAGCGAAAACTGTTCACGTTCTGTTCCAGGGAAATATTTTGAACGGAGATAGTTTTCCACCGATTGACGTTCTATATTGGACAGGGGACGGTCATAGAAAATAAGTTCGGCAATGTCACCTGTAAAAAACAAACCATCTATAGGAGGTACAGTTCCGGCTCTATTGTTATGTGCACCAATCAAAAAATCATACTTATTTATTACTGTTTTTTTTGTTATAAGCATTTCCTCTTCTTGTATTTTATCACTCTGAAACATCGAGATTTTGCCATTGTTTAAGTCTATCTTCCCTGAGATTAATTCCCATTTATTTAAATTCACAGGACCAATTATAGAATACTCAACCTTTTCTGCTTGCATAAAATACAAGAGATCACCCTCATACGAGAGACACCATCTACTAGGTGCACTAGCATATATATTTTTTGAGACAACTGTACCCATTTTATTATTTGATTTTAAAATAACAAAAATAGTTTGTCCTGTCCCCACATTTAAAATGTCTCCACCATCAAGATAGTCTCTCCCATCAAACTGAAGAGCTGCATGATTATTAAGTTCCAGAACTTTTTTCTTTAATATAGGTGCACGAGATTCTTCTAACTGAGAAACCAATAAACTAACACTATCCAAACTTCGCCATGCAAGTACTTTTGTTCCATCCTCTTGATGTATTGAATCCGCACACCAAAATGCAGATATACCTTGTATAGAAAAAGGATTATCAATTTGACAATATGAAAATAGTGCAGATAAACTACAAATAATGAATACTACTATTTTTTTTAATTCACAATTTCGTTTTTTTTTCATAAAATTCATATTCTACCTTATGAGGTTCTCTATTTTTTCATTATTATATCAAATCTATAATGAGAGTTATACATCCATTCTTGTTGTTCAATAACATGTACCTCTTTAAAACCACAAAATTCTGCCATCTTCATTAAATCTTCTTTTATAAACCAATTACCAATTTTGGGATTATCCTCTTCTATTGAACGAAAATATTGAGTTTCAAACTCCTTTGTATTTGCGAAATGCCATAATCTCATTCTATCTGGAATATCTCCTATATAAAATACACCTCCTGATTTTAAAACACCATATACTTTCTTTAAAATAGTTATAGTTTCTTTTTCATTAAAGTATTGTAAAGAAAAATATAATATAGCATGACTGTAACCAAATCCATAATCAACAGACAAAATATTACCACATATTACATCTATATTATTTGTCGAACTATTTTCTTTTAGAGTTTGAGTCAAATGTTTTGAAAAATCTATACTTTTAATAGACAAACAAATTGCAGAGAACGGAATACTTAAAGCCCCATTTCCACAACATAAATCTAATAAAATTGAGTGTTTATCAATACCTAAATTATCTTTTAACACATCCAAGGTTTTAGACCATAATTCTTCCGATATAGCTTTTCCTAACACAGTTCTACCAACTTGTTTTTGTAAATCTTGAGACTTCAGAGAACTCGTTTCGTTCCAATACTTTTCCCATTCCATAATATACTCTATATTGTATAAAAGTCTTTCAGCATATCCTTCACTTTTCCCCTTTCATTGAACATTAAAACATCTATAATCGACAAACCTGGAACAAAGTCATTATTAAACTGCTTATATGGTGTCAAATTTGATTTAACAAACTTCAAATCTATCCCATATTGTTTAAACTCTGTACTATCATATAAACCCTGTCCACCAATTGCATTATAGTATTCGACAGCATTAAGATCTTTGCAGATTGCCAAAATTTTATCTTTTCCTTTTAAGGAATTATCTTTTTTAATTTCAGAAGACAAAACAAAATCTGTTTCAAATCCTATATATGAAGAAACTATAGAAAAACTATTAAGAATAAAATTTCCTATTGATTTATCTTCATACATAAGAATATTCTCAAGCAAATCCATTATTTGCGTATAAAAAGGAGCTTTTGAATAACAAAAAAACAACGTCTTTTTAAATTTAACAAAGTCATCGGCAAAAGAGACGTCTTTTATCAATTTATTTTGAGATGCTCCACTTTGTTTTATTGTGAAAAGATATTTTTTTCCATTTAGCAAAATATTATTTCTGTTAATCCATCCACGTTTTATATACTGAACATCATCATAGACAACATAGGTATCTACAGCAGACATCAATTGCCAATAGCCCAAATAAGGCATAAAATACGGTTGCATTATCCCAACTTTCATCCTTTAATATTTTTAACAATGAAAAAAACGTCGTCAAACGTAAGTTCCGGATACAACGGCATACATATCACTTGTTCTGCTATTTTATTTGCAACAGGGAGATTTTCACATGAAGCAGAAGGGTAATTCTTATATGGTTCAAATGAACTAATCAATGGATAGAAATATCGTCTTCCTAAAATATTATGTTCACGTAATTTATTGTACAATGCATCACGAGACATTCCATATTCTGCTTCGTTCACAAAAATCGGGAAATACGCATAATTAGAAATTACATTCTCTTGATCTGGCAAAAAAGAAATCCCTTTAACATCATGCAACAATGTCCTGTACAATTCTACTATTTTTTTACGCTTTGCAATTGCATCATCAATATACCGTAAGCTCAACAATCCGTATGCAGCCTGAACCTCATTTAATTTAGCATTAATTCCTGGTTCCTCAACTGTAGTTTCGCCACGAAAGCCAAAATTTTTTAGATTGTCGATATGATGTTTCATTTCTTCAGAATGGCAAATTACCGCACCTCCTTCTATCGTACTAAACACCTTAGTGGCATGAAAACTTAATACAGACAAATCGCCATAATTCAATATAGAATTGCCATCCTTTTTCACACCAAAAGCATGAGCTGCATCATAAATAACCTTTAAATGATATTTATCTGCAATCTTTTGTATTGCATCTACATCACAAGGATTTCCATATACATGTACCGGCATAATTGCCGTTGTTTTCTCTGTAATTGCAGCCTCTATTTTTGATACATCTATATTGAAAAATTGTGGTTCCACATCTACAAACACAGGTGTAGTTTTATTCCACCAAATGGAGTGTGAAGTCGCAACAAAACTATACGGAGTTGTAATAACCTCACCAGTAACATTTAACGCTTGCAGAGCTGTAATTAAAGCCAATGTTCCATTTGAGAATAATGAAATGTATTCCACACCAAGATATTCTGCCAATTGTTTTTCCAATTCTTGATGCATTTCACCATTATTCGTCAACCATTTATTATCCCATATTTTCTGCAAATACGGAACAAATTCTTCCAATGGTGGAAGCAATGGAGAGGTTACTGTTATTGGCTTATTACTCATAATTTTACTTCATCAAAAATAAACTTTGGAGTAACATCACCGGGTTCTCTACCCATAAATGCCCCTATTTCCTCCATTTTATTTGAAACAGTAAACGAAACAACATCGCCTTCAACTAAAAAAACATTCTTTCTATCTTCCACAACAAATAAATCAAGCGAATAGTTTCCCCAATTCAGAAAATCACCTGGTATTGTACATGTCTGCAAATATTCTCCTTCTTCATGTTGTAACGCAATACAACGCTCGCAACCAGAGCTCGAGAATATTCGTTGTCCTTGTTCATTTTTATAATGCAATGTCAAATGAAACTGTTTAAACGATTTTGTTAAACGATAGCGAATAACTATTTCCGTCTCATTAATCATACTTATCGGTTCGGAAAAATCAGAAGAACCTTTTTTTCGAACTCCAAATTCCAATAATTCAAAGCCATTCTTCTTAACTTCTGGTTCTTTCCAAATTTTATGATTTGCTATCTGATTATCCCCACGCAAATAATGACTAACAACCGTATCAATATCACCAGCATCGGCAACCAACCCATTTTGCAATCGATACCCTACATTACACAAACTCTTCACACTCGCCATATTATGACTCACAAACAGCACCGTTCTTCCTTCGCCTTTGCTTACATCCTGCATTTTGCCTATGGCTTTCTTTTGGAATTCGGCATCGCCTACGGCAAGGACTTCGTCAACTACTAGAATATCAGGATCTATATGTGCAGCAACGGCAAAGCCTAAACGTACTGTCATACCTGAACTATAACGTTTCACCGGCGTATCAAGATAGCGTTCACAGCCTGAAAAATCAACAATTTCATCTAATTTGCGTGTTATCTCAGACTTACTCATTCCCATTATAGCACCATTCATATAGATGTTTTCCCGTCCGGTAAGTTCGGGATGAAATCCTGTGCCAACTTCCAACAAAGAAGCTATACGTCCTTTATATTTTATAGAACCTGTTGTTGGTGTTGTTACACGCGAAAGCAATTTTAACAAGGTGGATTTTCCTGCGCCATTCTTCCCTATAATTCCCACAACATCACCTTGCCTTATTTCCATATTGATATCTTTCAAGGCCCATACATATTCAGAATCTCCTTTTGCTGAACGGTCATTAACCTCTCCTATTTTTAAGTAAGGATCCTCCTTATGCATTATTTTCATCGTCCAAAAACGATTTAAATCATGAGACAACGTACCCGTAGAAACAACACCCAAACGGTATTGTTTACTCAAATTCTCTATTTTTATCGCAATGTCAGACAAGTTTGATAAATTTCAATCATTCAAAGTGTAAATGTAGTAAATATTTACATTTAAAAGCCCTCTATTTTTCTAATTTTCATAATTTATTCCAATAAATAATATTATTCCATTTGCTACATTTGTCTTTAATAAAAGACATGATTATGGATAATAACATTCGTGAAAAACAGATTACCCAAACGAGCATTATTGGTATTGTTGCAAATGCTTTTCTTGCTGGATTCAAAGCTCTTGTAGGATTCATATCAGGTTCTATTGCCATAGTTCTTGATGCAGTAAACAATCTTACCGACGCTCTATCTTCTATCATCACTATCATTGGAATAAAACTTGCTCGAAGAAAACCCGATGACGACCATCCATTCGGACATGGACGAATTGAATATTTTGCAGCCATACTCATTGCAGCTATTATTTTAACTGCTGGCATAACTTCATTATTTGAATCTGGGAAAAAGATTTTCTCTCCCGAAACACCCGACTACAATGCCGCAGCTATTATCATAGTTTCTATTGCAATTATCGTAAAACTTGTCTTAGGAAAATTTGTTAAGAATCAGGGAGAAAAATACAATTCTGATGCTCTCATTGCTTCGGGTACCGACGCAAGTTTTGACGCAATTATTTCTGCTGCGACATTAGTCGGTGCATTAATAACTATTTTCTTCAACATTTCTATCGATGGAATTTTAGGAGTTGTTATTTCATTATTCATCTGCAAAGCTGGAATTGAAATGCTTATGGATTCTGTTAGCAATGTCATTGGTCGCCGTCCCGACAGCGAAATCACACTTGGAATAAAAGCTACTGTACGTGAAATTTCTGGTGTTCTTGGAGCATATGATTTAGTTTTACACGACTACGGACCAGACTCAGCTCTTGGTTCAATTCACGTTGAAGTTCCTGCAACTATGACCGCTGAAGAAATTCATAAATTAACCAAGAACATACAATTAACTATCATTAATAAATATCATGTATTTCTTACAATCGGTATTTACGCTGTCGATGAAAAGCACAATTTTGAACGTAACGAGATTCACAAATTTGCAATGACACATGCAGGTGTACTTGGTACACATGGCGTTTTTATCAATGAAGAACAAAAATATTGTTCCTTTGATGTACTAACTGATTTTACAATAAAAGATAAAAACGAGTTAAGAAAAAATATCTGTAATCAAATTCAACATTTATTACCAAACTACACCATAGAAATCCATTTTGACACAAACTATAGTAACTAAAAAAGGCCGTCTTTATAGACGACCTTTTACATGTTCAACAATTGATTTCTACAATATTCTTTTCAATAAGCAAAAGAATTTGTACGGCATATAACGTACTGGTAAATCTATCCATGTTGGAGTATCAACTACAGCACGTTTATTTGAAAACGCATCGAAAGAAAGTTTACCATGATATTTTCCTAGGCCGGAATTGCCAACTCCGCCAAATGGCATGTTGTGGTTTACAATATGCATAATTGTATCGTTTACGCATGCACCGCCAGATGTTGTGTTTCGTAAAATTTTCTTCGTTGTTTTGTTTGCACCAAATGCGTACAAAGCCAATGGTTTTGGGCGGCTATTTACAAATGAGATAGCCTCGTCTATGTTTTTATAGGTCATCATCGGCAAAATAGGGCCGAAGATTTCTGTTGTCATTACAGGACTGTCAGGCGAAACATTGTCTAGTATTGTTGTTTCTATGTAGCGTTCTGCATCGTCAAATTTTCCACCAACAACTGCGGTACCATCGTTTAAGTAACTTTTAACTCGTTGGTATGCTTTTTCAGAAACTAAACGTACATAATGTTTGCTTGTTTGCTGATTTTCTTGATAAAATTTGACTATCGCTTTCTTAAATTCTGCAATGAATTTGTCTTTTACATTTTCGTGTACAAATAAATAATCAGGCGCAATACACGTTTGTCCGGCATTCAAGCATTTGCCCCAAGCAATTCTTCGTGCGGCAAGAGTGATGTTTGCATCTTCTGATACGAAACATGGGCTCTTTCCTCCAAGTTCAAGCACAACTGGTGTGAGATTTTTTGCTGCGGCACTCATTACTATTTTTCCTAAATCAGGACTACCAGTAAAGAAAATTGTGTCAAATTTTTGGTCTAATAAGTATGTGTTGACCTCTCTATTTCCTTGTACAACAGCAATGTAATCACTAGGAAATGTTTCCTCTATCAACTTCTGCATTATTGCAGAAACTGTTGGCACATACGGAGATGGTTTCAATATAGCCGTACAACCAGCTGATATTGAGCCAATAAGAGGACTAAGTAGCAATAAAACTGGATAATTCCAAGGTGCAATTATCAAAGAACAACCAAGTGGTTCGTTAATGATTTTGCTTGATGAAGGGAATAAAGCTATTGGAGACAGTACACATTGAGGTTTTGCCCATTTCTTTAGGTGACGAATGTGATTTTTTATCTCACCTTTTACCAAAGAAATTTCAGTAAGATACGCTTCTTCGTAAGATTTGTGTAAATCTTTCCAAAGCGCCTCAGCAATTGCCTGCTCGTTTTTTTCTACAGCTGCAAGAAACTTTTTTAAAGCATCTTTTCGAAACGACAGTTCTTTCGTTTTACCTGTTTGAAAAAACGCCTGTTGATTGGCAACAAGCGTTTTAATTTGTTCTAGAGAAGTATTTTCCATAAATTATTTTCTTCCTGTGAAGTGATCCATTGTGTGATAAATTCCAAAAAATTCTCCAAACAACCAGTCAAAGAATTTTGTTGGCAACAATCCCTGCATAAAACGAATAAAATGGAAACTCCAAGGAATACCTTTGAAATCAACATTCTTTTCTATCGCACGAACGATTTTCTTAGATGTTTTTTCTGGCTCAAGGATTGGGAATATCTTTGATTTCACACCATCAAACATTCCTGTATTAATATAATAAGGTGCAACAGTCGTTATATGAACATTGCTTTTCATTTTCTGCAATTCAATTCGTACAGAATCCGACCAGCCTATTACCGCCCATTTACTTGCTGCATATACACTCATGTTTGGGTTAGAAATCATACCGGCAGCTGATGCAATTGTACAAATATGACCTTGATTTCTTGCAATCATGTCTGGCAAAATCACATGTGCCACATACATTGGTGCAATTGCATTGATAGTCATAGTTCTGTTAATGTCTGTCAATGTATTTTCATTAAAAGTTTTGTTGCTTGTAACAACACCTGCACATTGTATTACAACATCAATATCACCACATTCGCTTTTTGTCTGAGCATATACTGCAGAAACGTTATCATATGAGGAAACATCAACTTTAAAGCCTTTTACCTTTCCAAGTTTACTGTGTTCTGCAACAACAGACTCTATATTAGTTTCATTTATATCCCAAATAATCAACTGATTAGCACCTTTTTCAAGAGCCATTCTACCCATTATTTTTCCAATACCTGATGCACCACCAGTAATCAAAATGTTCTTTCCTTCTAATTTCATAATTTCTTTAATTTTTTGATTCGCAAATGTATGTATAAAATACCTCTTTCAAGGCAAGTTTTGTTTTTTTATGATTTTAAATACGTTGCCGTTACAGATTTTTCCGATTGTAAAATCTCTTTTGGAGTTCCACAAAATAAAATCTCTCCGCCTTTATTGCCACCTCCAGGTCCAAGTTCAATAATATAATCCGCTGATTTCATTACTTCTACATTGTGTTCAATAAGGAATATTGTATTTCCTGTTGAGATCATTGTTTCAAAAAGTGAAATCAATTGGTCTATGTTTTTTAGATGAAGACCATCAGTTGGTTCGTCAAGGATGAAAATTTTCCCTTTTTCTCGAAGAAACGAAGCCAATTTAATTCGTTGTAGTTCTCCACCGGAAAGTGTTGATAGCGATTGGTTTAAATGAATATAGCCTAATCCGACTTTCAATAACGGTTCAATTTTCTCGGCAATAGTTGTGTCCGCAAAAAAGGAATATGCTTTTTCGGCACTTAAATCCATTACTTCGGCAATATTCTTTTCTTGTAACTTAAATTGTAATACTTCATTAGAATATCGTAAACCACCACAGGCTTCGCAGGTTGTTTCTATTGAATCCATAAAAGCCATATCTGATACTATGACGCCTTTCCCTTGGCAAACAGGACAACCGCCTTTGCCATTAAATGAAAACATTTCTGCCTTGCTTTTATTTGTTTTTGCAAATAATTTTCGAATATCGTCTGCAATTTCAAGATATGTAGCAGGAGTGGAACGTAAACTTATACCAATATTTTTTTGACTTATATAGACAATGTCTTCTGGTTTCGGATAATTCTGACGAAAAGACTCCATTAAAGATGATTTTCCTGAACCTGCAACACCAGCAATGACAGTCATTATACCAAGAGGTAATTTTACATTGACATCTTTTAAGTTATGTGTATTTGCATGTTCTAAAGGAAACCATTGAGTTGGTTTTCTATATGTGTCTTTTAATTGTTTTGATGTATTTAGCATGGTACCTGTAAGTGTATTGCTTTGAAGCAAATCTTTGTAGCTACCTTCGAACAAAACATTTCCGCCATCAGCTCCTGCACCGGGTCCCATGTCGATGATATGGTCGGCGATTTCTATCATATTCTTATGATGCTCTACTAAAATGACTGTATTTCCGTTGCTTTTAAGTTTTTGTACGGACTTTTGCATCAATAAAATATCATGATTATGTAGTCCAACGCTTGGTTCATCTAATATGTAAAGTACATCGGAAAGCGATGAGTTGATATATTTCGCAATTTTGCATCGTTGTGCTTCGCCCCCCGAAAGTGTCCCAATTGCGCGATCTAAAGTCAAATATCCAAGGCCGATTTCTTCCAAAGCAGAAAGTCTTTCTAAAACATTCTTTTTTATGTCTTCCGCAAGTTTTTCTGTAATAGATTCCATCCATGCCTTTGCTTCCGAAATAGACATGCTACAGATATCTGCAATGTTTCGTCCTTGTATTTTACAAGAACGGATTGTTTTATTCAATCTTGAGCCATTACAATCTGGGCAGGTGCCCATTCGCAACATTGGATCCAACACTTTTGCGTGAAGTAGGCCTTCTTCGGAATTGATAATACTTCGATACATACGAGGAATCAAGCCTTCGTACTTTGCACTTTTCGGCCAATTGTGCGGTGGATTTTTTAGTTTGATTTGTGGTGAATTCAAAAATAACTCTAATTCTTCTGGAGAATAATCTTTAATCTTTTTATCCAAGTCAAATAAACCACTATGTGCATAGCGAATCCAGCGCCAGCCACCTTTGCCAAATGCAATGTAATGAATTGTGTCTTCATCATTGAGTGATTTATTGAAATCAACTAATTTATGAATATCAAGTTCTCGTATTTCTCCTAATCCGGAACAGCGAGGACAGCTTCCCATTGGATGATTAAAAGAAAAAATATCGGAGTATCCAACAAAAGGTTTTCCTATTCGAGAGAATAAAAGTCGTAGTAACGAATAGATATCTGTATATGTTCCAACAGTGGAACGAGAATTTGTAGCAGGTTTTCTTTGTTCAATAACAATTGCAATTGAAAGATTTTCAATACGTTCAACGTGTGGTCTTCCATATTTTGGAAGATATTGTTGCACAAACGAAGGAAATGTGTCATTTAATTCTCTTCGAGATTTTGCAGCAATTGTGTCTAAGACAAGTGATGATTTTCCAGAACCAGAAACACCAGTAACAACAGTTATTTGTTTTTTAGGAATACGTAGAGATACGTTTTTTAGATTATTTTCTGTTGCTCCAACAACTTCAATAAATTCTTGCATAATTACAAGTTTAATAACTCAGGTAAGTTCTCGTAGAAGGCTTTCATCGAAGGTAATATAATATTTGCACCTTCGGCAGCAAGTACTTCATCTTTTAATATGCCTGTGTTAAGGGCAATCGTGAAAATATTGGCAGCAACGCCTGCGTGTACGCCAAGCGGAGCATTTTCAATTACAACTGCCTCGTTTGGATTTACACCAGCTTTTTGTAATCCCATTAAATATGGTTCTGGATTTGGTTTCCCGTATTTTACATCGAAAGATGTAACCATATTTTCAGGGGAAAATATACCTGGATATGTGTCGTTTAGTTTTGAAAGCAAGCTTTTTTGTCCGCTGCCGGTAACCAGTACGATTTTCTTTCCTAATTGTGCCAATTGTTCGAGAACTTCCTTTGCAAAAGGCATTGGCTGTGTTTTCGCAATAGATATAAAAATATTTGCTTTGTCTTCGTAGATCTTTTGAATTTCTTCGTCTGTAGCTTCTCTCTGTAATTGACTTGCAAAGGCTTCGTTGACTGTTGATTTTCCTGTTCTTCCTTCGTTAAGGTAAACTGTGTATTCGTCAAATTCAACGCCTACATTTGCAAGTGCTTGTTTCCAAGCTTTTGCATGAAAAGGCATAGAGTCAAACAAGACTCCATCCATATCAAACAGAAATGCTTTCGGTGTGAAATCTTTGTAGCCTGTTCGCTGTAGATATTCCTGTACTTTAGAGTGCATTTCCATTGTAAATATCAATTTGATTTTTGCGTTTACGCATATATACAATAGTTACCGTTGACAATGCAATTGTAAATAAAATGCCAATAGAATAACCAACTATAGCAGAGCATGCGAAACCTTCTGGAGCCATCGTGATATATGTGCTACATACAGCAGTCATAAATATGGCAGGAATCAAGGTTAGGTAGAAACATTTATTGTTTCTATAAAGGTACACTGTAATTGCCCATAATGTGAATATCGACAATGTTTGGTTGAGCCATCCGAAATATCTCCAAAGAACGTCGAAGTCAATTAACATCAATATTGCAGAAATAACGAAAAGTGGTACAGAGACAGCTATTCGTTTCCATACTTTATCTTGAGGGAAATTTAGGATGTCGGCAGTTATTAATCGTGCAGAACGAAGAGCAGTATCACCAGAAGTGATAGGAGCGGCAACAACGCCTAAAATTGCAAGAATTGCACCGATTCGGCCCATCCAATCGTTACAAATAAAGTTTACTATTGTTGCTGGATTACCGCACATTTTTCCTGCCAACGCTTCAGAAGTTCCTCCTGCATATTTTATTGCAGCAGCAGCCCATATAAGAGCGACAAACCCTTCGGTAATCATAGCACCATAAAAGGCAATTCTTCCGTGTTTTTCGTTTGATAAACAACGAGCCATCATTGGGCTTTGTGTTGCGTGGAAACCGCTAATTGCACCACAGGCAATGGTGATAAATAAGAATGGAAATATTGGTAATCCTTTTGGATGATGTGAATGAAAGGCTTCTGTTATTTCAGGCATAGCACCTTCGTTTGTAAAGATGCCAATACAAACACCTGCTGCCATTATTAACAAAGCAACACCAAAGATTGGATAAATCTTTCCAATTAAAGCATCAATAGGAAGTAATGTTGCAAGAAGATAGTAACAGAAAATGATAATACACCAAAAGTCTTTTGAACCAAGAAATTCTCCCCAACCATTTGTCATTCCGGAAAGTAATCCTGCAGGAGTTGTTACAAAAACAGCCCCAACCATCACCATTAAAAGTAAAGAAAAAATACGCATGATTTGGCGTACGCCAGTTCCTAATTCGTCTCCAACAATTTCTGGAAGTGAGGCACCACCTTTTCTAAGAGAAATCATTCCAGAAAGAAAGTCGTGAGTAGCACCAGCAAAAATACAACCAAGAACTATCCACAAATATGCAGCTGGACCAAATAAGATTCCACCAATTGCACCAAAAATAGGACCTGTTCCTGCAATGTTAAGAAATTGAATAAGAAAGATTTTCCATAATGGCATAGGGATAAAATCCACACCATCTTGTTTTGTAAAAGCAGGAGTTTCTTTAGTTGTATCAACTCCAAATATTTTTTCTACAAAAGAACCATAAAAAATATATCCTAGTACGAGCGCTATTATTGCAACAATAAAGGTTATCATATCTCAATAATTTTGTGCAAAAGTAACATTTTTATTGACAAAAGAAAACCAGGATTTAACCTATAACTTCAACATTTTTCATATCCATAAACAATGATTTTGTTATTTTTGCAACACAAATTTTATAAGATGATTACGGCGAAAGAGGAAAAACTTTGGAATAAAAACTACATAAAAGTTTGGTCTGCAAACTTTATGATTTTCTTTTCTTTCATGTTATTAACTCCCCTTCTACCTATTTATTTAAGCGAAACTTTTCAAGCAGACAAGCAAACAATTGGAATTGTACTATCTGGATATACCATCATGGCATTAATTTCAAGAGCGTTAAGTGGATATATTGTCGATAGCTTTCCTAGAAAATTAGTATTACTAACAAGCTATTTTCTGTTTTTTTTATTTTTTACCGGATACATTATTGCTGGTTCACTTTTGTTTTTTGCAATAGTACGAACATTTCACGGAGCCCCGTTTGGCGCGACCACTGTTGCAAACAGCACCGTAGCAATTGACGTCCTACCTGCATCACGCAGAGCTGAAGGCATTGGTTACTATGGACTTAGCAACAATCTTGCAACAGCTATTAGTCCATCCATTGCTCTCTGGATTTTTCATGCAACTCATAATTACGACATTTTATTCGGCACATCATTCGCCATTGGAGCTGTTGGTTTTATTATAAACTCTACAATAAAATTACCTCAAAAAGAAATCATCAAAGAAAAAAATAAACTCTCTCTTGACAGATTTTTCCTTCTAAAAGGCTGGAGCGAAGCACTTTGTATGATTTGTTTTGCTTTTTCTTATGGCGTAATTTCCACGTATGTAGCTATTTACGGAAAAGAAGAACTGGACATTACTGGAGGTGCAGGTTTCTTCTTCATGCTTTTTGCCATAGGTTTAATTTTTTCAAGGCTTGTCGGAAGTCGTTCCCTACGTAAAGGACGAGTTGCTGAAAATGCCAGCATTGGTTGCATAATTGCACTATTCGGCTATTTACTTTTTGCCTTACTTCACAACGAGTTTGGATATTACAGCGCAGCATTAATCATTGGTTTAGGTAATGGTCACATGTGGCCAGCCTTTCAAAACATGTTCGTCAATCTTGCTCCGAACTCCCAAAGAGGAACAGCAAATTCATCCTTATTAGTTTCATGGGATGTCGGTATCGGAATCGGAATTGTTATCGGAGGTTTTCTTGCGGAAATTTATGGCTATCATTCTGCATTCTGGTGTGCTTGGATTATAAACATCCTTGGCGTAACAGGATTTTTTCTTTACGTCAGAAAACATTATCAGAAAAACAAACTCTGTTAACTAAAAAACAATTGCTACTATTCCACTGAAAATCATATAAATATATATGACATTCCGCAACTTTTCTGTTGGAAGTTTATCAAAAACCTTTCGGCCTAAAAATGAACCGATAACCACACCGACACAAGCATACAAACAGCCCCAGCCTACAAACGGTGTTAAAAAACCATTTTGTGCCCTAAAAAAAGTCATTATTATATTTGTCAACAAGAAATAAGCCTGACAAACAGCCATGTAACGATATTTATTTACTTCCACAGCGAGAAAATAAATCACTGCCGGCGGTCCATGCATCCCAAACAATCCTCCCATAATTCCACTTAATGCTCCCATGGAAACCTGTAAGGTTTTGGTTGGTTTTACCTGTAACTTGGGACTTACAAACAAGAAATATAAACTCAACAATATCAGTACAATACCCAACAAAATTTTCAATATAGAATCAGTTGCTGAAGCGACAAATTTTATAGCAAAAAAAGAAAAAAGAGTAAATGAAAGCGAAATTAGAATCAGCCTTTTCCAATCGACCAATCTATACAAAACAAGCAATACATATAAGGATTGTAATGCCGAAAGAATCCCTGACAGCGTAGTTGCCTCACCATACGAAGGACAGAGGTACGGAAGCATTGTCATTATGAAAACACCAAAGCCAAAACCACACACACGTTGCACGAAACTCGCACCCGTACATAATAGTATCAACGAAACTATGACAGTTATCTCCGACATATCAATACTTTCAGCAACAAAAATACAATAATTCTTACGTAAACAACCCTCAACACATAATTCAATAAAAATATTTACTATTAACAAAACAACTATATTTTGTGATTGTTAATAATATTATAACGGACTCTACTAATAATCAACGTATTACATAATAAAACCTATTATTATCAACTAACAGGAAACAACTTATTAACAATTTTATCAACAATTCCACGCATTTTGTTTGCATTTTATGAAAATACACAATACTTTTGTCTAAGACTTTCTAAAATAGTGTTTTATGAATTTCAAAAACTTCAAAATACAAAAAACAGCATTATTCATTGCTGGAATTTTATTGACCATTGCAACTATCAACTTATACTTAGCAAACGTTGTTTCTGTTACATCGAACATGCCTAAAGCTGTACGCCCAGGAGCAACAATTCCTGTTACTGTAACAATAGACAAAGGTCAAATTGATGGTTTTGGACGATTCACGTGCACACTTCCAAAAGATTTCGTGGCAACTTCCACAAATCAAAACTTTTCTTTTTCTGACAACACTATCACGGTATTATGGGTAAAACTACCATCAAGCAGTTCCTTCTCGTTTGATTTCAATATTATTGTACCTGAGAAAACAAAACCTTTCACTTTTGCAGCAAAATTTGGTTATGTACAAGATAACGAAAAACGCTTTGCTGAACTAAAACCTATTACAGTTCGCGTAACTAACGGAGCTGAAGAAATCCCTACAACACAACAAAACACAGTTATCAGCGAAAGCACTGGTAAAACAGAACAACTATTCGAAGTTGGCAATCTTGACGACGAAGAAAACAACTACGAAATAACAAAAACAACCGAAACAACCACACAAGTTGTTTCATCTAAAAACCCTGATTTAATCAACGATATCTTTGCATCCAATTCAGCAAAGCCTACAATGACTTCTATTGAAGCAGAACCTACTCAAATTACGCAGACAACTACGCAAACAACCACTCAGGTTACTACAACTACAACAACTATAAAACCAATAGAAAATCCAGAGCCTAAAAGACTTGAAACAAAATCTACTGCTCCAGAAGAAAAAACAGCAAAAGCGACAAAAACAAATACAAATGCGACACTGACAAACAAAACTTCTGAAGTAAAAGCAGCAAAACCTAAAGCGACAAACAATGTTTCTTTTAAAGTTCAAGTTGCAGCAACTCACAAACAAATAAAAAATCAGCAAACATTTTTTGCTAAACGCAACATTAACGATAATGTAAGCTCTGAAAAAATCGGAGAATGGTATAAATATTCCATAAACAACAACTACGATACGTACGCAAAGGCACGTTCACAAAGAAATACTATTTGGGAACAAACACCTATAAAAGGAGCTTTTGTTGTTGCATACAACGGCAAAAAACGTATCACCGTTCAAGAAGCATTAATGCTTTCTAATCAAAAATGGGTTAAGTAACTTGTTTTTTGGCTAGGAAACACTATATTTGTAAGTGTTTTCGCGAAATATGAAAAACAAGATTTTTTTTACCATATTGTTTTTCGTTCCTTTTCTTGCTTTTTCTCAAGAAAAACAGGAAAATTATTCTCAATTTGACAAAATCCTACAGATTGATAAAAAACCAATAGCAAGTCCCCTTAAACTTCCGCTTATAACAATCGGAACAGGTGTTGTTTCTTATCATGGCGACATAAAAAACGACGAAGCTGCGAACTTTTCTGTTGGATGCAACGCCTTTCATTTTGAAATGCAGCAAAGAATGAGTTCCACATTAAAATTTGGTATTAGATACTTACACACTGAACTTATCGGAAGTTCCTACTATTCAGACATACAAACGTTTTACAACTTTAAAACAGAAGTAAACTCATTTGGAGCTTTTTTAAACTATAACTTTTCAAACATCAGCCCTATTGCCAAAAGAAGCAAGATTCTCAGCCCATATGCCAGCATAGGAATATCACTTCTACAAAGACCAGAAGCACGCGGAGACTGGTATTCAAACGGAGAAAAAATGTTTTTGTGGTCCGACGGCACATTTAGAAACTGCAAAGAATCTGACTACAACGCTGTTCATTCATCAATCATTTATAGAGACTATGATTTTGAGACATCGCTTCAAGTTGAAAATATCGACAATAAAAACTACTACACGCCAATCATAGCATCTGTGCCATTAGAACTTGGTATAACATACAATATTTCTAAAGCTACCAAAATAAACATCGGATATCAATATCATATTTCTGCTACAAACACATTGGACGATATTACAGGAAAAGGCTCCGGCGACAGAAAAGGTAACAAACGTCCGGACGGATTTTCTTATGCTTATGCGAGCATTACATTCGACCTTGATAATATGCCAAGAAAATCAAAATTCGATGCAACAGCGAATGAAAATTACGTTGTATACTGGGATGAAGACGAAGATGGTATAGACGAAACAGAAGACGATTGCCCTTACACTCCAAAAGGTGTTGACGTATTTGCAAACGGTTGTCCACTTGACGACGACAATGATGGTATTCCTAACTACAAAGACAAAGAACGCATGACACGTGCTTTTTGGCATGACGAAGAAGGCCAAGGAATGACAGAAGCAGAACTTCGTGAACGATTGACTGGCGGAGAAAAACTTTCACAGGAAGAACTTTACCGTTATTATCCTGAACTTTTAAACGGCGGAACACTTACAAAACAATTCTATAAGAGAATACCTAAAAAATTCAAAATCTGTGATATCGACAACAACGATTACATAGATTTGAATGAATTACTTTACACAATCAACTCTTTCTTCGACGAAGGTGCTAACGCTGGTCCAGGTGCATCTTTCTCAAGCAAAGAACTGTCGGAATTGATAGAATTCTTCTTCCTTCAATAAAAGCTTTTAGCATTTCACGTTTTTTTTTGATGATTTTTGTTGCAATATGAAAATATTTGCCATTTTTGCCGTCTAAACTATTACAAATGAGTCTTATTAAATCTATTTCCGGCATTCGAGGCACAATTGGTGGAAAAACATCAGACAACCTCACTCCTGTTGACATTGTAGCATTCGCTTCAGCATATGGTTCATGGCTGAAAGATAATGTAAAAAACGGTTCTAATAAAGTTGTTGTTGGACGCGATGCACGACTTTCAGGTGAAATGGTAAGCAATCTTGTTATGCAGACACTTGTTGCACTTGGATTCAAAGTTGTAAATATCGGACTTGCAACTACACCAACAACAGAAATTGCAGTAACAGAAGAACAAGCTGACGGAGGCGTTATAATAACAGCTAGTCACAATCCAAAACAATGGAATGCTCTAAAATTGTTGAATAACAAAGGAGAATTTCTTAACGCAAAAGAAGGAAACGATGTATTGGAAAGAGCAGCAAAAAGCGAATTCCTTTATTCTGAAATAGATTCTATTGGATCAATTGAAATAAACAACACATATAATAATAAGCATATTGATAAAGTTCTTGCTTTACCTTTAGTTGACGTTGAAGCAATTAAACGTGCTAACTTTTCTGTTGCAATCGACTGTGTCAATTCGGTTGGAGGACTAATCCTACCCGATCTTTTAAATAAATTAGGAGTTAAAAATATACTTCAATTAAACTGTGAAGCTACTGGAAAATTCGCTCATACGCCAGAACCAATTCCAGAAAACTTAATAGAAACTTCCGCTGCAGTAAAACAAAACAACATTGATGTTTGTTTTGTTGTTGACCCTGATGTTGACAGATTAGCAATAATAAACGAAGACGGAACTATGTTTGGAGAAGAATACACATTAGTTTCTATCGCCGACTACGTGTTACAGCATACACCAGGAAATACTGTCAGCAACCTATCTTCAACGCGTGCTCTTTCCGATGTAACAAAAAAATATGGCAAAGAATACAATGCAGCAGCTGTAGGAGAAGTAAATGTGGTTACCAAAATGAAAGAAACAAATGCTGTTATTGGAGGTGAAGGAAACGGCGGCGTGATTTACCCTGAAATTCACTACGGACGTGACGCTCTTGTAGGAATAGCTTTATTTTTAAGTCTATTGGCTAAATCTGGTAAAAAATGCTCTGAATTACGCAAAACATATCCTGATTACACTATTTCTAAAAACAAAATTCAACTAACTCCAGATACAAATGTTGATGCCATTTTAACTCGTATTACGGATTTATATAAAAACGAGAAAATCAACACGATTGACGGAGTTAAAATAGATTTTGCTGAAGGTTGGGTTCATTTAAGAAAATCGAACACCGAACCAATCATAAGAATCTATGCTGAAAGTTCATCATTGGAAGCAGCAAACAAGCTTGCAGAACAAATAAAGAACAATATTCAGAGATAATTTTTACAGACTATTTGTTTTTTAATACTATTTTATATTTTTGGACCCGATTTCAAAACGTAATAAATTATGCAATCAAAATCTAAACCACGCGTAATAAAAGATTTCATCAAATTAGATGAGGAACTACAAAAACAAGTATTGGCATTTTACAATCTTGCTGATGTTGAAGATTTAGCAAAAAAACTGCAATCATACACAGAAGAAGCAGAGGAGCTACAGAAAAAAGTTCAAACTTACACAGATCCTAAAACGGGTCAGGAACGTTTCGCCCTTCCTTATGAAACAGATGATAGATTTTACATGGTTCGTGTCGATGATTTTATCAATACACAAGTTGATGACAATCACGATGACGAAGATTCTGATGACGATTTATTAAAAAGCATCGACGAGGTTAAAGTCAACGACGAAGAAAGTGAAAACAACGACGACGACTTTGAAGAAAAATACGATACTGCAGATGATCTTGAAGATGACGACGAAGATGGAGAAGACGCAGGCAGCGGTGAAGAAGATGATGATGAAGACGACAAAGAATAATTTTTAACAATAAAGAAATATACATATGGGAAGAGCTTTTGAATATAGACGAGCAGCTAAAGAAAAAAGATGGGGAACAATGTCACGCGTATTTCCACGTTTGGCAAAAAGTATCACAATCGCAGCAAAAGAAGGTGGTTCTGATCCAGCAATGAACCCAAAACTTCGTACTGCTATCATGAGTGCAAAGGCTCAAAATATGCCTAAAGCAAATATTGATGCAGCAATTAAACGTGCAACAAGTAAAGATGTAGAAAACTTTGCTGAAATTGTTTACGAAGGTAAAGGTCCTCACGGAGTACTAGTAGTTGTTGAATGTGCAACAGATAACAACACTAGAACAGTTGCAAATGTAAAATCATACTTCAACAAAGCAGGTGGTTCCCTAGCCCCTTCTGGTTCGTTTGAATATATGTTTTCACGTAAAGCAGTATTCCAAATCAAAAAGACAGAAAACATAAACATTGAAGAACTAGAATTCAATCTTATCGATGCTGGTTTGGAATCTATCGAAACTGAAGAAGATATGTATGTAATCTACGCTGATTTCAAGGATTTCGGTAATCTAGCAAAAGCATTAGAAGATAGCGGTGTTGAACTTCTAAAAGCAGAATTACAACGTATTCCTAACGATGTACAAGAATTCTCAGAAGAACAACTTGCAGACATTGACAAATTAATTGACAAATTAGAAGAAGATGATGATGTTCAAGCTGTTTTCACAAACATTGCTTAAACCTCAAAACTTACTTACAATAAAAAAGGCGATGATTAATCATCGCCTTTTTTTATACCATTAAATCATTGATTTTATTCTACAGTAACACCAACTCTATGCAAAGTGTACTTAATCTCATAGCCCTCAATAGATTTTGAGCCGTTCATTACGATTTCATCTTCAGAATCAGGAGTATAAGATTTTATTTCAAAATAGTTATAATCAAACTTTCCGTCATCAAATAACTTCAAATCAAAGAAAACATCCTTACCATCTGTATGATGAGATTTTCCCTTATTAACAAAAACTTCTATGTCACAATAAAATTGTTCATGACAGACAAGATCATGTCGTGTATACGTTGTTTCAAAATCCACACGATAAGCACCTTCATCAATATGGTAATACTCACCCCAAATCCAAGAATATGGTAAGAACACTTGTTCCATATCGCCATCATCATAGGAAACGAAATAAGAAACTGTCATTTTCGACGGTTCATTTCCTTCGTAAGATATACTCAAATAAGAACGACCGTCTTCACCAAAATCGCAAGACGTAAAAGAAGCTAACGCTACTGCTAATACTAAAAATATCTTTTTCATAACTCTATTTATTTTTGAAAACAGATTTTTTACAGCAAACAACGTACCAAAATTATTCAAAAGACAAACCTATTTTTACTTTCAATCTTTGGTTATGAATTTTTTGAGCATCCCAACTATCATAAGAATAATTAAGATTTCCTAACAACCATTCACAACCTACAGACAATTTTGAATAACGGATATTGAAGCCAAAAGAATAATCCACACCTAGACCAATACCTGTGTCTTCAGATTCTTTTGTAGGAACGTTATAGATACCGTCTTTAATATCATAACCACCATATTCTAAATCTGGATTTCTGTATTCAAAAACAAAATTTCCATCTTTATCTTTCACATAGGAAGGAATTCTAAAATAATTTACAGCAAATGTAGGACACAATTTTGCAGTCAAATCAATGTAAAAATTCTTCACTGGGCTAATTGTTGCAACCAAACCAAGGTTTAAAGAATAAGAAGCTGTCAAATCATTAAAATTTGTTGTATCAATTTTTCCATTCTTTTCTATTCCATCAGAAAAACGATAATAATCAATACCTAAGTCAATGAAATCAACACATAGACCAGCTTTAAAACCTTCAATCAACCAACCAATTGGATGAATATAGAAATTAGCACCAACATTCAAGGCACCACTGTAATGTTGCAAATCGTCACCTGATTTATTTTTATAATATTTCAATAAGTTTTTAGGAGACTCTTGCCCTACAATAGTTCCATAATCAGCAATTGGACGGATCCAAGTTAAATTAAAATAAGAATTGTTTTTAATCGTACCTTGTGAGAATACAGATGAACAAGCCATCAAAATCACAAACGGAATAAGTAATAATTTCTTCATTGTTTATTGTTTTAATATTTTTTACAAATCTAAAAAAGTTTCTTTTATCTCAAAAATTCTTTCAACAGCTGCTCTGCATCAGCACAAGCCTGATTTAACTCGTCATTAACAACAATTTTATCAAATTGCTCCGCAAACTGCATTTCATAAGTAGCTTTATCCAAACGTTTTTGTATTTCTTCTGCAGAATCAGTTTTTCTTCCCTCCAAACGTTGACGCAAAACTTCCACAGAAGGAGCTTTTATAAACAAAGACAATGCTTTATTACCAAATAATTTCTTTAACCGCAACCCTCCTGCCACGTCAACATCAAACACAATCACATTTCCTTTGTTCCAAATTCTGTCGCATTCAGATTTTAAAGTTCCATAAAATCTATTTTCGTAAACTTCCTCAAACTCTATGAAATCCCCTTTTTCTATTTTTTTCTTGAATTCTTCCACAGAATAGAAGTAATATTCAACCCCATTTTTCTCGTTTCCACGAGGAGAACGAGTTGTTGCAGAAATTGAAAATTCCAAAGGATATCCTTTTTGCAATAAATATTGGATAATAGTAGATTTTCCAGAGCCAGACGGAGCTGACAATATTATCATTTTATTTTCTGCCATGAACTATAATACGTTTAAAACCTGCTCTTTTATTTTTTCCAAATTATCCTTCATCTGTACAACAATACGCTGCATATCTGCATCATTTGATTTTGAGCCCATGGTATTGATTTCACGTCCCATTTCCTGAGCTATAAAATTCAACTTTTTACCAGCGTATTCTTCATTTTCCATTGTATCTATAAAATACTTACAATGCTGAGCAAGACGAACTTTTTCCTCATTGATATCCAATTTTTCCAAATAGTATATCATTTCCTGTTCAAGTCTGTTTTTATCAATCTTTTCAGAATCAATAAATTCTTTTAACGAAGATTCTATTTTTTCTCTGATTTTTGGCACACGAGCTTTCTCGTATTGTTCAATACTTGCAAGCAATTCAGTTATTGTTTGGATATTTTCACGTAAATCACGGTCTAAAGCCTCACCTTCATGAGAACGATATGCTACAATATTCTCTGTTGCAGCAACTACCGCAGGCATAACCTTAGCCCATTCATCTTCATCGGCTAATTTCTGACTATCCACAGCCCAAACATCCGGCATTTTCAAGACTGCATCCATAGGAGAAAAATCTGTCACATTCAGTTCTTTTGCAACAGAACTTATTTTTTCATAATAAGACTTCACTAATTCAACCTGCAAGGTACGTTCTCCTGCAGAATCTTTAGTTTCTGCATATACAAAAACATCAACTTTTCCACGCACCAATTGAGAAGAAACATAATTTCGGATTTCCAAATCCTTATCACGATAGATAGAAGTCACTTTTGAATTCAGATCTAACTGTTTGCTGTTCAAGGATTTTACCTCAACAATTATATTTTTGTCAGATAATTCAGCTACGGCTCTACCATAGCCAGTCATTGATTGAATCATATTCTTTATTTTTTTACAAATTTAATAAAGATTATGGTTCTTTGAAAGAAGTGGCAACGTTTTTCAACGTTTAGAAATTCGTATGTTCTCCCGATCCGAATAATCTATTGTATAAGACTTGTTATATTCTTTGGAATGAAATCCACGTTTTCCAAACCGTAAATCATGAAGTACAACAACATTTTCTGCCATTGGCTCCACTGCATAATATTGCTTTGTATAAGCTTCCAGCCTGTCTATCAACAGATTGCCTTCGTGTTCGAACATATAATAATCATTCCGTAGCACCAGTTCCATTTCAAAATCGTTACGACTCAAATTAGATTGATATGAAACCCAAAAACCATCCCTATCCTGTGCAACGCAATTCCACAAGAACATTGCACCTGCGACAGGAAATACTTCCGTTCTTGAATATCGGAGACTTTGTTCTTCCAATTTCTGTTCATACAGCGACTGTACTGAAAGTTTGTTTAAAAAAGCAAAAGCAACATAAACGACAAACAAGAATGTTCCGAACCAAGAAATCATTGCCTTATGCCGTAAATCTTTCACAATCAAAGCAGCAACAAATGCAATTACTAAAGGAACAAGACTTAACCAGTCTATATTAGAAAGAATTGACAATGAAAATCGTCTAGATGAAAATGGTTCCAGCAATCCAACACCTTGAATAGAAAGCACATCGGATAAGCAATGCATCATCAAGCAACTAAAAGCAAAAAACGAGCAGAACACTGCAGAGAACTTTTTTCCTACATATTTTCGTATTCCCCAACCCAAAATTGGAGCCATTAGAATACAAAAAACAATAGAATGAGTTATTCCGCCCCACACATACAATGATGTTGTTGTTTCAAAGAAATATGCAATAAAATAATCTAGTGAAGGAACGAGCGAACACAAACCACCCAAAAGAATAGATTTATTCCCCATTTTTTTTGCACCAATCAGACTACCAATTGCAGCACATAAAACAAATTGTGAAATTATATTCATCTTTTTGGGTTATTTTCGCAAATGTATGAATATTTGCATGAATAATTAGATAAAACAGTGAGTCGAAGAAAAAATTTACCAACATTCGAAAATGTGTTGATTACAGACGTTGCCGCAGAAGGCAACGCTATTGCTAAAATTGATGATATAGTGTTATTTGTAGAAGGAGTTATTCCTGGAGACATTGTAAATGTGCAAATAACCAAAAAAAGAAAACGTTATTATGAAGGTCGCGTTCTTGAAATAGTAAAACCAAGTTCCGACAGACTTCCGGCATTTTGTGAACATTTTGGCGTTTGCGGAGGATGTAAATGGCAGATTTTACCATACGAGAAGCAACTTTTTTATAAAGAAAAACAAGCGAAAGACCAGTTAGAACGTATCGGACACGTTACAGTAGAAGAATTTCTACCTATTTTAGGTTCTAAAGACAAAGAATATTATCGAAATAAACTTGAGTTCACTTTTTCTAACAAGCGTTGGATTACCGAAGACGAAGTAAAAAACAACGCAGAGATTACAGATTCCAACGCCGTTGGCTTCCACGTACCAAGACTTTTTGACAAAGTTGTCAACATAGAACATTGCCATCTTCAGGACAAGCCAAGCAATGAAATCCGTAATTTTATACGTTCTTTTGCATTAAGTCACAACTACACCTTCTTCGACATTAGAAACCATGCCGGTTTATTAAGAAACTTAATAATTAGAACTTCCACAAACGGAGAATGTATGGTTATTGTTGTCTTCTATGAAAATAACGAAGAACAAATCAAAACACTTTTAACAGCACTTCATAACGAATTCCCACAAATCTCTTCTTTGCTCTATATTGTCAATCAAAAAGCGAACGATACTATTGGAGACCAAGAAGTTATCACATTCTTTGGAAAAGACTATATTATTGAGGAAATGGAAAATCTTCAATTTAAAGTTGGACCAAAATCATTTTATCAGACTAATTCAAATCAAGCATACGAATTATATAAAATCGCACGAGAGTTTGCTCAACTTTCTGGAGATGAATTAGTTTACGACTTATATACAGGAACAGGAACCATCGCCAACTTTGTTGCAAAAAAAGCAAAACAAGTGATTGGTATTGAATACGTTCCGGAAGCTATAGAAGATGCAAAGATAAATTCACAACTAAACAATATCACCAATACGCTTTTCTATGCCGGCGACATGAAAGACATTCTCAACGATGATTTCATTGCCAAACATGGAAAACCTGATGTAATAATTACTGACCCACCAAGAGCTGGTATGCACGAAGACGTTGTTGACACAATTTTACGAACTATGCCGAAAAGAATCGTATATGTAAGTTGTAATCCAGCAACACAAGCACGTGATTTACAACTACTTTCATGTGCATATGACATAAAAAAATCAAAAGCTGTTGATATGTTTCCACATACTCAACATGTAGAAAATGTTGTTTTATTAGAAAAGAAGGCATAAAATGCTCTATCCCAAAAACATAGAACAAAAAATTGCTTTTAACGAAATCAGGCAATATCTTACTGATAAATGTCATTGTGAGTTAGGTAAAGAGAAAATTTCGAATCTGTCTTTTTCTACCGATAAAGACGAGATTAAAAGCAGATTGCTGCAGATAAAAGAAATGACAGAAATCATGAGGGAAGTACAAGACTTTCCCACTCCGTCGTTTTCAAATGTTTTCGAGGCAATTTCAAGAATGCGTCCGGATGGCACATATTTATTAGCAAACGAACTTCACATTCTTAGAAAATCGCTTAACGAAATCATTGATATTTTATCATTCTTCCATAAAAACCAGGAACTCTACCCTGCTCTCTACGAATTAGCAGAACCTGTCGAATTTTCTAAAGAAATCTGCAAAACAATCGACAGAATTGTTGATTCCAATGGAAATTTAAAAGACAATGCGTCTGCAAAACTTATTGAAATCCGAAGTGAAATCACACAAAAACGCCGTGTAATCAGCAAAATAATGTCGCAGAAACTTGCTATTGCGCGTCAAGAAGGTTGGATAGAACAAGATTCAGAATTGTCTGTTAGAGACGGAAGACTGGTAATTCCACTAAACAGTACCCACAAAAGAAAGATTCAGGGTATTGTACACGACGAATCAGCTACAGGAAAAACATCATTCGTTGAGCCTGTAGAAGCATTTGAAACAAATAACGCGATTGCAAACTTAGAATTCGAAGAACAGAAAGAAATTATTCGAATTCTGCGTGAAGCAGCTTCAGAAATCAGACCATTTTTAAGCGACATTGAATGTGCATATGACTTTCTGGGAACTATTGATGCAATAACAGCAAAAACCAAATTTTCTATAGATATCGAGGCAGAATGTCCAACAATTTCTGAACAACAAGAACTTTCCTTAATCAGAGCTAGGCATCCACTTTTGTTTATTTCATTTAAGAAAAATCAAAAAGAAGTCATTCCGCTACATATTTTACTTAACAAATCACAAAGAATCATTGTAATTTCAGGACCAAATGCTGGAGGAAAATCTGTCTGTATGAAAACAGTTCTTTTGCTTCAGTACATGTTTCAATGCGGTTTACCTATTCCAGCTGACAGTCAAAGTACAATGAGTATTTTCAACAACATGTTGATTGATATTGGTGATGAACAGTCAATTGAAAACGACTTAAGTACTTATTCATCACACCTTCTCAACATGAAAATTTTCCTTGAAAGAGCAAATAACAAGACACTGCTTGCCATTGACGAATTCGGAACAGGAACAGAACCTATTTTAGGCGGGGCAATTGCTGAAAGCGTATTGGAAACACTTAATGCAAAAGGAGCTTTTGGAATAATTACCACACACTACAGCAATTTAAAACACATAGCATCGTCAACAAAAGGATTAATCAACGGAGCCATGCTGTTTGATATGGACAAAATGAAACCATTGTATAAACTGCGTATGGGTTCAGCTGGAAATTCATTTGCTTTTGAAATAGCAAAAAGCATTGGCCTTCCACAAAACACACTTGAAAAGGCAAAGACAAAAATTAAGCAGGAACACATTGATTTCGATGAAAATCTTAAAAAACTAGAAATAGAAAAACAATACGTTTTCAAGAAAAAAGAAGATCTGCGTAAACAAGAAATTCAATTAGAAAGTTTAAAAGAAGAATATTCCTTCAAACTCAAAAAAATCAACGAAAAACGGCAAGAAATCATAGAAAACACAGAACGGGAAATTAACGCCGTGCTTGATTCGGCAAATAAACAAATTGAACAAACAATCCGTGTAATAAAAGAAGCTCAGGCAGAAAAAGAGACGACCAAACAAGTACGTTCGGAACTTCAGACTTTTGTTAATAAAACACGTCAGAAAACTGCACAAATAAGTAACTCAAACAAAGGGCAACAAAACAAAACACAGAACAAGGCCGAAATTCACGTAGGAAGCTATGTTAAAATAAAAGGACAATCCACATCAGGAGAAGTTCTTGATATACAAGGCAAGCAGGCGACTGTTTCGTTTGGAAACATCAAAATGAACGTAAAAATCGATTCCCTGGAATCAGCCAATAAGCCCAAAATTGACACACATACAGTTGTTGTTACCTCAACAATTAAAAACATATCCGAAAAACGGAAAGAGTTCAAACCTCACCTTGACTTACGAGGCGTTAGAGGCGACGACGCAATGTATCAAGTCAAAGATTTTGTTGAGACAGCCAATATGTTACAAATAAAACATCTGGAAATACTGCACGGAAAAGGCTACGGAATTCTTAGGAAATTAATCAGAGACTATCTGAACACCGTTGATTTTGTTCTTTCATGTGAAGATGCGCCTATTGAAATGGGTGGAGACGGAATTACTATAGTAAAATTACAGTAATGAATAAAAAACACGCCAACATTCCCATTTTTTTACCACAATTAGCGTGTCCACACCGTTGTATTTTTTGTAATCAGAACCATATTAGTTCACAAAATCACATTCCTTCACCAGAAGAGGCTAAAGAAATTATAGAAAGAAACTTGGCAACAATCCCAACGGATTACGATATACAAATCGCCTTTTTTGGAGGTAGTTTTACAGGATTACCTTTGGAATTACAAGAAAGCTATTTAAAAGTAGCACAACCATTTATAGAAACAGGCAGAATTAACAGCATCCGTTTATCCACCAGACCAGATTATATTGACGACACAATATTAAAACTTCTGAAAAAATACCACGTTGCCGACATTGAATTAGGTGCTCAATCAACTGACGACGAAGTTCTAAAAAAATCAGGAAGAGGACACAACCGGGAATGTATAAAAATTGCGGCTCAAAAAATAAACAATTACGGTTTCAATCTCGGGCTACAAATGATGTTAGGACTTCCTGGAGATACTTTTGAAACTGCCATGAAAACAGCTCAAGACATTATTGATTTTGGAGCAAAAACAACAAGAATTTATCCTACATTAGTTGTTGCCGACACCCCTTTGGCAAAACTATACAAACAAGGAAAATATCAAGCATTATCTCTAGAAAATGCCATACTTTGGACAAAAGAAATTTATTCTCTGTTTTTAAAGAACAACATTACCGTTTTAAAAGTTGGACTTCATCCCAACAAAGATTTTACCTCGAACAAATATCTTCTTGCCGGACCTTTCCATCCTTCATTTAAAGAACTAGTGTTATCCGAAATCTGGTTTGACAAAATCAAAAATATAAACAACACATCTTTATCTAAAAATATTAGCATTTTCGTTTCCGAAACGGAAATAAACAATGCAATAGGCTATTCGTCAAAGAACAAAGAATTTCTAAAAAAATCATTTAAAAACGTTTATTTTCAAATAGATAAGAATCTAAAAGGTTATGAATTCACCTATTGTCGTTATTGATGCCCGTAGTCCGCAAAAAGCTTTGGAAAATCTTTCTAAGCACTTTACCGTTGTTCCTTTTTTTTCAGAAAACATCACCTACGATGCTATTGCAGGACACCCAGACATCTTTATATGCCAAGGGAAAACACCGATTTTTGCTCCAAATACACCGCACAACATAATTGCCTCAATAAAAAATAACACAAACGAAACCATCATTTATGGAAACAATAATATTGGGAAAGACCTTGAGAACTCAACCTTTTACAACTGCGTTGTTACTGACAGTTATATTTTCCACAAAAAAAAAGTTCACTGATCCTGTCATTATCGAGAAAAATACAGACAAACATTTTATAAATGTTCCTCAAGCTTACACAAGATGCAATTTAATTGAAATTAAAAATAACGTATTCATCACTTCCGATAAAGGCATTTACCAAGAATTAACAAAAAACAACTGCGAATGCCTTTACGTTAATCCACAAGGAATACAATTGCCTCCCTACAAATATGGATTTATAGGTGGATGCATGGGAAAATGCGATGACACTATTTACATAAACGGCTCACTGTCAAAGCATAGCAACGGCAGCACAATTAAAAAATTCATTTCAAAATACAATTTAAATATTATTGAGCTACATGACGGAGAACTCTACGATGGAGGAGGCATTTTCTTTTTTTCTGCATAAAACTTTCATATCAAATAAAAAAAGCATTTGTAGGGCTTGTAATTTCTTTGTTTTTATGTTTTTTTGCAAAAAAATAATGAAATGAAAGATACTACTGAAGACGTAATTTTACTTAGTATTTCAGGAAAAGACAAAGCTGGTGTTACAGCTGCTCTTACCTCTATTTTAGCACAATACAAAGCTGATATTCTTGACATGGGTCAAGCTGTTATTCACGATACACTTTCTTTAGGTATTTTATTTCGATTACCCAAAACAGGTATTAGCGGTCCCGTTTTAAAAGAACTTCTTTTTAAAGCGTATGAATTTGACATAAATGCCCGTTTCACACCGATTGATAATGCTACTTATGAAGAATGGGTACAGAATCAAGGAAAGAAACGCTACATTCTAACATTGTTCGGACGTCATATTGAAGCACGTTATTTATCAGAAATTACATCTGTTCTATACGAACAACATCTTAATATTGATAATATTACACGTCTTAGCGGACGTCTTTCATTCAAACAAGAATACGAATCAAACAACCGAGCTTGCGTAGAACTTTCTGTAAGAGGAACTCCTACTGACGAGAAGAAAATGAAGGCTAGTTTCATGGAAATTTCTAAGAAAATCGGATTCGATATTGCATTCCAGGAAGACAATGCTTTTAGAAGAAACCGCCGTTTGATTTGCTTCGATATGGATTCAACTTTAATTCAAACAGAAGTAATTGTTGAATTAGCAAAATATGCAGGCGTAGAAAAAGAAGTTTCTGAAATCACCGAATCTGCTATGCGTGGTGAAATTGACTTTAAAGAAAGTTTCCGTCGCAGAATAAAATTACTTAAAGGTATAGACGAAAGCGTTCTTGACGACATTGCGCGCAAATTACCTATGACCGAAGGTGCCGACAGACTTATCCGCACCCTGAAACGTTTCGGCTATAAAGTAGCTATTCTTTCAGGAGGATTCACATTCTTCGGACGTTATCTACAAACTAAATTAGGTATAGATTACGTTTTTGCCAACGAACTAGAAATTGTTGACGGTAAATTGACAGGTAATTATGTCGGTGATATTGTCGATGGTCAGATGAAGGCTGAATTACTACGAAAAATAGCATTCAAAGAAGATATACACTTAGAACAGGTTATCGCCGTTGGAGATGGTGCAAATGACCTTCCGATGATTAACATTGCCGGTTTAGGAATTGCATTCCACGCCAAACCCAAAGTACAAGAACGTGCAGAAAATAAGATATGCACAATCGGTTTGGATGGCATCCTCTACATGCTAGGTTTCAGAGACCGTGAAGTTGACCCAAATGAATAAAAAAAGAGAGCTAAAAGCTCTCTTTTTTTATCTATTTGGAAAAGTTGTTTTTACAACAAACCTTTTGTCGAAGGCAACAACTGATTATTCAAACTACGAGACACCGCCATTTTTATTGATTTAGCCCAAGCTTTAAATATAGCTTCAATTTTATGATGTTCGTTGTCTCCTTGAATAGCAATATTTAGATTACATTTTGCTGCATCGCTGAACGATTTAAAGAAATGATACAACATTTCTGTTGGCAGCTCTCCTACTTTCTCACGTTTAAATTCCACATCCCATATCAGCCAAGGACGACCAGAAAAATCAATAGCAACCTGTGCCAACGAATCATCCATTGGTAACAAGAAACCATATCGTTCTATTCTTTCTTTTTTACCTAATGCCTGCAAAAAAGCTTCACCTAAAGCAATTCCCGTATCTTCTATTGTATGATGTTCATCTACATGTAAATCACCTTTCACATTGATTTTCAAATCACAATTTGAATGACGTGCAAGTTGTTCCAACATATGATCGAAGAATCCGATTCCTGTAGAAATCTCCGACTTTCCACGACCATCAAGAAGAAGTTCAATGTCAATTTTCGTCTCATTTGTATTTCGTGTTACATGAGCATAACGCAATGGAAATGTAAGTCTCTGAGCAATTTCATTCCAAGAATCAACAACAAGCTCACAGGATTCAGGAAGTGTTTCCTCTTTCAAATGATTTCCACGAATAATCAAGGATTTACAACCCAAATTTACTGCTAATTGAGCATCGGTATTTCTATCACCAATCACATACGAATGTTTTAAATCGTATTCCTCGGAAAAATATTTTCCCAACATTCCTATGCCAGGTTTTCTTGTCGGCTTATTTTCATAATCAAAAGTCCTGTCTATCAACATGTCAGCAAATTCAATTCCTTCGGACTTCAACACAGAAAGCATCAAATTGTGAACTGGCCAAAACGTATCTTCAGGGAAAGAATCCGTTCCAAGTCCATCCTGATTAGTCACCATAACCAACTCATAATCTGTATGTTCGCAAATTGATTTCAAAGCAGAAATCGTATTTGGAAGGAAGTCAAATTTTTCAAAAGAATCAACCTGTTCGTCGCTTGGTTCCTGTAAAATAGTACCATCACGATCAATAAAAAGAACTTTTTTCATATCACATTTTTTGAATACGACGCAAATATATAAAAACCAAGGCTCACTTCTGAGTAAAAATATTTCATTCTTAACAGATTAAAACAAATTTGATTATTCTTTAAATTCAGTATTTTCATATATTTGTAAAAATTAGAAATAAATGAAGAACACACTATACATTCTTATTGGATTTTTCTGTTTAACTTTTTTTACAGCAAGTGTAAATCAAACAACCCTGAACACAAGCGGCATGACTGTAGAGACAAGAATTTTGCCACCTAAGGGATTTGTTCGAGAAAAATGCGACGACAATTCATTTACTAAATATCTTCGTACTCTTCCATTAAAAGCACACGGCGCAAAAGTTCATTTATACAACAAGTCGGTAAAAGCCTATCAGGACGGAGCCTTTGCTGTTGTTGACATGGAAATTGGAGAAACTGATTTACAACAATGTGCCGATGCAATAATGCGTTTACGTGCGGAATGGTTATGGAAACAAAAGAAATATTCCGAAATTCATTTCAACTTTACCAGCGGCGACAGAATCGACTACGTTAAATGGGCTGAAGGAAGTCGTTTAAAAGTTTTAGGAAGCAGAGTTACATGGGAAGCAAATAAAGCTCCAAAAGATTATTCTTACGCAACATTCCGAAAATATCTAGATAAAATATTCATGTATGCAGGAACTGCTTCTTTAACAAAAGAACTTATTTCCGTACCTATCAGCAACATACAACCGGGAGACGTTTTTATCCATGGAGGAAATCCTGGTCACGCAATACTTGTTCTAGACGTTGTAATAAACACAACAACGAAACAAAAAGCATTCATTTGTGCTCAAAGCTTCGTGCCTGCGCAAGAGATTGAAATTTTGAAAAACCTCAACGATAACACTTTATCGCCTTGGTACACAGTAAAAGCATCTGATTTTGAAGTAAAATTCCCTCAATGGACATTTACTGTTCACGAATTGAAAAGATTTAGATAATCTCTAAAGGTTACATATCCATGAATTTATCGGATTTTATACAGAAACTTTCTGAGGAAAACGAATTATTAACAATAACAGAACCTGTAAAAACTGATTTAGAAATAACCGAGATAACCGATAGAATTTCAAAATCACCAGAAAACAGAAATAAAGCCCTACTCTTTACAAATAACGGAACAAATTATCCGGTTTTAATCAATGCATTTGGCAGCGAAAAGCGAATCTGTTTAGCTCTGAATTGCAACAAGTTAGATGACCATAAAGATACAATTGAGAATATCTTCAAATTGGCAACTTCGCCAAAGAGGAGTCTTTCGGATAAACTTTCCTTTTTACCCTTACTTGCAGAACTAAAAAATTGGCTTCCCAAACACACAAAAAGAAAAGCGGAATGTCAGGAAGTAATTGAAAAGGATATTGATTTAACAAGTCTGCCAATTTTAAAATGTTGGAAACATGACGCAGGAAAGTTCATTACATTTCCCATGGTTATTACCCAACATCCAGAAACATGTTCAAGAAACATGGGCATGTACCGCATGCAAGTAATTGACAAAGCAACCACAGGAATGCATTGGCACAAAAACAAAACTGGGGCAAATCATTACGAAGCATACAAGAAATTAGGAAAAAGAATGCCTGTTAGTGTTGCAATTGGCGGTGATCCTGCAAATATATTTTCCGCAACGGCGCCACTGCCTGAAAATATTGACGAAGCTCTTCTTACCGGTTTTCTTAGAAAAAAGCCAGTAACTCTTGTAAAATGTATTACTAATGATTTAGAGGTTCCTTCTGATGCAGATTTTGTTTTAGAGGGCTACGTTGATCCACAAGAAGATAAATTTCTCGAAGGTCCTTTTGGCGATCATACAGGATTTTATTCTTTACCAGACTATTATCCAAAATTCCACATAACTTGTATAACTCACCGCAAAAATGCAATCTATCCAACCACTATTGTGGGAATTCCTCCAATGGAAGACGCGTGGATGGGAAAAGCAACAGAACGGATATTCCTTGCTCCTATCAAAATGTTGTTTTGCCCAGAACTGATAGATTACACAATGCCTTTTGAAGGAGTTTCGCATAATCTAGTTATTGCAAAAATTAAGAAAAATTACGATGGGCAAGTTCAGAAAGTTATAAATGCGTTTTGGGGAGCCGGACAAATGTCAAGCAACAAAACACTGATAATAGTTGATGAGCAATGCGACATAACAGACGAAAAAGCTGTTTTGAAAGCAATAGAATGTAATTTTAACCCGTCAGAAGATACTATTATTATTCCTGGACCGCTTGATGTTCTTGACCATTCAAGTCCTAAAATTGGTTTTGGAAGCAAACTTGCTATTGACGCAACAAAAAAAGAACTAACGACAAACAAAAAGTTCATTTTTCTTGCTGTTGAAGAAAATACGCACACAAACAAAATTCAACAGGCAATTGATTTTGCAAAGGCCGACAATTCAAAATCTGTCATTATTCTATATGACAAACAACTTGACGAAACCGATACCTATTCAATAATTTGGAATGTTCTAAATAACTACAATCCTGCTACCGACTGTATTATAGAAAACAATTGTCTGATTATAGACGGAAGCACAAAATTAGAAGAAGAACAACGCAGAGACTGGCCAACTCCTGTTACAAGCGATGAAGAAACAATTAAAAAAATTGACGAAAAATGGAATTCTTTACAAATAGGAGAATTCATTCCTTCACCATCGCTTCGTTACAGAAAACTTTTCAAAAACGATTCCGCATGGAGATATCGATAAACATTATAAAATGATACAACGAATTTTTTCCATATTATTTATTTGTTTATCAATTCACTTCCACTGTGTTGCAAATACTCAGTTAACAGGGAAAAGGTTCTCTTTTGAAACATACACAAACTCCGACGGACTTTCACACAATAACGTTCGTTGCATCTTTCAAGACTCAAAAGGTTTTCTTTGGATTGGAACCAATGCCGGCCTGAACAGATTTGACGGAAAAAATTTTCTTGTTTTTAAATGCGACCCAAAGAATCCAAAAACAATTTCTGCGAACAATATTTATGGAATCTGCGAAGACAAAAATCAAAACATCTGGGTGGCTACAGAATTTGGTTTAACTCAAATAATCAGAGACTCTTACGAATGTAATAGATTCTATGACACCACAGGAAATTACAACATTGAAAATAACATTATTCAGAATGTTTTTTGCGACAGCGAGAACTGTCTATGGATGAAAAATTACAATACAATTGTACGAGTTAATCTAAAGACAGGAAAAGCTACAGTTTACAAACTATCATTGGATATTTTTCAAGAAGAATTCGACCACTACCACTATCCTATTTTTCAAGATTCCCAAGGTATTTTATGGATTGGTACCGACAATGGATTAGGTTACTATGAACCTATGAACGATGAATTTATCTTCTTTAGAGCGGACCCAAACTTAAAGAATCAAATCAGCGACAACCGAATATTATCCATTCATGAAGACTCAAAAAAACAACTATGGATTGGAACACAGAATGGATTGAATTTGTTTAACAAAAAGACAAAACAATTTAAAACATATTATTATTCAACAACGACGAAATCTACCGTAAACGGCATTTCCGAAGGTTATAACCCTAATTTTATATGGATTACAACAGAAAGCAACGGTGTTTTCTGCTTTGATACAAAAGAGGAAGTTTTTTCAAACTATATACACACAGCCCAAAGGCAAGACATATCAACAAACCAAACTAGCTGCGTTACAAAAAGTTACGGAAACATTTTATGGTTTGGAACACAAAATGGTCTAAATAAACTTGACGTAAAACCCCGACGTTTTCAGCTACTTGGCAATGAAGATGAAGGGAATAGCCTAAAATACAATTATACTACAGCTATTTACAAAGAAAATAATTTAGTGTTCTTCGGGACAAAATTTGGAGGTTTACAAATTTATGACATGATTGAACACACAAAAAAGACTTATTCTGCCGACAAAGGGAATTTTCCAACAAACCACATAACATCCATTATAAAATTCTCCGACAATGAAATGCTCATTGGCTGTGACGGTTTTCTTATTTTATATCACATAAAGAACAAAAGTTTTATTTCCATCGACAAAAAATTCCCCGAATTACAGTCATTCTGTCTAACAAAAAAACGCATCAAATGCCTTTTACTTGACTCGCATGAAAATCTTTGGATTGGAACAAACTATGGAATAATAGTATTCGACACTAAGAATCATACTATAACACATTTTGATGCAACAAGCCTTCCCTCAAACCAAATAAACTGTATTTATGAGAATTACAAGAGTAAGATTGTTATTGGTACAGAAAACGGTGTTTGTGCTTTCAATTACAAAAACAATTCGTTTCAGAGAATTGACGTAATCCAAAACATTGCATCGGAACAGCAAAAAAGAATTTATGACATTACCGAAGATTACAATGGAAATCTTTGGTTCGGAACAAACATTGGTTTAATCAAATACAATTTCCAAAACAACAACAGTGGACTTTATTCCATGAACGACGGACTTTCTTCTAATGAAATTTATTCCGTATTAATCAATGGCAACGATATCTGGGCTGGAACCGACAATGGTCTGAACGCATTCATTCCAGACTCAAATATTTGTAGAACATTCTCCTTAAGCGACGGTATTCAGGACTACGAATTTTCTCCTCACGCCGCATTCAAAACTTCCAACGGTTTTATGTTTTTTGGAGGAACTCAAGGAATCAATATTTTTCATCCTGATTCTATAAAAACCTCTTCACAAATTCCTAATTTAGAGTTTCTTAATCTCGACTACACCGAAGACAATCAAAGACATGAACTCTTGATTAAAAACGGACAAAATATTGTAATTCCTTGGAATAACTCAAACATAAATATATCATTCGTTGCATTAGAATATACGAAGCCACTATTAAATCAGTACAAGTACTTTATTTCCGGACAAAATGATTGGATAGAGTTAAATAACCAAAACTATATCAACATAGTACAACTTCCAGTGGGGAAATATTTACTGAAAGTAATGGCAGCAAACGATGACGGAATCTGGTCTGCCGAAAAAAGTATTTCCATTACTGTTACGCCGCCATTTTGGAAAACTAAGCTGGCATATTTTATAGAAGCATTAATCTGCATTCTAATCATATTGATAATCATCAGGTTAATAGTTTTAAAGAGAAGAAGAGCAGAAGAACGTTTGGCAAGAACTGAGTTTTACACGCAAAAACTTGAAACTCAGCAGGAAGAACTTGAAATAAAGAATAAAAACATTCTTGACAGTATAACCTATGCAAAAAGAATTCAATCGGCTATTATGCCTGCGCGCGCAAAGTTCAAACAATTAATACCGAACTACTTTATTCTTTACATGCCAAAGGATATTGTTAGCGGTGACTTTTATTGGGTAAAGCAAATTGAAAATAAAATATTTATTGTATGTGCTGACTGTACTGGCCACGGCGTTCCTGGAGCATTCATGTCTATCATTGGAAACAATCTGCTGCAAACAACTACAAAACGTAACATACATAAAGCTTCAGAAATTCTTGACTATCTCAACAAATCACTTATAGAACTTTTCACTAAGAACGAACTCGACGACGAAAGTGCAGTAAAAGACGGTATGGATATTTCCATTTGTGTTTTCCATACAGATACAGGTATTTTAGAATTTTCCGGAGCACTTACCCGAATGATTCTTGTAAGAAACAAACAGTCAATTATTTATAGAGGCGACAAAAATCCTGTAGGCTTAAGCAACGACCAAGATATTTTATTTACAACCGAACATATACGCGTACAACAAGGAGACAGATTTTATATGTTCAGTGACGGTTATGCTGATCAATTTGGAGGAACTTCTGGAAAGAAAATGAAGTTCAAAAAATTCAAACATAACATACTTTCCATTCAACATCTGCCAATGGCAAAACAAGGCATTGAATTAAAGAAACAGTTCCAACAATGGCAAGGAGAATGGGAACAAGTTGACGACGTAATCGTTATAGGATTTGAATTCGACAACTACCTAAAGAAAATCTACGAAAACGAATCCAACTAAAGATTTTCTACCATTCCCGCCAATAAAGCAAAAGGAGCATTCCAATTTATAGCAATTTCGTTTGTAGAAAAACTACAAATTGCATCGCGGTAACAACCAGCTGGCGTCAATGCAGGATAACCATTTTTTCCACAGTCACGAATCACAATATTCGTTGCACCACCGGATATATATCCTGGAATAGGTTCTTCGATTCCATCGGAAGTACATCTTCTATCATGAAAATGTCGAGGATATTTTGTACCAAATCCTGAAACAAAACAATATCCCGTTGGATTACAACCCAACAAATAATTCCATGAAGACAACATGGCATCTTTATATTTCTTTTCACCATATTCCTTATAAGCTATTCCAAGCAAAGCTCCAGAAGAAGAGATAACGCCATTGCTTCCCCAATTGAAAATTTCGATTGGAACTCTATGACCAGAATTCTCGTATAACGAAATCAAATTATCTGCTAAATTCTTAAATTTTGAAAAAACTAAATCCTTCTTTTCTTGTAATTTTTCTTCATGCAACACCAACGACATTAAACCCAAAGAACTTACAGTTCCCCACTCTGGCACAGGAAAATCTATCGAAAAATCCAATTCTTTCAAATATTCTTGTTCGCCTGTTGTTATATATAATTCCGAAGCCGCCCAGAAAAATTCATCCGACACATTTGTATCGTAATAACCGCCAGTATGGACATCTGAAGGATTTTTAAAATAAATCTCTGGATTTTTCTTAGCCCATTGCCATGCACGTTTTGCCGCAGCTAAAGCATCTTTAGAAACATTCGGAAACCGTTCCTCATATTTAGAAAAAATTCTCGAAGCCATAGACATCATTGCAGCAAAATCAAGAGCCGACGCTGTTGATTTTCCAATCATATATCTAGGCAACGTGTCTTCATGCGGCATAATCATACTGCAAAAACGTAATGATGACAATTTGGTATAAACACCACCATCTTCGTCCTGCATTGCAAACAGCCAATCTAATTCCCATTTTAGCTCGTTCAGAATGTCAGGCACACCATTTCCCGATTCTGGTATATTTAATGACAAAGACTTATAATATTCCGGAAACATCTCGTATGCAAAAGCCAAGGAATGGAATGAAATCCCTGCATTTACCACATATAAGTTATAATCACCTGCATCATACCAACCTTTTGGCGCAGAAACAACAGTTCCTTCCGGACGCGATTTTGTAGCTGCTGATGAATGAATTAAGACCTCTGTATCAGCATGACCAAGCGGCCGCGAAAAATCTACACCTTTATAAGCAGCAAATTGGGGTAACAATTCCGTTGAAGCTCGCCAATAATAAAAAGCACGCAACGCAGCTTGAGAAACATCTGTATAGATACGTTCTTTTTTAATTTCAAAATTGTATGATTTTTCATCTCCACAAACTATATAGAACACACCATCCTGTTGAAAATCAGAAAAATCTGCAACTTGAAGATTTTCTTCCGAAAGTTTCCAATAGTTTGCTTTTGATAAATTTCCCGTATAAACTACAGCCTCGTTTTCAGCATTACGAACCTCAAAAGTCTGAAGATTCTTATCTGCAACAAAAGCGGTCTTCATTCCTATAGTCTTATAACCAACCTGATTTACCCGAATAGAATTAGATTGTGAAAACCCCGCCATAACACACATAACAAATAAAAGAGAATACAAAAATCGCTGAGCCATATATATTTTTTATGCTACGAAATTATAAAATTTCTAACATAAAAAACTTTAATTAAATTTATTCCACCTCAAAATTGTGCAAAACAAATTCTAATGCTCATCTAAATATTTTGCAGTATATCTATAAATCCTGTTTCGAAAGATAGTTTTTGCGGTACAATAGCCATGCTATCACAAAGAACACTATTGCCTGAATCCAAAGACCAACAATTTCAAATCTTACATCTGATGCTAATGCTCCCATCTCTGTTATCCGAACAAAACCATTTATTCCCAAAGTTGAAGGGAAAATATATGACAATGCTTTCCATACAGAAGGAATAGAAGCTCCCGGCCATGAAATTCCCGAAATAAACATCATCGGTACAGACAAGAATACAAACAATACAATAAAAGATTCTCTATCGCGAGCAAATACCGAAATTATCATACTAAAGAATATGCAGGATAGAATATATGGCAACATAAATGCCAACATAGATTTCCATTGCCAGATATGAATCAAACTGAACATATTTGGAATACAAACAAAATAGGCAGCAATTACCGCATAAAAACAAAGATACACGCCTGCTTTTCCCAACAATATTGTCAATGGTTTACGGCCTTGCACATGAAGATTTACAATACCTTTCCTACGTTTTTCGTGTTCATCTCCCATTATCATTCCAACACCAAGTACCAACGTCTGTTGAATTATCAGCATCAATACTGCCGGTATTACAAACGTTGCAAATCCACTTTGTGTATTAAACATTGGAACGAATTCATACTTAATAGGATACGCAAATGTTTCCGCCTGTTCCTTTGTTGCACCTACAAGACGCTGCATTTTTATATCCTGATTCATTTCCAACGATACTTCCGTACAGGAACTAAGAACAGCCTTGTAATACAGCAATCCACTCATATCGCTATAAAGTTCCACAACCGACTGTTTTCCTTCAAGAATATTTTTCTGAAATTCAGAAGGAACATATATAAGACAATACGCTTTGTGTTTTCGTATTAATTCCTGAGCTTCCTGCATATCGGCACAATGTCCGATAATTTTCACATCGCATGTTGCATCAACTCTTCGCAAAAAATCACGACTCATTGACGATTTACAATTATCAACCACAAGAGTAGGAACTTCACGAACTGTTTCATTATTATATAAATAAGCATACAAAAGTGGATATAATAACGGAACAACTAAGAAAAATACTAACACGCCTTCATCATGCAACACACGAATAAATTCGTGACGCCACACATCCAATATATTTTGCAACCATTTCATACTCATTCTAAATTTGATAATGATATTCCAACAAGAATTTCTTCAATCTCCCCATTACACATATTGGCAATATCAGAAATGCCAATAAGCAAACATAAAATAACCAAGTATAGCCAAACGACCATCCATTTAAAGCCTGATCAACATATATTAGGAAATAATAACGCATCGGGAATAAATATGATAATGCCTGTAACGCCGGAGGAAACGCCATTTGAGGGAACGAAAAGCCACTAATTGGAATAGAAAGCACTCCCCATAATGTAGCTATACTCAAAGACCATCGCATCGAAGGCAACGCTCCGCACAAAAACACGCCAAATCCCTGGCATACAACTACAAAGACAAACATTAATGCCACCATAGGCAACAATCCGCTATTCAGAGGAAAATGACAATTACCATACAACACAACTAAGCAAGTTACGCCCATCAACATCCATACAAAAAACTGAGGTATTAATTTCCCTATGACAGCCTTATATATGCTGTTATTTGTCATTGCCAGCCATTCTTTCGATGTTTCTTCCTTCAATTCTGAGTAAATGGAATATATCGTTACCTGAAAAATCAGAATCATTAGAATTGCCGGTAATAAGGAATTTGACAAATACACAGAATAATTCAACAACGGATTGTTTACCGCATGCATTTCCATTTTTATCGGCTGCAACATCGCCATTGCCTGATCTTCGGTATATCCTTTTGCATACAACGTACTTCTTGTAATAGCACCTGAAGCATATTCCGACATCATTTTCATATCACGGTACACCAACGAAGCCGGTATCAAATATGAAGCTGACGTATAAAAAGAAACTGTCGGTTGTTTACTTGCAAGCGCTTCTTTCGTCGTTCCTTCGGGAATATAATACACGGCATAAATTTCGCCACGTTGCATAGCCGTTCTTGCTTCAGCAAAATTGTTATACTGAGCTACAATTTTTGTCTGTTGAAATGCATCCAAATTCCTGATTATCTGTCGAGTAACAGAACTATTATCCAAATCGACAACACCTGCAGGCAAATCTGTAGGAAGTCCTTCCATCATAAGAGTTGGAAAGAAAATGTAAGCGAACAGAGGAGCCAGAATCATACTGAACAAATACAGAGGACGACTCAGCAACCGCTTAATTTCTCTTTTTACAACCGACAATACCATATTATTTTTTCAGCCTTTATGTTTGTGACAAACTATTTATTTTCGTTGATTTTATAAAGCACAGTCATTCCTGGACGCAAACCTTGAACTTCCGAAGTTGGTACTGCACGAACTTCAAATGTTTTTAAATCATATTGTCCTGTTTGTTTTGTTGCTTTCCAAGCAGCGTAATCGCCAAGATCTTTTATAAAGTTCACAGTCATTGTTGTTGTTTGATTCAATGCTGGTATATACGCATCAAACTCGGCTCCTACCTGCATTTGCAACAAATAATCTTCACGAACATTGAATGTTGCCCACATATCATCCATAATCGACACAGACATTATCGGCGCACCTGTTCCAACTAATTCACCAACATGAGGATAAATTTCTGTAACTTCTCCATCAGCGTATGCAGTTAAAATAGTCTCGTTTATGTACGAAGTAACTTCGGCAACAACACCTTCTGCCTGTTTTACTTGTGCCGCAGCCATTTCCTTATCTTCTTCCTGAGCTCCGTTCACTGCCATAGAATATTGTGCCTTTGCAGCCTTTTCAGTTGAAATAGCGGCATCATACTGTGCTTTTACTTCATCGTATTTTTGAGCACTAACAACACCTTCTTTATAAAGGTTATTGATACGATTATATGATTTTTCAGTGATTTCACGGCCAGTTTTTGCCTTTTGCCACATTTCGTATGCTGCTTGGATTTGTTCCTGACGGGCACCTTTTTCTGCTTTGGTATTCTGAGCTTCTGCCGCAGTTTTCACAGCTTCAGCCTGAGCCATTTTTGCAGCAACTTCTGGCGCTTCAATTATTGCCAAAGTATCACCTGCTTTCACATATTGTCCTTCGTGAACACGGAATTCAAGAATACGTCCAGGAACTTTACTTGAAATACGATATTCGTTTGCTTCCGCCTGTCCCTGAATTATTTCATCAGTTTTTCCGAAAGTTAAAATTCCTACTACACAAATTATCGCAATAATTGTTGCTAAAACGACCAATGCCGCAATTGTGTTTACTGTTTGTTGTCTGTCTGTTGCCATTTTTATTATCTTTTTATTTATTTAGTATTCCAGTTGCTTTTTGTAGATAAACTTTTGCCATTATCCAATCTATTTTTGAATCAATATATTCTGAATGAGCCTGCAACCATGCAGTTTGTGCTTCAGTCAATCCTGAAGACGGAATCACTCCTTCTTCGAATCCTAATGTTGCCATTCGTAGATTTTCTTCCGCATCGCTCATCTTTTCCTCAGCCATTTTTACGCGGGATTTAGCCTCCTCTATCTGACGTTCATATTGATTCACCTGTAACATAATTTTTTCTTTTGCATCATCTAATTTATACTGAGCAATTTTCTCATCAGCTTTTGCTTTACGAATTTTGTTCACACCTTCGCCCCATTGCAAAATCGGAATTCTCGCAACAACTCCTACGTTCCAGAATCCTGAAAATTCATTCTGAAATCCATTGTCCGAGCAAGATGGATTCGACAATACATAATTTCCGAATGCTGCTACAGTCGGAAGATAGTCCGAACGGGTTAAATTCACATTCTGCTTATATAATTCTGTAGCAAGATGCAAGCTTCTTAATTCAGGACGATTCTCCATAATATCATTCTCTGTATATTGAATCTGCAATTCCGAAACAACAACATCCTCCAATGTTTCATCAGCAAGACTTATGTCTGTATTTATATCCATTCCACAATGCTGACAAAGCAACATTTTTGACAAAGCCAATCCGTTCTGAACTTTCAACAATGTTGTTTCCGCCTGATTCAATTTCACTTTCACAGAAAGTTTGTCTGAAGCTGTTGCCACACCTTCATCTGCCATCTTATCAACATTCTCCGACATTGTTTGAAGCAATTCCACATACTTTTCTGTCAGTTTCAGTTTATTTGTCAATGATACAATCTGCCAATACAATTTATCTGTTTCAATTGTAGTTTCCTGTTCTTCAGAGCTGTATTTTGTTTCCTCCAATTCTTTTTTAGCAGCGGCAATCTTATTATATGTTACGATTTTTCCACCCATGAATATCGGTTCTTGAACAGACACAATTCCAGCGAACACATTCTTTGTATCTAAAATCAAATTATCGGCAATTTCGGAACCGATTCCGTTGAGCGTTGCCACCGTAGGTGCAAGTGAGGCAGACACATCGGTTGTCTGAATGACCTGCAACAACTGCTGAATTGTAGGACTGTTACCTATCAGTTGAGCAAGAGCAGGATCCGCAGCAGGATTTGCCATAATCTGCTGAACAGTTCCGACAGCATTTTGCTGCATCTGCTGCAACGAACCACCAACCTGAGTGCCGACAGTTGTTCCCAAATTTCTTAAGGACATATCCTGTTCGTCACTCAACAAATGCATTTCATCTATACTATTATATGCATAGACGCCCGATACCGAAACTTTTGGAAGATAATTAGCAAAAGCAGACTTTTTATCGTATCCGGCTTTATTAATCTCTTCCTGAGCAATTTTCAACTGATTGTTGTTTTCAAGAGCCAACGCTCTGCACTGTTCCAATGTTAAACGTTGCTGCGCATTAACAGCCACAGCCATACCGATTAACGAAAGAATTGCTACAATTCTATTAATTGTTTTCATACGCTTTATTTTCTTTTCGCATGCAAAACAACATTAGATTTTTATTTTCTAAAATCTATTTCGGTTGAACTGACAAAAAACGATGCTAAAATGCTTTGCAAATGGGATAAAACAAGAAAGGGCTGCCTTACGGCAACCCTTCTGCGGAAAGTGGGGGATTCGAACCCCCGGAAATAGAACGGGTGTCTTTTACCGACAAGTTATTGATTATTAATATGTTTGTTTTTAAAATCATTGGAAAAATGGCAAATTGATGTCCCAAAAAAGCCCCATTTTTTAGCAAAAAAAATCATCCTAATTTTTCGACCAATTTTTCAATGATTTCATCCTTTTTCGCAAGCGAACTTGTGAGCGTGCGAACTTGGTCCGTGAGCGTGCGAACTTGGTCCGTGAGCGTGCGAACTTGGTCCTCTTTGTCTGCAATAATGCTATCTAATTTTGAAATCTCAGCCTTTAATACATCGGGAGAATTACTATCGTAGATTCTGCTATCGATATAACCAGAATTGTTGATGTTGTTTACAATTACAGAGTTTTCAATTTTGGAATTATTGAAATAGTTTTCCAATATTTTAAGGTTTGCAGGTGTCGGTTTTGTCGCACCTGTTATGTAGTTCTTAATTGTACTGTCGCTTAATCCAGTTGCTTTTGCAATTTTATGCGGGATAATATTACTGTTTCGTAATTTTTTTAAAATTTTTTCTTCTTGATTTTCAATCATTTACTATAATTAAATTAAAATATTGGAAATATAAAGTTCCAATATTGGAAATTAAACATATATTTGCAAAGTCGTTTACAAAATAAAAACGAGTTTGCAAATATAAGCAAATAAACGAGAGTACATTGACATATTGAATTTTACCGTAAATGGTTGTATATTTGCACAATAAAAATTTTCAGGCTATGGCAACTTACACATTAATATTGAACGAGCGTTTCTCTGGTGCTAAGAAACTTCTTGAGTTCTTGAAGTCGTTAAACTTTGTCGAGATTCAACCAAACAACACAAAGGAAATTTCACCTTACGACCAAGAGTTTGTAAAAAAAATAGAACGTAGTCGTTCCAGCAAGGGCAAAAAGATAAAAATTGATGATTTATGGAAGTAATCTACAAATCTGAAGCATTATCTGACATTGAATATTGGAAAAAATCGGGTAATAAACAAGTGCAAAAAAGGATTTCAGCACTTATAAAAGACATAGTCGATCATCCATATACTGGAATTGGAAAACCAGAACCTTTGAAATATAATCTTTCTGGATGTTGGAGCAGAAGAATTAGCGATGGTGACAGATTAGTTTACGAGGTTGTCTCCGGAAAAATACATATATTGTCTTTACGAGGGCATTACTAACATTTATTCATAAAACACACAAGCGGTAAAATTCACAACGAGTTTTACCGCTTTTTTTTTTGTGTATCGCCAAACACCTGGTGTATGGTTATAAAAGTCGTTTGTGGCTTGCCAGAGCTTTCGTCTTCTTTTTATACCTGCACCTAAAACCAGTGGCAGTAGCAATGTAATGGGTAGCATTTGAGTAAAGTCTGCAACGGTCGGTGGTTCGATTCCACCGCTGCCACCTAGTGAGGTCCTGAGATACCGCAAGTCCATATACACGAATAATGGGTAGTTCGGAAGGATAAAAGCCCGGGGCGTGTAGGGTTCGATTCCCTACTATGGACCAATGCCGGCAGCCTAAAGCGGTAAAATCATAAAGGTTGTATTCCGGTAATGGGTAGCCGGAGGATAAGTCATCTGCATTCCAAAAGAATGAGCGTTCCTAAAATTTGGCCAGGTGTGTGGTTCGATTCCACGCCAACCTTCAACTGATGCTGTACATCCGAGTGGGTAGCGGATTCGATAAAACTTGCAGCGTGAGGAGTTCGATTCTCCTCCAGCATCCAAAATTTTTAATAATATAATTATGTATAAGGCGGAAACAAAAATTTTTGTAATTGATAGCAAACGGCCTATGTGGCTAATAAACTTGCAATTAAACGTAAATTATTGGTTGAAAGACAAGAACTTTGAAACCAATGCTATTGTGAAAGATTTTATAATGACTTTGATTAAAGATACTAGATATGTACGAAGAAATGACATACAACCTCTAATAAACTTTGTGCGAATCGAAGAAACCGACGATACTATTACAATTCGGACACTTTATAAAGATCGGAAAATGATTGAATTTAAGATAGTAGAAGTAGAAACTCTATAAATGATATAATATGGTAGCAATGTATTTTATAATGTTCTCGGACTATGAGAGGATAGAACGAGTTGTTAGTTACATTAGAAAAAAGTACCAGGATATATTTATCCTGATGATAGATTATTCGCATTTCTATTCCGTTGGAGCATCCTTCGATTTCCTGCAAGATAAGGTGCTGCATACTTGCCGTGAAGAAGATTTGGCGTTTAACTACACATTAGTAGAGAATTTCAAAACTTTAATATAAGATGGACAAGAAAGAAAAAGCAAAAAGGTTGAACATCATGCTAAACGCAGTTCCATTTGGACGATACATGGAGTTCAAAAAACGCATTGTAGAGAGAACCGTTTCGTCGTTACAGACTATCTACAATTGGAGTACAGGACGCACAGAAATTCCTGACTTAGCAATGCCAATAATAGAGGAAGTATTCCAAGAATTTACAAAATGAGTTATTTCAAGAAAAGAATATACGAGGAACTTGGTGCAACCGACGAAGATCTAAAACTGACGGTCTATGGTTGGAACCACGATAACGACCTTGACTACAAGGTGGAAATGCCGGCATTCAAAGAAGACCGGGACGGAAATATCGTGATTCCGGTGTACGACATACACCGAAACCTCATATATTTCGAGAACCCGGACTACACTGGACGAATGGGGACAGGAAGAGCGATGAAGGAGGTTGAAATAATCCGCTACGCAACTCCAAAAACCATAAAGGACGAAAAGACCGGAGAAGAGAAAACCTGTAAGTACAAGTATCCGAAAGGGGCGGAATCAAGGCCGTATTTCCCTAGGTTGATACTCGAGATATACGAGAAGCACCAGCAACTCGATACATTGATTCTTACCGAGGGGTATTTCAAGTCGTTCAAGGCTTGTATGCATGGTATTCCGTGTGTTGGCCTACAATCAATATCAACATATCGTGACAAAAAATCCGGGGCAATGTTTAAGGATATTATTGACCTTATAGAACGATGCAATGTACGTAATGTTGTTATGTTGTACGATGGAGACTGTTTCGATATTTCCCAGAAAGCATTGCAGCATGGAAAAGACTTGTACACACGCCCGGCTGGATTTATAGGATCATGCGAAAACATTAGAGAGTTGTTCAAGGATTTTGATGTTGATTTCTATTTTGCATGTGTAAATACTCAATCACACGATTCCTACCCGAAAGGATTAGACGATTTGCTTATAGCAATGCGTGGAAAGGAGAAGGAGGTTGTGGACGATTTGATGCACCTTAGCAAACCTACAAAATATTTTTTCCGTGAGAATTGCCGCCGGAAAATGACCAAGGTGTATAACTTCTTCTGTTGTCAGAATATTGAATCATTTTATAGCCTGCACGAGGATAAAATCGGGACCCAGGAATTTGTTTTCAAAAGCACCCGATACAAATACGACCATGAGAAACAAACGGTTGTTGCAATTTTGCATCGTAACTTGGCAAACTTCTGCCGTATTGGCGATGATTACTACGAGAGTGTGCTTATTCCAAACCAATACGGACAAATCGATGCCGAACTAAAAGGGCGTAAGAAGGGGACTATCACCGACGACTTCGGAAAGGATGCAATCCATAAAATACCGAAATACAAAGCGTTCTGCAATGTGCCAAACCATATCCAGTACCAAGCAGTTATACACGATTGCTACAATTTGTACAATAAGTTTTCGCACGAACCGGTAGAGGGCGATTGTGAGTATTCGCTTACATTGGTAAAACATATTTTCGGCGAGAAATACTACGAAATGGGGCTTGATTACATTCAGTTGTTATATCAGAGACCAACAGAGATGCTGCCAGTTCTTTGTCTTGTATCGAAGGAGAACAAAACAGGTAAATCAACTTTCGCAAAATGGCTTCGTGAGATTTTTGGGCTGAACGCCATTTTTGTAAGCAGCCAGGACTTTTCCGAAAACTTTAACTTCCACTGGGCGGGAAAGCTATTGATTATGTGTGAAGAAACAGAGCTCGATAAATCCTTTGTAATGGACCGTGTAAAATCGTTGTCAACGGCCGATAAACTTACCATGAACAGGAAGGGCAAGGACCACGAACAAGTGTCTTTTTTCGGGAAATTCATATTGTGTTCAAACAATGAGGAAAAATTCATAAAAGCTGGGAAAAACGATGAACGATATTTTGTACTGAAGGTGCATCCGATAGAAACACTCGATCCATTCTTTTCGCAGAAACTATATGCGGAAATTCCGCATTTCTTGAATTTTCTAAATAACCGGCAATTGTCATATCCTAAGAAATTAGACCGAATGTGGTTCCCGGCAAAAGATTACCGCACCGATGCGTTCGAGCGTGTGATAGCAGCCAATAGAACAAAGGCGGAAAGAGATATACGCGATTTTTTACACGATATTTTTTGCGAATACAACTTCTATACAATTTATGATGGGAAGCCAGCTTTTTTAATGGATTTCAACTATATACAAAAGCAGCTGTTAAATGGTAAATACGACCGGGACTATTTACGCCAGGTTATAGAAGATATGCCATGGAGGCACTACGAAAAGAATGGCGAAAGACCATGTAAACGGTTTAAGGTACCGTTTTGGACAGAAGGTATTGTTACGGATGGAGTTGTTATAAGTTTTACCCAACACGTAGGGCGCCCATTTGTGTTTTTTGCCGAAGACTATCTTACCGATGAAGAATTTGAGACATTAAAGAAAACAAAGCCAGAATATTTTGAATAATGAACGAAGCGGTCGATAAAATAAAGAGTGTTCTTACATACTTAGGCTATAGCTATAGGTGTTGGAGCTTTGAGAATGGCAAAAACATTTATTTCCATATATATGAGAAAAAAGTGGACGGAATAACACTATTTTTCATATTAGAACTTTCGCGTAAACATGGCGGTACCGTATTTTTTGGATACAGTTCAAATTACTTGATTATACAGATTCATAAAAACTAAGAACAATATGAAGAAGATATGTACTAATTGTCTGTATTACCATGATAGAAAATCTACTAATGATTTTCTATATATAAATTATTGCACTATGCACAACTGTTTTTTGTCCGCACAATCCCGAATACAAACCAAACCTTGTTTTGTACCAAGGAAAAAGCCGGTAAATGATACACAGATGAGTTTATTTTAGTTTTTTTTTGAAAATTACACAATTTACTGTCAACTGATTGATTTACAAAAAAGTTAGTATATATTTGTATATATATTAAATCTTAAATTTTATGGCAACAATTGTTTTAAATTATGATGGTCGAAACAAAGTAGCAGAAGCTATGATAAATAATTTATTGCTAACAGGAATATTTAAAACAAAATCAGAAGAACCAAATTCTGCAACCAAGAAAGCAATTGAAGAAGCAAGAAAAGGAAAGGTTATTCATTGTGGCAGTTTTGATAACTATAAAAAAGAATTAGAAAAATGAGAGATATTGTTATCACCACAAAGTATAAAAAAGACTACAAAGCCGCAGTAAAACAAAACTTACCAATTGATAAATTAGACGAAATAATTAAAAAGTTACAACAGGATATTTCACTTCCAATACAAAACAAAGATCATCAACTGGAAGGAACATACAAAGATTGTAGAGAATGCCATATAAACCCAGATTGGTTGTTGATTTATCAAAAGAATGATTGTGAAAAAAGTGAATTGCGAATCTTAACGCTTGTAAGATTAGGTTCTCACTCAAAATTATTCAAGAAGTAAGCGTATTATTCCATAAGTATCGGTGAGATACAATTGTAACAAAAAGCCAGTTCCAAAACGGAGCTGGCTTTTTTGTTGCCTGGCCTTCGTTTTTTACGAAAAAATTTTTGCAAACCTTGTTACATTTGTTACAAATGTTACAATCTTTATAAATAACTGAAAATGAGTAATTTATAATGTAACATTTTTTTGAAAATTGTTACAAATGTTACAAACAAAGAGAAAAATACATAAAATACTGAAAATGAACAATTTGTATTTTTGACTGTAACAGGATGTAACAAACTTGTTACAAATTTTGTTACATTGTTACATTTTTGTAAAATGTTGAATGTCAATATTTTAATAAAAAACAACAAAATTACTTAATTTGTTGATAATCAATAATTTAAGTAATTTGTAACATTTGTAACAAATTTTAGGGGTATTGAAAATTTATTTTTTCAAAAAAAATAAATTGTTAAAAAATCAGCAAAAAAGTAACATGTGTTCTGTCTCATGTTACAAATCTTAGTTTTTCTTAACAAATCGTATTTAGTGGTAGCATGTTTTACGAAACGTCTGTAAAACTGCAAGCTATTAATTAAATTGCAAATACTCCGCAATTAAATTTTAATAGTGATTGATTTTCAGTTTGTTACAAAGTGTAAAAACGTGTGTACATGTTGTAATTAAACAAAATCTACTTTCTACTTTTATGAAAGAAAATTTACTCTTTGTAAAAAGGTGTTTACGGTGTTGTAAAATCAATTTACAACACTGTAATACCTTGTGAAAAGCCTGTAAAGTTGTTGTTTTTCAAATGTATATGCGTAAATAAATGGCAGAAAATAGTATTCACAGGATGAATGAAAAAAATAGTAATCAGAAAAAGAATTTAGCTGGTGTATTTGGAGAACAATTTTTGCAATTCAAAAATAAGCCAAAGGAAGCGATTTTATTCTTGAAAAAACATAAACGAGGCGAATGTATTGCCGCTTTGCATAGAGACGATATTGGAGATATTGATATTGTATGGGGCGAAGTTACCGATGCAAAAAAGCACCTTGGTTTTGGTTTGTCTCACATAATTGATAAACACGAAAAAACAATCAATGAGTTAGGATTCAAAATTGAAGATTTTATTCCCATTGTTGTGCAATATGGTGAAATAAGCCTGAAAAAGTCTGATATTAAAAAATATGTGTTTGAAAGTAAGAACTTCCGTTTTGTTGTAAAAAGAGAATGGGATGGAGTGGAAAAGCAGCTGCTTTTAACTTCGTTTGATATAACAAAAAAACCACTAAAAAAATAGTGGTTTTTTGGGTGGAATTGTAAGTACTGCACTCATTTACAATTTTACATGTTAGATACTCCCTAACAAAACAAGACAAATGTAGTAATTTAAAATTAATGTTAAAGTAAAATAATGAATTATTATTTTTATAAACAGCTATGAAATACGATAAAAAAACAACCTTTTCCGGAAGGTTTACGGATAAAATCCGTAACAAGTTCAACGAAATAGATCCGGCTGAAGAAAGTTCAAAAACAACAGTCCAGGTTATTGAAGAAATTATTGATTCTTGCGAGCAGCTCGAAGCACAGTTAGCAAACACGGATCAATCGAACGAAGTTTACGAAAATCTGTTAGCGGAACACAATCGCCTGAAAGAAAGAATAACGGAAGAGTCAACGGCTAATGGCGAAGAACTCGAAGAGCTACGAACAGTGGTAGATATAAAAAACGCTGAAATAGAAGCTTTGAAAGAATCTATAGCAGAATTACAAGCTGAATTAGACCACGCAACAAATCCAGCAAAAGACAAAATTATAGTTACGCTGCAAGAACCAGCGGCTACATTTATGGAGCTTACGGCTTCACGTCTTTCGGCTAAGTTCGAGCGCGACGTAACGCCAGCGGAAATTTTAACAGATCTTTTCGTTAAATACACAATCGAAAACCCATGCGACTTTGCGTTCCCTGTAGTAATAAGCAACGCCGAAGCGAAAGAAATCGTTAAAAAGTTTAGAAATGTTAGATAAGATTTTAAACAACCCGCTTGTAAAAGGCATGATAGCCGACAAAGTGGAACCAGTTTTCGATATTATTTGCGAGAAGCTAAACGAAGAAATCGACGCAGTGCAGCTACAAGATGGAGAAACGCAGAAGTCTTTGTTTTTGACCAGGTACGGCAACACGAAAATTTTAATGGTTGGCGTGCAGTGTATGGACGCAGACAGTAGAATTACACGTGTTGTAAATGTCAAAAATCAAGATGCGCTGAAAGAAATGTTAATGTCTTTCGTAAAAAAAATGTAATCTATGGAAATAGCACAGGAAAAAATACTGAATCTTTTAATGCAAGAAGAACAAGGCGAAGAAAAGAGTAAAAATGATAATTGGTGTATTTTTGACGTACCGACAAAAAAAGAAACGCAACGAATAAATAAAATTATTGATGCGAATGTTGATAATTACGAAAGAATGATAGATGTTTCGGCAATTAGACACGCAAAAAAAGAGCACCCAAAATTAACAGATAAAGATTTTTGCTTAATTCCTTTGATAGTTAAATTTCCTGACGTCATAACAAAAGGCAAAAAGCCCTATACAATAGTTTATGAAAAAACGATTGGCAAACAGTATTTTTATGTAGAATACGTAAGAACAGGGAGAAAAAGATTAGCAATGAAAACATTTTACTATAGAAATAAAAAAGCCGCTATAAAATAGCGGCTAAAAGTTTTTTGGCGCTGTATGAAACCGAAAACGGCCGTTACGCTGTACGCACGAAGCGGACCAAAACAACAATACAAACATAAGTAATTTTTTTAGTAGTTAAATATGAATTTTGATGAAATGTTAGATAACGCCACAGCTGAGCAACAGCAGCAGGCAAATAACGGCTACCAGTTCGCCACTGGCGGCGTAGGCGACTACGATTCGCTTTTCGACGAAATGAGCCAGCCAAAGCAGTTTTTCGAGCAGGGCGAAGATGTGGAGTTGCCAGAAACTCCAGAACAGATGGCGGCCAAACAAAGCGCTGCTATACGTGTTAACCTAAAAGGTGCGGAGTTTCTTGTAAATAACGGCGATAGGCTTATATCGTGGCTGTGCACTATGTTTATAGATGCGGAAGCGGACGTAAGCGCAACCAAAGAAGAAAAAAGCGAAATGGCTAACCTTTGGGCTATGGTGCTGCCTGCAGATCGACAGCTGCCGCCGTGGGTTATGGCAGCGCTAACAATGGCGCTTATTTACGGTGCGCATATTGGCGAAGCTATAAAGGCTAAAAAGGTAAAAGCGAAGCTTGAAATGGAGATGAAAGAAAACGACCGCTTACGCCAGGAAAACGAAAAACTATTAAGAAAAATTGCAGATGCAGACACAGACGCAAAAAAACAACAGGAAAGCTAAATGTATTTTGCTGGTAGGCGGCAACGGTTGCGGAAAAAGTACGTTAAGCGCCCGACTAATGCAGAGTGCCGAGCGTGGCCTTATCATGCTGCCAACGTTCGACGACTGGGCGGAGCGTTACCCAGAGTGCGGCTGTTCGACACGTGCGGATTTTCAATACATGGGAATACACCACAGGATCGTAAACACGAAAGAAGATTTTAACGCGGTTTTTCGCCACTTCTATAACGGCGTTTTGGTTTGCGACGATCCACGTGTTTACATTCCCGCTAATATAGAACAACACCCAATTAAATACATATTGGCACGCCGCCGTCAAATGATGGTTGACATAATTTTTCAGGCGCACGGTTTCGGGTTAGTTCCTCCGGCTCTGTATAATTACTTTACCGACATTGTTATTTTTAACACTTCTGGTGGAGCCCAAAAGAGAAAAGCGGAGCTGGGCGATCTGTACGATACAGTTTGCCAAACTATGGAAAGGGTAAAAGCAAAAGCGGTGCAAAACCCGCATTATTTCGAACGGATAGAAACAGGTTTGTAGTTATATCATTCAATGAAAGCAATGTACAAATATGAACTTGCCGAATTGGCTGGAGTTTCACGAAAAACTCTTACAAAATGGATTTCCGAAAGAATCTCCAGCCTTGATCCGTTATTTACCAATTACAATAAATATAGCAAGTTGCTTACACCGGCACAGGTAGAATCGCTTGCAAAACACTACTGTATAATTATTGAATTATGAAAAAGAAGTTATTTTTATTCTTATACAAGCAATTTAGAAAATGGTATGAATACAGCTTGGACAAATTAATGCACGCTGAAACTGAAACAGACAGATATTTTTACAGGCAAATGGCAGATGGTTGTTTTGGATTATCTGAAGCGTATTATATTTTGTATTGGGAATCATTATAGGATTGCATTTCGTTTGCTGTATATTTTTTCTTACATTTGTGAAAAATATAAACTATGGCAACAATTACATTAGAATATGATGCAAGAAACAGCAATGTTAAAAAATTTCTTGATGTTATTCTTGCGACAAACTTTTTTAAGGTAAAAAGTGGCGAAAACTACAACAAGGATTTTGTCAAAAAAATAAAAGATGCCGAAAAAGGTAAAAAATACGTGTTCTCTGAAGAAATGGAAAAAAAATACTTTGGTAATTTATAATCTATGTATCAACTTGTTGTAACTGAATTGGCGGTAAAGCATCTTGATTTTTACAAAAAAACAGGTAATGTTACGGCATTGCGTAAAATCCAGAAACTTTTTGCAGAACTTAAAGAGCATCCCAAAACAGGTACAGGTAAACCGGAACCTTTGCAAGGTAATCTTTTGGGGTATTATTCGCGAAGAATAGACCAAAAGAATAGAATGATCTATTCAATAAATAATAATATTGTTACGGTAGAAGTGTTTAGTTTGTTAGGACATTATAGAGACAAATAGTTTTTCTTGTGGCGTTGTATTCAAAAGAAGCCAGTTCCAATTGTGGGGCTGGCTTTTTTATTGTGCATTATCTGAAGCGTATTTTCTTTTGTATTGGCATTCGTAGAAAATGTTGTGTTGACATATCTGTTTGTTTGTGTATATTTGCTACGAACTAAATTTTATTGTTATGGCAACTATTACATTGGAATACGATGCAAGAAATTCTGTAGTAAAAAAAATTTTTGAAGTTTTATTTTCTTTAGGTGTTAAGCCTGTAGATAATAAAAAGCCACAGGAACCAAATTCCACAACAAAGAAAGCAATTGACGAAGCAAGAAAAGGAAGAGTTATTCGTTGTGGTGGTTTTGATGACTATAAAAAAGAATTAGAAAAATGAGAGAAATATTCATCACCACAAAATACAAGAAAGACTATAAAGCAGCAGTAAAACAAAATTTGCCAATTGATAAATTAGATGAAATAATTAAAAAACTACAACAAGATATTTCACTACCTATACAAAACAAAGATCATCAATTAGAAGGACAATACAAAGATTGTAGAGAATGCCATATAAATCCTGATTGGTTGTTAATCTATCAAAAGAATGACAGAGAAAAAAAAGAATTAAAAGTGCTAACACTTGTAAGATTGGGATCTCACGCAAAATTGTTCAAAAAGTAGTTTTTTTATTCTATACAGTTTATTACAAGCCAGTTCCATTTCGGGACTGGCTTTTTTTTGTGCATTATTGTGCATAATCGTTCCCTATTATGCAATATCGGGAAACTGTATAATTCTGTAGATGTATCATTGCGAAGAATTTCAAAAAACAAAAACAGAATTAGTTATGAACTCAATTAAAACAGCAAACATTTTATTGATTGTCATTCTTGTTATTCTTGTTGGAACTACAGTTTGGTCAACTATGTTCGTAAAGAACATTGCCGACGAAAAAGAAGTTGCCGGCAATAAGAAAAACGAGGAAGATGTAAAAAGCTTTTTAGGTACAAAAACCTTAGCTCGTAAGATTGTTAGATAGAACATTTAATTTTTTTGAATCATGGTAAATAAAGAATCATTAGGTATTGAAAATTTTAACGGTAGTCAAGATCCGTTTGCAAACGAATCTGTAGCTGTTGAACTTTCAAACGCTGGAGCATCTGCAACAGACGCAAAAAGAATCGCTTTGAACAAAGCATGGTACACTGATGTAGCTAAAATGAAAGATGCTGACGGAAACGCAGTTAATCATTTCTTGGCAGAAGGTGTATTGGACAACACTTCTGGTAAGGAAGTTGTAGCAACAGGTAAAAACTGCTCGGCAGAAGATGTTTGTGCAATGTTGACAGAAACACCTTGCCGTCTTGTAGGTCTTAAAATTGCTGCATCTGATATTGCACAATTGGACGAACCAATCCACATCGTACAATACAAGCCACAAGGTCGTGTTACTGTTGCTAAAATCATTCCTTCTTCGTACAAGGACGAAAGCAACAACAACGACAAGCTTGTTTCTATCGATTTAACAGGTCTTGGCATTGTTTTGGGTAAAGACTGTGCAATGATTGTTAAAGTCGGTGCAAAATATCGCGAAACAATCACAGTTTACTACAAAGACCGTGCTTCTTTCCGTAAAATGATTGAAAATAACACGAAGTAGTAATCCCTCTTGTTATGAGTAAATTCTCCGAATTGCGGGGACTGATAGAGAAATCATTGAACGCCAACCCCGAAAGTTGGCGTTCTTTTTTTCACAAGTATAACTGTGATGCAGAAAGCTCACACCCCGAAAAAGAAATTGTCCGTGCCTACGGAATGTATGGTGACGAGGTTGCAATCGATGTAAACAAAATGCTTTCTTCGTCTTTTGCTTCATTCCTTGGAAATGATGGATTGACTTCGGAAGAGTCTCTTGCAAAAGTAAAGGACACAAGCGACAAACTCAGGGAATGGTTGGAATCAATTGGTACTTCGGACAGTGATGTTCCTACGGATTCAAAGAGTGACGAAGATAGCGAAGATAACCGTTCTGCTATTTTCCTGTTTGTTGGTGTAGTTGTGGTTTGTGTAGTCGCATTTATTGTAGTTCGTAAAATCAAAAAGTAAGATCATGAATAAAAAGAAAGTTTTTGTAGTAGTAGCAATATTGGCTGTTGTCATTGCCTGCTATTTCTTTTTCTCTGGTAGCGATGAAGATCAGAATGGAGCATCCAGCAATGGTGATTCTGGAAATTCGGGAAACACAGGTTCTGGAACAACAGGAAATACTTCGACATCTACCAACACATCGAGTGCGTCTGCTTTAGCAGCAACAATTGGTAAAAAATACTACTTGAATGCTTCAGGTGTTACAGCTGTAAAAGGTGAAACATTGTATGCAGAAGGCGTCAAATCTGTAAAATTGTTGAAATCGAACGAAAGTGGTGCTAAAGTCAAACAAACAGTAACAGGTAGTGAATCCACTCCTTGGATTGTTGGTACCATCGATAAAGTTACTGGCAGTTATGTTCGTGTAGGTTTAAACAAATGGGTTCGTAAAGGTGATTATTCCGGTCATTTATATGTAAGACGATAGATGAAAAACTTTACCGACATACAGACTGTTCTGTGGCTTAACGGACCTGCTGCTGTTAATGTTAATACTGGTGTGTTATACATAAACGAAAAAGAGTTCCAAAAACTTGGAGAAAACTCACGCCGTTTTGTGATAATGCACGAGCTTGGACATCTTAACGCTGACAGAAAAGGTGAACAAGCAGCAGATGAATGGGCATTAGAACATTTGCTTGGTCTTGGAGAATCTTCCATCGATATGCTGAAGGCATTCTATGAAGCAATCCCTTTTTCAGATTATGAGCAAAGAGACAGAGCAGAGAATTTACTGCGTAAAGTTTTTGAAACCGAATTTAACCAAGGTAACGAAAAAGCAAAACCTGTTATAGATATTTTCAATTCCATTATGCCAGGAGATGAGGATATTAAACATTTTTCTAAAAATGGCTCATTGCTAAAAATTAGTGGCAGTATAGCTACGCTTGTCGGCTCGGCTCTTACTGCTACTGGTATAGCAGCACCAATTGGAGCTGCGGTTGCTGGAGCTGGTGCTTTGCAGACTGCAGCAGGTAAAAATCTCGCTGCAAAATCCGATGATGCAAAAGCTAACGCTGAAGCTATCGAACAACAGTTATCATTATTGGAGCAGGCAGCTGAAACCGAAGATTTGGTAAACGAGTTGAATTCTAAAAAACAAGAATCTGACAACCTGAAAAAACAGCAAAGCAAAAAGATTTTGATTGTTGCCGTTGTTGCTGTTGTTGTGGTTGTCATTGTATCATATTTTCTAAAAAAATAATAATATGTTATTTGATTTTGACGAATACGAAGAAGAGGAAGAAAGCCAGGAATATAAGGACTATCTTTCATCGGATGCTGGAAAGAAAATTGTTGCCGACACAGAACGACAAATGAAAAAGGAAAAACGCCAGGCTTTTTTCTCTGGATTAATTTCCACAGTTGGAAGTGTTGCTTCTACAATTGTAACAGCCATTTCTGTGAATAATCAGCAAAAGCAAGCAGAGCAAACACAGAAGGAACTTGCAAAAACACAGCAAGAACTTGAATCGAAGCTATCGCAATACGACGACAAACAAGACAATACTAACACTGTTATTATTGCGGTTGTTGCAGTTGTTATTATTGCTGGAATTATTTTGTTCGTTCGTAAAAAATAGCCGGTATGTGGGAAGCAATTATTTCTGTCGGTGGTTCGCTTGGAGTTTCTGCAATAAACAATATTGGTGCAAAAAAACGTGCAGAAATTAACAATAACGCACAGCTAGAGGCAGCAAAATTAAATGCAGAACTTCAGGAAAAACTCGCAAAAATTGAACAACAGTCGCAATCAAGCGAAAATTCAAATACTGCTACTATTGTTATTGCAGTGTTATTTGTAGTTGTTTTAGGATTCATTATTTATAAAAAGAAACTAATATGAAACAAAAGGAATTTCTACTTATAGTATTGCTGTACATTATTGTTGCCATAGCAGCATTTTTCTGCTATAAAAAATTGTTCCCGGAAAACGGTAACAATGGCAATGACGGAAACGGATCGGGAAACGATACTCCAGGTTCACAGAACGAAGTCATTAAGGTTGGTGATAAAGTACAGTGCGTTGGATCAATTGCTTTGCGTAAATCAGCAAAAATCGACAATGGCTTTATCGACAATATTGTAGCAAGCGATGCCAAAGGTTATTTGGGTGAAGTTCTTGCTAAATCAACAGACGAAGACGGAAACATTTGGTGCAAAATCAAATTGGAAACTCCAGTTTACGAATGGTTGATGGAATATACAGAAGTCTATGCCTTAGAATCAGAAATTACTAAAAAATAACCGTTATGAATAGTAAAACAATAAAGAGCGGAATTATAACACTGGTAGTTATTATTGCTATCTATGTTGTATTTCATTACGGATCAGAATGGATTGACCAAGCTCGTGAACGCCGAAAAATCAAAGATTTGGATGGTCGCATAAATAAGAACAACCTTAGTTATGGCGAGACACAGTACACTTCATTTGCAAAGAAGTTGTTTGCAGCAATGGATGGTCTTTTTACAGATGAGGATGCCATTTATGATGTATTCCGAAAAATGAAAAACATCGATGATTTGCTTATGCTTCAGGTAGCATTTTCAGAAGTTGAAGATGAAAACGAATCTCTTGAAGATTGGCTACACGATGATCTTAGCAATAGCGAAATTAGAGTAATCAATTCAATTCTCGAAGAAAGACAAATAACGTATTCCTTCTAAGATGAAACAGAAAATTGCCATAGTATCAATAGTATTCATTGTTATCGCTGTTTTTGTTGCTGTTATCTTGTGGAAAAACAGCGATGATAATGGAACATTCCCTTTGAAACAAGGAAGTCAAGGCGAAGAAGTTCGGAAGCTTCAGGCTGCACTTAACAAAAAGAATACATCTGGAATAACGATTTCTGAAGATGGAATTTTTGGACCAAAAACCGAGAGTCTTTTGGTTGCCGTTACAGGAAAAACAAGCCTAACGAAACGAGAGTATAAAAAGTTAATCTAAAGATAAAACAATGAACGATTTCTTGAGCTCAAAATTTATGCAGAACCTAAAGAACGGTGAACTGCCAACAATTAATACGGAAGTGTATTTGTCAACATCGAGTATGATAACTCTTGCTGTTCTTATTCTTGTTGTCGGAACTGTGCTTATTGCAGGTAACAAAATGATTAAATAACTATGGCACTAACACTTGAAGATATAAAATCATTGGCTACATCAAACGCACGTGGTGGGATGCTTGCCAGTGTTTTCGCTGCCCAGGCAATTTTAGAGTCTGGTGTGTTGTCCGGTGGTTCTGTGTTGTCGAACAAATACAACAACTATTTCGGCATTAAAGCTGGTAGTAGCTGGAAAGGTAAAACAGTAAGCCTACCAACAAAGGAAGTAGTAAACGGACAGGTTGTTTCGGTCAACGCAAACTTCCGTGTGTACGAAACGCCAGCAGATAGTTTCGCCGATCGTGCAAAATTACTGTTGTCTCTTAGCCGATATAAAGAAGCTTATACGAAGACAACCCCAAAAGAACAAGCCGAAGCATTGCAGAAAGCTGGTTACGCAACGGCAACATCATACGCTTCAAGTATAATGAGCTTAGTAAACAGATACAATTTGCAAGAATTAGATAAAAAAAAAATGATATGAAGGTTCTAAACATTTCAGCATTGGCAACGGCTGCGGTTCTTGTCTGCATTCTTGCCGTAATCGTAATAAAACAATAGTTATGGGAAAGAAACTTACAAAAGGCCAGTTGAAAAAAATTACTTTTTTGGCAAAAGACATCCGTAAGAAAAGCGGTGTGAAGTCAAAAAAAACACAAACTGTCTATAACAAAAAATGGACTGATTGTATTAAGCAAGCGTCAAAACAGTTAGGCTATTCAAAAAAATAGTTTATGAACGATATTCTATTTCAATGGGCAGGTTATGTTCTGACTCCAATTACAGGTATTGTTAGTTGGATTGCTGCATCTCGCCAGCGTGAAAAAACTCTTATGGACGGTTTGAACGATTCGCTAAAGCAAATGCAGGAGACCATTAACATGCTCGTTGAGAAGAATAAACAGCAGCTTGATGAAATAATAGAGTTACGAAGCGAAAATGCTTCATTGCGTGCCGATGTAGCCGAACTGAAAGAACAACTGGGAAAAATGAAGTGATTATGCCAATTAGAAAGAAAATACCACAATCAATTATTGATAATTGGAAGCGTATTGCTTAACACATATAAGATTTACAAAATAAAAGAACTCGGAGGTCCTCGAAAAGGACTCTACCGAGTTCTGTCAATTAAGACGTACAAATATACATAAACAAAAATAGAAGTCAATAGTAAAAAAAATGAAACGGTTTCTCATAATATTCATAGTATCGATATTGGTAGCTTGCTGTCCGCAAAAACGGCTCAACAGGATTGTGACAAATCACCCAGAGCTTGCGGCCACTTCCCAAACAATCATGGTAACTGTTCATGATACTATCTATATTGAAGCTGCGCAAGATACCGTTCATATACATGATACAGTCTATCTAAAGGCTAATCCTGGCGATGTAATAGCTGAAGCAACAGCAGGCAATGCTAAAGCAACATTAATAAAAACCGACGAAGGTGTTAATCTGGCCGTAGAACAATTGCCGGATTCTATACCTATCACGGCATCAGCTAATGTGGATGTTCCAGAAGTTATAGTTAAACCACAAAAAAGTCCAATAATTACAAAGGTCATGGCAATTATTACAGTAATAATTGTTTTAATAATAAAAATACTTAATAAGAAATGAAAGATTTAGGCTCAAAAACACAACAAGACGACATCCAAACACGTGATTCTGTATTAAACGGTTTAATACAATTTTTTGATTTCGGGAATTTAGAAACGTACGGTTCTGCTGTCGTTGACTTAGCACGCCAATGGTACTACGATAATGGAGGAAAAATAACATCTTCTGGATTTCTTAAAGATTATATAGCATCCGACTACAAAAATGCGGCATACAATAAAATTGTTGACAGATTAGAATATGGTCAAATGATAGCAGAGAACACGCATGGTGACGTTAATGATAACAAGCCTTGTTTTTATCCATTTAACCAATACGAATTAGTTCAGCTTTCCGTTGACGGAAAAGGAGACCTATGTTTTTTGCAAGGATGCTACTATATGACACTTACAGCATCGGGCATTAAGAAACAAAAAATAACAACAATACAAACGTCGTCAATAAGAGGTTCGTTAAATGGCGTGTTTTCTGTTTCCCTGGATCAAACAATACTGTTCTCAAAAGGTAATTTACAATATCAGCCTGTTTCTGAAACATGGAGATTTGCAGAGCATCAGTACGACGTTGTCGGTGGCATCGACAAGGAAGTTTCAACTGACATTAGCGGGAACGTTTACGAAACGATAGACGGAACGCTAACAAAATGCAGTAATCTGAATATGCACGACGAAACATACCAAGGATGGATAGACGTTTTCTCGTATGGCTGCACTGGATGGAACGGAGGACAACAATACTACAAACCAACAGAATCCGTCCTTCGTGTTCCTGGTTCCGCAACAGACGGAGAAGGATATTTTAATAATAATCTATCAGGTAAACGTTCTGATTGGGGATTTGAATGTGATATAGTGAACGGTGGAGGACGACAACACGTATGGAGAACATTAAAATCCTCAGAATGGCAATATTTATTCCTTAACAGAAGGAATCAGCTGGACGACTCTTACCTTTTCACCAAAGTAATGATTCAACTGGACGAGCAAACCCCTGACGGTGTTACAGAAATAGCGGCAGTAATATTATTCCCGGATAATTTCATGAGAATGCCAAACGGCTGCGAGAATATTTCTGCCGTGCATACAATAGAGAGTACATCAAATTCACTCATATTCAAGTGTGATGTTAATTTTAGAGACAACGAGGTCACACTTGAGCAAATTGGTTTACTTGAAACTGAAGGATGTGTAATACTTCCTTGTTGCGGTGTAGGCTCATATAATGAAAAAAAATCAACTCGTGACGATAAACTTTGGTATAAAAACTCAGCAACAGCTTTTTATGTTGCCTATGAGTCTGCATCTCAAAATGGTAACAATGCCAACTGGCTCGCCATAGACGACACAAACCAATTACAATTTCAAGGATTCACAAAAAATGCAGCACTTGCAGTTCGACTAGTATGCGATATTGAGTAAAAAGCATATATTTGTAGAAAACAAATCCTATGAGAAAAGAGACATTGCTATTCGGTATTATTGCCGTAGTTGCGGTTATTGTAATTATTGCTATTATCGTATTTTATCGTAAACAAAAAAAGATAGAAGAAAAGACAAAAGCCGAAGACCGAAAAATGTACCAGGATCTAAAACCATCCGAAAACATAAAGAAGTTCATTAAATGCTACGAACGATACGGAAATGACGGTAAACCTGCTTTCTCTATATTCAAAAATCCACAAGGCAATTATGAAGTTGGATGGGGACACGATTTCAAGGCGAATGGCGAAAGGGTTACCAGTTCCATGCTTTCAAAAAACTATACAATTGACGAACTTAATGCTCTTTTTGAAAAGGATTTACAAAACGCACATAAAAAAGGGTTGTTACATTTCCAGAACATCTACATGACCCAAGAAATGTACGATGCTCTTATTTCGTACATGTATAACACAGCATATCCTAAAAAAGTATGTAGCTTGCTTAAATCAGGTGCCGACTATGAAACCGTAGCTGCCGAATGGATGAATGATTGGACGTATGAAAAAAACGGTGGCAATTATTTTAGACGATTGGCAGAAAAAGATTTGTTCCTAAATAAAAAGTACGTCGTTTATAAACAATCTTCTGGAACAAACTACGTTTCTATCGATATAAGCGAAGTTAAATACTAAAATACTGAACTATGGCACCAAGAAAAAATCCAATAGCTGAAGCTGAACGATATATGGAGAATGCTAAAACTATATTGTCGGAAAAGGGCGAAAAAAAGGATGGATATTATCATGACCCTAAATATGTGCGTATGGCTGGCAATTGCGCATGGAATGGTGTGCTACTTGCCATAGAAGCCTCTACGGATGTTCGGAAAAATCTGAAGAAAGGACAAAGACTTGATTTTTTTGATTATCAGAAAGCGGTAATAAAAAAAGACAAGAAGATGAATATTACATTGCTTTCTGCATACGAATCTTTGCATAAATGTCTTGGATACGATGGTAATCCAAATTGTAAAATTGTACAAGCTGCATTAGCAGATGGACAGAAGGTTATAGATTGGGCTAAAAAGCATTTTTCTATTCCGGAATAAGTGGCCGCTAAAATTCCGGAACATTCGATCTAATTGTTTCTATCAAATTCGGGTCGGCGTGTTTTGCATATATCGATGTAATGGACAAATCACTATGGTCGGCATGCTGCATAACAGTTACCTCTGGTATTCCAGCACGAAGCATTTCTGTTATTCCAGTGTCACGGAATGAATACAATTGCATTTCTTTCTGAAGATTTAATTTTTCACGTACTTTTTCCCAATCCTTTATAAGCCTTGCTCTCGGTAGTTGTATTTTACCAGGAATATATCCACGACCAACAATATAATCGTCTGCTTCAGCTTCGTTTATCTTTAGTTCCAGCAGGAATTTTTCCAAAGTCAGTGTCATAGCCGCATAACGTGTATTGTGGTTCTTTGCTATCGACCCGTCAATTTTAATACAATGATTTTTATAATCGATAGCAGAAACTTTAAGAAAACGAATTTCTTTAGGTCTAATAAGCGAGTAGTATTCCAGATAAATGAGCAGTAACATTCCAGGTTTGTTTTTTCTTAAATATTCAGAAATCTCCTGGCGTTTTTCCTGTGGTATAAGTATTCGTTTTTTGTCTTCCTTGCGTTTTGATTTGATTGCCATAAAAGGATTCTCTTTTGCGTATGATTTTTCAATACACCAATTAAAGAAAGCCTTAGCACACTTTAAGTAGTTGTTGTATGTGATATTGCTAACATTACGTTCTGTAAAAACATAGTCCATAAACCGTATTGCAATTGTTTTGTTTATTGTAGATGCAGTTTGTTTTGCATTTAATCGATTTACAAATCCGCAGAATATGCACACGAATGAAGAATAACTACGCATAGTATCTGGACGAAGATCCTTTTTCTTCTCAGCCAAAAATTTTTCAGCCACATCAGCAAGTTTTTCGTATAAACGAGAATCTTCACCTTCAAAGAACGGATTGTACCCAGAGCGAAGCTTGACGTTTATTGCCTGGATCATACCCTCTATATGTTGAAGTGCATCACGTTTCAGTTTGTATGCCTTGAAAATCTTATCAACGCGAATACGTTTACGAACAAGTTTATCCGTCAATGGATTTGTTACATAGTATTCTATTCGATAACCATCCCTACCATGATGCAGCACAGCTGGCAAGAAATTGAAATCGATCTGAAGTTGTGTTTTTTTCTGAACAGACATTTTTTTTTACTCCGACAATCTGATTTTGCCGGAATAAAAGTTTGTCCCATTTTCGTCCCATTTTTGGACTATAAAAACGCAAAATGCACGCTCTAACGGCGTGCATTCTACATTTGCGGAAAGTGGGGGATTCGAACCCCCGGAACGGTAACCCGTTCGACAGTTTAGCAAACTGTTGGTTTCAGCCACTCACCCAACTTTCCTGACTAAACTTGCTTCATAAAAGCAGTGCAAAAATATAAACTTTTTCATTAAAACCAACACGAAAAGAAATTTTACCTCATTTCACCGAAAAAAAACTAAAAGTTATTAGGTATGATGAAGAATTTATGTACTTTTGCAACCCGAAAATATTTATTAACAATTTAAACAATTTTAGCTGTTATGGTAAATCAGTATGAAACCGTTTTCATTTTAACTCCCGTTTTGTCTGAATCTCAGGCAGAGGAATCGGTTAAGAAGTATGAACAGCTTATAAAGGGAATGAACGGAGAAATCGTTCATTCAGAAAATTGGGGCTTGAAGAAATTGGCTTATCCAATTCAAAAGAAAAGCTCTGGTTTCTACTACCTTTATGAGTTCAAAGCAGATAGCGAGTCTATCGACAAACTATCAGTTGCATTCAAACGTGACGAACGTGTATTAAGAAGTCTTGTTGTAAAGATGAACAAACACGCAATCGCTTACGCAGAAAAGAAAAGAAATAATGTTCAAGATTCTTCTAAAAACTAATAGTTATGGCACAAGCACAATCAGAAATTAGATACTTGACTCCTCCTTCAGTAGAAGTTAAAAAGAAAAAATACTGCCGATTCAGAAAATTAGGCATCAAATACATTGATTACAAAGATCCTGAATATTTAAAGAAATTCTTGAACGAACAAGGAAAAATCCTTCCTCGTCGTATAACTGGAACTTCTATTAAATATCAGAAGAAAGTTGCAGTTGCAATTAAACGTGCACGCCACATTGCTTTATTACCTTATGTAACAGACTTGTTAAAATAGTAGCGCCCTATGGAAATTATATTGATAAAAGACGTTCCTAATTTAGGATTAAAAAACGAAGTCGTAACTGTTAAGAATGGTTACGGAGAAAATTATCTAATCCCACAAGGTTTTGCTATTATTGCTACTGAATCAGCAAAAAAACAACATGCTGAAACAATGAAGCAACGTGCACACAAAGAAGAGAAAATCAAAAACGAAGCAATTGAATTGGCTTCTAAACTTGAATCTGTTTCTCTTACTATTGCTACAAAAGCTAGTGCAACTGGAAAAATCTTCGGTTCAGTTAATTCAATTCAAGTTTCTGAAGCTCTTACAAAAGCTGGTTACGAAATCGATCGTCACAAAATCACTTTGAAAGAATCTTCTATTAAAGAACTTGGTTCTTATTCTTGCAAAATCACACTTTACAAAGGCGTTTCTGTAAACGTTCCTTTCGAAGTTGTTGCTGAATAATTCTAAAAGACCTCTTTTTGAGGTCTTTTTTCTTGTCCCATTGTGTAATGGTAGCACAGCAGACTCTGGATCTGTTAGTTGGAGTTCGAATCTCTATGGGACAACAAACTTTAACTTGTAAGTAATTATTTCTACATAATAACTTACGAGTTTTTCTTTTATAATTACATAACTATTTTTGTGAGTTGCAGGCTTTTAAAATAATAGTTATGAAACGATTACTAATCCTAAATCTGACTCTGTCATTTTTTTCAATATGTTCAATCAAAGATGCCCAAGGAAGAAAAGTTTTGAAAAACGAAGAAGATAAATATGTCATTACCCAAAGAAATACATAGTTTTATCTGCGCATTTGCTGGCATATTTAAGCTAATAAAAAGTGAACGGCATGCTCAATTCCATCTATTTGCAACAATTTGTGTCATAATTGCAGGTTTTTTATTTGGAATTTCAAAAACAGAATGGATAGCCGTTTGCTTTGCAATTGCTCTTGTTTTTTCTGCCGAAGGATTCAATACAACAATAGAAAAACTCTGCGACAAAGTTTCTCCAAAATACGACAAAAAAATCGGCGACATCAAAGATATCGCCGCAGGTTCTGTACTTATTTGCTCCATAATGGCAGCAATAATCGGACTTATTGTTTTTGTTCCGTATGTAATTGCTCTTTTTTAAACCAAGCTTCAGCTGTTGCCCTTTCAGGGCGTATAAAACATTTCCTCGTTCACATAGGGCGTTGCCCAAGCCTAATGCAGTTAGGCTTTCAGCCCGTTTCTTGCACTTACGAAACTCCCTAAAACGGCAAATCATCACTATCACGACTCCCTTGGGCTGTAGGTAGTTGGTTTTCTTCAGAATCGGTTTGTGATGTAAGTTTGCGTTTTTTTTCATCAAGTTTTAATGCTGCATAGATATGTTTTACTTCATTGAGCAATTGTTGCTGAAAAGTTGCAAATTCTTGTTGTTTTTCTACACTTGTATCAGGAACAGTATCTGTTATGCAAACCCAGTCTTCATTGTCGAAATCACCACCACGAATATCACTTTCTATTTTTTCAATTCGTTGCTTTGCGTAGGCATAATATGCATCATATTCGGTTTTGCGTTCTTTGTATTCGTGCCAAAATTCACTATCGTTTAAAAGTGCTTTGCAATTGGCAACAAAATCGGCATTAGAATCATTTGCCATTTTACTGTCTTCTGATTCAACAACTATATATGCTATAGTTTTGTAGAAATCATTTTCATCTATTTCCCGCGGAACAACAAAACCATATTCAGCCCGTAAATAAGCAATATCGTTGCAACATTGAACAAACAGCATAGTATCATTTTCCCACAACAGAGCTATTTGCTGTTCAGTTGTAAGCATTTTCCAAACTTTATCGGAAATATTGAATTTCACTTGTTTCATAGTTTCGTGAATGATTTTTTCAAATATAAAAATTTTCCAAATAAGAAAGCGAAACCATTAACCCCATTTGGGGCTTGGAGATCCACTCCGTGGCAGTCCCTTATTAAATGAAAATTTTTTTTGTTCATTATGAGTGCTGAAATTCTACAAATCACACACTGCACGCACAGATCGCCCGATGTAACGATAATAGTAAGCACTCATACTCACAGGCGTTTTGCTATTTCTTGCGCTATTGTAGCCAGGTTCTTTGAACCGATAGAATCGTTTCCTTCAAATCGACCTTTCACTAATATTATAGGTTTTAATACAATAAAAAAGGGCGAATAAATTCGCCCCTCAACATATATTGAATAAATCGTATTATTCTTGCAAAGCTTGTTTTAAAGCAACTACAGCCTCGTCGATTGTAGGTTTTTCTGCTAATAATTTAACAAACTTACTACCAACTATTGCTCCACGTGAATTTGCACATGCAGCCTCGAATGTTGCTTTATTAGAAACACCAAAACCGACCATTCTTTCGTTTTTCAAATTCAAACTATCTATACGGCGGAAATATGCTTGTTTTTGTTCATCAAAACTACTTTGAGCACCAGTTGTGGAAGCACTTGAAACCATATATATAAATCCACTTGTATTCGCATCAATTTCCTTTACACGCTCATCGCTAGTTTCTGGAGTAACAAGCATAATAACACGAATGTTATATTTATCAGCAATAGGCTTAAAATCATTAATATAATCAGCAAATGGCAAATCTGGAATAATACAGCCATCTATACCAACTTCAGCACAAGTCTTACAAAAATTTTCAAAACCAAATTGCATTATAGGATTCAAATATCCCATAAAAACTAACGGCATAGACACTGTTTTACGGATATCCTTCAATTGTTCAAAAAGAAGACGAAGTTTCATTCCATTCTTCAAAGCTTTTGTTGCAGCTTCTTGTATCACAACACCATCGGCCATTGGGTCACTGAACGGAAAACCTATTTCTACCATATCAATATTATGTGCCTGGAGCGACTTCAAAATTTCTGGAGCATCGTCCACACGAGTTGCACCAGCACAAAAATATACCGACAAAAGATTCTGTTTTGAGCCTTCAAACAAACTATCAATTCTATTCTTTTCCATAATCCTAACTTTTTCTAATTTCTGTAATAAATTGTCGTAATAAATCTACATTTTTTAATGCAGGAGAAATTTCAAACTTACTATTTAAATCTAAACCAACCAATTGAGAATGTGTCAATTGCAATACCTCATTTACGGAATTAGCATCAATTCCACCACTTAATAAAAATGGCGTTTTACCTTTATAATTTTCTAACAAATTCCAATCAAATTTTTGACCTGAACCACCCATTTTAGGTGTTTTCGTATCAAATACATATCGAGAACAAGTTCCCTCATATTCGTTGATTTTTGCAAAATCATCTTTGGTAGCCAATGAGAACGCCTTCATTACTTCAACTTGTAGCTTTGTAGCAACTTCCTTACAAAATTCAGGCGTTTCCGTTCCATGTAATTGCACAATATCAAATTGAAACGCAGAGCATTTCTCCACAATAAAATCAATCGAACTATTCACAAAAACACCGACACGTTTTACCTGTTTTGGCAAATACATAGGAACATACAAAACATTTCTTGCTGATGGTTCGTAAAAAATAAAACCCATCATGTCTATACCCAATGCCTCCACAGCACGAATGTTTTCCGCATCGCGCATTCCACAAACTTTTATGAGTAAAGACTTCTTCATAAGCATTTAAAATTCAGCAGTATATTGTCGTAACACATCTGGAGGACAAGCCTCTTTCATAAATGTTTCCCCTATCAAAAATCCTCTAAAACCAACCTCACGCAACTCTTTAATAGTTTCCACTTTTGAAATACCACTTTCGCTCACCATAGTTTTGCCACTTCCCTGCAATGCTTTCGCCAAATTGAATGAATTTTGAATATCAGTGACAAACGTTCCTAAATTTCGGTTATTACAACCAACAACATCAATTTCAGGAGTAATATATTCCAATTCATTTACCGAATGTACCTCCAAAAGAACTTCAAGCCCCAATTTATGTGCTTCATTCGTTAAATACGCACACTCTTCTTTTGTAAGACAAGCGGCAATAAGTAACACCACATCTGCACCGACTTTTTGTGCCTGAAGTAATTGATATCTATCAATTATAAAATCCTTACGCAATATTGGAATTTGCACCAAACTTCTAACCGCTTCAATATCTGCCAATGTACCACCGAAAAACTGTTCATCTGTAAGAATCGAAAGTGCAGCAGCACCACTCTTTTCATAACCAGGAACAATTTCTTTTGGATTAGCACCTTGCTTAATCCAGCCTTTCGAAGGAGATTTTCTTTTGAACTCAGAAATGATTCCCGATGGCGAATTATTCAAAGCTGCTTTAAAAGAATATGCAATACGAGGTTGTAATTGTTTTTCCAAATCAGCCTCGCTCAACAAAGCCTTTTGTTCTGCAACCTCAATACGCTTATGAGCAACGATTTTCGTTAGTACATCTTCCATATTATTTTGCATTAAAAGCAACATACTTCTTCAAAACATTCAATGCAGCCTTGCTATCCAACGATTCTTTTGCAATAGCAAGACATTCTTCGTATGTTTTTTCCGATTCTATAATATTTATTGCAAATGCAGCATTAGCCAACACTACATTCGTTTGAGAAACTGTAGCCTTTCCTTCCAAAACATTATCAAAGATTTGCTTTGCTTCTTCTTTTGTCGAGCCACCGAATAATTCCTCTGGTTTTGCTATTGCAAATCCAAGTTCTTCCGGACTATAGATGCGTTCAAATCCGTTACGTTTTACTTTAAACTCAGAAGTTAACGAAATTTCATCATATCCATCTACACTGGTAACAATACCATAGTTTATACCCATTTTTTCGTACACACGACTATACAAGCGCAACTGCTGTGGATTAGCAACACCAAGCAACTGATATGGCGGACGACAAGGATTTACCAATGGACCAAGCAAATTAAAACAAGTTGGAACTTGCAAATTCTTTCTTGTTGGGCCTACATACTTCATTCCGCGTGCAAATAGCGGAGCGTGCATATAAATAAACCCTACTTCGTCAAGACACTGTTTTAATTTTTCATTGTCGTTTGTAAACGTAACTCCATGTTCTTCAATAACATTACCCGCACCACTCACACTTGTTGCGGCATAGTTTCCATGTTTTGCAACTTTATAACCTGCACCAGCAACAACAAAGCAAGAACAAGTCGAAATATTAAAGGTATTTTTACCATCACCACCAGTTCCAACAATATCAATAGGTTTAAATGGAGTTAAATCTACAGCCAAACCTGTTTCCAACAATCCTTCACGAAAACCCAATAATTCATCTACCGTAATGCCACGCATTTGTATACCCATAAGCAAGGCAGCAAGTTGCGAATCATTGTACCTTTCTTGAGTTATGTTTATCATGATTTCCTTTGTCTCTGCTTGAGTAAGTTCCTCATGATTTATTATACGAGATAAAATCTGTTTCATATCGTTATTTTTTACACATGTTTAACCAATTTCCTATCATTTTCTTTCCATCAGGAGTAAGAACCGATTCTGGATGGAATTGAATTCCATGAATATTGAAATCCTTATGCTTCAACCCCATTATCTGTCCTTCTTCACTCACTGCAGTTATCTCCAAACAATTTGGAAGCGTTTTTTCGTCTGCAACCCAAGAATGGTAACGACCAACAGGAATAGTTTCATTCAATCCAGCAAAGATTGGATCTACAAACGAACCATCTTGAGTTTTCTGTACTGTTATTGGAGTTTGAACACCATGGAACACATCGCTTAAGTTAATTAAAGTACCACCAAAAGCGACTGCAATTGCTTGCTCACCCAAACAAACACCCAACATAGGTTTCTTGCCTGCAAAAGTTCGTATTGCGTCCAAAAGAAATCCTGCCTCTTCGGGAATACCAGGACCAGGCGAAAGAATAATGCCATCGAATGATTCCAATTGCGACATTGCAAATTGGTCATTTCTATATACGGTTACATTCACACCAAGTTCACGAACAAGATGCGCAAGGTTGTAAGTGAATGAATCGTAGTTATCTATAATACAAATTTCCATCTTGCTTCTTTTTTACATGTTTTCTGCCATTAGAATTGCTTTCTTTAATGCACCAAGTTTGTTGTTAACTTCTTGAAGTTCATAATCTTCGTTACTTTTAGCAACAATTCCACCACCTGCTTGAAACCACAATTCATTGTTACGGCTCACGAATGTTCTGATTGTAATTGCTTGATTTAAATCGCCATTCAAACCAATAAAACCAATGCAACCTCCATACGCACCACGATTATGTGGTTCATATTCACTAATCAACTGCATGGCACGAACTTTCGGTGCACCACTCAATGTACCAGCAGGGAACGTGTCAATAAATGCTTTAATAGGATTTGCATTATCATTTAACGTACCGCTAACACGGCTAACCAAGTGAATCACATGGCTATAGTATTGCAATTCCTTATAGAAATCAACCTTCACATCATGGCAGTTTCTCGACAAGTCATTTCTTGCCAAGTCAACCAACATAACGTGTTCCGCATTTTCTTTTGGATCATTACGAAGATATTCCGCTCCTTGTGCATCTTTTTCAGCATCCCCAGTACGACGAGTTGTACCTGCAATTGGATCTATATATGCACGCTTACCTTCGATACGGCAGTGTGTTTCTGGAGAAGAACCAAAGATTCTAAAACCACCAAAATCAAAATAAAATAAATACGGTGAAGGATTTATGCTACGCAATGCACGATATAATTTAAAGTCATCACCTTCGAATTTTTGCACAAAACGACGAGATAATACGATTTGGAACACATCACCACGCATACAGTGTGCAATACCTTTGCGTATGTTCGCCTTATGTTCTTCGTCTGTCAACGTTGATGCTGTATCTCCCACTGGATGAAATGGATAGGTCGCATATCGGCGATTATTGATAGCATTTTCCAAGTAATCCAAATGATTTTCTTCGCCATCTTTCGTCATCTCTATCAACATCATTTCGCTCTTATAATCGTTGAACACAATGATATATTTGTACATAATGTACATCATATCCGGAGCGTCATTTTTGTCGTCAGTAGAATCTTTTACAGCAATATTTTCAAAATAGCGAACAGCATTAAAAGACGTATAACCATATAAACCACAATAATTTGCACCATCACCAGAAACAGAGAAATGTGACAAGAAATCATTGATTGCATTATCGCAACGATATGTTTCGTTCACATCGTGTTCCGTTGTACTTCCATCAGGATAAGTACCAATAGCCTTTCCGTGATTTATGCTAATGCTTGCAATAGGATCAAGTCCGATGAACGAACGGTTATTTTCACCACCGTGATAATCAGAACTTTCCATCAACGCACTTTGAAAAAACAAGTCACGAACCTTCAAATAGGTATTTACTGGGGTATGCAAATCCCCAAGCATTGTTTTTACCGTTGTTTTATAACAGAACTTATTCATATTCTATTTGTTAAAATATTTTAAATAAGTATTCAAATCTTTGTCACCTCTACCAGAAACTGTAAGTACCACAACATCGTCTGGTTTAAATTTCAATTTTTGCAAAACACCCAAAGCGTGAGCACTTTCAATTGCAGGAATAATTCCTTCCATACGAGTCAATTCCATACCAGCATTCATCGCTTCATCATCGGTTACAGCCAATACCGTAGCACGACCATTTTTCGCAATATTTGAATGCATAGGACCAACTCCAGGATAATCAAGACCAGCCGAAATTGAATATGGTTCTGTAATTTGACCATCTTCATCTTGGATAACATAGGTCTTCATACCATGAATAATACCAACTGTTCCCAATTTTATTGTTGCAGCAGTTTGACCAGTTTCAACACCGAGACCACCTGCTTCTGCAAGAACTATCTTAACTTGCTCATCATCAAGATAATGATAGATTGTACCAGCTGCATTACTTCCACCACCTACACAAGCAATCAAGTAGTCAGGATAATCACGACCTTCTTTTTCTTTTATTTGATATTTAATTTCCTCACTGATAACTGATTGCAAACGAGCAACCATTTCTGGATATGGATATGGACCCATAGTAGAACCAATTAGATAATAAGTATCTTCTGGATGGCAACACCAGTCACGGATAGCTTCATTACAAGCATCTTTCAAGGTCATATTTCCCGAAGTAACAGGAACAACCGTTGCGCCCAACATTTTCATACGTTCAACATTTGGTGCTTGACGTTCAACATCGGTTTTGCCCATATACACCACACATTCCATATTCATCAGTGCACAAACCGTAGCCGTTGCAACACCATGCTGGCCAGCACCAGTTTCCGCAATGATTCTCTTCTTGCCCATGCGTTTTGCCAAAAGAATTTGACCAAGCGCATTGTTAATCTTGTGAGCACCAGTATGGTTACAATCTTCACGTTTCAAATACAACTTGCAGCCATATTTTTCCGACATTCGTTTTGCATAATACAATGGAGACGGACGACCTGCATAGTCTCTTAGAAGTTGATAATACTCTTGCTTAAATGATTCGCTGTTAAGGATTTCCTTATAAGCCTTTTGAATTTCCTCTACACAAGCGTGAAGAATTTCAGGGATATAAGCCCCACCAAATTCTCCGTAGTATCCATTTTCGTCAACTGTATATTTTCCCATATCGTTATATTTTCATAATTCATTAAAAGAAAGAAGCCCTATTGCGTTCAGTGCAACAGGGCTTCTAAATTATTTTAAAACAAAAAGGTAACGCTCCTGCGACTGAATCATCCCAAGAATTGCCACCAATATTTGTTAAACATAGTTATCATTTGTCATATTTATATAATGCAAATTTATATTGTTTTATTTAATCCACAAATTGTACATCATTTTTTTTGAAATAATCATTTAACTAAGTTCATAAATTCCGTGATTCACTATATATTTACAATCATTTAAGTTTATGAAACTTACTTATAAATACATAACAAGAGGTATAAAAAACACCCTTTGGCCGATACTACATTGGTATGACATTACCTTCAAAAAAGAGTTAACCGTTGCTGTTGCAGATTTAATGCTTCTTCGTGACGGAGAAATGTACAACAGACAATTCTATGCCACATCACGTCTTTTAGACGCAAAATTGTATTACGAAAAAGGGGATGATTCTTTCCCTTATCAAATAGCAGTTTCATATAACTATAGACCAGCATCATATAATCGCGAAAAAAGATCAAAAGAATTCAAAGATTTGCTGGAATCTGTTAAAAAAAATGGATATGATAGAAATTCGCAGCTTATTGTAGATAAAGAACTTTATCTTGTAAATGGAACACACAGAATGGCATTAGCTCTATACAACAATGTTTCCGAAATCACTGTAGAATACTGGAATAGAAAAAACATAGTTGAAAAAGGTTTTGAACAAAGACCTCTATCTACATTGCCCCCAAACATATTACATGATATTTATTCAGAATTCAAGAATATTCAAAATCATTTGATTCAAACTGGTCAAACTTTTATTTTTTGGATAGCATGCAATGATATCAACAAAGCTAAAATATTATTTCAACAGCAAGAGGCAAATTTTATATTTTATAAGTATTATCAAATACTCGATTTAACTTTAAAATTTGATGACACATATATAACTAACGGTTTCTATACACTTTGTAGTCCTATTAAATCAGAATATAAAATACAAAACGATAATTATTTTTCAAATTTTATTTTTAAGATAAAGGAAACACTTAGCTATCAATATAAATCATCACAATCATTTTATATTTCCCCAAATTGCTTAAAAGGACATCAATTGTTCAAGCTTCTAAAACCAAATTCCAAAGAATTTTATTTTTAATCTTTTATATCAAAAGATTGCACCACCAATCGATACCGTTTCTCTATAATATCAATTTCTACTTTCGTAAATCCAATACATTTTAATCTTTCTATAGAATAATCAGATTTTGATTTTTTACGAACAACAATGCATGAAATTATTTTTTCTCCTCGATAAATAGCCAACGCTGTTCTATGAGCTCCATTTATTAACTGAAAAGATTTATCTACATAAATCTCCGATTTTTTCCTATATCCATAAATCTCGAAAGAACTTATTAAATCCTTAAAGTCTTGTTCTACCTTATATATATCAGCAACATCACCCAACTGACCCTTCCTTAACTTACGATACAGGCTCCAACCGAAATCATTCTCACCATAATAATTTTCTATAGCAAGCAGCCTTATTATAATATCATATCTATTAAAATTACTTTCATTGATAATTTGCTTTATCTCAAGTTGAAGATGCTTTATAAAAAAATGCGTTTGTATATACCAAAAAAAATGTTTCATATTATATGCAATAACAACGAACCACACGACATAAAAAAAGACGACACATTAATTGTATCGTCTTTTTGTCGCATTCTTTTTGTTACTATTCTACATCTCGAACCAAACGAACACAAAGACCTGTTGCTTGAGAATAGTTTTGTGTCTCAACTTGCCATGCAGATCCTGCAGTTGTTTCATCTACAGAAAGCCAATTCTTTGTAGAAGACCAATAAGCCGCATAAATTTTAGGACCAACATTTGTTTGTTGGAAAACACCTGATTTTAGCTTTGTTATACCAGATGATGGGAAAAATACAGCACCTGCTGCTTGCATATCAGCCCATTGTGATTTTGTATAAACATTTGCAGGAAAACCATTTGTAGAAGTATATATACCAAGAGTTGCCGACGCAGTTAAATTCGCTGGTGTAAATGTGCAACCAGCAGGTGTAGTCCAGTCATCAGGTAACAAAATAAAGCCATATATTTTAGATACACCTTCCGGTGTTTCTTCTATATCAATAGTTGCCATTGCAAATAATTGGCTCGCATTTGGACGTTCCCTAACTACATAGTTCCATTCTGCACCAGTTAATGTTCTCCACATTCCTGCTTTATTACCACCATTAATAATTGCATTGAAAACTCCCCAATCCGCATTTTTATAATCACCAGTCAATGATTCTGAACAATAATCTGCAGCAGATTCGCTGTAATCTGTCGGATTATATTTTGCTGCTCCACTATTCCAACCGCTTGTACCATAACAGAATAAATCTATCCAACCTGTATATGATGAATTATTTGCATTCTGATTACTACATTTTACGGATGATTCATAAACAGTTCCACCAACTACACCTTTTTTATCCACACCACCAACTGCATCATACTGATGTTCTGCAAATCTCCAGGTTTGTGTTGATGGCTGATATTGAAGATTTCCTTGTGAAAATACAACCTGTCTGTCTGCACTTACAGAGAACTTAGACAAGAAAGCACCTTTATATATTTTGTTAGGGTTCATTTCTGCACACATTCCTAAAAGTTGTTTTTCATACGAAGACTTTAATTCATCGTATTCTGCTTTTGTTACATAATCAGCAGCATCACTTAATTCTGCTACAGTTGTAGGAATCACCGGCTTATTCTGAATGTACGAATCTTTTGTATCGTCTGATTCATTCCAATCAGCCTGAACATTAGCATAATCGGCAGCATCAGTTAACTCTGCCACAGTTGATGGTATCGTTGGAGTGTCTGTCAAATCATTGTAGCTGCCGCTTGTTGCCACTGGAGACAAATCTGATGATTCTACATATATGTCCATGTCTGGCAATTCAGCCTTCTTTGCATAATCTGACGCATCGCTCAATGCTGCAACTGTCGATGGTATTGATGGCTTGTCGGTCAAGTCATTGTAGCTGCCGCTTGTTGCTACTGTTGATAAATCTGAACTCTCTACATATACATCCAAGTCTGCAACCTTTGCATAATCTGAC
>JAKSUA010000008.1 GCA_024409235.1 Bacteroidales bacterium | reverse complement strand
TGCAGGTCGTTCACACAACGTACATATTCCACAACGTCAATTCATAGGCGACCACGCAAAAATAAACGAAATGGTTAAAAAGACTATCGAGGAACGGATGGGGAAGATACTCAAATAAAAACCGCCGTTCAAACAGTGTTCAAACGGCGGTATGTTAAGAATATTCAATTTTTTTAACAATTATGCGTGGCTATGTTAAAAAGGTAGTTTCTCTATTTCTAACGAAAAGCAAAGGAATCTGAAATGAACATACCAAGTTCCTACAATAATTGTCGGAAAAATATACCATTGTGGTCTTTTACAACTAAAAATATATACTGTTTCTCCAAAGTGTTTCATTTTCTTATTTTTGACTCATTAATTTTATACTAAGTATTCTTATGCTAAGAATAACAAAATCTTCTTTACAAAACTTCGGATCTTCTAATATATAGACAACTTCTGCTTTAATTTCTCTACCTGTATCTGTTCCATCGTTTTCTTTTAGAATAAGAATGTCGCCAACTTGAAAACCTCTGCTTTTTCTGCGAACTTCAAAACGCTTTCTTCCTGATGCAATTGCTTCAAAATATTCCGGATATATTGCTAAATAATGTGTTTGTTTTTTCATATTATTCTTTTTTTCATATAAACCTTTTCCCTCAAAACAATGATATGCGCAAATAATTTTCTGAATCGCTGTACCAACTTCAAATATTTTTGTTCCAAGTTCATTCAATTGCCTACCAAACTCTTCCATTTTTTTCTTGTCTCTTTTAGATAAGACATATTCGAATCTTTTTTTTATTCTTTTATCTATTTCATTTAAAAACTTTTCTTCGTTCATAGTTATAAAACATTAGTAAATCTTCTATTTATATGATCGTCGATAATCACTGGTTCTAACTGTACTTTTGTACTGTCGGTGATTTTTTCAACTTTCCACGCGGTGTGGTACGTCATTCTATACAACTCGTAGTTATAGCCCGTTTCCACTTTCTGTAGGTTGGTGCGGACCAACGGCTGTGCATTTGCCGGTGCAAATCCTTGCAGCGTCTGGTGTATTTCGTCGAGCAAGGTGAATATGTCGAATCCGTCTTCACGGTTGGGATTGCGGAGCGATGTGTTGGTAAAACGCATATCGGCAACGATTACTTCAACATCGGCTTCGGCTATTTGGTGCAGGTGTGCTATTTGCGAGTATTCAACATTTGCGATGTCGAGCAATGCACACGGCCATTTAACAGGTGGTTGCTCGTGGTTCAACTGATTCCAATTTTTGTCAATATGTTTCAAAGTGGAAACTCTTGACAGTTCTGATTGTATTGATAAAAAAATCTGTTTCATAGTTATTCAAATTGCATTTCGTATTGTCTGTCGCTTGGGTCTGGGAACATAGCCTTTTCTCGTAAAACTCGATTAGACCCTAAACCGATAAATCCATCGTGGCGTATTGCATATCGCATAGCTCTCCAAAATGAAGCTTCGCTCATAGGGTAAATCATTTTAACCTTGCGTCGGTAGATGTCAAGCAGGCATCCTCGATGCGAATGTGGTTCATAATTGTTGTCAACTATCTGTTTAACGAGCATTGCCCTTGATTTCCAGTTCCTGTGCATATTATTGTGTAATTAGTGTTTCCATAACATGGTACCAACCTTCAAACCCTCCTAAATTCTTATCGTCTATATATATGTCGGCATTGATTTTTCTCGAGTTTCCTCCGTATGTCCTAACATTGTCAGGATGATTGTCGTTGATTCTGTCGAATTCAATATCGTTTTCCTTCATAAAGTTAATTGCATTAAGCAGGTCGTTGTCGCAACGGCAAGTCCAGACTATAATGTAGTGACCTTGTTGTCGTAGCTTGTGCAAAGCTTCAATCACTCCAGGGCGAGGGCTGAATATTCGTGGAAAGTCTGTGATAGCAATAGTATTGTCGAAATCAACTGCTATAATCATAACGATATGTTTTTTAAGTGGCAAACCTTATCAACACGTGCATTCATTACTGCCAATGCTGTTCGAACATCCAAACCGTGGTGATTGCGCTTAAATCCTCCGCTTTCACAACGATATTTTTCAGAGAAATTATCTATCATATTCCTTGCAGACTGAAGCTGTTTGCCGTTTTCACAAGATTCTATAACTGTAATAATGAAATCGCATTCGTTTGCGATGTCTTCTATATTGAATTTGCTTGGCATATACACAAAATTAAGTTCTGTTGATTGATTTACAAGTTTGTACTCTTTAGCTAAAAGATGAGAGATATGCAATCTCTCATCTTCGTCTGTGGTTGAAGCATATCGTTGCTCCAATGCGTACATGTAGGACAAATCTAACATTGCGACAATGATAATGGTAATACTAAATCATTGCCGTTTTCGTCCTTAAACGCAACGCTGATAAACTGGCATGTTGGTTTTGGTCGGTACGAGTCTTTTATGATTTGAATACCTTCCAACAATTCCGGTGCCTGAATCTTGTTTGCAAGTTTTTCGAGTTCCAACACTTTCGAAGCTTTAAGCACGCCTTTGTTGTTTTTTGCAATCAATCGCATGATAGTCTCTACAAGAGCAGCACTGTTATCGTCTTTCGCAAGTGTTTTAAGGAATTCTTTTACTTTTTCAATTCCTTGGTCGCATGTGTCGTCCCAACCTTCGTTGACTCTATTTCCAAGAGTAATGGAGAATTTACCGCTCTCGTGAGTGAATGAATTGCTTTGACGATCTGTCTTAACATTGAACAACTCATCTTTCATTTTTATCAGAGCTTCTGCATCGGCGAAGATTTCTCCTTTTATTCGTTGCATTTCCTTGCTTAGTTCCTGCAATTTTTCGAAGTTTTTCACACAGAAATCATCTTTCATTTTTAGGTAGGCTTCTTTTTGCTCCTGTACGGCAATTGCCTCCTGTCTTTCTTCTTCTTCGAGTTGTGCTTTAAGTTGCGCACGTTCCTCTGCTGTCAAATTTTTTAAATCCATACTTGTGTAATATTTAGTTGTTTAACATTAGTTCTTTTTGTTTTCTATACTCTTCAAGTGCCTTACCAAATTCTACTTCTACCTTCCGCAATTCGGAATTCATTTCCATGTCAAGTTTCATTTTTTTTGCTCGGTATTCCATTTCCAGAACTGTTTTCTGACTTTGGTAATTCCTTCTAATCTCATTTTTCTTAATTGCAAAATCTTTTTGCACCACGTTGAAATTTGTCATACTGTTCATATTTATTTAGTTTATTGATAATTCGTGAATGTAATTGTCCGTCACCTTGTTTTTCTTGTTCATTATTCGTGATTCTACACTTTGGTAAACTATTCTTATATGGTCGAAATCGCCACGAATTGCGAGGTATTTCGCAGTGTCGCCTTCTGCTATGGCATTGTCCATTTCTTTGTCGAGATGGTGTAGTTTGCTTTTCAACATTTCGAGTCTCTGTTCAAGAGTAACATTCGTATCAAAGTCTTTGTCATAAAACTGAACGATTCCAAGAGCGTACGCTTTCGCCTTAACAGAATCAGGAGTGCGGTCAAGCTGGTCAGCTACTTCGTATTCTCCTATCTTGTTGTAGTTGTCTCGAACAAAATCTAATTCGTATGTTGTCCATGGACGGCGTGCAGCTCTTTTTAGTCCAAGCGACTTTCCGTAGATTATAACCTCGGTGTAGGTGCAATCAGGGAATTTCTTTTCGATTTGCCTTTTGCTTGCCAACATATAGTTTTCCACAAGCCATTTTTTTTGTGATTCAGTTGCTTTCATTTTAGTTGATATTAATTTGCGTTAGTACATTTTGTTTTATTCTATCGTTTGATTTTTTCAAGAAGATTACGGACAGTCTTTTTAATTCTGCCAAGTCTATTTTATTGAAGTGTTGCACCATTGCGGCACGGCAGGCAACTCCTTTTATCAACTCCATATTTTCTTCTTGACCTGTTGCACGAAGGTAACCGCCAATGGACGCTATAAGTTTCTTGCGCGCTTTATCCAATTCAGCATTTGATTTTCTTTCCTGGTCAGTTGTTCTTTCCGACACTCGTTGTTGAAGTTGGTCGCACAATAGTGTCAATTGGTAATACTTCATGTTTTTCATTGTGTCGGTTCCGTAATTTGCCACAAGCATTGCTCTACGATCGTCCTCCGACAGTCCAAGCTGGTGGCACAACTGGTGTGCTCTTGCAATGAGTGTGTTTCTTAATTGTTTCATATCACTATAGTTTATCTGATTCCAACCAATAATCGCTTGCTCCTTTTTCCCACACGGTGAACGGTTCTCCGCCACCATAACGGCTCATAGGGAATGCTCTGTAACCCTCAATTCTTACTTTCACACTCGCATCATATCGTATTGATTTTGCCGTGTTGCCTTTCGGTTCCTTGCCGTCTGCGTGCGATACGAATATGAACAACTTGTTTCGGTGCTTCTGCACAAGCTGCTTGTATGCCTCGTAGTTCAATCCAGTGTATTGCAACGAATCAACCACAACAACCTTTGGCGAACGAGCTTTTTTAAGCCTGTTTGAAAGGTCTTCAATCGGCTCTTTATCGAGGAATATGAACTTGCGTGAAACATCGCTCATACCTACGGAAATAATAGCCTGCTGCATCGAAAGCGAAAGTCCTTCCTCAAACGAATCGTATGCTGTCTTAACGAATTTGGCAAAATATTTGGCAAGTTGTAAAGCAAAGCGTGTTTTCCCATTCCCTGAATTTCCCCATACTATCCATGAACCTGTAAGTTCTGGCTTTCCAAAGCTTGCAAGCCATTGATTTTCGAATTCAAGAACTTCTGGAGAATAGTTCACAATGTCGTTGATGTTTAATGCTCTTTTCATTGTTTATTTATTTTGGAGACAGGCAGGGAATCGAACCCTGCACGTTTGGCGATTTGTTCTGATGCTACCCACTACATCATACTGTCTCTGTTGTTTTCCTACGACCTGGTGTCAGGCAGGGAATCGAACCCTGCACGTTCGGACTAAAAAGAAGATTATTAATTCTAAAGAATAAGTATTTAACAAAAATTCCAAACTAAGAGAGAGGGACTCAGCTACCCATTACTGACCTACTGACACATATTTCATTTTACTTGCTTTGCTTTTTCTTATTGATTGCGTGAATTTTTCTCCGTACTCGACGGAGGTCGCTGTCGCAGTCGTCAATTACAGAATCTATTTCCTTATCGACAGTCACTCCGTTTGCCTCGCATATTTTGGCTACATCAGAAGCACTAACGCCACGAAGTTGTATGCACTTTCTACCTATACGGCTCCATATTTCGTTGTAGCCTTTTTTGTTTAGGCGTACACCTTTCTGCAATCGTTTTTCTAGGTAATCTGTTGCTGTTAGTATTATGCCGCATTCATCTTCCAATTGGTTGTAAAGAGTGATGAAGAAGTATAGCAGCTGGTCTGTTAGTTTGTCTGCTTCGTCCAATATGATAAGTGGTGCAGACTGAGATTTCAATCGTTTAACAATGTGGTAAACCATATCGGATGTAGTCATTCCGTTGCTGTTAACTGCAATTGCAGAACAAAGCTCCTGAAGGAATGTCTTACGGTTCCAGAATTCGTTGCAGCATAGCAAATACACTTGTTTGTTGCTTTCGGCATATTGCTTGCAGGCAAATGTCTTTCCGCTTCCTGCATTGCCGACAATCGCCATTACTAAAGCATTTTCTTGAGCATCGGCAAGTATATTAGTCATTATCTGAAAGTCGGTTGTTTGCACTGCCTCCCATTTCTCCGACTTGAAATTGATGGCACTTGCAACCGTGCGCCACATTTCGTCCTTAATCAATTCCCAGTTGCCATTGATTATCTGGCTCACCGTTGCGGAACTAACGCCGATTGCAACTGCAGCTTTGTTTTGACTTTCGTAGCGTTCAGCGTACTTCTGTAACGCATTTGCGATTTGTTGTTTCTTTATCTGTTCCATATTATTTTTTTTAGTATTCGTTTTCTATATCGAAATCGCTATTCTTGATTACTTCGGAAATAGTTTCTCCTTCTATTGCCTTGCGTAAACGGTTGCGGTTGTTCTTGTGCTGTCCGTTTCCGTCTGTAAGCAATAACTTCTGCAATGTTTCAAGTTCCTTCTTGCTTTCGAGTATTTTTTCCACTCTGTCCTGTGCGCTAACTATCGACTTGGTGTTTTGTTCAACCAATTCTCTGTTGAAATCGCGCACGCGGTCCAACTGCAACGTGGCTTCTTCGGTTCGTTCGCACAGAGCCATAGGCTGAACAAACTTTTCTTCCAATAGGAACTGCAATGTTTCGTCTTCGTTTACTGCAACAACACGGCTCATATCAGACTCATCGTAACGTATGTGCCATTGCGTGCTCGAATACTTGCGGAAGTTTACATCGAAGCTGTCGAACAAGTATTTCTTTCCACCAAGTTGCAGACGAATACCTTCACCGCGCATCATTATTGTCTTGGTGGTCTGCATACCGAATATCATTAGGTAACGATGCATATTCAAAGGCAATTTTCTTTCTTCAGGAATAAGAGAGAATCCTTTCACATACAAATCGTGCTTTTCGCGTCGTTCATAATCCATTATTGACTCTATCTGACTGCATACTTCGTCGTATGTAGGTATGTAGCGAAGCTTTCTAACTTCGTCGTCGTAGTTAGGCTGCGCAGTTCTCGAAGTAACGCCCCAGCCACTCCAATTGCTTTGGAACTGACAATATTTCTGGTTAAGGTATTTGAAGTAACGCTCTACTACCTTTGACTTTGCGTTTCCTTTTTTTGCCGGAGTATATTTGTCGCCTGCAACATCGTAGAACGGACGCATTGCCGATTTTGCGAAATTGTCGGATTGTATCTGGTTAGCCTGATACATTTCGCCGAACAACTCTCTGGTATGATGCAGCGCATTCTGAAGCGATCGTGTTATAAGTTCAGCACTTTCGGCTTTTCCTGGTCTGCTTATTGCGTAGCCAATCGGATAGTAGAAATATGGATCAACAACAACCTCAAGCGTAACTCGGTGTGTTGTGCCACCGTTGTCGTCGCGGTAGAACAGTTCGGCATCCCATCCGTCCAATGTCCACATTGCAAGAGGATACGAAGGTAGTGATCGAGTAACCTGCATTGTCTTATTGTTGAAGAATTCCTTAGATCCGCGACGGCGGGCGAATGTAACAGAATCAAGTTTGTCGCGCCAAACGGCAACTGTGCTTGATGATATTGGCTTTGTCCCCTGAATTTTTGCAAATTCACCATAAAGTCGTGCAATTTGTTCGTTGTCGAAGTTGTTTGGATGGGCAAGCAACATTGTTAGCATTGCTTCGCCTTCCTCTGTTACAATTGCTGCATTCTTTGCACCGTTCTTGTAAGCGTTGTGGATAAGCGACTCATAACCATTCTTGCAGTAATCACGATACTTACGCTCGAACGCACGAGCATTGTCAGGAAGATTGAATGGGTAACGGCTACGGTCGAGATCCGAAATTGCCTCGATGGCAAAATCAATCACGCGTGCCTTTCGTCCGCCAATCTTTGCACGTTGCGACTTGTGTTGGTTCTCGAAAGCACGAACGGCATTCAGAACAATGGCGTTGGCATAGTATTCACGGCGTTTTTCGGCGGGAAGGTATTTGCCTTCGGCGGTAATGAACTGGTCGAAGAATGCCGAAGCCTCGGAATCTCTGTATATTAGTTCGGCTATTCTGTTCACTTTAACAACCTGATACGGATTGCAGCCGAGCACTTCCTTAACTTTCACTTTGAACCTTTCTGGCAAACTTTCGTACTCAACAAGAGCTGTAGTACAATAACAACCACGGCGGATAACCTGGATCTTCTTCATAGCAGTCATTTTATTGTAATTTCCTTGACTTATTATGCCATTGCTAATCAGCCAATTGCTATCTATCGCCAATATGTTGTTATAGTATTCCATATCGTTCTACTTTAAGTTTTTGTAGAATTCTTTAATGACTAAAGCACCTTTTTTGGTATTAACGTTTCGTTCGCCTTTAACTAAATAGTTGACAAATCTCTCGCTAACGCCACACGATTTTGCAGTTTTTACAACCGCAAGTCTGCGTTCATAATTTTCTATTCGTTTGTCTGTATTCATTTTTTTATATTTTTGCTGTTCTTGTTTCGGGAACAAAAATAAGAGAGTTTTTTCAACTATTCCAAATAAAATATGAGAAATTTTTCAGTTATCAAAGAAAGAATTTTGCAATATCTTGATTATAAAAAGATTACAAAATATAAATTTTATCAAGAAACAGGTATAACAAATGGTATATTGTCACAATCAAATGGTATATCAGAAGAAAATATATTGAGATTTCTCAATGTGTATCAGGATATCTCGCTTGATTTTTTGTTTTACGGCGAAGGAACAATAATAAAAATAGACCAACCTCAAGGTATAGATGTAACTATCGACACCAACTCAGGTAATGAAGACGTTATAGACATATTAAAATATACAATCTCGCTCCAAAAGGAGAAAATCGAACGATTAGAGCGACAACTACAAAAAGCAAAAAGCAGAAAAGTTATTGAAAATGAACACATTGCATAAATATTTTTTTGTTTTTATATTGCTTTTATATGTAATTATAGGGTAATTTAAGGTTAAAAGATGTTACATAAGCATATTTTAATATATTGTTTTTTTTACAAAAAGGTATAAGCAACAGTATAACCAACAGTATAAGCAACACAAAAAGTACAGAAAAAATCAGGATTTGCTGGCGACATAAATGTCGTGAGCAAGAGCATGTGGATGGGCGGGCAAGTGTATTTATGCGGAATGGTTAAAAAGGTGGTTAAATGGCGTTAAAATGGGGCGTTACAAGGCAAATCCAACCAAAATCCAAGCTACTCCAACAGGAATCCAAACAAAAGCTCTGGAGCAGGGCAAAAAATCCAACCAAAATCCAAGCAAAATCCAACTTTTTGTACTTTTCGTTAGCAAACGCCGCAATACGTAAAAAGTCCGCAAACGCAATCATATCAAGCACTTCGGCACGTTGGCACCAATTATGGAATTGTACTTTTTAATTTAGTACCCATATTTTCATCTTGTGCTAAAGATGAAAAAAATCCTTTTATTGGAACGTGGATAAATGAAGACATTCACAGAGAAAATCATATTACCTTAACATATATGCTTTTCACGGATGACAAACTCTCAATAATAAATTATCACAATGGTGAAGAAGAAGGAACTATAAAAGCCACATATACATACAATAACGAATATTTATTTATTACTTATACAGACTTTTTAGGAGAAGAAAGCAAAGAATACAGCTATACAGACACACTTGGTTATAAAATACGTGGAAACGAACTTACTCTTTTGGACAATGGTGAAATTAGTATGATATTAACCAATAGTAGGACTTTAGATGATTAGAACGAGTATCAATGTAGATGATACTTTATCCTAAGATACGAAAAAATGCTCAAATGATTGTGAAATAAATTTATATCAAAACAAAAACTCCCAATAGAAATTCTATCGGGAGTTTTTGTTTTTTGAAATAAGCTAAATCATTAATATTTCTTCAACGTTTTTTCAAACGCTTCTGTCTTATCTTGTACAGATAGAAGATAATCAATGTCATCAAGGGCATTTACAAGGCAATGTTTCTTGTAACCATTGATTTCAAATTTTTCGCTTTTGCCCGTTGTCACATTTGTAACTGTTTGATTTGGCAAATCAACCTTTACCTCTGCTTTAGGATTAGCAAATACGGTGTCGAAAAGTTCTTGTTGAAATGCCTCGCTAACGATTACTGGCAACACAAAACAGTTCAATAAGTTGTTTCTGTGTATATCCGCAAAACTTGAAGATATTACAACACGAACGCCATATCCTGCGATAGCCCAAGCAGCATGCTCACGGCTTGATCCTGAACCCCAGTTCTTACCACCAATAATAATTTCATGCACACCTTTGCTAGGAACCTCAGAATATTCTGGTTTGTTCATAACGAAGTCTGCGATAGGCTCGTTATTCGCATTGTAACGAAGGTCATGCATAAAAGCATCACCATAGAATTTCGGGTCACGAGTAGTGAATGCAAGGTAACGAGCAGGAATAATATTGTCAGTATTATTATTGTCAATTGCAATAGGAATACAAGTTGACTGAATTATGTCGAATTTTTCTTTTGCCATAGTTTTAAATTTTACGAGGGTCAGTAATTACACCAGTTATCGCACTTGCAGCAACTACAAGAGGAGAAGCCAATACAGTTCTTGCTCCTGGACCTTGACGGCCTACGAAGTTACGGTTAGATGTTGATATTGAAAGTTTTCCTGCTGGAACTTTATCTGGATTCATTGCCAAACAAGAAGAACAAGATGGTAAACGCAATTCAAAACCAGCTTCTTCCAAAACTTTGTCAATTCCTTCATCAATAATTTGTTGACGAACCAACCAAGAGCCTGGAACTAACCAAGCAACTACATTTGCCGATTTTTTCTTGCCTTTAACAACAGATGCAAAAGCACGGAAATCTTCTATACGGCCATTAGTACAAGCACCCAAGAAACAATAGTCAACAGGAGTACCTTCCAATTTTTGACCTGGTTCAAACTGCATATAGTCTAATTGGGCTTTTAATTGTGTCTTTTCTGCCTCTGACAAGCCATCAAAAGTAGGAACAGTCTCATCAATAGCTATACCAGCACCTGGGTTGGTACCAAATGTGATACGAGGTTTAATATCTTCTGCGCGATATGTAACTTCTTTGTCAAATACCGCATCTGAATCTGTTTGTAATGTTTTCCAATATGCAACAGCCTTATCCCAATCAGCACCCTTAGGAGCATATTCACGACCTTTCAAATAATTGAAAGTAGTTTCATCTGGAGCAATAATACCTGCACGAGAACCCATTTCTATTGAAAGGTTAGACAATGTCAAACGACCTTCCATAGAAAGATTACGGATAGTTGAACCTGCATATTCAACAACATAACCAGTAGCACCAGAAGTTGTCATTTGTGCCATGATATACAATGCAATATCTTTCGCAGTAACACCGTTTTGAAGTTCTCCTTCAATATTGATTCTCATTGATTTAGGCTTGCCTTGCAAAATACACTGACTTGCCAAAACTTCGGCAACTTCACTTGTACCAATACCCATTGCAAGAGCACCTACAGCACCGTGAGTAGATGTATGAGAGTCACCACAAACGATAGTCATACCAGGTAGAGACAATGCCTTTTCTGGACCAACAACATGGATGATACCATTATCCTTCGTACCCATAGCAAAATGTTTTATGCCGAATTCGGCACAGTTCTTTGCCAATGTTTCTACTTGTTTACGACCAACAGGATCATTAATTACCTCTTGTTGATCAGAAGGAGTATTGTGGTCTGGCATAGCAACAACGTGATCAGGACGGAAAACCTTGATTCCTTTATCACGAAGAGTATCAAATGCTTGTGGAGAAGTTACCTCGTGTGCATAAAGACGGTCAATATACAATTGAGTAGGACCATCTGGAACAACTTGTACAACATGTGCTTCCCAAATCTTTTCAAATAATGTTTTTCCCATTTTATTTGTTTGTTTTTTTATTTCGATTTATTCTAAAGCCTTACTTATTGCATCTATCAATGCGTCAACAGAAGCTGTTACAATGTCGGTATTAACACCAAGACCTTGGTAAAAATGTTTATTGAATTCTACTTGAACAGAAACGCGTCCGCTGTCGTCGCAACCACCATTAAATCCTTGGATAAGGAACTCTTGTAGGTGAATGTTATTGTCAACAAAAATCTTCTTTACAGCAGTGTAGGCAGCATCTACAGGACCGTTACCAGTTGCTGTTTCAGTTTTAATCTCACCTTTAATGTTTAACGAAACAGTAGCAGTAGGAATCATTGAATTTCCACAAACAACTTGTAATTGTTCAATAGAGATTGAGCGTTCTCTTTTGATTTTTTCTTTGCCAACTAAGATTAATAAATCGTCATCGTTAACGATTTTCTTTTCGTCAGCCATTTTCAAGAAATCTTTGTATGTCTTATCAAGTTCTTCACCTTCAATAGTATAGCCTAACAATTGTAGACGATATTTTAATGCAGCGTGACCGCTACGAGCAGTTAAGATGATAGAAGACTCATCTACGCCAACGTCTTTAGGGTCAATGATTTCGTATGTTTCGCGTTGCTTTAACACGCCATCTTGGTGAATACCTGATGAGTGAGCAAATGCATTTTTACCAACGATAGCTTTGTTTGCTTGTACAGGGCTTTTCATTAAGCGTTGTATCATCTTACTTGAACGCATAATGTTAGGAGTCACGATGTCAGTATAAACTCCAAGATTGTTATGGCTCTTAATTGCCATCACAACTTCTTCAAGAGCTGTATTACCTGCGCGTTCTCCCACACCATTGATAGCAACTTCAACTTGGCGTGCGCCATTCAATACACCAGACATAGTATTTGCGGTTGCCATACCTAAATCGTTGTGGCAGTGAGTAGAAATAATTGCTTTGTCGATGTTTGAAACATGTTCCATCAAGTATTTGATTTTTTCACCAAATTCAGATGGTAAGCAGTAACCAGTTGTATCTGGAATATTTACAACAGTTGCACCAGCCGCAATAACAGCTTCAACAACGCGAGCTAAATATTCATTGTCGGTACGACCAGCGTCTTCGCAGTAGAATTCCACATCTTCCACATATTTCTTTGCATATTTAACAGCATCAACACCACGACGGATAATTTCCTCAGGAGTTGATTTTAATTTGTGGTAAATATGATTGTAAGAAGTACCTATACCAGTATGAATACGAGGATGTTTTGCATAGCGAAGAGCGTCAGCGGCAACATCTATATCTTTTTGTACTGCACGAGTTAATCCACAAACCGTAGGATTTGTAACAACTTTCGAAATTTGAACAACAGATTCAAAATCACCAGGACTTGAAATTGGGAAACCTGCTTCGATAATGTCAACGCCAAGTTCTTCCAACGCTCTGGCAACTTCTAATTTTTCAAGCATGTTTAATTGATTGCCTGGAGCTTGTTCTCCGTCTCGCAATGTCGTGTCGAAAATGTAAACTTTATCGCTCATAATACATAAATTTAATAAAAAACCCCTCAACGAAATACGCTAAGGGGTTATGTTATAACACACTGTCTTTCGACCCCTTAGCATTTGCTAACGAGCAACAAGAGCAATATGTCTAATTGAAATCTATTCATAACTGATGCAAATATATTAAAATTGTTCTATCAAGTACATCCGAAACAATTTATTTTCTATCAATCTCAACAAAATCAAACGGAAGCGAGACAAACTGTTGATATTCCATTCCTGCCTCTTTCATATCCACATCTCCCTGAAAATAATTCCATTTAACAGAAATAGGAACATCATGGGATTCCTTGTATTTTTCCATGAACCGAAGCATCTTCAACAAATATTTTGAGGAAGATGTATTAAAATACTCCAACTGAACCTCTAATACAAATTCCTTCGTAAACTCTTGGATATTAGATTCAAGCCACAAAACAACCGGAGAATAGAACGAAGCAGAATCTTCAGGAAAAGAGCGTCCGTAAATACATAACTTATTCTCATCGATATTAAAAAATACCTCTGGAGTATGTGCTGTTTTTGCTATATAAAGATGTTCCATTATTTTTTCTCAAAAAGTGCATTTTCGACCAAACCACAAATAATATGACCAATCAAAATATGTGACTCTTGTATTCTTGCAGTCACTTTCGAAGGCACACACAAACACACGTCACATTCCTGAGCCATTTTACCTCCCGTTTCTCCAGTTAAACCAACGGTAAAAATTTCTTTCTCTTTACACACACGGAATGCATTGATAATATTCTCTGAGTTTCCTGAAGTTGATATTCCGACAAAAACATCACCCTTATTTCCCAAAGCTTTTATTTGACGGGAAAACAAAACATCATATCCATAATCATTTGATATTGACGTAACTACAGAGCTATCAGTAGATAACGCTAAGGCAGGAATACCGTCTCTGTCAAAACAAAACCTATTAACCAGTTCCGCTGCTAAATGTTGAGAATCCGCCGCACTTCCTCCATTTCCTGCAAACATTGTTTTATGACCTTCTTTATAAGAATCTATCATTTTTTTTGCTACAGTTTCAATTTTCGACAATGTAACATCATCATTCAACAACAACTGCTTAACCGAAACGGACTCATTTATAGTCTTTTGTATAGTATTTTTCATTGTTTATTTATCTCTGTGCAAATGTATAATTTTCACATAAAAATTTCACACAAAATCTATATCTTTGAGACATAATCATTTTCTTATGTTACAATATAAAGAAACACCGCTTCCCTATTTTGAATGGTTAAACACGAACACATGCATTGCCGGATTTTCGACAAGAAAAGGTGGTGTTAGCCAAGGTGTTTACAATAGCATGAACACCGGGCTTCATTCCGAAGATAAACAAGAAAATATTAAAAAGAACAGACACTTATTATTCAACGCAATAGCTCCATCACTAACCGTTTCTAATCTTCGACAAGTACATTCAGCGAAGATAGTTGAAGTTGATGATTCATTTGTTAATGACTCTGAGGCAGACGGTTTCTTTACAAGAAGAAAAGGTGTGATGTTGTCAATTTCAATTGCAGATTGCGGTTCCATATTATTTCATGACGAAGATTTCTCCATCATTGCCGGATTACACTGCGGTTGGCGTGGTACACGTGATGGTATCATTCAAAATATGGTAAAAATTCTTTCTCAATATGTCGAACCGCAAAAAATACACGCATACATAGGTCCAATGATTTCCGGAGAAAACTACGAAGTCGGGAAAGAATTTCTTAATTATTTTCCCAATGATTTCTTTTCTGAAAAAAACAATTCACTTTATTTCAACTTAAATAAAACTGTAGAATCCACCCTACAAAATCTGAATATTGGCACGATACACAACGCAAATCTTGATACATATTCTAATCCCGAGTTATTTTTTTCTTACCGAAGAGACGGAAAAACAGGAAGAATGTGTTCATTTATCGGATTAAAATAATTTTGGCACAATTTTTTCATATAGACAAACGTTAAACTAATATTAATCATTTAAATTCTTACTATTATGAACGTAAAAGATGTTTTAATTGGAGCAGGCATAACAATTATTGGTGTTGCTCTTGGCGCTGTAATCTGTTGCACTGCTAACTGCAGTAAAAAATATGAAGGACCTAAACCTCCTTGTGCTATAGAACAGCAAGAATGCCCAAATTTTCCTGGGAAACCAACTCATCACAAATCTGACAATAAATGTTTTTTCAAAATGATGGAAGATGAACTTCAACTATCAGAAGAACAAAAAGCACAGATTAAAAGTTTGAAAGAAGAACAAAGAAAAGCAGAGCAAGCAGAAAGAGAAAAATTTGACGAAGCATTCAAAGCAATTCTTTCAGACGAGCAAAAAGCTAAATTAGAAGAACTAAAAGCAAAAAAATGCGACAAAAGAGACAGACCTTGTAAAGACAAACATGAAAGACCAGAAAGACCTTTCGGAAACAATGACGATATCCAAAAATAGTCATTCTATATAAAGTAAATTTTCTAACCCCTTGCTTTTTTTCAAGCAAGGGGTTTCTTTTTTAAAATAAGATGGTATATTTGTACCGAACAAGTGGAAAGATTTGAGTTGATTGCAACCACACAAAAAAATGCTAAAACAGCAGTGCTGCATTATACCATTTTTCCATTTTAATTTTTTTAATTTAATTTTTATTAAAATGGGTTATTTATTTACATCAGAATCTGTTTCAGAAGGTCATCCAGACAAAGTAGCAGATCAAATTTCAGACGCAATTCTTGACGCGTATCTTAGTCAAGATCCAAATTCTAAAGTTGCCTGTGAAACATTAGTTACAACAGGATTAACCGTTTTAAGTGGCGAAATCAAGAGCAAAGGAGTAATTGACGTTCAAGAAGTTGCACGAAAAGTCATCAACGAAATTGGTTACAACAAATCTGACTATAAATTTGACGGAGATTCATGTGGCGTAATTTCAGCACTACATGCTCAGTCAGCAGACATAAATCAAGGTGTTGAACGTGCGAATCCAGAAGAACAAGGTGCAGGTGACCAAGGAATGATGTTCGGTTACGCAACAGACGAAACAGAGAACTTCATGCCTCTTACATTAGACATAGCACACAGCTTATTACTAAAACTTGCAGAAGTTCGTAAAGCAGGAAGAGTAATGAAATATCTTCGTCCTGATTCTAAGTCTCAAGTTACAATTGAATACGACACAAAAACAGACAAAGCCGTAAAAATCGACACAATTGTAATTTCTACTCAACACGACGATCTTGGTCTTTCTGACGAAGAAACACAAGCAAAAATCGCCGAAGATTTACGTAAATATGTTATTAAACCTGTTCGTTTAAGCTATCCTAAACGTTTACATAAATTATTCGATCAAAATTTCAAATTTATGGTAAATCCTACAGGTAAATTTGTTATCGGAGGTCCTCACGGAGATACAGGTTTAACAGGTCGCAAAATTATTGTTGATACCTATGGAGGTCGCGGAGCACACGGAGGTGGCGCATTTTCTGGAAAAGATTCCTCAAAAGTTGACAGAAGTGCAGCATATGCAGCTCGTCATATTGCAAAAAATCTTGTAGCAGCAGGTATTGCACACGAATGTCTTGTTCAAGTATCTTATGCTATCGGTGTTGCTAAACCAGTTAACGTCTATGTAAACACATACGGAACATGCCGTGTAAAAAAATCTGACGGTAAAAAATATACTGACGAAGAAATAGCAAATATTGTTGCTAAAATTTTCGACCTTCGTCCGATTGCTATTGTAAAACGTTTTGGTTTAACTAATCCAATTTTCCAAGCAACAGCATCTTACGGACATTTTGGTAGAACACCAGAAGTAAAAGAAGTTATTGTTGAAGGTAAAAAGAAAAAAGTACAATTTTTCGGTTGGGAACTTCTTGATTACGTTGAAAAAATCAAGAAAGAATTCAATTGCTAAAAATTTAGATTCTATAATAAAGAGGGTAAGAAAAAATCTTACCCTTTTTTATTTACTGTTCATTGGAAAGTCTAACATCCTTTAAATGTAATTGAAGCGATGTCAACCCGCGATAAGTATTTGTGCCAATCGTAAAGCATATATCAACCTTCGAATTTTCCGGAAAATTTTTCCATTTTTCTGCCATAAAAAAACCAACTGCGCTTATTGTATTTCCTGTTTCCATTCTAAAATTCATTCTTAAATGTACCTCTTCGTTTCCCATAAAATACACCTTTTCTGGTTTTACGCCTAGAACAGCAAAAACCGGATCCATATTTTCCGGTCCAAATGGAGCGAGATATTGAACTTGTTTATAGAATTCAGGAACAATTTCATCCAAAGTTATTTGTGCATCAATTTTTATTGAAGGCTGCTGCTGATATGGTTTTATCGATTTGGCTACAGCTTCTTCAAAAGCATTTCTAAAAAGCTCCAGATTCTCTTTCTTCATTGACAAACCAGCCGCATGTTTGTGACCGCCAAAAGCAGCTAGAAAATCAGAACAACTATCTACAGCAGAATACAAATCAAAATCCGATACCGAACGAGCTGAGCCAGAAATTACATCGCCTTCACCACACAGAATCACTGTCGGCTTATAATAACTTTCTATTACCTTGGCTGCTGCAATACCAACAACACCCTTGTGCCAGTCTTCCTTATACAATACTGTCGAATAACTATTTTCTGGATTAGATTTTATCATTGACAAAGCCTCGTCACAAATGATTTTTTCCTTCTCCTGTCGTTCCGAATTTTGCACTACAACAGTTGAAAAAAACTGCGAAGCCTCTTGTTCATCCTTTGCCAACAAAAGATTTATCGCATCACGGGCACTCTCCATTCTTCCTGCAGCATTTATTTTTGGTGCAACCCTAAAAACTATATCACTAACTGTCAATTTATTCGGACAAACGATTACTTCTTCCCCATTATTATCTTTTGTTAATGATATCAATTTTGAATGCACCAACATTGTTTTTATCGGCACCAATGGTTTTTTACACATTTTCATTAAACCATAATGCATATAAACACGATTTTCACCAGTTATGGGAACAATATCAGCAGCTGTACTAATAGCTAAGTAATCAAGATATTTGTTTAAATCATCTTTTACAGACAAGCCCAATTTGCAACATAAGGCATACATCAACTTATAGCCAACACCACACCCTGACAATTCTTTAAAGGGATATTCACAATCATGACGTTTAGGATCGAGAACAGCATAAGCTTCTGGCAATGTTTCCCCTTGATTATGATGATCACATACAATAACATCAATTCCTGCCGCCTGAGCTTTAGCAATCATTTTATTGGCTTTAATGCCACAATCAAGAGTTATAAGCAGATTGACATTATTTTCCACGGCTGTTTGGACGCCTTTTTCAGACACGCCATAGCCTTCTGCATAACGATCTGGAACATAGAAATCTACATCTGCATCTCTATCTTTTAAAAATGAATAGACAAGAGCAATAGCTGTAGTTCCATCCACATCATAATCACCATATACAAGAATCCTTTGATTCTCTTCCAAAGCTTTTAGCACACGATTCACAGCCTTGTCCATATCTTTCATCAAGAATGGGCTGTGTAATTTTCCAAAATCGTACGCTTTTAGTTCCTGTAATTGTGACTTAGACTGAATTCCACGTAATTTTAATATTGTTTCTATTTGAGGAAACAAGTCCTCGCCAAAGTCAATATCTTCAGTATCAATTTCAGGAAAACTCCAATAATAGTTTGTCATTCTAAATATTCAAATTTGCGGTTTTTCACTTGATTCTCAATAGATTCAAATTCTTCAAATTTTCCTACATCTAACCAAAAATCACCAGTATGGTCATAGGCAATAATTGAATGTTCTGCGGCTAAGCGAAGATATAAATCCATTATTGCAAATTTGCCACTTTCTGAAATATAATCAAAAATTTTCGGACTGATAATTTGAATTCCACTAAAAGCAAGAGGAATATATTCCAGGCTTTCCCGTACAACCTTTTTTTCCTGAGTTTTACGATTCTCCCAGGCACACAATTGATGATTCTTGTCAAACAAGAGATAACGAGATGTTTTTCTGTCACTTACTGCTAACGTTACTAATGCATTTTTTTGTTTGTGAAATTCTATCATTTTATTAAAATCGATAGAACTTATTATATCCACATTACAAACAAGAAATGGATCCGAATCTTGCAACAATGATTTTGCAAATAGCAAGCCACCACCTGTATCTAATAATTGATTGGTTTCATCAGATATTCTCACCGGGATTCCATAATCATGACTTGCAACGAAATCAATGATTTGAGAAGAAAAATGGTGAACATTGACAATTATTTCAGAGAATCCAAAATATTTTAGTTTTAGAATTGCAAATTCCAATAAAGTACGCCCATTACATTCAACCAATGCCTTCGGTCGATTTTCAGTCATTGCTTTCAAACGAGTTCCAAGCCCCGCCGCAAAAATCATAGCTTTCATATCATAACAACAATTAATGCACAAGAAAAATCTTGAGTTAATTGTAAAGATACGAAAAAAAGGATTTACCGCAAAATGTTCTGATTAGTAATGTACAGGATACTTCGGATTATTCTTAGAAGAGTTGGTATTATCACTCTTCTTAATATTTAATCCACTACCTTTTCCACTACTTGTTGTATATTTTCTCTTTGTACTCAACGAATTCGTATGTTGACTCTTTACATGAGCACGTCCACCATTATTATAATGATGTTTAGAACTTGTAGCACGTTTGCGATAAGAAGACGTAGATTTATGTAGATTTTTAGAGGAAACATTTCTATGTTTCTGCGCTTTCTTAGTTGCACCACTTTTTGACTTAGATGCTCCTGCATAATGTCCTGAAGAAGATCCGCCAAACTCATAAGTTGCACCTACCGAAAAAGTTAAATATGAATCTTGAATCCAGTGATCTGTATTATTTGTAACTTGAGCATCTAATGCATCTGAAAAACTCACATTCCATACGCCCTCCACAAAAATATTAAAAGGGCCAACCTCTGCCGCAGCTCCCAAACCTACTGGATAAATTAAAGCAACCCCAGAAGTATCATGTATCATAACATTATCTCTTGACCAATTAGAAGAATAACTCATTCCCCCTATCCCAATTAACCCATAGGCCGAGAATGGAAAATTCTCTCCCAAAGCAAACTTTAACACATCCAATTTAAGGTCAAAATGATAATCAAAGAATTTACTTTCAAATTTATGATTCATAAATTCCCCTATTGCGTCCTTCTCTTTATACCCATATAACCCCCCATAAGATCCTACCAGCCTTACATCTATACCTGAAATTATTTTTTTTTCTAGAGCAATACCAAAATCATACCTTGTATCCACGAAACGACTATGATCACTTGTTTTTGTATTCATAATATCACCAGCAAAAGAAGTTGCTCCACCAAAAGCCCCAAGTTGCCATCCCTGAGAACCCCATGATTGTGCCGAGGCTCCTAAGGCAAACATTAATATCAACAATATCAGAGAAAACTTTTTCACCAATAACTTATTTTGCGCCGCAAAGATATAAAACAATTTATATTAATACCTTTTTTATTGCTAAAGATTCTTTTTTTTATTAAAAACTAATCTGCAATCAATCCATCCTCATAATCCTCAACTAATTCCGTCAATTTCATAAGTTCCACATATTCTGGAGAATCTTTTTTCGAGTTCATCAGTTCGTCTATTCTTTCTAAGACTTTTTTATACTCTTCTTCCGAATGAATTTTTTCTATTTCCATACTATACTTCTTTTATTTTCCATACTTCCCAGGCACACATTTGTTCACCAGAGTTTAGTTTTTTATACGGAGAATGATATTCAACTTCCAACAAATCACTATCCACTCCGTGTTCCGTATGATTATAAATTTCAACAAGTCCTTGTTCTGGATGAATTTCATTTTTCTTATGTAATTCAAACAAAATCGTAAAATTATATTTTCCAGTCCTTATACTTATTTCCGGTTTTTCTGGATAAATAAAGGTTTTTGAACTTCGTTCCATAAAATCAGTTGGCGGTTTTTGTGGGCAATACGAAAACACTTCATTTTTTATTTCATACGGCATCTCCGTTGATTTTTCATTTAATACTGGAACGACCTTAACATTATCTTCTTTTGCTGAAACTGACATTTTACATTTTCCATCGAATCTTGTATTATGCCATACATCCCAAGCACAAGGTTTATCTCCCGTATTTATTACTGTTGCCTGAACAAAAATACTTCCATCTGGATTTACCGCAATCTGTTTTTCTATTGTCACGCCTGATATTGGACTATGTTTACTCTTTAGTTGAATAGTAGAATCGTTTTTTTGAATAACTTCATAATCAGCAATATACAAATATGGATCCGGAGGCCAATCAGCTGCAGAATGTTTTTTCTCTATATTCAAATCCTGATGCATCCACCATTCCTTTTGAGGTCCAAGCCACACCGTATGTCCGCAATATGGAACAAAATCTGTATTTTCATCAACGGCAGGTTTCTTTGTTATATCCCATAAATCAGGATTTGACTTTATAAGATTTTCAGAACCATTTTTTGATACAAATACAATAGTTCCTCCTATTTCAGGAATAACACCAACAACGACATTTTCATTCTTTATGTATTGAACCATCTTATTTTCAGTCATTTTACAAACTTATTATTAAAGCAACAAGAACTCCAACACCTATCACGCCAGCCGAAGTAGCCGCAACCTTGTATATCCACGGCATGCGCAAGGTATTTGAATTATCATTACCATTTAAATAATATTTTGACATTGATTCTAATTTCTTACGCTGTGATAACATTGGATCTTTTACCAAGCGACAATCCTTTCCCAAATACATTGTCTGTCGAGACTTCTCTGAATATGGTTGCCAGTCCACATTTTCAGTACTAGGATTACCTGTTTTAATAAAATTCACCCACATTTCCTGTACCTTATAAGCCATTGCAGAATCTACACTTTCTTCATCGAAAACATTTTGTTCCAAGTTATTCAATAAAAATGGCAATTCCACTCCTTGACATGCTTTCAAATTCTTCTTTGTTGAAGGATAAGTCCAGTAATACATATATGTATTTGCCTGACTTCTTGAATTTGACGATGCCTGATTTATTGAAGGTATGCGATAAATGACATCATTATAAAATTCAGTAATTCTCCACACTTTTTTCACCTTTTTCTTGTTAATGAAATCATACGCAAGATTTTTATCCGTATTTGTCATCAAATCCGTATTATTTCCAAACAGAATTGGCAACATCATTCTATATGCAAGCATTCCCCCGACTTCAGTTATCCAATAACGAAATTCATCAGAATTAGTTCCAATCAGCATTTCTACATCAGAAGAGTTATTTTCGTAAGCTTCATACAAACTTTCAGGAAGGACAATACCATCTCTCATTGGAAAATTTGCATAGCCATTAAGTTTTTCATTCAACTCTTTCAATTCATCTGAGGACAGTTTCAACAAATCATCCATACAGGTTGCCTTAGTTTCCTTCAACAACATTTTTGTCAAAGGCTGACACTCCAATTTACTATAGGTCAATGCAACAGTACCACTTTCAATTATAACACGTTTCATCAATCCTCTCGCCTGTTCCATTATAGTCAACAACGAAACACAGCCAGCACCTGATCCCTGTCCCCACAAAGTTACATTAGAAGGATCACCGCCAAAAGATGAAATATTTTTTTGAATCCATTTAAGAGCAGCAACCTGATCCAACAGACCAAGATTACAACTTTCCTTGTAATCCCCAACAGAATCCACAGCCCATAAATCTATGAATCCCATTATTCCCGTACGATAACCTACTGATACAAATATCACATCCGGATGAGCTTCCACAAAGCTCTGACCATCATACAACGGATCAGAAGTACCTCCCCATCCATAGGCTCCGCCATGTATAAATACAACAACAGGAAGATTTTTTAATGAATCATTAGCATGAGACCACACATTTAGGTATAAACAATCCTCCCCTTGTTCATAATAGGAAGCAAGTTCTGTCGGCCATTCCGTTTGTATCGGAGATTTTCCATAATAAAAAGCTTGATAAACTTTATCATCAGGAAGAGCTTCACGAGCCGGCCGCCATCTTAAATCTCCCACAGGTTGTTGTGCATAAGGAATTCCTTTATAAGATATCACACCATTCTGTTGAATGCCTACAAATGTTCCATTATGACAAGCAGCAGACAACGAATCCGGATATTCCTCCGTAATTATCTTATTCTCGTTATAAACTATAGATATCTTAGTGTCATCCTTTGCAAACACACTGTTCGTAAAACAAAGAAGCAATAAACATATCAATTTTCTCTGGAAACTCATCTGCAAACAATTCTGATAACAAAAGTATCATTTTTTCTCAAATATTCATAGTCAATTTTTTCTATTAAAATTTTCAAAACATTGAAATTTGTGATTTATCAAAAAATATTACTTTTATGCAAAATTAAAACAAACAAGAAATGGCAAAAGTATTAATCATCGGTGCTGGCGGTGTAAGCCAGGTTGTGACATTTAAATGTGCACAATATCCAGAAGTTTTTTCTGATATTATGTTGGCAAGTCGTACAAAATCAAAGTGCGATAAAATTGCTGGTATTATAGAGGAAAAACTTGGTAGAAAAATTCAAACAGCGCAAATCGATGCTGAAGATGTTCCTGCTTTGGTTCAGTTGATTAAATCATTCCAACCAAAGTTGGTTATAAATGTGGCTTTGCCATATCAGGATTTGTGTATTATGGATGCGTGTCTTGAGGCTGGCGTAAACTATATGGATACAGCTAATTACGAGCCAAAAGATGTTGCAAAATTTGAATATAGTTGGCAATGGGCTTATCAAGATAAATTCAAAGAAAAAGGATTGACAGCAATTCTTGGTTGTGGTTTCGACCCAGGACAAAGTCAAATCTATACTGCGTACCTTGCAAAACATTATTTCGACGAAATTCATTACTTGGATATTGTTGACTGTAATGGCGGTGATCACGGAAAGGCTTTCGCTACAAATTTCAACCCAGAAATCAATATCCGTGAAATCACTCAAAAAGGTCGCTATTGGAAAAATGGTGAATGGGTAGAAACAGAACCACAAGAAATTATGTTCCCATTGACATATCCAAACATTGGTGTTCGCAATTCTTATTTGATGTACCACGAAGAGTTGGAATCACTTGTGAAGAATTTCCCTTCTATTAAACAAGCTCGTTTCTTCATGACTTTTGGCGACGAATATTTGACTCACCTTCGTGTTATCCAAAATATTGGTATGGCAAGTATTAAGCCTATTATGTACAAAGGTGTGGAAATTGTTCCTCTTCAATTCTTGAAAGAAACATTGCCTGCTCCTGAAACATTGGGTGACAATTATACAGGCGAAACATCTATCGGTTGTCGTGCCAAAGGTATTAAAGATGGCAAGGAAAAAACTGTCTATATCTGGAACAACTGTAGCCACCAAGCTGCATACAAGGAAACAGGTGCGCAAGGTGTTTCTTACACAACAGGTGTTCCTGCAATGACAGGTGCAATGATGTTCTTGACTGGAAAATGGAGCGGCGCAGGTGTATTCAACGTAGAAGAATTTGATCCAGATCCATTCATGGAAGTTATTGGTAAACATGGACTTCCTTTCGAAGTAAAAGAAGACATCGATTTGGAATTGACATATTAATGAACAGTGGGGCCGTATCGCATACGCCCTTATGTGAAAAACAGATTATAAATGGGATAAATCAAAATTGGTTTATCCCATTTTTGTAACATGTCAATGTCAATTCAAACAAAATTTTCAATTGTCAATTTTCTATTGGTAATTAATGTTACTTTTGTAGAAAACAAATAGTTCTAATGAAAAACTACTATTCAAACATTCCTTCGCCGGCATTTATATTGGAAGAATCTTTGTTGCGAAGAAATTTGGAGAAAATATCGAATGTGTCAAAACAGGCTGGAGTATCTATTATTCTTGCTTTGAAAGGATATGCCTTGTGGAAGTCGTTTCCAATGGTAAAACAATATCTTGCAGGTGCAACGGCAAGTTCACTTTGGGAAGCACAATTGTGTGTGGATTATATGGGTTCGAAAGCCCATACGTTTGCTCCTGTGTATGCTCCTGACGAAATAGAGGAAATTGCAAAATGTAGCTCGCATATTACATTCAATTCATTGACACAATTCAATAGATATAAAGACATTTGTAAACAAAATGGTGTTTCTATAGGACTTCGTGTAAATCCAGGCTATAGCGATGTCACTACTGAACTCTATAATCCTTGTTCACCAAACTCTCGTCTGGGTATTCCTGCCGATGAGTTGAAAAATGGCTTACCAGATGGTGTGGAAGGAATTCATTTCCACGCTTTGTGCGAAAACGATTCATATTCTTTGGAGCGTGTGCTTGCATCATTGGAAGAACGATTTGGACATTTGTTGCATGCTGCCAAATGGGTAAATATGGGTGGTGGCCATTTGATTACCCATAAAGATTATAAACCAGAGCATGTTATTGAATTATTGAAAGCATTCAAACAGAAATATGATGTGGATGTTATTTTAGAGCCAGGTGGTGCTATTGGTTGGCAAACAGGTGTCTTGAAGGCGACAGTTCTTGATATTGTTAATTATGGAGAAAATCCAACTGCAATATTGGACGTTTCATTTGCTGCCCACATGCCAGACACGCTTGAAATGCCGTATCGTCCATATATTCGCGATGCTTTTTCAGAACAGACGGAAGGTTGTTACGCGTATCGTATCGGAGGAAATTCTTGTCTTGCTGGAGATTTTATGATGCCATACTATTTCAAGGAACCATTGCAGGTTGGCGATACGATTATTTTAGAAGATATGATGCATTATACCATGGTAAAAACAACCACATTCAATGGCGTTCGTCATCCGTCAATTTGGATTGAACACGAGAATGGCACAGATGAATGCATCAGAAAATTTAATTATGGGGATTTTAGAGATAGATTAAGTTAAATATTAATAATTATGGAAAATTTTACTTTTTATAGTCCTACCAAGTTTGTCTTTGGTAAAGACACTGAAAAAAACTGTGGAAATTTAGTAAAGGAGTTCGGAGGAACAAGAGTTCTCATTCATTACGGAGGAGGTTCAGCTGTACGTTCCGGATTGATTGACCGCGTAAAAAATTCTCTTACGGCAAACGGAATTTATTTCTGTGAATTAGGAGGTGTTCATCCAAACCCACTTGATGACAAAGTTTACGAAGGAATTAACATCTGCAGAAAAGAACAAATTGATTTCATCCTTGCTGTTGGAGGCGGTTCGTCTATTGATTCTGCAAAGGCAATTGCTATGGGAGTTCCTTACGATGGAGACTTTTGGGATTTTTACTCGGGAAAAAGTCCTAAAGCAGCAGTTCCAGTTGGCACCGTTCTAACAATTGCAGCTGCAGGAAGCGAAGGTTCTGGAGATTCCGTTATAACAAAAAAAGACGGAATGTTAAAACGCGGAGCTGGATCAGAACTTATTAGACCTAAGTTCTCTATTTTAAATCCTGAATTAACAACAACACTACCAGCATTTCAAACAGCTTGCGGCGCAACAGACATTATGGCCCACGTTTTTGAAAGATATTTTACTAACACTCAAAACGTAGAAACAACCGACCGTTTATGCGAAGCCGTTCTGTTATCAATGATTCACGAAACGCCAAAAGTTATTGCTAATCCTAATGATTACCAAGCAAGAGCTAACATTATGTGGGCCGGCATGGTTGCACATAATAATATTGTAGGCGTAGGACGTGATCAGGATTGGAATAGCCATGGAATAGAACACGAACTGTCTGCACTATATGATTGTGCACACGGAGCTGGATTAGCTGTTATTATGCCAGCATGGATGCAATATGTTGTAGAACATGATGTTATGAGATTCGCCCAAATGGCAACTCGTGTATGGAATTGTAAAATGGATTTCAATAATCCGTTACAAACAGCTTTAGATGGAATTCAGGCATTCAAAAATTTCTTAAAATCAATTGGAATGCCATTAACTTTTGCTGAATTAGGAGCAAAAGAAGAAGATATTCCAACTCTTGTCAAAAATTTCGGTATTGGAAATGGAGAAACTGGAGGTTTTGTTCACCTAAAAGCAAAAGACATTGAGAATATTTATAGACTTGCTCTATAAACAAGTTTAAAGTCTATTTTTAAATAGTTGTATTTCTTCTTTCATAGAGATACAACTATTTTTTTCTATAGCAGTACAAGTCTCTATTTGATTTTTCACAAATAATTTATACGAATCACTTTCCATATTAAAAGGCCTATGTTCAATTGCCTTTTGTATTGAGTTTATCTGTTTATTCAATATTAGTGTTGATTGCGAGAAGAATGTTTCTGAAAATTTTTCCCATATAAATTCAACTGCAACCTTACTTGGATGCAACATATCCTCATCATAAAAACGATAGTCCCTCAATTCATCCATAAGTAATTCATATGCAGGAAAGTACATAATATTCCCTTTCATTCTCTGCAATTCATCTATTGCCAAAAACAATGTTGATTTACTTAGTTGATTTTCATGAGCGCCATCTTTCCAATGGCGAATTGGACTGACTGTAAAAATCACCTGCAAGAATGGATTTTTAGCTCTTAAAACATCAATTGACTTACTTAACAGCGAGACACATTCTGTCACCGATAACTTACGTCTTTTAAATTGAGAAGCAGGCGTTTTGTGGCAATTACTTACTATTTCTCCAGATGATCGCAATTCATAAATCCAAGCTGTTCCTAAAGTCAAAAAGAGATAATCTAGTTTTTCAAACTTTTCTTGATATTCTGTTTTTTTACTGCAGAATTTTTCAAAGACCTCCGATTTATTCACCGAAGAAAAAGATGTATGTAAATAATAAGATTGCCACACATCATTTGAAAAAAAGACTTGTTGATCGTCAAAAGTTTTTGTACCGACCAACAAGTCTATTGTATTTGAAATCGATGCAGGATTATAAACTGTTCCTAGTGGATTCACCAACACATGAAACTTTCTTTCATGCAATCGTTTTCCTATATTATCCGTAAAACATGAACCAATTAACATACCCCTTTCAGCATGTGAAATTTCATACACCGAATGAGGAATGTTTATGGTTGTCTTAAATTGCATTATTCTGCAACTTGAATTGTCTGTAAGGCTTTTCTTACACGATTTAGCGTTTCTTCTTTTCCAATCATTTCAAAAATGTCAAACAAATGTGCGCCCATACAAGCTCCTACAACAGCCAAACGGAGACAATTACAAATTTGTCCAACATTCAATTGATTTTCACTAATATACGCCATTGTTTTTTCTTCCAAAACCTTAGATGTATAATCTGTTTCATTTTCCAAGAACGTCAATATGCCTTGAATTTTCTCAGATGCGTTGTCTTTCCAGCGTTTCTTTACATCTTTTGGTTCATATGTTTGTGGAGCTTCGAAGAAATAATATCCATTTGTCCATAAATCCTGTACGAAAACGGCACGTTCTTTAATCATATCGCAGACCTTTACGACATAATCATTTGAAACAGAAATATTTTTCTCTTTCAAAATTGGCATAAACATTTCTGCCAACTTCGCAGAATCAGTACGATGCAGCCATTGCTGATTGAACCATTTTGTTTTTTCAGGATCGAAGCGAGAACCAGATTTACCAACACGTTCAAGACTGAATGCTTGGATTAATTCGTCCATTGTGAAAATTTCTTGTTCTGTTCCTGGATTCCAACCAAGAAGAGCAAGCATATTCACAAATGCTTCTGGCAAATAGCCATTCTCACGATATCCCTGAGCAGTTTCGCCGTCATCTCCTACCCAGAATAATGGAAATACTGGGAAACCTAGTTTATCTCCATCACGTTTGCTTAATTTTCCCTGACCCTGTGGTTTCAAAATCAATGGTAAATGAGCAAATTTTGGCATAACATCTTCCCAACCAAACGCACGGTACAAAAGAACATGCAATGGCATTGAAGACAACCATTCCTCACCACGGATTACGTGAGTAATTTTCATCAAATAATCGTCCACAACATTTGCCAAATGATACGTTGGCATACCATCAGATTTATACAACACCTTGTCATCTAGTTCGTCTGTATTAAAATGAACCTCCTTACGGATTTCATCATACAAATTAACATCCTGATTTTCAGGCATCTTAAATCGTATCACAAACTGTTCACCCGAAGCTATTTTCTTTTCAACCTCTTCTTTAGAAAGCGTCAAAGAATTACATAACTCCATACGAGTTTTGTGATTATACACAAATGGAGTTTTTGTTTGCTCACCTTTTGTTCTTAATTCAACAAGCTCCTCAGCCGTATCAAATGCGAAATAAGCATTTCCAGATTCAATCAACTGATATGCATATTGTTTATACAAAGGTTTACGGTCACTTTGACGATATGGTCCATAAGGGCCTTCTGGAGTAACACCAATACCTTCGTCAACCTTTATTCCGCACCATTTTAAAGACTCAACAATATATGCTTCTGCATTCTTTACAAAACGAGTTTGGTCAGTATCTTCGATTCTCAACAAAAAATCACCGCCATTCTTTTTTGCAAACAAATAATTGAACAATGCTGTACGAACGCCACCCATATGAAGAGGTCCTGTTGGACTTGGAGCAAAACGTACGCGAACTTTTCTTTCTTCCATTTCTTTTAAATTTACGTGCAAAGATAATTTAATTAAGATAAGGTTTTAGGAATTAAGAATTATCTTTGTAAAAAATTTCAAAGTGCAATTCGAAGTTCAACATAACTGTCCAAAGAGTAACGCGCGTGCCGGGAAAATCACGACTGATCACGGCGAGATTCTTACTCCCATATTCATGCCGGTTGGAACTGTTGGTTCCGTTAAGGGTGTTCATGCAACAGAATTAAAGGATGAGATAAAAGCACAAATTATCCTGGGAAACACGTATCACCTATATCTTCGTCCAGGACTTGACACACTTCGAAAAGCTGGAGGACTTCATAAATTCAATAGCTGGGACAAACCTATTCTTACCGATAGCGGTGGTTTTCAGGTATTTTCATTGTCAGCTATCAGAAAATTAAAAGAAGAAGGAGCATATTTCCGTTCACACATTGACGGGTCGAAACACCTTTTTACTCCTGAAAATGTTGTTGATACTCAAAGAATAATTGGTGCCGATATTATTATGGCATTAGACGAATGTACTCCTGGAACAGCAGATTATGATTACGCAAAAAAATCGTTAGACCTTACACATCGTTGGCTACAAAGAGGCATAAAACATTTTGATGAAACTGAACCGCTATATGGTTATAGCCAAACATTTTTTCCTATCGTTCAAGGTTGCACATACAAAGATTTACGTCAGAAATCAGCGGAATTTATTGCATCACAAAATCGGGAAGGCAATGCTATTGGAGGACTTGCCGTTGGCGAGCCAGAAGACGTTATGTATGAGATGATTGAAGTTGTCAATGAAATTCTACCGAAAGACAAACCACGATATTTAATGGGAGTCGGCACACCAATAAATATTCTTGAAGCAATTTCACGCGGTGTTGACATGTTTGACTGTGTTATGCCAACACGGAATGGTAGAAATGGAATGCTGTTCACTTGGGATGGAATCATTAACATAAAAAACAAAAAATGGGAAAATGATTTCTCTCCGATTGAGGCAAACGGAGCTACATTTGTTGATACTACATATTCCAAAGCATACCTACACCACTTAGTTAAATGTCAGGAAATGCTTGGAGCACAAATTGCGAGCATACATAATCTAGGATTTTACCTTGCATTAGTTACTGAAGCAAGACAGCAAATTATCAACGGTAACTTTGCAGAATGGAAAAATAGAATGGTAATAAAACTTGCACAAAGACTATGATTAAGAAATTAGAGTGGTATATAATCAAAAAATTTCTTGGGACATGTCTCCTTGCTATGATTTTTATCATGGCTATTGCCATAATCTTCGATTTGCAGGAAAAATATGACGACTTTATTGCAAAAAAGGCGCCTATAAAAGCAATTATTTTCGATTACTATCTGAACTTTATTCCATATTACGCAAATCTTTTCACCTCAATGTTTGTGTTTATCTCCGTGATTTTCTTCACATCAAAGATGGCGTCAAACAGCGAAATAATTGCAATACACGCAGGAGGAATAAGTTTCCGCAGATTCTTAGTTCCATACGCAATCACCGCATCGTTTATTGCTATTGTATCATGGATTCTAGTTTTATACATAATTCCGGAAGCAAACGAAAAACGAATCAATTTTGAAGACAGATACGTAAAAAACAAATATCAAAACTGGGAAAAAAACATTCACCGCCAGGTTCGTCCCGGATTATTTGTCTATATGGAAAGCTACAACGTAGAAGCAGAAAATGCATTCCGATTTTCTATTGAAAAATACGAAGATGGGAAATTAAAATCGAAGCTTACCAGCGATTATGCACGTTGGGATTCCACGAAATGTGCATGGACCGTATATAATTATTTTATTCGGGAACTACATGGAAAAACGGAGACCCATACTTCCGGAGCAAGAATTGACACAGCCTGCTATTTAGAAGCAAAAGATTTAAAAATGCGCGACTATTATGTAGAGAAAATGAATATTGTAGAGTTAAACGAATTCATTGAAAATCAAAAACTTCAAGGTACCGACAATATAGAAAAACTAATGATTGAGAAATATCAACGTTGGGCTCTTCCATTCTCCACTTTCATATTAACACTGATGGGTGTTTGTTTGTCGAACAAGAAAAAAAGAGGTGGAACTGTCATAAATATTGTTGTAGGAGTTGCACTTTGCTTTACATATATTTTACTTATGCAAGTCAGCACAACCTTCACATTAAACCTAGGATTCAGTCCACTTGCTGCAGTTTGGATGCCAAATGTTCTCTACGCAATCCTATGTTTCTTCCTTTATAGGAAAGCAACTATATAGATCAGCATAATTTTCTGACAGCGGTTCTCTTACTCAAGGATATTTACTATATTTGTATCAATCATTGAGCCGCTTATGCATATTTATTATTCATTCTACAATTATTGTAGATATTGTATTTTCTATTGGAGAAGATATAGTTTTGTATTTCATAATGGAGGATTTCTTGTAACCCAACGAAAACGAATTCGGGAATCTCGAAAAAGTAGAAACGAAAAAGAAAAATACAGAAAAGAACATCACATGTGTGAAATATTGAAGCTGCATGGGTTTCATATCGAGCATTTATCAGACAATAAAGAAGAAGGTACTTATGATATTACATTAAACGGAATTCCAGCAGATCTTAAAAGAATGACAAGTTCGTCAAACATTGTAAAAAATGCTTCTTATGCGATACATAAGCAGAACGCTCAACTAATTATATTTCAATTTGATAAATGGGACGATAGTTTTCGAGAGAAAGTCGGAGTTTTAAAACAAAAACATATTCAAGGATACTACTTTCTTACTTCGAATCCACAAAGAATACATCGTTTCTAAAAAAAACATCCCTCAAATAGTTTCCTAATTGAGGGGGATTGCGTGCGGGATACTTCCGTATCGCCGCCCTTTTTTACAACCAAAATCACATATACGATCTGGTAAAATTACTGAAGTATTAAGCTTCGACTATTCTTTACTTAATAGTTTTCTCTTATACAAAAATACAATAATTTCATTTTTTGTCAATAGTAATCTAGACTTTTACATAGCAGACCTTCTCGCTATATCAAAGCGTTCGGCTGAATGCACGCCTTTAATTTGACGTAGTTTTTCAAGAATCTTATCAAGATGGTCAATATCCTTTATAGACAAAGTTAGCATACCCTCAAAGTTGCCATCTTTTGAGTTTAGATTGATTCCACGCAATTTTACCAACTGGTCTCTTGACAAAAACTCTGTGATATTATTTACAATACTAATTTCATCATTACCAACCACACGAACGCCAACGGTAAAGTCTACATTTGCGTCTGACTTTCCCCAACGAGCCTTTATAATACGATATGGATACGTTTCCATCATATTAAACGCGTTTGGACAATTGAGACGGTGAATTTTGATACCACCACTTGCGGCAACAAATCCAAAAATATCATCACCCTTTATCGGACTACAGCAACGTGCCAATTTGTAATCTAGATTATCAGAAACTTCATCTATTACCAAAAGTCCATCGCTTTCTTTCGTAATTTTCCGGTTGATTTTGCTATTAAAATCGTCAAAATCTATAGGAATAGGTTTTTTATCCTCTAATTTTTCATCGAAAACCGACTTTACAGCAGAAAAATCCACCTTATTGTCCATAACCGCCATATACAAGTCGAAAGGTTCCTTGTAATTTAAAGGCTTCAACAACTTGCGGATATTTTCATCAGAAAATTTAACATTCCATTGAGTAAATTTTCTTGCAAGAGTTTCTTTTCCTGCTTCGGCCATTTTTCCTTCGGCCTCACGCAAATACTTCTTTATATGCTGACGAGCTTTTGATGTGCGCACAAACGAAAGCCAGTCCTGTTTTGGCGACTGATTCTTTGATGTTAAAATTTCAACCCTATCGCCATTTTTCAAGACTTGTTTTATAGTTACAATCTTATCGTTTACTTTCCCACCAGTACAAGTATTTCCTACATTAGAATGAATGTCATAGGCAAAATCAAGCAATGTTGATTCAGCTGGAAGTTTGCGCAAATCTCCTTGAGGTGTAAAAATAAAGACCTCATCGGTGTATAATTCCATTCGGGAATTGCTGTCATTTTCGAAACTTGCATCTGATGGATTTTCCAAAACATCTCTGATTCGGGCTAGCCAATGCACAGAATTGGAAGTGGACTCCCCATCCTTATAAATCCAGTGAGCGGCATGTCCTTTCTCTGCAACTTCGTCCATTCTCCGGGTACGGATCTGCACCTCAACCCAACGATTTTCCGGACCAAGTACTGTTGTATGCAACGACTCATAACCACTTGATTTTGGAGAAGATATCCAATCACGCAAACGATTCGGATTTGGACGGTAAAGGTCTGATATAATTGAATATACATTCCAGCAGTCACGTTTTTCGTTTTCCTGCTCGGAATCAATAATTATACGTATTGCGAACAAATCGTAGATATGTTCAAACGTAACCTTTCCTTTTTGTAATTTATTCCAGATAGAATGAATCGACTTAGGACGGCCTTTTATCTCAAAAGGAGGAATTCCCTTCGATTCAAGTAAACTCTTTAACGGTTCAATAAATTTGCGGATATATTCATCTCTGCTTGCTTTCTTTTCCGCAAGCTGCTGAGCAATGGTTTTATAAATGTCATTGTGCAGATATTTCATCGACATTTCTTCCATCTCAGTCTTTATCTTGTACAATCCCAATCTATGTGCAAGAGGAGCATACAAAGAATCTAACTCCTCGCACAAAGCAAGTTGGTCGGAGTCATTCAAAGCTTTTATATTACGTAGCTGATTCAACTTTGCACTTATCAAAACCAAAACAACACGTACATCATCGGCTTGACTAAGAATAAGTTTTATAAAATTTTCAGACTGTAACTTCGAACGGCGGGTATCAATTTTTTCGACTCTTTGTAATCCCGTTATAATATCAAAAACCTTTTCCCCGTATTCAGAGACAAGCTCTTTTTGTGAGATTGCATTTTTTTCAAAACAAGGTTTCAAAAAAATACTCATCAATGCTTTTGCACCAAGTCCAATAAGCGAAATAGCTATTTCTGCCTGATTCAAAACCAATACAAGCTCATCTTGTGAAAGATAGGATTCACAAAAATCGTATGCCTGACGAATTTTGGGTAAATCACGCTCATGTTCCTTCACATAAGGTTTTGACAGTTCTATAATTTCAGTAATTGACATATTCTTCGTAAAACCGATAAGAGTTATTTAAAAATTAATGGCATCCGCCGCAGCAACCGCCTTCAGATTTTTCGTCACCGCATCCTCCCCCACATGAGCCGCTTCCGCAACCGCCGCCGCAGCCACCACAACCACGATGTAATCCATTTGCAATTTCATCTTCAGTTGCCTCACGTATTGATTCAATCTTTCCTGAAAAATATAGATTTATTCCTGCCAAAGGATGATTGAAATCCATTACAACCACATTTTTCTCTTCATCCAATCTAACCACTTTTCCTGTCATTGGATTTCCCTGAGCATCACGCATAGGAATCTCACTTCCTTCAAAAAGAATATCTTTCTGAACCACGCCATTTATTTTGAATATTTCCAAAGGAACCTCAACTACAGCTTCATCCACTTTCTCACCATACGCATCGGCAGGAGATAACACGAAGTCAAAATCATCACCTTCCGACAAATTCACAATATTTTCTTCGAATTTAGGAAGCAATAATCCCGTGCCGAAAACAAATTCAAGAGGTTTTTCAGCTTTACAAACCTCCAATATCTCACCTTTTTCATTGTCTTTATACAGAGTATAGGACAATGCAATAACCATATTCTTTTCTACTTTCATTTTCTAAATTTTATTTACAAAAATACCAAAATAATTCTACATGCAATTTTTTTTCGTAAGTGCAAATTCATAAGCGTAATTTTTTACCTTTGTCTCGATGAGAAAACTAGGTGTCATACAAGATTTTTTGGGCAATTTTCTTTTGTCATTCAGAACAAAAAGAATCCACAGAAATCCCAAAGTTTATACGTTTGAGAACGCAGAAACAATTGGATTGTTATATGACGCAAAAAGCGAGAAAATCCATAAACAGATATTAGATTATGTAAATTTTCTGAAACAGAATCACCATGAATTTCAAATCCACACATTAGGATTTGTTGGAAAAGAACTTGAACAGAAGTTAGTTCCACATGCTAATTCAACATTCTTTACGGAAAAAGATTTTTCATGGACAGGAAATTTACAGAAGGGTAATGCATTGGATTTCATCAAGAAAGACTTCAACATTTTGATTGATTTGACAACTGAAACTGTTTTTCCTTTAACATATATCACACGTGCGTCAAAAGCTTCTTACAAGATTGGACGATATATAGCCGACGATCTTCGCTACGATTTAATGATTGACACAAAAAAGGAAAACACAATTGAGTATTTAATTACACAAATCAACGTATATTTGACCCAAATTAAAGTTACGAAATAAAATGAAAATTCAAGACAAACTTCGTGGCACTGGAGTAGCCTTAATTACTCCATTCACAAATAACAACAAAGTTGACTTCAACTCATTAGGAAAACTTGTTGACCATGTTATTGACGGAGGTGTTGAATTTTTAGTCGTGTTCGGTACAACTGGCGAACCAGTAACTCTAAGTGACGCCGAGAAGAAAGACGTTATCGACTTTATCGTTGAAAGAAATACCAAAAAACTTCCTATGGTTCTTGGCTGCGGAGGCAACAACACTATGGAAATAGCTAAAAAAGCAGAAAATGTTGACTCTCGTTTTGATGCAATTCTTTCTGTTGTGCCTTACTACAACAAGCCAAACCAACGTGGAATGTTCCAACACTACAAAACAGTTTCTGAAGCGAGTGCTTTACCTGTTATAGCGTACAACGTTCCTGGAAGAACAGGTTGCAACCTTGCTGCCGAAACAACAATAAAAATAGCTAATGAACTTCCAAATGTTGTTGGATTAAAAGAAGCTTCTCCTTCGGTAGAACAATTTACATACATCAAAAAAGACGTACCAGCAGATTTTATGGTTATCAGCGGAGATGATTCCATTGTTGTTCCTCACATGTCACTTGGTGCACACGGAGCAATATCTGTAACGGCAAATGCAATGCCTAAAATGTATTCCGACATGATACGTTTATGCATCGCAAACAAATATGACGAAGCTTTAAAACTACATTTAAAACTAATCGAATTCACTGACAGTTTATTTACTGAAGGTAGTCCTGCAGGAGTTAAAGCAGCTTTATCAATTATGAATATTGTGGAAAATAATTTGAGATTGCCACTTGTTCCTGTTACCGACAAACATTTTGACTACATAAACGGATTAATTCAGAAACTGAAATAATTCTACAACCTATAAAAACAAAAAAGCAGATCCTCAAAGGAATCTGCTTTTTTATTTCCTAACATTACTTGAGAACTTGAAATCAATCAAATAACGAGTCAATAAAATCTTTCTTATTAAAGAACTGTAAGTCATCTATTCCCTCGCCTACGCCGATATATTTTACTGGTATTTTAAACTGATCAGAAATACCGATTACAACCCCACCTTTTGCTGTTCCATCTAATTTTGTTAATGCTAAAGCATTCACTTCAGTAGCTTTAGTAAACTGCTTTGCCTGTTCGAACGCATTTTGTCCAGTAGAAGCATCAAGAACCAACAGAATTTCGTGAGGAGCATCAGGAATCAGTTTTTGCATCACTCTTTTGATTTTTGTCAGCTCATTCATCAAATTAACTTTATTATGCAAACGTCCTGCCGTATCAATTATCACAACATCTGCATTATTTGAAATAGCGGAGTTCAAAGTATCATAAGCAACAGAGGCAGGATCGGAACCCATCTGCTGTTTGATCAACGGAACCTGAACACGTTCGGCCCACACTTCCAACTGTTCAATTGCAGCAGCACGGAATGTATCTGCAGCACCAAGATATACATTCTTTCCAGCAGCTTTGAATTTTGCAGCTAACTTTCCTATTGTAGTAGTCTTTCCCACTCCATTTACACCAACAACCATAATTACATACGGTTTAGTTTGGGTATCAAGAAAATTGTCTGAAATATCATTGTCGTTCTCTGCAAGCAAACCCATGATTTCTTCACGAAGAATTTTCTGCAATTCATCGGTTCCAATAAATTTATCACGAGCTACACGGTTTTCAATACGTTCAATTATTCTAAGAGTAGTATCCACACCAACATCCGAAGTAATCAAAATTTCCTCCAAATTATCCAATACTTCATCATCAACCTTAGATTTTCCGGCTATGGAACGAGCTATTTTTTTCAGAACCGACTCTTTTGTCTTTTCCAAGCCTTTGTCTAACGCTTCCTTCTTACCACTTTTAAAAAAATCAAATAAGCCCATTGAATTTTATTTTCCCGCAATGTACAAAATAATTACAGTACAGACTAAGGATTACATTTTTTTCTTGAATATTTATTCTCACCTATATGAATGCATACCGCCAAGTAGATTGTTTACCCCGAAATATGTCATTAAAACGGTTGCAAATGCAAGCACAATATAGAGATGGAAAAACAGTGGTTTATTGAATTTTCCTACTGATTCAGTGTGAAATGCCGCACCATACACTAAAAATGTGATTAGTGCCCAGGTCTCTTTTGGGTCCCACGACCAATATGTTCCCCACGAAATGTTTGCCCAAATTGCCCCGATAAAAATGCCTATTCCCATAAGAAATGTAGCTGGATAAAGCATAAGTTTGCTGAAAACGGTCAGAGTTTCTATTGCTTCTTGATTGTGTATCGGATTACGGAAATAGAGGAATAAAGCCAAGCAACCTTGGAGTGTGATAAATCCAAATAATGCATAGGCAATCATAAGAATAGATACGTGTATGCTTAAAATTGGCGAATGTAAAACCGGCATCAATGTGGTGATTTGTGGATTGCTTTGACCGAGGTGTGCTACCAATAATGTGAAGCCGGATAACAAGAAGCCGAAGGCTACGAACAAGTGGAATTTGTTGCGCAGTGCGAATGCAATACAAAGAATGCACCAAGCGATGAAAATCATAGTTTCGTATCCGTTTCCCAATGGAATTCTTCCGCAAATGTACCACCGTAAGCCAATGCAGACAGTCAAGAATAGAAGTGAGAGAAATAATAGAATTTGTAGGCACGCATAGATTTTTGTGTCTGTATTTAGGATGTGTTTTAGTATTCTTACGCAAAGAAATAAGAAGGCGAATATTCCTATGGTAAGATTTACCATAAATAGGATTTTGCAGAATGGGATTTTGTTATACCAGATTTCTGCAACGATTTTTGATTGTGGCAGTGGAGTAACTGTTGCTGGTAATTTTTGTATCAATTCACCTTGTTGCAACATAGTGATGAGCGCCACTTTTTCGTCCACTTGGGTGATGGCTTTTTGTAATGCGGATGGTTGCTCGTTGGTATGTGCCGTGTGGGATTGTTCCCAAAGCGTTTTTAGTTTGTATGTGCCGTTTGTGTCAAAGAAATCTATATACCGCGCATATTTTCCCGTAATGCCCAGTTCTTGACGGATTTTGTCGTCTTTTATGAGTATCATAGGTTCATTTGCCCAAGATTCAGGGAATAATAGCCAACTGCCAATAACTTGTTCTGCGCTTAATCCTTTGTATGATGGTTTTCCGTAGAGTTTTGTAGTGAAATCGCGTGCCAGTGTGTTGAAAGCTGCAATTCTGCCGTTGTATAGAATTTGAATTGATGCGGCAGAGTCGGCAACTTCACGATTCCAAATAGGTTTTACTTTTTCTGTTTCTTGTGCGAAAAGTTCATTTTGATTGACTATAAATACCATAGCCAATGCAATAACGCTTTTTTGTAATATAGGGTGGTTAAGAAGTTTTCGAAATCCACATTTTTTTGAGATAAGTACAAAGAGCATTGCAATGACCAAAAGAACATATCCCGTGTATGTAACGCCTATGCCGATAGGGTCGTGGTTTACGCTTAGCCAAGTGCCTTTTTTGTCTTCGTCAAATGACGATTGGTAGAAACGATAGCCTTTATAGGAAAGGATATTGTTCATTGAAATTGTTTGCTCAAAAGATTGCGACTGATCAATAACGGAAACGATGCTTTCATAGTTCGTAGGTGTTTCTGTTCCAGGATAATAGGCAATATTGAATGCGTTTAGTTGCAGTTGAAACGGAAGTGGTCGTAGAATAGTGTCATTCGTTTGTACAAAATTTTGTTGTGTCTCTCCTTCGCGTATGTGCATTATACCTTTTTCTCCCCAAATCCAAGTGATTCCTGCGCCAATGAGGATTACGATGAGTGCCGTATGTAACAGTATAGCGGCAGGTCTTTTCCATAATTTCCGCTTAAAAAGATAGATGCCGCCCCAGATTCCTAATACCGTCCATAATGCAAAGAACCAAGACGATTGGTAGCAATATGTGCTGATAAATGGAGTGCCATACAGTGCTTCAAAAACAGTAGCAATGCCAAGAATACTTGTAACGAATATATATAGAAAGACGACTATCTGTTTCATCTATAATGCGTTATATTCCGAATTTGAAAACTCCTTAATGCTTATGCATTCCATTTCAATAAGCCAGGTAGGGCGGCAAACGGGAGCGAGCACAATCACTTTCGGAGTTTGAGGGAATTGTTCGTCAAACATTTTCTTTACTAAAGGATAATCAGCCACATCGCGAAGATATACAATCATTTGAGCAATATCGTTCATTGTATGTTCGCGTTCATCGAGCAAGGTAGCAACATTTTCCCACATACGCAATGTTTGTTTTTCAATGTCTCCTACATGTAGAACATTTCCTTTATTGTCGATACTTGCCGTGCCGCTAATGTACAACTGTCTGCGGTCTCCGTATTCCATACAAACGCCGCGTTCAAAAGTGACACCATATTCGTAGGTTGGGTTCAAATGAGTAGGAGCATAGAGATACGACATTTGTCCTTTTTTGAGTCCTTTGACCGCGTATGCATCAAGAAGAACTTTTACCGTTCCGTCGGCGTGGGCACCTTGTATTCCAGTACTTGCAATATAGTGTGTGTCTTGTGTTAGACCGACTTGATCGAAATTATCACGACGACCACGAACAACACCTGCGTAGTTTGTGTCAACATCGCGAACGAAGAACCACGTGCGGACGCAATTGTCGACAATATTACATTTGTGTGAAGTTAAATCTTCTTCGTATCCTTCTAATAATGAACGAGTTTGTTGCTCGGAATTACCTCCTGATGTATGTCGGTAGGCCGTCCAGTAATGAGTTAAATCATTTCTTTTGTATGAAAAAGTTCCGTTGCCATTTCGTTGTGGAACAGGAATGCCTTCTTGTAAATATACCCACAAAGCAACTTTTGAACCGTCGAATGGAGGTTGTTGAACAATAGAAACCGCACACGGAGAAAATTCCGAAAGCATTTCTTCTACAGTTGCTGTTTGATTCGATGCGTCGCTAATGAAATATCGTTTCATAACAGGCTTAGCATGATTATTCCAAATCGAATCTTCCATTGCAAGAGCTGCTTGGTTTATGCCTTCCAATTGACTTTTAAATGACTCACCATAGCGTGTGCTATGCAACATAATTGAATGTTCGGCAATGCCGTTTGTTGGTTTGCAAGTTGAAACTTCTGCATATACCCCGAATTCAGGGTAAGAATATGTTTTGTAATCCATAATTATTCCTCCGCACCGTTAGAAATCCATTTTTCAATAAGTCGTATGTCGTTGTAGTTTGCAATCATATTGGTATGATTAAACGACAAGATGGTGTCATTGCCAGAAATGACATCGTATAAGTAACTGTCTTCTACATTATTAGGAACAACGCGAGTCTTTCCTGGCGATTTTGTTGATTCGTGTTGCACTAACGAAATGTAACTGCTGTCGCTTGTGAGATTGAGATTTGCCGCCGCTGATTTTCCCAATCCGTGACAACGAGCACACGTTGTCGTGAAAATGTTGTTTTGTATTGACGGAAACATTCCCGCATTGATTGTTCCTGCGTTTTTTACAATCGTATCGGTGTTGTCTTTTGAACAATCGTATTGATATAAAGTGACAATTCTTTCTCGAAGGCGATTTATTACGCAGATTTCCAATGAAGTAACATTGTCGCTGATTCCCGAAAGAACAATCTCTCCATTCATGCTTGCAGGAATATTTTTAGAGATATTTGCGTATGTGTTGTTTGCGGTAAATCCAGCGATAACCACATTGTATCCCGAAGGCCAACTTTCTACGCCAAAAATATTTGTTGTGATTTTTGCTGTTTTCCCTGTAGTGGAAAGAACAATTTTTTCGTTTATATCACCTTCGTCGCACGACGATAGTAATAGTGCAGAAAAACAGGCAATGATTAAAGAGTGTGCTTTCATTTTGTGTATTTTAGAATGTGTATTGAAGCAATATTGTTGCACTATGAACGGTCATTCCTAAGTCGTCGTTGTCGCGGTCAATTTGTGTTTCGTGTCCAGTGCGACCAGTATATTGATACATTGCTTGCAATTTTAGGTTGCAATTCGGCATAAAGTAGTTACAGCCAATTGCAGGCATATTCAAAAGTCCACCAGTTTTTAAACCATTCCGTTCATATAATTCGTAGCGAGCGGCTGCTTGTAATTGGTTTGTCAAGAAATAGCCGACTTGTGCGTAGCCACCCATAAAATTGTATGATTCATCAATTTTTTGTCGTTTGGTAAATCCAACATTCATATAGTAGCATTCAGCGGCTACATATAGTTTGTGATATAAATATGCAAACTCAAGTCCAGCACGAAAATCGTTAGTGCTTTCGTTTTCGCTTTCAACATTCAACGAAGTTGAAACACCAATCATCCATTTGTTTTCGTCTAATCGATTTGCTGAACCTTGAATCGTAGGAACAGCACCTTTCGGAGCAAAAGTAAGACGACCGGCATAGAGTAGAGAAGGAATGTGCCAATCGTCGCTAAATGTTTTTCCTGCCGAATTAGAACCTGCTCCACTTCCGTTAAAAATACCGACTTCGTAAGCGAATGCTTTTGCAAAAGAACCGTGGATTTCAGCTCCTAAATCGAATCCAGTTCCAATGCTTGGAGTAACGGCATTCAACGAATATGGAAGAATGACGGTCGATGTTAATGATGTTGGTAAAACAGGTAAGAGTGTTTCACCGAGAGTAGTAAGATATGCGTGGGTGAATGGTGTTTTGAATTTTCCTATACGAAATGCCACCGACTTGTTTGTTTGAATGTCGAACCAGGCTTGTTGCAATAAAGCCCCACCGCTTGCAGCAGCGTTTAATGATAAGTTAAATGTGACTTTCCCGAAAGCTTTTCCCGTAAATCCGAGAACTGCATACGGTATGGCAAAGCCGCTATTTGCAACATTATCTTGATTGTAGGCTTTGTCTAGTCCTTCGTCGTCATAATAATTGAATTTCGCGGCAGTTTGAACTAACATAAATGGTTTGAATACAAAATCTCCAGATGCAGTGGCGATTTTTAGTCCGTTTTTACCATTCATAGAAACAACGCCATTTTCGAAGTCGTCGGAAATAGCAGTTTTTTGTATGTCGATTGTTGATTGTTCTTGAGGTTCTTGTGCTAATCCAAAAAATGGGAGTAAGGCAAGAGATACGAGAGAAATAAAATTTTGTTTCATAGTATAAAATGTTATAGCGATTGTAGAAAAGCAATGAGAGCATTGCGATCAGTTTTATTCATATTCTTAAATAGATTTTTAGAGGCTTCGCCTTCGCCGCCGTGCCACATAATTGCTTCGGTAAAATTGCGTGCGCGTCCGTCGTGAAGGAAATAGGTATGTGCATTAACTTTTTCTTGTAAACCAACGCCCCAGAGTGGTGTTGTACGCCATTCGTTTCCACGGGCAAGTCCGCTTACGAAATTGTCGTTCAACCCAACACCCATAATTTCTGAACCCATATCGTGAAGCAGAAAATCAGAATATGGATGAATAGTTTGATTTCCCAACCAAGGTAGTCTTGTTCCATTTAATAAAACTGAACCACCGACTTTTGTATGTAATGTTGTAACGTGACAAAGGTGACATTTGGCTTGGTAAAACATTTGTTCGCCACGAATTACTGTTGGGTCGTTTATATTTCTTCGAGCAGGAACACCGAGCGATTGCATATATAAATCAACATCTTCCATATCTTCGGTAGAAACATCCAGTTGATCATACGAAAGTCCCATCATGCTTCCTTGAGACATTTGTAATTGTCCTTCGCATATTTCTTCTGGATAGCGACTATTGGTAGCACCCATATCGCTTGAAAATCCAAGTTCTACTGTCAAATCTAAATGTTGTGCTTTGTTCCCCGATAGACCAACAGAACGAACGCCTCGTTCTGTGATATAGTTGCATCGTCCGCTTATGCCGTATTCTGGATAGTTGCTTTTTGCTGCCAGTGCTTCGATTTCGGCAGGGTCAAGAGCCATCATTTGTCCCATTCCCACGTGACGAAGTGGAATACGCACGGTACAAAACAACTCTTCTGGTTTAATTTCCACTGAATCGCCTTTTACGCCGTCCCACATCTTTTTATACCAATCAGTTATAGTGAATTGTGGATAGCAGAGTTCATACGGTTCGCCATCGGGAAAGGTAAAAGACTGGTAGTTCCAATCAACTTTCACTTTGCCTTCCGGTTCTACGCCATAAATTGCCTGGTCGTGAACAACGCGTCCGTAATCTTGAAAAAATACGCCGTTTTTCCGAGTTATATAAATTAACATAGCGGAAAATCCATATTGCCCGGAACCGTATGTTGGATTGCCATTCTCATCGACGCCATTTTCGGTCCAAACGCCAGGTTTAGTTCTACCGGCACTTCGGTGGCAACTGCCACAAGAATAGCCAGCATAAACAGGACCAAGTCCGCCTCCGTAGTTGTTGCTACTTGTGCGAGCATCATCATATAAACGGTCTCCACGATAAAAACGAGTCTCATACGAACCGCTAACCCAATCGGCAGGATTGTCGTATGCTTTTGACGAGTTCATAAAAATTGTAGATGTTCCTGCAGAAAGAGAGTAGCCTTTGGGAACAACTACATCGTCCATATCAATTCCTTCTTTTGTGCACGAAAGGAATAGGAGAGGTATTGCTGTAAGTGTTATAAAACGATTCATTTCAAAATCCAAAAATTAACGGCAGAATACATTCCACCGTTAATTCCAATTAACAATTATACTACTATGTCAAACCCTATTCGACTATTTTACTTTCAAGGCTTTCAAGGACTTTTACCAAGTCTGCACATGCTTGCATTGCAATTTCGGCTTCCTTGCTATTTATGTTATTTCTAAATGGTTGCGGAATTGCTTGAATGGCATTTGCCGCAGTTGTAATAGCAGTTTTAACTTTTGTGTCTTCGTCAATATCGGCAGCAGCAACAGCTCTCGATAAAGAGTTATTGGCAATTGTTCCATCCGTTGTTCCAAAATATGAGTTACGAACAGAATAGATATTGTTCGTGTAATCGTCGCGAGAGTGCCAACTATACCAAGATTCTACTGCATATAAAGCTTCAGTTTTTTTCCCACTTTGATACAAATCGTATGGATCGCCGATTTTTGCTGTACCAACTTCGCCTGCAATGTCTTGGCAACCTTCAAGCATTTCTTGAATACAATTTATTGCAGATGAATATGTTGCGTTGTTGTGTGATTTAAAAGTTGTTGCAAAAGCACCTTTATTTTGATAGTCTTTGCTCCACGCTTCGTACAATGTTTGCGAGTCATTTTTTAATAATGCTGCCACGTTGTATAGATAATTACCCCAACTCTCTTTGTTTGCAGCATATTGCTCGTCTGCAATAGTACGAGGTTGACCATCTTTGAATAGAAGGAATTCCAACGTGTGGAAACCACGAACACCTTGAGCTGCTTCAATCGCATCGTCAGAATCGTTGTCTGTCCAGTTTAAGTCTGCAAAGTTACCCGAAGTCAAAATGTTTTCGATTGCATCTTGGTCAAGAGGCCACGAGTCCATATTTGGATCAAGACCAAGTTCGTCAACAGGGCCGAACAAGAACGCTTCGCTTGTTTCCCAAGGTTGACGAGCATCTAACCAAGCATCGCAGGCATCGGCAAATGCACCATCCGAAGGATTGTTTTTTAAGGCAATGACTTTGTCATAGAGTGCAGCATTCTTTTCTGCAAGTTCTTTGTATGTTGGCAAAACAACAGCATCCACATAGTTTGCAACAATTGCATCCATAGTTTCGTCAGAAATTTCAATTGTTGTTGTTTCACCATTTTTTTTCTTGTCATCTCCGCAAGAAACGAATATTAAAGCAGTTAGACCTGCTATTACACATGTTGATAGATAAGATTTTTTCATATATTAAAAATTTTATGTTTACTAATTATTCTTTTTGAAACCAGGCAACGTAGGCAAGACCGAGAGAAATTTCATTCTCGCTATTATATGAGCCTTGACTAAAAGGTTTCTTTGTTCCTATTTGTCGTGTGGTATAGTCGGCTTTGAACACTAAGTTAGGAAGCACGTTCCAGTTTAGACCGAATGTCCACATACTTACTTGACAACGGTTATCCATGGTCATTTTCCCTTCACCTTTTTCTTGTGGATTATAGTATTCGTAGCGAACAAAAGGCGTTAGTGCAGGACATTTTTCATTCTTGAAAAATGAATTTAGATGTATGCCTACTTCACCTGCATACGAAACCGCTTTTGCTGCAATTGCGCCAGTGCGGGAATAGGGCGATTTATTCGAAAGTTTTGTGTTCTTTCCTGTAAGTGCTTCTGATTCAGAAAGATTTCCGATGAGAATGTTCCCACGAGTTGTTATAAATTTACTCTTGTATTGAGCATCGGCCGTACAAATCAATAACGAAATGTCATCAATGGAAGAGTAGGTTTGTTCTTTGTCTGAATTAGCACCAGTATTTTGACAATAATATATACTTGTTCCTATGCGTAAGCCAGTTACACCTTTCCAGTTTATTCTTCCAACAAATGCAGGTGAATTAAAACAATCTTGTTCGAAGAAGCCTTGTTTGCCTTTTGCAACCCAATTATTTCTGTCAAATCCATTGGCGTTTAGACCGGCAACAAGCAAGGCCTCATAGTCGAACGTAGCGATTCCTTTTCCGAAAGAACCGAATACTTCCATACCTGTTTCGTGCCAAGTCGATGGTATGAGTGTTGTTTCGCCTTCGGGACGAACGGTGCCAAAGAAGTTTATCGGTTCGTGGTGGGCATTGGTAAGACCAATAGGAACAATAATATGTCCAAATCGTACATTGAAAGCGGGGCAGATGTTACGAGTGATATGGAATTGTTCCAAAGCAACTTCGCCACCTTTTTCTATTTCCGTTTCGTATTCACCATTTTCGGTGTTTTCTAACTCGATTGCTTGTCCTGTTCCACCTGCTTCAAACTCAATTTCGGAAGATAAAGTCCATTTTTCGTTAAACTTGTAGTCAAAAGCGAGAACAAATCGAGGTATTGCAATTGTGCTACGGCTTGTTTTAGAGTTTCCGTCGTTGCCGCCATAAAATCTATTGATTCCGTAATCTTTATGGTTTGTAAGCATTTCGCCGTATCCTCCAAAACGAAATTTTTCAAACGAATCAATCGTTGAGGTCTTTTTTGCTTGTACAGTATCGGTAGAAATATGTCTTGTTGCTCCACTTATGCCGTCAACATCTTGGGCAGTTGCAATGTCTGCAATGAGCAAGAAAAGAATGTATATGTAACTCGTGTATTTCATTATTCAGAATTTTACAGTGCAAAAAAACGAGTGATTTTTGTGGTGTGAAATCCCAAAATTTTGGTAAAAAGAAAAATTGAAAAATTCAGATACTAATTACAAGTGAGTATTGTTCTACCTTATTTTTGTTATGGTTTATTGTGGATTTTGTACAAATACCTACAAATGATGATTGTACATTCCACAAAAACAAAGACCTTTGTATTGTAAAAAGTAAGTCAAATGAAACGGATGAAATTGTACGAAGCGAATGATAAGATGATAGAACTTATTCGCGACAATTATAGTGTCTTACAAGGACTTGGTGCTTTCGGTATAAACCTTGGTTTTGGAGATAAAACCGTACAAGAAGTTTGCGACCAGCAAGGAGTTGATTGTTATACATTTTTATCTGTCGTGAATTACATTATTAATGGGTATAATCAAAAGGAGTACGAAAAATTATCGGTGCAAACATTGATGTCGTACCTTCGTGCATCGCATAAGTATTTCTTGGATTTTCAATTGCCATCTATTCGAAAAAATCTTGAAGATGCGCTTGATTTAAAAGACAATCTTGCAATTTTAATTCTTCGTATTTATGACGAATATGCTCGTTCTATTCAATTGCATATGAAATACGAAGAAAAGACATTCTTCCCGTATGTAGAAGCCTTGTTGCAAGGGGTGCAGATGAATAATTATAATGTGGAGATTTTCTCGAAACATCATAGCGAAACAACCAGTAAGTTGTTGGAATTGAAGCACATTATTATAAAGTATCTTCCTGCCGATTCGCTTACAAACAATAAACTTACGGCTACACTATACGATTTGTATAATAACGAAGAATGGTTGAATAACCATAGTAATGTGGAAGATGAGATTTTTATTCCTGCAATTCGTGTGCTTGAACAAAAAATACAAAACGAGGATGTGTCGTTAAAACTTTCTTCAATGATAGGTAACACATCTACTAACGAAGCAATTTCCGATCGCGAAAAAGACGTGATTATTTGTCTGGTACAAGGAATGGCAAATAAGGAAATAGCCGATCATTTGTGTATTTCGATTCATACCGTTATAACTCACCGTAGAAATATTGTTCGCAAACTACAAATTCATTCCCTTGCAGGTCTTACAATCTATGCGATTGTTAACAATTTGATAGACATTGATTTAGTAAAGTAATGTTCGTAATGGTAACCTTACAAAGGTTATTCTTTTAAAAAAATCAACCGTTACTGCGTAAAAATCAATAATTTACGATATAACACTTGTAAATGCAGAGCTCTGCCCTGCCCAATATAATACGCATATATAAATATTGTTTATTGGGATAATATGATCGTATAACCTTACGAACCAACATTTTTAATTTTTTTCACAAATAACCATTAACAAATCGAACAATATCTAACTACTTACAAACAAATATAAAACCCTCATTTTCACTAATTTGTAATTCCCTGAAAAACATTCTATATTTGCCAAACACAACAGCAAAAATTACTGTACAAGATTCAGAAATCACCATTATATCGGTTAATGACAATGATTATATTTCGTTAACGGATATAGCAAAACATATTACCAATGATATTTTTATTGTAATATGTAACTGGATGAGAAATAGAAACACTATAGAATATCTTGGAATATGGGAAACATTATACAATCCAAATTTTAAACCTATCGAATTCGATAGGTTTAAAAAAGAAGCAGATTTGCACGCTTTCACTATGTCACCAAAGAAATGGATTGAATCTTGGTCGTATGACCTACGCCCCATCATTTCCAACGTTCATCAAGGGCATACGCGGTACGAACATACGATACATTCATACAATCCGAATGCCATCGGGATGGGTTGGATTGAATATAATTTGATATGTTTTCATACGATTTTTGCGTGCGGATTATATGTTCGTAATAATTCCGTTGCCATAATTTATAACCAGGCGTATCATTCAACAAATTATACAATTTCGTTGTTAACGATTTGAATGCACACACAATGTCGCCAACCGTAGGGGCAGGGCTCTGCCCTACCCCATATATTCCATTATTTTCACCATCATTTGGGGCGGAGCAGACCCCCGCCCTGCAATATTTTTCAAAAAATCAAAACAATGTTATTTTTGAGAAACCCATATTAATTTTCTCGTATCATACCCATGTTCTCTGGCAACAGCCAAAACTTTCTCACGAGCATCAGGATCCATTTGTGGCAAACGATTCAATATCCACAGATACTTATCGCTACTACTTCCAACCAACACATAATCGTAATCGGGCGAAATATACAGAATATTATAATCAGAATAGAACCAAAGGAAAAACGATACTTCTAACCGTCCAGGCACCTCATCGTTCGGACGACGGGCTATGCCTATCGATTGCTTAAAGTTACCGTTGAAATCCTTCTCATATCCAGAATTCACAACCTTAACCATTCCATTTTGTTGCATTGAATAGTCAGCAGTACAACCAACTAAATCACGCTCAAAACTGTGGTCGAAACGAGCAATTTCGTACCATTGTCCCATAAACTGCTCTAAATCTAATTCAGAAACTGTTGTCGTATTAATTGTTGAACCACAAGCAGAGCAACCAACTATTGATGCTCCGCAAATTACTTTCAATAACATCTTTTTCATAACAATACTTTTTTACTACATTACACATATTCGTATAGGATTTTAGAACAGAACAAATGTAATGAGTGGCCCTACTTTCATCCAATTTATAAAAGCAAACGCAGTATTGATAAAAAAGATACACTCTTGCGAGGCACAAACAAAAAAGCCTCATCATTTCTGATAAGGCTTTCTGTTTATAATATTAAGAAATTTATTATTTCTTATTCAAATAAGCTTGAACTTCTGCGTTAGGTACGATTTCTTCTGTGAAAACGTATGCACCTGTTTTTTCAGATTTTACAGATTTAATAACCTTTGTAAACTCTTTACCAGCACCTTTTTGAAGGGTTGCAACAACTTTCTTTGCCATAGTTTAGAATTATTTAATTTCTCTGTGAACAGTTACTTTTCTTAGATATGGATTGTATTTTTTCATTTCCAATCTGTCAGGAGTGTTTTTACGATTCTTCGTTGTGATATAACGAGACATTCCTGGTACACCGCTTTCCTTTTGTTCTGTACATTCAAGAATAACTTGTACTCTATTACCTTTCTTTGCCATTGCCGTGTATATTAATAATTTTGAATATATCCTTTAGCTTTTGCATCTTTCAATGCTTGGCTAAGGCCTTTTTTATTGATTGTTCTCAATCCATTTGCTGAAACACGAAGGGTAATCCATCTGTCTTCCTCTGCTAAATAGAATTTCTTTTCAAGCAAGTTTACATCAAAAACTCGTTTTGTTTTAGCGTTTGAGTGAGAAACATTATTTCCACTCATTGCTCTCTTTCCTGTAATTTGACAAATTCTATACATTGTATCTTCTTATTTGCTATTATGTACTAGTTCCTCTTAAATCGGGTTGCAAAATAACTGAAAATATTTCAAATAAAAAAATATCTACTCAGATTTTTTCGGAACTTTTATACTCTTTTGACAAATTTATTATTTGTCTGCAATATGGGACAATAGATTCATTCTTTTCAATCTTTATACCCTTTATTCCAGCCCGTTCCGCAGCCTCTATATCACGGCTTCCATCGCCGATTAGGAAAGACTGCTCTCTATTGATATTATATTTTTCTATTGCATTTTCCAACATAAGTGTTCCGGGTTTCCTGCATTCACAACTTCCTGAAACATCCGGATGATGAGGACAATAATACACCTCTAAGATTTCTATCCCCTGCTTTTTCAATTCTCCGCACATGTATTTATGAAGATTTTCAACATCTTCCGCAGAACAGATTCCCTTTGCCACACAACCCTGATTGGTTACAACTACAAAACTAAATCCTGCGTCACGAAGCATTTTTAAGCCCTCAAACAGTCCGTCGTTAAACTTAAAATCCTCTATTTTATACGTGTAATACAATGTTCCATCGTTTATTACACCGTCTCTATCCAAAAATACTGTTTTCATTTCTTTAAATCTATCTGCAACCCATCGTAAGCAAGAAACACATTCTCGGGCAATATAAGACTTGTTTCCTCATAAAAACCAATATCATGACTACAATGTGTTAAATACGCCTGTTTAGGCTTTACTTTATTTATTACTTCCAAAGCCTGCGATACGCAGAAATGGGAATAATGTTCTTCAAAACGTAAGGCATTAATAACCAGACACTCTACCCCATCCAACATCTCCATTGTTTCTTCAGGAATAAATGAACAGTCTGTTATGTACGCAAACTGTCCTACTCTATAACCTAAAATCGGCAATTTTAAATGGTTTACCCGCAATGGCTGGATTTTTATTCCTTTAAATTCAAATGGCTGTACTGTTATTTCCTGAACATTCATCATCGGAGAACCCGGATATGGATTTTCAACAAACACATACGCAAATTCTCTTTTTATTGCCTCTACTACTCGGTGTTCTGCATATATAGGAAGAGGTGTAAAATGCATGAAATTAAACGGACGAATATCGTCCAAACCTGCCAGATGATCTTTATGTTCGTGTGTTATCAGCAGTGCGTCAAGTGACACTATATGGTTTCGTAACATTTGCTGACGAAAATCGCATCCTGCATCAATCACTATATGAACACCTTCAACATCAAGGAAAAAGGAAGTTCGCAAACGGTTATCCCGAGGATCTGAGGAATTACAAACAACGCAGTTACAACCTATTACAGGAACGCCCTGCGATGTTCCCGTACCGAGAAATATTCCATGAATATTGTATTTGTCCATTACTTCACAGCATTTGTTTCCGGGTATGGTACACGGGCATGATACAGATTAACTAATTTCTCTACAAACACACCTTTTACCACATCCAAATCCTTCAATGTTATATCTGCAAATTCCAGCTGCTTATTTTGAATCAAATTGTCCACAATTTTCTGAACCAACGCTTCTATTTGCTCTCTCGATTCAAGATGAGCACTTCGTGAAGCAGCTTCCACGCCATCTGCAATCATTATTACGGCAAGTTCACGATTAACGACTTTTGAAGTCGGATATTGGAACATTTTCTCATCAAAAATTTCTCCAGGATGCAGTTTTTTATATTTATCAAGGAAAAAAGCTGTCTTTGAATTTCCATGATGTCCGTAAATAATCTGAACTAACGATGCAGGCAATCCATTTTTACGGGCCAATTCTTTCCCATAAATCACATGGTCAATAATTATTTGAGCACTTTTCTCTGGAGGAAGATTATCATGAGGATTATCTTTAAACATTTGATTCTCAACAAAAAACGCGGGATTCTTTAACTTTCCCACATCGTGATACAATCCGCCAATGCGACCAAGCAGTGCATTTCCACCTATCTCCCGTAAAGCGACTTCAACAAAATTTGCAACCTGCAATGAATGTTGAAATGTTCCAGGTGCCTTGTCCGACAATTCGCGTAACAAACCACGACTGGTGTCGGAAAGTTCAAATAAAGTAATATCCGATGGGAATCTAAATATTTTTTCAAAAATAAAGATCAACAAATATGTAGTAAGCAGCAGTACGCAACTTGAGAAGAACCATAACAGTTTAGTCCATTCAATATCGCTCACGCCACCAAGTTTCACCAACGACAAACCAAAATATATTACAGAATATGAAACAAATGATATTATCGCCGTCCAAAACAAAAAGCTTCTTTGATAATGATTTCCAAGACTATGCAAGGCAATCACACCTACAGAAATCTGCAAAAAAGTGAAATCAAATGGATTAGGAGCAATAAATCCAATTATCAGCATGGTAACAATGTGTACAAACAAAGCTACCCGGGCATTCAAAAAATTCTTGATTAAAATCGGCAATGCTACGTAAGGAATCAAATAAATACTTACATGATTAAACCTCAGCGTTGCCGTTGCCATTGCCACAAAAAGCACAACAACAGTAACAATAAACAAAGAATACTTAACCTTTTTAAAAGCAGACGGATCAGAATATTGTATCAACAATATCATTACAAAGAATGCAACAAGAATCAATATGCTCTGTCCACCCCAGATTGCTAATTTGCCATCGAAAGTCACGTTGCCAGCCTCATATTCTTTTTTCAAAGAATCAAGAACTTTTTTATCCTTTTCCGTTACAACAGAACCTCGGCTAATAATTCTCGTTCCTTCACCAACATAGCCATATTTTTCGGAAACAGTTGCGAGTAACTGCGTTTTTCTATACGACGAAACCTCTTCATTATATATAGTATTGGGTACTAACGAAGAATAAATTATTTCCTTGAATTTTACCCGATGAATTGAATCGTAACTTTCAGGTATCTTTTTCATCAAATCACCATGAGCTTCCGGCAAAGTACGGATTGAATGAATCGAAAAACGGAGATTCTGGTTTCCTTTCTCAACCAATAATGTTTTATATGGTTTCTGAACATCTATTATTCCAAAATCATAAATTGAACGTAGCAAAACTTCAAACTCGCCCAATCCCTGCGACTTCATTAACGAATGGAAGTCATTAATAGAATCAGGAACAAAATGTCCCAACGAATTTATGTATCTATTAAATATAGTGTCCGTCACACGTTTATATGTAGTGGAATCATAGGTATAACATGGAGAAAATTTCAGCAAAATACTGTCACGCTGCCTCATAATTTCCTCTTCTGTCTTATCAATAGAGAAGCTAAAAGGGGCATATAAATCATCGTGAAGCCACACTTTATTCTGCTGATATTCAAATTTAAATTTCTTTTCGTTTGGTAACATAATCATAATCAACGCTATGCCAAGCGAAAACAGAATTGACGAAAGAATTACAGCTTTGTTTTCAAACAAAAAAGAAAAAAATTTCTTCATTGAAATTTTGATTTTAAAATTCGCAAGTAAAAATATATATTTACCCGCAATTTTTAAGCATAAATCTGATGACAAAATTACGTTTAGTTTTCAATGTTGAGGAAGGCACACTTATCAACGAAAAATATTTCATCCAAAAAAGCATGTTAAACCACATTGCAATGGTTCTTTCCAACATTAGAAACAGCGAAAGCGATGTTATTCTTGTTACAGCCGGTGCAATTGCTTCGGGAATAGAACAAACAGGATTAAAAAAATATCCAGTTGCATTAAGCGACAAACAGGCTCTTGCTGCCATTGGACAAGTTGAGCTAATCAAACGTTATCAAAACATCTTTGATGAATACACACAAATGATTGCCCAAGTATTGCTTGCCCGCGATTTCATCAACAATCCGAAACAGCAATTCAATGCAAAAAATACATTCAAGAAATTACTATCGTTAGGAATCATTCCTATAATCAACGAAAACGACACAATTTCTACAGCAGACATTGAATTGGAAAACAACTATATGCTTACAACAACTGTTGCAAACATAATTTCTGCTCACGCATTAATTCAAATCAACAAAGACCTATCTTTCAACGTATTAGTAAAAGGGAACAATTTCCGTTATTCTTGTGAAGACAAGGATTCTTTATGTAAATTAGTTAGAGAATTAGGAAACAAAAAATTTAAAAACTCTAAATCACAATATCCTACCGTACTTCCTACAGAAACTACTATTTACGAATAAGCGTGGATAAACCTTTCTGCATTTTAAACGGCGAAATAGAAAAAATTGCGAATTTAAATTTAGCTCCAATTTTCGCAATTAATGATTTTGTGTCCGACAACATAAGACTTTATAACACAAAAGCTCTTTGTCTTGGATCGCACATTCAAAATATAAAAAACCAATTGGAGAAAAAAGGTAAAGTCGTTCCTGAAAAATTTTCAACAGAAAATCTCGAACGATATATTCCAAGACTGTTAAACATAAACAAAGTTTACAAAGGAGGTATTTGTAAACTGCTCATCTTCTGGCAGACATTTCCGGAGCAAACAGAAGCCCAGTTCATAATATTTATTGATCCGCTGGATTTTATAGATTACGAATTTAACACCCAAGGATTCAAACTGGAATTCTGCAACATTCAGCAGGAATTCTACGACTATACACTAACAAACTGCATTCCCAACCAAGACGAAACCGAACGTATTTTCTTCGACAAATACGGGAAAGCATTTTCTTCCATTAACAACGACATTATTTTACTGAAAGACAACACCTTAATCGTTGGTGAATCTACACTTCCAATAACAAGTTCTTTCATAAATTTTTTATCAAGAAAAAACTGGGAGATTGTAAGAATCCCATTTTTCAAAAAAGAAGATTTTTACAATAGTTCAGAAATCATGATTTGCAATCAGTTCTCTGGTATTCAGTGGATTAAAAGGACTTACGAACAAGAAAATGCAAATCAATACAAATCATTTGCAACATTCCAAGCTAAGAATTTAGAAACGGAATTAATGAATGCAATAAAAGAAATGTAGCTATTCCTTGCTTTTCAACACAAGTAAAATATCCTTTATACGGATAATGCGGAAAACAAAAGCAAACAAAACTCCTATTATACATAGAATCAGCACATTCCAAATCCAATTTTCGCAAAATGTTTCTTTAAACGAATAAAACAAAGCAACATTTACAGAGACAAAAAGAATCACTTTCGCAATATCTCTGTAAGGAATACTGAACTTAAAATATCGTATTGATAACACAATCTGAATCAGTCCAGTTAAAAATTGAGTTACAACTGACACTACTGCAGCTCCCCAGGCACCATATTTAGGAATAAAAACAGCATTGAATGTAACATTAAAAACCATTCCGCAAGCCGCCATAATATTCATGACTTTCATACTATTATTTGCAGTCAGTAACGTACCAAAAATATAAGAAGATGATATCGGTAAAAATCCAACAATCAACACTTTAAATATTTCGGATGAACTTTCTACGCTTTCGCTGTACATTAAATTCATCAACTCGTAACTATAAAAACAACAAGCTGTTACAAAAACTAAAACAGGAGAAATTAAAAGTAGAAACGAGAATTTTGTAAACTGGCCTAACGGTTCATTGTCTTTCAGCATTTTAGAAAACATAGGCAGAAGCAATGTTGCAAACAGATAGGCAAACATACTCACTGCATCCAATATTCTGTACGACTGAGCATATATACCAGCCTGTTCTGCCCCATCCGGCAATAATTGTTCTATCATTACCATATCCACACGGGTATATAATCCCATCAGCAACGAAAGCAAAGCAAATGGATATGTTTGTTTTAGAATTTTCCAAAGAAATGACAAATCAAACGTGAACGACACATTTCTTGCTTTCGCAAAAACTATACAAAAAGCTATCATACAAGGAATTGCGTAGGACACAGTCTGTGCATAAACGAACCATTCAATCTGAAAATCCTTTTGTCTGGTTAGTAACAGATACCCACAGATTACAATCATTAAAATCCTGTCTATCACCGAGATGCAGCTATCCGTCTTATACATATACGTTCCTGAAATATTAGAACGCAGATACAAAAGAAAAGAAAGAAGAAACTGATTCAGTGCTAAAACTCCCAAAATCTTAAACTGCGACAATGAAAACTCAAGAACAATCCCAACAACTCCCAAAACTATACAATAAACTATTCCCAACAGGAATTTAAGCACAACCATATTCGAGAAGAAACGTGGCAGCAAGTCATTATCCTGAGCAATATTACGGTTGTTGAAATTTGCTATTCCCATATCGAGAATAATGTTGAAAATGATTGACAAACTGAACATTGCAGCATACAAGCCATACACTTCTGTTCCAACCACGTTTTGAACAGTTCTATCTATTCCAAAAATGTAGAAAGGCTTAACCAACAGGTTAAGAAACAGCAGTAAAACCAGATTTGTGAAAAAAGTTTTTCTCAAAACGCCAATGATTTTCAGCGGCAAAATTACAATCTTTTCCCGATAATTGTTGAAAGTGCAGATTCTATAGAAAAATTTTATTCCTTTGCATATATGAACATTGTAATAAATACCAGACTTTTAATAAAAGGCCGAATCGACGGCATTTCACGTTTCACTTTCGAAACGGTGAAACGTATTTGTTTAAACCATCCTGAACATCAATTCTATCTGTTGTTTGACAGGATGTATGATAAAGATTTCATTTTTGCAGAAAATGTGAAACCTATTATCGTGCCATTTCAAACACGGCATCCATTTTTATGGTGGTTTTGGTTTCACTCACAAATTCCTCGAGTATTAAATGCCTTAAAACCAGACATTTTTGTTTCCACAGACGGTTATAGTGTAACTAATTGTAATCTACCGATAGTTGACGTAATTCACGATTTGAATTTCGAACACTATCCAGAACATCTACCAAGATTAGTAAGAAAATACTATAGGAAATTCTTTCCTGAATATGCAAAATATTCTACTCGGATTGCAACAGTTTCCGAATATTCCAAACAGGATATTCATACATTATATGACATTCCACTTGAGAAAATCGATGTGGTTTACAACGGTGTAAGCAGTACTTTTCAGCCATTAATTGAATCTGAAAAAACGCTTATCAAACAAAAATACACCGAAAACAATGACTATTTTGTTTACGCAGGAACACTTCATCCTCGTAAAAACATAGAAAACCTTTTTGCTGCATTTTCAATTTTCAAGCAAAAAACACAATCAACAATGAAATTAGTTATTGTTGGTGAGGCAATGTTCTTGTCGCAGACTATTCAAAAAGCATACGACAACCATCCGTACAAAAAAGACATTGTTTTTACCGGACGAGTTTCCGACAAAGAATTAAACTATTTACTTGGAAGTGCATTTGCAATGACGTATGTGCCTTTCTTTGAAGGTTTTGGCATTCCAATATTAGAAGCCTTTGCATGCGGTATCCCCGTAATTACCTCGAACTGCACGTCCATGCCGGAAGTAGCTGGAGATGCGGCATTACTTTGTAATCCGTCAGACATAGAATCTATTGCCAATGCTATGATTTCATTGGCTAACGACAATAATTTATATCAAACATTACTTGAAAATTCAAAGAAACAGCTTGAGAAATTCAGCTGGGACCAAAGCGCCGAACTTTTATGGCAAAGCATTGAAAAAGCTATTCAGGAATATTCTACAACAAAATAACCATGGGAAGAATTTTAGCTATTGACTACGGAACAAAACGAACAGGAATTGCAGTAACAGATCCTCTTAAAATCATTGCAAATTCACTAACGACTGTACGCAGCTGCGATTTAATACAATTTTTAAAAGATTACTTTGCCAAGGAACAAGTAGAGCACGTTGTTATCGGGATGCCAACAACGCTACGAAACGAACCTTCTGAAAATGCGAAATATGTAAAGATTTTCGAAAAACAATTCAAGAAAGAATTTCCCGACGTGCCAATTAGCGAAATTGACGAACGGTTTACTTCAACCTTAGCACATCAGGCTATGCTGACAGGAGGAATGAAGAAAAAAGACCGTCAAAATAAAGAAATAGTTGACAGCATCAGTGCAACAATTATCTTACAATCTTACATGGAACAAAACCACTAACATGGAACAAAACATCAGTTTCGACAAACTTGACGAGGCAATTTCATTTATTTACGAAAACGCCTCAAAATACGCAGCAAACGGCGTCGAGAATAACATCGGAGGTCCCTTTGGAGCAGGAATCATTCAACTTGCAGACCAAAAGTTTTCAATCATCTCCATTTCAAGAAATACGGTAATACAGTCGAGCGATCCAACCTGCCATGCAGAAGTGAATGCAATCCGCGAAGCATGCAAAAAACTAAATAAACTTTTTCTTGACGACTGCATTCTTGTAACAACAGCAAAAAGCTGTCCGATGTGCTTGTCGGCAGCAATTTGGGCGAAGATTCCAACTATATATTATTCAGAAAATTACGACAGCGCCACTGCAGCCGATTTTAAAGACGATAAAATTGCAGATTATATAAAACACAATACGACATTAATCAAAGAAATTCATCTTGAAAACCCAAATACAATCAGACCTTTCAAGATATGGAACGCAAAAAAAGACAGAATTAATTATTAGCTCTAAAAAATTAGTTCACACAACTTAAATGCAGAAATACATCTTATAATTTTTCTATCTTTGTAAAAATTACATTTCAAATAAAGAATACTCATTATGATAAAACCAATTGTAGCATACGGAAACCCTGTTTTACGAAAAGTTGCACAGGAAATCGACAAAAACTATCCTGAATTTGAAACACTTTTGCAAAACATGTACGACACTTTGGAAGCATCCGAAGGTGTTGGCTTGGCTGCTCCACAGATTGGTTTATCTATTAGACTTTTTGTAATTGACGCGAACGGATTTGCAGAAGATTATCCTGACGCAAAAGACTTTAAACGCACATTCATAAATCCTGAAATCATAGAACTTACAGGCAAAGAATGGCTGTTTAACGAAGGCTGTTTAAGTTTTCCTGGCATATTCGAAGATGTTTCAAGACCTTCTGAAGTAACATTACGCTATCTTGACGAAAATTTCGAGGAACACACTGAGAAATTCTCAGGAATTTGTGCCAGAATCATTCAACACGAATACGATCATTTGGACGGCAAATGCTTTGTTGACCATTTGAATCCATTGAAAAAACGAATGTTGAATGGAAAATTGAACAATATTTTAAAAGGAAAAGTTTCAACACGATATAAAATCAAATTTTTTAAAGCATAGAGAGAACTACATTTAATGACATTTTATAAAGCCGCTTTTTCCAATATTCAGAAATGTTTATTGGCAAAAAATCCATTTGTATGCGTCACCACCGCACTCACAATTGGAATTATTTTATCGCACTATTTTCCGTTTTTGCCCGCAGAAAATAATATTCATATTATTCTTTGCCTCAGCACCTTATTTTGCATAATATTATCTGTTGTTTTCAAGAAAATTCATATTCCTATTTTACTGTTTTGGTTCATTATTGCCGGAGTCACGACTCATAACATACACAAACAGAAATATATAGAAGTTCCTACAGAAGAAATTCTGCTCGGGAAAATCATAAGTAATATTGAAGAAAAACCAAAAACATACAAAACAACCATAGAAATCCTCAACGAAGAAAAAAGCTGCAAAGCGCTGATTTTCATACAAAAAGACACAAACTCACAAATGCTTATTTATGGAGACATTATTTCCCTAAAAAACAACTTCAAGCGAATTGAGAACAATGATAATGCAACATTCGACTATCAGAAATTTCTGGAAAATCAATATATATTCTCCCAATCGTACGTAGCGGCAAAAGATTGGGAACTTATAGATCATCAAAATGACTTTCGTGCTTTCTGTATGCAAATTCGATCAGCATCTCTTTCCAAATTACAAGAATTAGGACTTTCGGAACAAAACTATCAACTTATTGCAGCACTTGCATTTGGAGACAAATCATTACTTGACGATGAAACAAAGAGCAACTTTCAGACAGCCGGAGCGATGCACGTTCTTGCTGTATCAGGACTTCACGTCGGCATAATCAACGGAATATTATTTTTCCTATTTGGTTTTATACGAAACAAAAAATTACTTTGGTTAAAGATTGCTTGTTGTATTGGTGGTATCTGGTTTTATGCCGGAATCACTGGAATGAGTCCTTCTGTACAAAGAGCTTCAATCATGTGCACAATGGTTTCGTTGGCACTTTTATTAAAACGAAATACCAGCACCTACAATGCACTTGCAATTGCCTCATTTCTGTCCCTTTTAATTTCACCAAACGATTTATTCTCCGTGAGTTTTCAACTCTCCTACGCAGCTGTAGTCAGCATTGTATATTTTGGAAACAAAATTCAGAACATATTTCATCCAGAAACAATTATAGGACAATACCTTTGGGGAATTATTGCAGTCTCTATTTCCGTACAAATTGGAACAATTCCATTAACACTCTACTATTTTGGAACAATTCCGACTTACAGTCTATTAACAAATATTATAGTTATACCTATTTCCTTTGTTATATTAATACTTGTCATCACTTCATTGGCAACCTCTTGGATTCCAAGTGCTGGAGAATTTTTGATGAAAATTTTAAATTTCACAACAGACTACATGCAGGATTGCATTGCCGACATCAATACATTTCCACATCCCAGAATTGAGCAATCTATTGATTTACAATATTCTATTCTACTATACGTGGGAATATTGTTATTTGTCTTATTTTGGGAATTAGTTTGTGAATACCAAAAAGAGAAAGAACTTTTTTCTGTATAAACTATAAAATAAACATATCGGTTGGTTCTTCAGAAATAATCTGCAAACTATGAGCCCGGCTATACAAAGTTTTTATAGCAGCCATTCCCTGTTCACCTAGCGACAAGCTGAAATCATTCACGAACAATGCTATATGTTTTTTTAAAACATCGTCTTCAATAGCTTGAGCATATTCATGAATAAATGTATTTGATGCCTGAGGATTCTGATTTGCATATTCAATGCTCTCACGCAGCAACTGATTTATCGTTAATTTTAAATCATTCGGAACATCCCGTCGGATTGTTATTGCCCCTAACGGAATTGGTGTGTGTGTTTCGCTTTCCCAAAAATTCCCTAAATCACGCAACATTGCAAAACCACGTTCTGCATAAGTAAAACGATTTTCATGAATAATTACACCAGCATCGTATTCCCCACTCATTATTTTAGGTTCAATTTCAGAAAACAAGCATTCTGTTTTATCCTTAAAATCAGGATAAGCCATTGAAAACAAAAGATTTGCAGTAGTTTCTTTTCCTGGAATCAAAATTTTCGATTTCGAGTTTATTGCAGATTCATTTCCTTTTTTACAGATAAACAATGGTCCATTGGCAAATCCCAAAGCACTTCCAGCATCAAGAATTTGATAATTTTTATAAACTTGGGAATAAGCAAAATAGCTTAGTTTAGTCATTTGCAAGTCGCCTATCATTGCACGACGGTTTAATTCCTGAACATCAGCAACAACTACTTTAAAATCAATACCTTTTGTATCAATTTTTTTATGTATCAACGCATCAAACGTATAAGTGTCGTTTGGGCAAGATGAAATTCCTAATGTTATTTCCATTCTAAACTAAAAACTAAAGCAGAGTTTGGTAAAACCGAAAGAGGGACACCTTTTTCGAGAACTTCGGACATTTCGTATGTATCTTCAAAATCACTATCGAACACCTCTTTTAAAACCAGAGTTCCTTCAAGAGGGCAATTCATTGTTTCAAAAGCATGATCGCCAATACTTAAACGAAGTGTGACTGTCTGCTCAAAATCAAAATTCAGCACAAACAACAATTTTTCATTCTCGGTGTATCGTAGAAAAGCAAATATTTTGCTGTCGATTCTTTCATCGCAGTTTTTCCACATCAAATCGTAGAACAAACCATTTTGAATTGCTTCATGCTGCAATCTAAAATTCAACAATTGTGAATAATACTCGCGTAAATCTTTTTGTTCAGGAGACAAAAGAGCCCCGTCAAATTTTCCTCCATTCACCCATTTATTGAATTCTGTCAAACTCCAGTAATCAAAGATTGTTGTTCTTCCATCCACTCCACTGAAACCTTCCTTATCCATACCTTTTTCGCCTATTTCCTGTCCGAAATATATCATTAGCGGACCAGGATTAAGCATGGCTAAAAGCATCATTGCCGCACGTCCTTTGTTAGCATTGTCGGCAAAGAAACGAGATGCAATTCGCTGTTCATCATGATTTTCTAAAAATCTCAACATTTTGCCCTGAACTCGTTCTGTTCTACGCCAATAATCTGTAATGAACTTGGCATTACCACGACCTTCGACAATCATGCGCATTGTATCGTACAGACCAACTTTATCATAGAGATAATCAAAATGACCAACATTCAAATAATTTTCGTAAGCATCGGGATTGTAGATTTCTGCAATGAAAATTATTTCCGGATTAATTTTCTTTATTTGAGGAATAACCCAGCTCCAAAACTGAACAGGAACCATTTCCGCCATGTCACAGCGAAAACCATCAACATTCTTTTTTGCCCAAAATGTCAATATTTCCAACATTCTAATCCACGTATCAGGAATCTGTTCAAAATGAGTTCGCCAACAATCTTGATAATCAACTCCGTAATTCAATTTTATTGTCTCATACCAATCATTTCGCGAAGGATAAGAAGAAAACACATCGTTTCCTGTAACTTTTGCCGGATATTCATAATAAGTCGGTGCACCTTCCACATAAGGAAAATCTATATCATTTGGCAGATGAAGTTCCTCATCTACAACATAATAGAAATTATTATTCGGAGAAAAAGCACTCTTTGTATCATCGTAGCTTCCCAAAGAAATTCCACCGTCTGGAATATTATCAGAATGATATTCGCGAGAGACATGATTAGGAACAAAATCCATAATACATTTCAAGTCTGCCTTATGCGTTCTCTCTATCAAATCCTCGAACTCTTTCATTCGTGTCTTTACATTTGTCGCCAAATCAGGATCAACATCAAAATAATCCTTTATAGCATAAGGAGAACCCGCGCGACCTTTCACAACAAAAGGGTTATCGGTTGTTAAACCATATTTTGAATAATTAGAACACGAGGCATGGCGAATCACGCCCGTATACCAAATATGAGTGGCACCCATTTTTTTCAATTCTTTGAGAGCCTTTGGAGTTATATCATTGAACTTCGAACATCCATTTTCCTGAATTGTTCCAAATTCCTTGTTTGTTTCATTTTGATTCGCAAAAAGACGAGTGAAAATCTGATAGATATTTATAGCTGTTTGCATTTCAGTAACTTATTTGCATCAAAGATAAAAAAAGATTGGAACTATCTCGTTTTATCTCATAAATATGTTCATTTCTTTCCACAGCAAAAGAAAAGAACAAAAAACGCTACCGATGCCACATCTTCACCAAAATATCCGACATTCCGTTTCAGAGCACTAAAAATTGCTTCTCATTATGCTAATAATGAACATAATTCAACAAGAATATTTAGTATATTCGCAAAGTCAAATTTCAAACTATGATCGCATTATTCAGGAAAGAATTAGCAAGTTTTTTCAGCTCCTTGATCGGTTACTTGGTACTGATAGTTTTTCTTATTGCCACCGGTTTATTTTTGTTTGCCTTCGACGGAAATTTCAACATAATTAATTCCGGATACGCAAACATTGACGGTCTTTTCATTTTAGCGCCATGGATTTTCTTGTTCTTAATACCTGCGATTTCCATGCGTTTTTTCTGTGAAGAATCAAAATCCGGAACAATTGAGCTACTACTTACAATGCCAATCTCTGATTTTTCCATTGTTATGGGAAAATTTCTTGCCGGTGTAGTTCTTTTGTTTTTTGCTCTCGCACCTACAAGTCTTTACTACATCACAGTATTTTCATTAGGAAGTCCCGTTGGAAATATCGACACTGCAGCAACCATCGGTGCATACATCGGGTTGTTTTTCTTAGGTGGAATGTATTTATCCATAGGAACCTTTGTTTCGTCGTTAACAGACAATCAGATTGTTGCATTTATACTAACTGCAGCTATCTGTTTTATCTTTTTCATCGGATTTGATTTTATAGCAGAAACAATTCCTCATTTTTCATTTCTAACATCAATTGGAATCAACGAACATTATAATTCAATCAGCCGCGGAGTTATTGACAGCCGCGACATTGTTTATTTTGTAAGTCTTATAAGCTTATTTATCTATTTCACAACACTTTCTATCGCAAAAAAAAGAAAATAACATGGCTGCTCAATTACAATCAAAAACATTAAAAAACATTGCAATCGCCATTGCAGTCGTAGTTTTTGCACTATGGTTGAGTGGTTTGAAATATACACGTTTCGACATGACAGAGGAAGGACGTTACACACTCTCCGATGCAACAAAAAATGTGTTAGAAAATCTACAGGACACAATTAGAGTCACTGTATATCTAACAGGTGATCTTCCCATGTCGTTTGTGAAAATGCAACGAGAAGTTTCCGATCTTTTAAACGAATTCCAGCAAATTGCAGGGAAACAAGAATTCTTAATAAAATTCATTGACCCTCAAACAATTGGCGATCCAAAGAGTTACAAGCACACACTGCAACGCCTACGAGATTCTTACGGACTTGCTCCATACACAATTCAGGAAGAAGACGAGTCCGGGAAAGTAGTTCAACGATATGTAATTCCAGGAATGATAGTTTCTACGTCGCAAAAATTTGTTACCATAAACATGCTAAGCAATGCTCTTGGAAACACTCCAGAAGAACAAATAAATGCGGCATTACAAAATCTCGAATATCAATGTGTTAAAGCCATAAAACAAATAACTGCAGAAAAGAGAAAGAATATTGCGTTTTTAACTGGTCATGGCGAATTTCCACTATTATACACATACAATGCAACAATTTCTTTACTTGATATTTACAATGTTGACAGAATTACATCGCAGCAATTGCTTGATTCTATAACAAAATATGACGCTCTGATTATTGCAGAACCAACCAAAGCATTTAGCGAACAAGACAAATTTATTATTGACCAATATATTATGGCGAACGGAAATGTATTGTACTTATCCGATAACATTAGCGTAAGTCTTGACTCATTAAAAACGAGTCCTTATACATTTGCAATGCCTAAAGACCTAAACATATCCGATTTATTGTTTAATCTTGGAGTTAGAATCAATGCTTCCATATTACTTGACAATCAATGTGCAAAAATCCCAATGAATGTTGCAGCTTATGGAGAACAAGCTAGATTTGCACCTGTTCCTTGGTACTATTTCCCATTATTTAAACCAACAAAAGAAAATCATATCACAAAAAATATTGATGTAGTTAAAGCAGAATTTGCCAGCACAATTGACACACTCGAAGGTAATGGCAACTTCAAAAAAACAACTCTTTTAACATCTTCGGCATATTCAAGAGTTTTATCTGCGCCAAATACTGTAGGATTTCAAGTTCTACAAAATAATCCAGACAAAGAATTCTTTAACAAATATTACGTTCCGACAGCTGTTTTGCTTGAAGGAAACTACAACTCATTGTTTCAATCTAGAAAATCACCGTTAGAAAACAGTACATTTAAAATGCCTGAAAATTTTCAACGAAAAGATTCTTCTAATAACAATAGAATCATAGTGGTTTCCGACGGCGATATTATACGTAACGAAATAGATGTTACAAACGGCGACACTGTTCCAAAGCCGCTGTATTTCTATAAATATTTCTCATTCGACAAGCGTGCCTACACAGGCAACCTCGACTTTTTCGTGAATGCCGTAAGTTATCTTTGCGGTGACTCCGATCTTCTTTCAATCCGTTCCCGTGAAATAACTATCCGCCTTTTGAATAAAAACAGAATCATTGAAGAAAAAACATACTGGCAACTATTCAATATTGTTTTGCCTATATTACTTATCTCATTGATTGGCGTTATCATTTTCTTTATTAGAAAGTATAAATACTCAAAAAAATATGTTGGCTAAACGAATAATTCCTTGTCTTGATATAAAAGACGGTCGTACTGTTAAAGGTATAAATTTCTTAGGATTACGAGATGCAGGAGATCCTGTTGAACTTGGCGCAATGTATGCAGAACAAGGTGCCGACGAACTTACTTTTTTAGATATAACAGCAACTATAGAAGGACGCGATACATTTGCTGAACTAGTAAAAAGAATAGCATTACACCTAAATATTCCATTTACTGTTGGCGGAGGTATAAAATCCGTTCACGATGTAGGAGTATTATTAGCAGCAGGAGCAGACAAGATTTCAATAAATTCTGCAGCAGTTTATAAACCAGAACTTATTACTGAATTAGCGAAAGAATTTGGTTCTCAATGTATTGTAGTTGCAATTGACACAAAATTGCACGATGACACTTGGATGGTTTATACACACGGTGGCCATCAAGCAACAGACATAAAAACACTTGACTGGGTTCGTGAAATCTACGACCGCGGAGAAGGAGAAATTCTTCTTACTTCTATGAATCACGATGGTACAAAAGGAGGATTTGCAAACGAAATCACACGAGAAGTGTCTGAAATGGTAGATATTCCTGTTATAGCCTCTGGTGGTGCGGGAACAATGGAACACTTCAAGGACGTTTTTACCGAAGGTAAAGCCGACGCAGCTCTAGCAGCAAGCATTTTCCACTTCAAAGAAATTGCTATTCCAGATTTGAAAAATTATTTACGAGAACAAAATATTCCGGTAAGATAATTTTGGGGAGAATTCATAAAATTATAAATCTTCGGCAACAAAATAATCTTCATCCGTAATTACATAAATATAATTACATCCATTATTTTTTCTACAACCATTCTTTCTAAAACAAGAACTAGGATCTAATAAATTACGATTTCGAGGTTCTGAAAATTCTGGTATAGAATAAAAAATTGTAACTCGTAATGTATCAAAGAAGATTTTTATAGAATCAGAAACCCCATAATTGTTACAAAAAATATTGGTTGCAACACTTGGTGTTTTACAATTACGAGACACTTCCGAACAAAATGATGATTTGGGAGCAATTTTTACAGTATCGATAATAGGATTAATACCATTATAGTCATAATTAACAATTGTTATTGCATAATTTGAATCATTTTTAATTTCATATAAATTATATCTACAAGATTCCCTACATGAAATCGAAAATAATACTATAAGGACAAAAGATAAATAAATTCTCATTTTTGGAAATTTTCAAATAGTTCATCTATATATGACTCTGTTGAATTATCATATAATGACTTTAGCTTCTTTTTAAATATTTTCAATCCAAAAGTTTCATAAGGTGTTTGCAAGATTTCTGGATTAACAGAACTAACTTTTAGCTCTAAATATGTTTTATCTAATGCTGTTTCTATTTGCTTCATACTATAATCTTTTACTCTATCCATAGGATAGCCTTCTCCCAAATTTTCATTTTGATTATAATCATCTATGATATCTATAAAAAGAGAAGTATAACCATCAAACATATCTTCCACCTTTTCTCTTTGCATATTCAAACGAATATCTTCCTGGTAACCATACACATCTTTTGACACATACCATTCAACGCAACTTGCCCAACTTTCTGCAATTAAAGATGAAGATGTTATATAATCAATACAATATTGCAATGTGGAATATCCCATATACCAATGAGACGCATGTGCTAATTCATGAATCGTTGTGGAGAAGATTTCATTAGATGCGTACCATTCATATTCCTGTTTAGCATTTTTCTTTTTGTAACCATAAATTGCAATTTGTGAACTTTGAATGATTTTTTTGAAATCTAAATACTTACTTCTACCAATCTTTGATTTTGCACCAATATGAAGTTTCTGCTGAGAAAGAATTCCACCACAACGTGGAGGTGCAGACAAGCCATACCGAGTATTGTTATAATAGTATGTCACCGCAGCACGATGTATATGAGCATACATCCAAGACAAGCAATCTTTTTTTATATGTAATTCCCAGCTACTCTTCATTTTAGGTCCATTATACCACGCTTGCCCATAATCTCCACTTCTAATATCAAAATCATTACGTTCCCATTTTATAGAATAATTTACACAATATAAAAAGGCATAAGGTTGACTAAAATATCCATTTTCGTCAGTTAAACAGGTTTTTATATTTGTACACCAACGTGTATGAACTGACGCACCAGGGACACCAATTATTCCTTTTATATTATCTTCAACTGTTATTCTTCCAGATGGATTCCAACGGGATGACTTTAATTGCAAGCTATTTTCTTCAGCATTCCCTGTTAATCTATATGCTTCTTCCTCAATTTTGTAAGAAGAAAAATCTATACATTTTAAATCCTCTTCAATTTGTTCAGGAATAAACACTTCATACATCAATTCATGATATACATTTGGGAATACATAGTCATAAGGAACAACTGTATATTGCCAAGTAATACAAGAATCTAAAATTTCTTTATCATGGAAAGTCCCACTTCCTTCGATAACTTCAAAATCTAATGGGAAATCATATAAAATTAAAGTTGTGTCACTCTTTAGAATTCCCCATTCTGTTTCATTACTCGGCAAAAAACGAACATATTTGTGAGTTGGTTGCAACTGAGTCTTCAATAAGTCACCATATAGATTATCATAAGCCTGTTGCATATTTTCTAAACGATATGGGTCATTAATTTGTTTACCCAGTTTTATTTCCACTGATTCCTTACAATCTTTTTTTCGCTGAACATCATCTTTTTTTTGACATGAAGCACAAAAAATAAGTACAAACAATATCAAACTCTTATTAGGGAAATATTTCACACCCTTTCGTAAAAATGCCATATCTCTTTTCATATTGCAAAAATATCATTTTTTTAGTTACACACATAGCTACGAATAATTAAAACACGATACAAATGAGCAAGTGTAATTTTAATAATCACAAAATTCTATGATTATAGAAGATGCATACAGATAAAATTCCTTAATTTTGAGCATTGAAATTCATTTGTAATGGAACTAAACTTTTCTAAATATGCCGACGGACTAATCCCGGCAATTATTCAAGATGCCGACACTTGCGTCGTGCTTATGCTTGGATTTATGAACCAAGAAGCATTCGATAAAACTATAAATACAGGCAAAGTCACATTCTATAGCCGTACACGACAAACATTGTGGACAAAAGGAGAAACATCAGGAAACTTCCTCAACTTTGTTGACGCAAAAGTTGACTGCGACAACGACACACTATTGATAAAAGTTCATCCTATCGGCCCTACTTGCCACACAGGAACAGACACTTGTTGGGCAGAAGTAAATCAAAGCGACGTACAATTGCTTCACAATTTGCAAAGTGCCATTGATACGGAATTGAAGGACATGCCGGAAGATTCTGAATTAGCTAAATTAATTCGCAAAGGTGGCGTAAACAAGATAGCACAAGAAGTTGGAGAAAATGCCATTAAAACCGTTATTCAATCAACAAACGGCAGCAAAGAAGGTATTGTAGAAAAAGGTGCTGACCTATTGTATCATTTTGTGGCACTTATGTCTGCCAACAACATACGAATTGACGATGTAATCGAAAAACTAAAAGAAACTCGTCTAAACAAATAACATCATGTCTGAAATAGCAACACTACAACCTTCGTGCATTTGGAAATTTTTCGATGAAATTTGCCAAATTCCTCGTCCTTCTAAACACGAAGAAAAAATAACTGCATATCTTGTTGACTTTGCAAGAAAACATAGCCTTGCATACAAACAAGATACTGTGGGAAATGTTTTCATTGAAAAGCCTGCAACTGCTGGCTACGAGAACTTGGAACCAGTTGTACTCCAAGCACATGTTGACATGGTTCCACAGAAAAGAAACGACAGCAGCCATAATTTCCTAACAGATCCTATCGAAGCATATATAGACGGGAATTTCGTTCGTGCACGTGGAACAACATTAGGTGCAGACAACGGTATTGGCGTATCTATGATTTTGGCTGTCCTTGATTCAAAAGATATCCCTCACGGACCAATACAGGCACTTTTCACCATAGACGAAGAAACAGGAATGACTGGTGCTTTTGCCCTAAAAGAAAAAGATATTTCTGCTAAGTATCTCATCAATCTTGATTCCGAAAACGAAAATGAAATTACCATTGGAGGTGCTGGAGGATTAGATGCAAATTTCACTTTTGATATTGAATATTCGGAACTTACCGGACACGAAAAAGTTTACACTATTTCGTTAACCGGATTGACAGGAGGACATTCCGGATTTGAAATCATTTTAAATAGAGCTAACGCAAACAAAGTTCTTTGCGAATTTTTGTATGAAATAATGGAGAAAACAGATTTACGTCTGATTTCCTTCAACGGTGGAAATATGCGTAATGCTATTCCTCGCGAAGCTACAGCTGTTGTTGCATTTAACCGTTCTTTTGAAAATATTTTCCACAAAATGTTTGAACGGTTTGTTGCAGAAAAAGAATCGCAATTTATGCAGAGTGATCCTCATCTTTCATGTATTACAGCCGAGACTATTTCAGAAACAAAAGCAATTTCACAAGAACAAACAGCAGGAATTCTACGTGCTATTATAAACTGTCCTAACGGTCCTGTGAAATATGAAAACCATAACTGCAAGATTCTAAATACTTCTACAAACCTGTCCTTTGTAAATACAAAAGATAATAAAATCACTATTGGTTGCCTTATTCGTAGTACAAATGAGCAGAATAAACAGGAAGTTGCAAATGCACAAAAGGCAATTTTCGAATTATATGGTGCGAAATCACAATTTGAAGGAAACTACCCTGGATGGCAACCACAATGGGATTCTCAACTGCTTTCAATCGTAAAGAAATCATTTGGAACAATTTTCGAGACAGAGACAAATATCAACGTCATTCACGCAGGTCTTGAATGTGGCATCTTTGCCGACACATTCCCAACTATGGAGGCAGTTTCATTCGGTCCAAACATAAAAGGCCCGCATTCACCTAACGAAGTCGTTGAAATCGATTCGGTAGGAAAAACATGGGAAGTTCTAAAATGTGTACTAAAAAACATTCCCTTAAAATAACAGAATGATTTTAAAATAAAAAAGCTGAATACAATACGGTATTCAGCTTTTTTATTTTTCTGTACTTTCAGAAATTATCTTAGTAAGGTTACACTTCCATATTTGGATTTTCTGCGTTTTCCTACATCAAAACCTTCCCAAATTCTACCATCAAGGAAAGTTGCTTCCATCTTCCATATATAGATGTCGGATTCCATCATTTTTCCATCATAACGTCCATCCCACGCTCCCACAAAAACACCATCAACTACCTCATTGGAATACCATAAAAGATTTCCCCATTTGTCGAATACAGACACTTCACATGTTTTCAAATTAAAACCTTTGGGAGCAAAAGTCCGCACACTATGAGCAGGATTTGCAGGAGCAAAAGCTGTCGGCATATAAAGAGCGGAACTTATATCTACAAAAATACAATCTGTATATGAGTCTTTGCAGCCAAAATCATTAACAACAGTTAATACAGGACAATTATATCCATATTCATAATCACCTTCAAGTAATGGGAAATTTCGTTTCTCGTAAGGTATTATTGTATCTATACTGTTTTCTGATTCATTTTGATGTCCGAAATTCCATCGCATTGAATACGAAATTGGAATTGCAACAGAATCACCTTTCTCAAAATACCACAAGCTATCCTGTACCGAAGTATTTACGAATTCCACAACATTCTTCATTCCAGGCATTGACCATGAGTAACTAGGATTTGGATAAGGTGCAATTTTCACAACTAACGTATCAAAACCTTCGCAGCCAGCCCAAGTCTGCTCATAAACAGTTAATGTATCAATTCCCGCCTTCAACCAATCCACATAACGCACAGAAGTTGATTGAGCATCCTTCGAATAATTTATATTATCACCTGTAACATTCCATACATATTTACTACCAGATGTATATTGCGTATAATACAATTCAGAACCGCCCACACAAACAGAATCTACACCATATAAACTTGTCATTGCTCCTGGTGCAACCGTTAGAGACACAGTATCTGATAAACTCAGACATCCATTTTCCTCATTATAATAGTCAATATCATAAACCTCAAAACGATATACACCTGTATCAAGCATCTGACCTGGTTGGAATTTATAGATTGGTCCGCTCACATACTGAGGAACGATGCCATCAAGACTATTCCACGTCATATTAGGACTACCAAGAGCCTGCAAATCTTTTATTTCTTCACCTTGGCAAATAACTTTTGCAAATACAATAGGAGTACGTGCACGTTTATTTATAGTATATTTTATAGAAATTGTATCGCTGTTACATGAAACATTCTCGTATTTGTATCTATAAAACGCACTGATTTTATAAGAACCAACGGTATTCAACATTGATTCTGGCGTAATATTATGTTCTTCGTTATCCACAAAAGCCTGGCTCTTTTTCCCATCGGAAACTGTCCAGCCAACAAAAGATGCCTCAGTAATTGCTGGAACAAAATCAGTCGCCTGAATTACTAATGTTGAATCATATACGCACACGATTGTGTCCTCACCAATAGAAAATATCGGCTGACGAATCACATTTAATACAACAGGCACAGTATCACTATGACAACCACGCTGTTCTCTTACAACATAAAAAGTAATACTTGAGTTTCCTACAGAGTTACTATCAGGTCTATAATTGTAACCCGTTGCCAGATATTTTTTTGCTTCACTGTCTGCATACCATTTATCAAGACTTAAATTCGTCGTCAAATAAGGAATATCCTTACTTCCTTCGCAGATACTTGCACCAATTGGAGATGGATTAGCCGGTTGAGCAATCACGTTATAAGTCACGCTCGCCTTTGCTCCTTCACAACCATCAACCGTCTGAGACACATAAATTATTTTTGAAGAAGGAGTCATATCCGTTGTTTGCAATGTTTCTCCTCTGTCAATTTCTGTTGTTTTATCAGACTCGTACCATATTAGGTTTTCACCTTCAGCTTCCAATATTGGTGCTTTTTCATATACGCAAACAGGACCTTGTTCTTTTACCTTTGGCATTCGCGGTAGCGGTTTTATTGTAATAACAGCTTCCGTTGCCTTACCCTCACAACCATCCGTTGTTATTGCAGCATAATATTTATACTCGCCTTCATCTACAATATTTGGAATATATTCAGATTTCATACTCAGCTTAGTACCCTTCTTGTCACTATTCAAATACCACGCTACGCTTGATTTTGAATTGATTTCAGATATCACCTTCACGCTACAAGTCGAATTTTCACCGGAATAACAAACCTCACAACCTTCTGTTTCAGGTGCGTCTGGGCGAGGTTTTATAGTATATTCAACTTTAGTAGCCTTACTGAAGCAGCCGTCACTTTCCATTAAAACCCATAACGGGTGCGTACCGACCTCATCATTAATAGGATTATTTCTTGGTCCTACATTGGTACTTATTACTGTCGATTTATTACTATAATAATCACCTGGATCTTCTTCGTACCATGTTAGTTCTCCAACTCCCATAGCAGAACAAGTAGGTGTTTGAGCATCACCATAACAGATATCATTTCCAACTTTCACTACCGGCATAGGCGTTTCTTTCACTATAACAGTAGCCTTCGTTTTTGACGGACTTGAGCAGCCCACATTTAATCTTTCATATGGTTGAGAATTATATTCTTCAGCATAGAACACATAAGTACCAGCACCTTCTATTGATGGAGTAAAACTTAAATCATCTATTGCTATATTTTGTAACAATTCACCTTCTGAATCATATATATTTATAGATGATTTTTCATTTCTACCTAGCCATTCTCCTAATGTTATTTTTAATTCAGGAGCATTTTCATACACACAAATTTCCGAAGATTCGATCTTTACATTCGGTACAGGACAAGGAACTATTTCCACTTTCGCGACACTTCTTTCACTTTCACATCCAGAAATGGTCTGCGAGGCATAATATTCCTTAGAAACAGCTACATTTCCTTTATCCGCCGTAGTCCATGGATTTTTTGTTGACAATACAATCACATCATCTAAAGCAGAATACCATTTTATTTCCGATTCACTTTCTATATTCTTTGCTTCAAGAACAACCGAACGATTTTCAGTCGTCATTGAATAATGTTCTGTTGTCTGTGGCTGAGAAACATATAAAACTTTCACTTGCTGTTCTTTATAATTTGAACAACCAAAATCATCGGTATAGTCATAACGAATTGTGTACAACGCCGTTTTTTGTTCCAAAGAAGACGGATAAAAAACACCTGTTTTTGAATCAATACCCTTGGTTTGATCTACTATCGACCATACCCCCGCCCCAATTCCATTATCATGGACATCTACATCTGCTTCATAAACAACATTTTGCTGATCATAACAAACAAGCGTAGGATTATATTGATCAAATGAAATTTCTGGTAACGGCAATACTATAATATTAGTAACAGCAGTATCACTCGGACAGATACGACCAGTAACAGGTTCTATTGCAAAATAATTTACCTTAAACGTAGTATTTCCTTCAGTATTGACAACACTTTCATCTTTTAACGATGATGAGTTATTATCAATTTTCTCATTCGCAGAATTGTACCATTGCCACATTTCCACCGTTTCACTTGTTGAAGCAATTAGATTTTCTACCGAAGAAGCATTTAGACAGACCTTTACATCTAAAATTTCCGGAGCATCAAACGGACAATCAACAATTTTTACAAGAACCGACGATCTTTCACTCTCGCATCCCTTTACTGTTTGTGACGCATAATATGTCTTTTCTGTAATTTTATTTCCTGCTATTCCAGGTTTCCACGATGTCTCGTGAGATTTAGCGACATTATCATCTATTGCGGAATACCAATTCACAGTAGCATTCTCCAACAATGTTGCAGATACTTCTGGTTCCATATTTTCTGTTACAATCGAAGTATGTCCTTGCGAAACTGGTTTTTCAACATATTGCACCGTCAACTTCATTGTTTCTGATTGTTCACACCCCTTTCCATCAACATAATTATACGCAACAGTATATTCTCCTGATGTATTTTGTTTAAAATCAGACCTAATAACACCACTAATTTCATTAATTGCACCGGCTTCGTTTTCAACAGACCAAGTTCCTGAACCAATTCCATTATCATGAACATTCAACGAAGCAACTGACAACAAAACATCACCTTCGTCATGACATACAAAGCGGTCTTTCAATGTTATTTCCGGTAATGGAAGTATATCAATAAAGACATCTGCCTTTTTACTTTCACAAAGCTGGCCTGTTGTTGGTTCCATAGCAACATAACTTACCTTGAAATTTGTTTTTCCTACTACATCATTTGGAGCAGAATGATTATACGTAGCAGAAACATTCACAACATCGCCATTTTCATCATACCATTTCCACGAATTCGGTGTTATATCATCGTCTGGAACAGAAGCCTCTATATCTTGTAATTCCTGTCCCGAGCATACAATCTGATTACTTACATTAGGTTTTTCAAACGGACAGTCAATCAAGTTTAATTTTACCTCAACCAATTCACTTTCACATGTATATGCATCAGTCTGTGAAACCCAGTACGACTTTACATACGATGATTTATCTCCAACCTCCTGTTTTAACTCTTCCTTATTTATTGATAAAGACTTTGAGCCATCAGTATTTAAAACATTCGACTTTTGTTCATCGGAATACCAAGTTATGGTATTCTTTGACGAAGATGTTGTTGCACTTATATCAGGAATACCATCAATATCACTAATCAACCACGACATACTTTCGTTTATTTGAATTATGTTTGGAGGAGCTATGTAGTGTGCAACAATAGTTGCCTGAACAGTTTTTTCACAAGTCAACGATGTTGTTTCAAATGAATGAATTTCAGCAGCTGTGTATTTTAACACAAAACTTGTTTTTTCTTTTTTATTTAGTCCTCCATTTGTTGGATCCCATTGTTTTTTTATCTCATCAAAACCAGCAACCTTCTTCACATTATCAAATGTTCCATTTGCAGGCGAGACACTAATATTCACGATACCATCTCTACTACATACGTCTTTTGGTGCCTCTATTTTTACATCTGGTAATGAAACAATTGTAAGCTTTACAGGACGACCACCAGACCAACAACTATTAACATCATCATATTCTGCAACATAAAAGATTTTTTCTGATGCCATAGAAACATCATAATTTTCAATAGTTACACTTAAACTATTGTCCTTTATTACTGTAGCCGATTTATTAGAAGTTGGATCATCAGCAAACCAAGAAATCTTATTTCCAGCAGCTAAAACACCATCTGCAGGAGTTGCTTCCAACACAATTCTATCCCCATAACCAACACATTCATATACATTCTCCGCTAATGGTGTTTTGGCAGGACAATCAGATATGACTACAGTTCCTGTCAAAGCATCACTATAACATGTTGTATTTTCTGAAATAACACGTGTTTCCATAAGAGAATATGGATAACTACCCTCTGAACTATTTTTATCCAACCCCGTTATCAACTCCAAGTCTGTCGTTTCCAAGACATTTCCTTTTTCCCAAACCACACCATCTCCAGCGGTAGTAACGATAGCCGTTAAATTTGGTTCTGCAGACAAGTTACCATCTGAGCCACGAACAATTGTTTTGGTATTTCCACCATCTATTTTTGGCATAGGTACAGAAACTACTGTTACTGTATAATTTGCTGAATTTGTACAGCCATGTTCGTCTTCATACGTGTATTTTACTGTTCGTTTTCCCTGACCGACAGTAGCCGGATTAAATATATTTGACGTGACATCACCACTGAATGTTCCCACTCCCGGACTTGTTGGCGACACAGCCAACGTGTATTCTGACGACTTAACACAAACGTTTTCTGGATTTGTATCCGCAAACTTAACATCTGGCAATGAATAGACATGCACCTGCAAAGACGTTTCATTACTACAACCATTTTTATCCGTATATACTGCTTTTACAGTATGAGTTCCAACATTTGAACTTGAAGGAATCAAGCTACCTGTTCCTTCATCAACAGATGCAGTTTCACATGAATAAACATAACTGCCACCTTCGGGACTAACACTTGCCGTCAGTTTTATTTCGGTGCTGTTCGTTCCACTTTCACAAGCATAATTTCGTCCTGACGAAGCTGGAGCCAGCTGTACTTCAGGTTTGTTTATTACTTGTATTGATGCTGTTGCTGGAGTCTTTAACTTACAACTTCCGTCAGCAGATGAGCTGGTATAATCATACGAAACCGTATAAGTACCTGCTCCGGATTCAGCTGGATTAAAAACCCCTGTTTCTGAGTTGATTTTTCCTCCACCATCAACACTAAATACACCTATTCCCCCTTCCGGTGAAACAGACTCCACTTTCGTTTGTACCGTACCACCATCAACACAGATTTTATCTGAGATTGATATTGAAGCTGTAGGTATTGCATTTACTTTTAAAGTTTTTTCTTCTGCGCTATTTTTGCAATTATTATCATCCGTAACAGTTACACCAATTGTATAAGTACCTACAGGTGCCGTTGACAAAAACGAAGGAGTTTCCTTGTCTGTTCTAACCATTACAACTGTACTCGACGGTGAATATGTCCAATTATATGTTTTGTATTTTACACCATTTAATCCCAACGTTACCGTTTCACCTTCGCAGATTCCATCCTTATCTAACGTAATTATTGGAGATGGCAATGGATTGATAACAACCTCGATTTTTTCCTCAGCACTCGAGCAACCATTATCTGTTTGTTTTACACCAAACTGCATAGTTTTGACTTCAGCAGAACTTGGTGTTGGTGCTTCAGCCAAAGTATGTCCTTCTGCATCAAGCCATGTTAGTACAGATGTGCTATTCATCGCCTTTGCTGATAGTTGCTGTGTTGAGGCATTCTGGCAATATTTTGGATTTTTATCATCAACAACTGGTTTTTCTGGTATTTTATATACAGTTACAGTCGTTGTAGCCTTATCACTCACACAACCATTTTCACTTGTAAACACATAAGATATTTCAGCATTTCCATCTTTTGACGCGGAAAAAGATGCTGTAGTTTCTGTTATTTCCTCTGCGTTTGTCCACACTCCCGTCCCATCTGTTTCGCTTACAACTGCAGTTAAATTTGTCGTCGTCAAATTACATATTGCAGTCGGCAAAGCAGAGATAGAAGCAATCGGCTTTGGAAATATTATTATTGTTTTTGTTGTCTCTGCACTTGCTTCACATCCATTGTTATCCTTAACAGATACAGCAAAAGTATATGTTCCCGCAGCAGTTGTTTTTGCAATTACAGGGGAAGCCTTCGTTTTATCATCCAAAACAGAAACACTACCAGTCCATGTTTGCGAAGCATATTCTTTTCCATCCAAACCCAAAACAATTCTATCAACGCCATAACATTGACTTTCGCTACTTGCCGTTATCACAGGAGTTGGCAGAGGATTTATTTTTATTGTTACTGTAGCCTTGTCACTTTCACAACCGTTCACAGTCTGACTCACCATGTAGAAAGTTTCCCCTTCGGAGTCTGTACTTGGAGTTGGGGCATTTGTCAACAATGTACCATCAGCATCGTACCATGCTAAATTTTCTCCTACAGCAGATAATTTTTTTGCCGTACTTCCCTTGCAATATTCAACAGGATTTGCCCACACAGAAACATCAGGAGCATTTGGAATACTGTGAACTGTTGCTTTTGAAACAGCAGATGTTGCAGTACAACTTACCGTTGAACTGTATTTTATAGTATATGTCAGCTTTTCAGAGACTTCAGTTTCATCCGTAACGTCTTTGGAAACAACTATTTTCTCGTTATTTCCTGTTTGTGTTCCTTCCCATAAAAATGACTCTGTTCCAGTTCCTTTATTTATTATAACTGGAGAGAACTCTATTTCTTCGCCGCTACAGACCTCTGTTGGAGAAACAGTGATTTTATCTATTTTAGGCTGATTATATATTGTAACAACACCACTAACTTCTTCGCTTGTACATTTATCCGTACTTGTTGTCAAATAATACGTTCCCGCATCGGCAACCGTTGCGTTTGTTATCGTTGTTTCTGTCAAAACGTCCCTATCATCTCCTTTTGACCATAAAAGTGTAGCACTAGGTATATTACTCATACCTTCCAACGTAAAATCATTGCCTTCACACATAGGAGAGACTGCCGTTATCTTAGCCGTAGGAACAGGATTAACCGTTATTGTAGCACTTTTTGTACTATTTTCAGCAACACATCCGTTTGCATCACTTAGTTTTGAAAGACTATAAATAAACGTATTCTGAACTTCAGGAGTTCCTGTTATCACTGGTGCAGCAGGAGAATATACATTTTTATCCGCATCAAGTTTCAGACTCTTAGATGTTTCCGTTCCATTTGCATTTAACTTGTATGTAAATTCATACGGAGCCGTACCATCCTCAAAAGAATATGTAACTTGAGGCATTTTCTTTTCGCCAAAGCAAAACTCATCACTTCCTTCAATGCTTTTCAACTTTGGCGCGTCAGCTGCAGTTATTTCAATTTCAGCAGTTTGCCAACATTTCTGCATCGTAGGCTGAGAATTATCACGAACAAGCAGCACATATTTTCCCGCATCTGCATGACCAACTGTCAAGGTTGAAGTTTTGTCTGTTCCTGTAGCTTTCGCATCTGCATCATCTGTAATTTCATCTTTAAACCACAAATAATCAAAAACACCAGTAGCAGTTGTTTTTTCTTTAACGGACAATGTTGTTTCTCCATCCGGACATAAAATTTTATCCTTATCCGAAGATACTATTTCCACCTCTGCCGGCTTATCGCATGTCACTCCCTTGCAGTAAAATCCTACTGGATTGGTAATGAAATACACTGCACACGCATCCGTTGGTTTTCCATTTGCGGCAACTTGCCTTGCAACATCCTTAGTTTCACCAATTACAACACGGTACAAAGTTTCTCCGTCATCCAAGTCATCGCAATAATGAGCCTGGGTTGATTCTGTCATTGTTGTCCATGTAGCTCCACCGTCACGCGAGGTCTGCCATACATATCCATAACTTGGATATTGTGAAGCCCAGTCATTCAAATCATCTAGGTTTACAACATGATACGGAGTAGCTGCACAGTCAAAATTATCTCCTATATATCGAAGAGATTTATCATTGTCTATATACAAAACAGCCTGAGGAACAGTTTCCTGACAAATAGATACTCGGAAATCGTCAAAAGAAAAACGTCCCTCACTTTCATTATTATAAATCTGTATTTTAACATATCCAGAATATCCATTGGATATTTCAAATGGAACAACTGTTCGCACCCAATTTGCTGGATCACTTCCATTTATAACAACATCATAATTACCCAATAATTTTTCTGAATCGTCTAATATACTTACTGTATATTTTTGACTTACCCATGCACTCATTGACTTTGAGGCAAAAGAGAATATATAAGATTTACAAGAACAATATGGACCTAAAATCTCTTTTTCATAAATTAAATCTTTATTCTTTTCTAGATATGTGTACAAAACAGCACCATTCGTATAACCATTATAATCAACAATAGTCTTCTCACTACAATACGATTGTTTATATTTTGTAACATAAACATTACCTAATTCACTATCCCAATGATCGTACACTTTTTCTGTCCAGGTCTTTTTCAAAGAATCTGTTGAAGAAGCTATAATATAATTGCCCTTTGCAAAACATTCTGTACTTGGACTCTGAAAAAAAATCAACTTCACATCTGTAGAACTCAAGAAATTGCCTGTATATGTTACTCCAAAATCCTCTTTCCAAATTGTTTTTAGATTTTCTTTATAAGAGCAATCCGGTTCCGGAGAAATTCCTGCAATAGTATTTGATATTGAATAATAAGAGCATCCATTTTGAGGGCCGCCGTGCTCGGCAATATATTCTGCCTCAGATTTTGCATCCGTACCTGAAGTTGCACCAGTAATAATCACACGGTAAATCTCTGCCTGATCGTTTGGTACTTCCCATTCTATATTTTTTTTCTCTATACCACTAACATCCGGCATATTTATCCACGAAACACCGCCATCATTAGATCTTTGCCACAGAAAATAGACCTGAGTATATATTTCCTTCCACTTTTCCAACACCTCGTCAGGGACACTAAAACTTGCTACAAAAGCACATCCCGACGAACTTATTTTACTCTCCTGAGCAACCGTACTAGTAGAAATCGTGGGATCAAGAACTTCTTTATCATCATATCGATACAATGAAATATCATCAATTACAAAATCATTACCACAGCCTCCTGGTTTATGATTAATGACTTCTAATTGTAATTTGTCGCCATCTCCCGCAGTAAATTCAATTTTAAATTCACTCCATTCTCTTGTGGCAAAAGGACTTTTAAAACCATTACCTGTTGAACTCTGATCGGCACTACCATCTGCTTTAAGAGGTTTTTCCCACAATGGTATATCTCCTGTTTCCAATGTTTTTAGTAACAACGGATTACTTGGATCTTTTATATTATACACATTCATAGTAAGATTTGCCTCAGTTGGCGAACCCTCGCAATAATCTGGATTTGTGATACTTGCAGCATAAATTACAAATCTGTATTTCTTATTTTGACACAAATCGAAATTTATTTGTTGCTGATAAATCTGTTTGTCTTTACTATCGTTACCGGCATTTACTATCAACATTGCCCCCTTTTCATTTCCCGTATGATCACGGCCACCCATAAAATGCCATGCCTCGGCATTACAAGTTTTAGGTCTATTATACGCCCACCATGTACTATTTGCTATTCCATAATACATATCATTAATCGTAGTACACTCCGACTCCGAAGCAGCACAAGTATGACCAATTACCTTCTTATTATTATCTGCAAAATCTCGTATAACCGTATCCTCCGCAACACCAAAATCTTCCCTCCACACTAAGTTCCATGAGCCTATCTGAGCTTCTACACCAAGCACAGACAACAACATTAAAATTGCTACACATAAACATCGTTTCATATCACTAGCTTATAAGAATACAAATATACTATAAAAGTATCATTAGCATACTTTTATAGACATCAAAAAAAAGATTAAAGTTACAGTTAAAGTTCCAATTCTCCAGCTCCCTGACGAACAATTTCCACTTCGTCATTTGAACAGTCAACTACAGTGGAAGGAACGTTTTTTCCAAAGCCTCCATCTATCACTGCGTCAACAAGCTTGTCGTATTCTTCTTTTATAACCTCAGGATCTGTTAGATATTCAAGAATTTCGTCCTTACTTTTCACCGAAGAAGTCAAAATCGGATTACCTAATTCCTTCACTATTTCTCTGCAAATGTTATTATCAGGAATTCGAATACCAACAGTTTTTTTCTTGCTTTTAAACAACTTTGGGACATTAGAATTTGCATTCAGAATAAAAGTAAACGCTCCCGGCAAATTATGTTTCATCACTTTAAACACCTGATTACTTGTAACTTTCGTATATTCTGAAAGATTACTTAAATCATAACAGATAAATGAGAAATTCGCTTTTTCTAGCTTTATGCCCTTGATTCTGGCAATTCGTTCCACTGCCTTTTGATTCGTTATATCACAACCAAAACCATATACGGTATCCGTCGGATAAATAATAACACCGCCCGAACGTAAGATTTCAACTATCTGTTTAATCTGCCGTTCATTCGGATTTTCGTTATATAATTTGAAATATTCAGCCACGTACCTAAAATAAAAAAGGAGTAAGCTACTTGCATCGCACCGCTACAACCGCCTACCCTTGCTTCCTTCCGGATCTGGGGGGGTTCAGCAGGAGCTGGTCGTACAAGACTTACCCCAACGCAAAAATATATTTTTTTATTGAAAATCCAAAAGAAAACCTTTTCAATAAAATCTTATCTTAAGCTAAAACTATTCCGATAAATTCTCTATTTTTGTATTGATTCAAAAATGTGAAAATGCAAATTTCAGTTGTTATATCTCTATTAAATGAAGAAGAATCGTTGAAGGAACTTATGGACTGGATCCATAAAGTAATGACCGCCAACAATTTTTCATACGAAGTAATCTTCGTTGACGACGGAAGCACAGACAATTCATGGAACGTAATTTCAGACTTATCCAAGCAATACGAACAAATAAAAGCAATTAAATTCCGAAGAAATTACGGAAAATCCGCAGGTTTATTCAAAGGATTTGAAAAAGCCGAAGGTGATGTTGTAATCACTATGGATGCAGATTTACAAGATTCGCCAGACGAAATTCCTGAATTATACAGAATGATTACTGAAGAGGGCTACGACCTTGTTTCAGGCTGGAAAAAGAAACGATATGATCCTGTATTAACAAAGAATTTACCAAGTAAATTGTACAATGCCACTGTTCGACTAATGTCAGGTATAAAGCTACATGATTTCAACTGTGGATTAAAGGCATACAAAAAGAAAGTTATAAAAAGTATAGAAGTGTATGGAGAAATGCATCGTTACATTCCTGTACTTGCAAAATGGGCTGGATTCAAAAAAATTGGTGAAAAAGTTGTTTTACACCAAGAACGGAAATACGGAGTTTCCAAATTTGGAATTGAACGTTTTATTCGTGGTCCACTGGACTTAATGTCTGTAATGTTTATTTCACGTTTCAGCAAACGTCCGATGCATTTCTTCGGCTCTATTGGAATGATAAACTTTTTAATTGGTTTCGTCATTTTAATTTACCTGTCGTACATGAAACTTGCATACTTACAATACAACATGACACAAAGACCTTTGTTCTACTTAGGTATTGTATGCTTAATTTTAGGAACGCAATTGTTTCTTACCGGCTTTCTTGCAGAATTAATTTCCCGTTCGTCCTCAAATAGGAACGAATATTTATGTGATGAATATATAAAATAATAGATTATGGTAGATTTTACGATTAAAACATTAGGACCTTGTAAGATAAAATCACCTTTAAAATTATCGAAAGAAAAAGGTGACGGAATTTATGACTATGTTGAAGACGGGCAACGTGTACTATATTCTTCTTCGTTGACAGAAGTTGAAAATTGCATTAAAAATGGTCTGCCTCTTTCTTCTTTTGAAAAACCCGGTCCAAAAGAATCTATATATTTTGACCCTTCAAAAACAAAAGTAGCAATAATCACATGCGGTGGTCTTTGTCCTGGTTTGAACAACGTTATCCGCGGTTTGGTTACTCACCTTTGGAACCGCTATGGTGTTACTAACATTGTCGGTGTACAATATGGTTATGCAGGTTTAAACCCCGACAATGGCATACCATTCATTACATTGACACCTGATTTGGTTGACGACATCCATAAAGATGGAGGTTCTATGTTAGGTTCTTCTCGAGGAGAACAAAATATTGAAACAGTTGTTGACACGTTAGAACGCAACAATATCAACATCCTATTCTGCGTTGGCGGTGACGGAACATTAAGAGGAGCTCATGCTATTCATAAAGAAATAGAAAAGAGAGGTTTGAAAATTGTTGTTGCTGGTGTACCAAAAACTATCGACAATGACATTAATTACATTGACAAATCATTTGGCTTTGAATCTGCATTTGCAGCAGCTCAACCTATCATATTAAATGCTCACTATGAAGCTAAAGGTGCACAAAATGGTGTTGCACTTGTAAAATTAATGGGACGAGATTCTGGTTTTATTGCAGCAAGCACTGCTTTGGCTGTACCTGACGTAAACTTTTGCCTTATTCCAGAAATGGAATTTTCATTAGAAAATGAAAAAGGTACTGGTTTCTTAAATATTTTAGAAAAACGTCTTGAACGTAAAAGTCATGCCGTTATCGTTGTTGCAGAAGGTGCAGGACAAGAATTTTTCAAGGGAGAACGTAAAAAAGACGCTTCCGGCAATGTATTACACGAAGACATCGGAGTTTATCTTAAAAACGAGATCACAGACTATTTCAAAAAGAAAAACATACCGATTTGTGTTAAATATATTGATCCAAGTTACATAATCAGAAGTATTCCTGCTAATGCAAACGACAGCAAATTCTGCGAACAATTGACACATTGCGCTGTTCATGCAGCAATGGCTGGACGTACTGACTTTGTTGTTGGTAACTGGAACGGTTCGTTCACTTTGTTACCAATTGAAGCAGCAACTTCTTCACGTAAAAAAGTAAATATTGAAGGTGAATTCTGGTGGAATGTAGTGGAAGCTACAGGACAACCAATGAACATGAAATAAGTGACTGAACGTAAGTTCAATATAGGAGTTTTTGATTCAGGATTCGGAGGATTATCCATTTTAAAGGAAATCCGCCGAATATTACCTGAATATTCCTATATTTATTTGGGAGACAATGGCCGTGCACCCTATGGCACACGTTCATTTGAGACTGTTTATCGATACACGCTTGAAGCTGTAACGAAATTGTTTGAAATGAACTGTAATCTTGTGATTATTGCATGTAATACGGCATCAGCAAAAGCACTACGTAATATTCAGCAAAAAGATTTAAGTCATTTTGGGAAAGATAAACGAGTACTTGGAATCATCCGTCCATGTACCGAAATTGCGAATACCTTTACCCAAAATAATAACATTGGTATTGTTGCCACAAAAGGTACTGTCACTTCAAAATCCTATGAGATAGAGATAAAGAAATTCTTTCCCAATATAAATCTTACGGCACACGCCTGTCCAATGTGGGTGCCTTTAGTGGAAAACGGAGAATACAACTCTGAGGGAGCTGACTTTTTCGTAAAAAAAGAAATACAAGCTCTTTTATCAGAAAATCCAAATATTGACGCTCTGCTTCTCGGTTGTACGCATTATCCTTTGTTACTAAACAAAATCCGAAAATATTTACCAGAACATATCTCCATTATACAACAAGGAGAAATTGTTGCTAAAAGTTTAGAGAAATATCTGCAGAGACATTCTGATTTGGAGTCAACACTAAAGAAAAACTCTCAGATTAAATTCTTTACTACCGATTCCTGCGAGTCATTTAACGCAATTGGCAGTCATTTCCTAAATGAAGAGATTGATTCCGCACAAATCAGTTTATAGACTATTTCAGCATTGAATCATAAAAAGGTGATACTTTCCAATTACCATTGAACAGCAAAGTAAAATCACCTGATTTTAATGAGAAATAACGCATTCCAACCTGTTCCTCGAAGTCCTTTCTTTGATAGACTTTCACTATTTGTCGCATTAATTCATCATTCGATTGATAATGCAATCCATATTCTGGAATATTTTTTATTGTTGGATACAGAACATATTTACCCTTATAATTGATAATCAACGAGGTGTCATTTGGCAATGGAATCTCGTAGCACGCCTGCTCATAGCTCTCATACTGAAAGCGAAGTATCAACAAAGAATCTTCAATTGTATAAGTTCCCTTTTCGTCAAAAGTCGCACCTATAGTACTTTTAGCTGTATATTCAAATGTTCCCGCAGTATCAAGAATTAACAGAATCTCACTTTTATCAGTTTTCTTCTGAAAAACAATCGGATTCTTTTTCGAACTACATGAAACAATCAAAACGGGAAGTAACAACAAAAGGAATCTCTTCATCACATATAATTATTTAAGGTAAAACAAATTGTTATTTCACAATTACTTTGAAACTTTCTTTTCCAATACGGACAAAATAAACCCCAGCTAATCGAACATTGTATTTCACTATACTAGCGTCCGTCTGAACTGTTTGAGATAAAATTTTACCCATACTATCCATAATTGTAATTTCTTTATCAGCAGAATTCTTCACGTAGATTGTATGTTCAACAGCAAACACTCTAATATCTTCGTCACTTATTACATCCACAGCCGTTGCTTCGTCATTTTCAGCTTCAGCAATATTTGACATAGCTAATGAGAACGGTCCTGATTCTGCTTTCATAAATTGTTTTGGATCAACTACTTCAGGTAATTTTATTCCCACATAATATGTACTTTTTCCTATTCCCGGAATTTCCGCAGTATATGATTTTATACTTGCAGGAACAGTAGTAACTGTATCAACAAAAGTATAACTACCCACAGTTGTTTCTCTCAAAATGAAGAACGAAGAATAATCAATTCCCTTATATTCTTCCCAAATTAATTCTACATAGCCCTCTCTTTGACTTGGCATCTGTGAAAGATGAAGAGTGCTGTGTGCCTCGCTTAAATTTGTACTGTTACCACAAGAATCTGTTGCAGAAATCTTATAAGACCAAGAGCGTTCCATTGGATCTGCTTCCTCGTCTTCGTAAACACTTATTTCTGAATAAGGAACAGTAGCGATAGAATCGTATTCTCCTTCTTCTGATGATTCACGATAAATTGTGTAATATTCGATTTGATCGGAATTTTCACGCAACCAAACAACCAAGTTCTTTCCTGTCGTTTTGCTTACTGTTACCAAAGATATTTCTGGTTGTTTTATAGACAACTCAAGACTTGGAGTTAATTTTATACTACAGCCGTTAGAAGGATCTGTTACTATAACTGTATAATCTCCAATTGGGGCACCAATCAAATCCTTTTCTGTTGATCCCGTGTTTTCCCAAAGGTAAGTATATTCTCCTTCTGGAATCAACTCTATTTTGCCTTCTTCATGACAACGAGGATTAACAATTGACACTGCAACTTTAATTTCTTTTGGTTGTTCAACCGTGTATGTATATTGTTCCTGACAATTGCGTTCATCAGTAATAACCACAGAATAATTTCCTGCAGAAAGCCCTTCCATTACATTTGATGTGTTATCAAATCCTATCCATTGATATGTATAGTTTTCAACGAAATCCACCTCTATTTTTCCGTCAGACTCACCATAACATGACACCATAGTAATCTCTTTATTTAACTGAATATCACAGTTATGTTCAACAATCACATCTGTGCTAACAGATGCTTTCTCGCCGTTAGGAAGCTTCGCAGTTATAGTCAATGCTACTTTTCCACGATAGCCATACGTTGTCAAATATAATTTTCCTTCCTGAACAAGACCAGAGACAACATTTGGAGCAGAACTTCTAACACTATATGTTAATTCAGAACCTTCGGTAGTTTTAAATAAGCCCGTAATGTCAATAGGCAAAACTTCAGTCTCTGTTAAAAGAGTGTCTATCTGTAATGATTCTACAGAATAAACACCTTCTTTTTCTTTAAATACTGCTGTCAAATTTATTGCTTCTTTTACAACAAATGAGATTGTTGCTGTTTGGAACGAAGCTGCACCGACAGTCTCTACATTGGCTTCGTCAACTATCCATTCAACGAACTCATATCCATCATCGGCAACCGCTTTCACTTTTGCAGTTGACTGGTATTCATATAAGCCAGTTCCGACAATCGAGCCCATATTAGAATCATATTCTACAGAAACTTCATACTCGTTTGCAACCCATTTAGCCCAGAACTGTTTATCTCCTGTTTCTGTATTTCCAACCGATGCAACAGAACCGCCGGCATAACTGCTGTTTGAATACCAACCAGAAAATACCCATCCTTCTTTTGTTACATCTGTTGGAAGAATTACACCTTCGCCATAAACATAAGATGTAACATTCTCTCCATTTACAGTTCCATTATTTGTCTGCAATATAACCGTGTATGTTTTTGCAGTCCATTTTGCATAGAATATTTGTTCATTGACTGTACCCTTGCTAATCTGTATAACAGCTGTTCCTTCACATTCTTCATTATCAAACCAACCATCAAACGTATAACCTGTTCTGGTTACATCCTGAGGAAGAATTGCAAGAGCATCGTACGTATATTTTACAAGATTACCGGAATTTATCTCACCTCCATTAGTATTCAAAGTGACTTTATAACTTTCCTCACTCCATTTAGCCCAGAATTCTTTGTCGCCATATTCATTTGGATTAATTTCTGAAACGCTAGTTCCCATGAAATTTGAATTATTGAACCAACCCTCAAAAGTGTATCCAACACGTGTAGGAACAGGAAGCACGACAGTATCACCATAATTATACATTGTTGCTACAGGAACTATCGTAGTATCACCATCTTCACTTACAGTTATTTTATCCTGATAAGTACCGCCATTTGCATTATATGTAATTGAATAGTTATTTAATTTCCAAACTGCAACAAATTCAACATCTCCAACCTGAACCGTTGAAATATTTGTAAAGATACCTGTTGCATCATCCTCATTAGACATACTTTCAATAGCAACCTGACCACCAACTTCTTCTATAGCATCTTTATAGGCCAAAGCTTCATCCATAGTTATATCCTCCTCCAACAACTGAGGTTCAATGTCAACAGCTTCGATAAACTCTTTTGCGTCTTTCAATCCCATCCATGAGAAATTTTCAAAAGCTCTAACTGTTTTTAAAACGTTTAATTTCGCGGATCCACAGGATGTCAACAACACTCTGTAAGTACTTGGAACAGATAAACCTTCCCAACCATCAAACGTATAACCAGTTTTTGTCACATTTGTTGGAAGAATAGCACCGACACCATAAACATAAGACGAAACATTTCCTGAGTTAATTGTTCCGCCATCTGCATTTAAATCTACCGCATAGGTATTCACATTCCATTTTGCATAATATGTCTTATTGCCTGTTGATGTATTTGAAATTGTTTTTACAGCACCACCATCTAAATTAGAACTTTCATACCAGCCGCCAAAAGTATAGCCTCTACGTACCACATTCGTAGGTAGTGTTGTTGTTAAACCATATGTATAAGAACCAACATTTCCAGATTTTATAGTACCTTCATTCACGTTCAACGTAATCGTATAAGTATTTGCAATCCATCTCGCATAGAATGTTTTACTTCCCATTTCATCTACTCCAATCGAAGTTATTCTATTGCTTGTAAAACTTGCATCAGAATACCATCCATCGAATCTATAGCCAACACGTGTTACATCGACAGGAAGTGTTGCTCCATAACTATATGTATATCGAGATAAATTTCCACTATTTATTGTTCCCCCATTTGTTGTAAGAGTAACAGAATATGAATTAACAACCCACTTTGCATAGTATGTTTTATTGCCATATTCATCAGCTTCCACGTATTCAATTGATTCATTGTCGAAATTTGGATTATCGTACCAGCCATAGAATGAATATCCCTCTTTATAGACCTCACCAGGCAAATCAAATTCATCTCCAATAGAATATGAGGTAACAATTTCTTCGTCTTCTATATCACCACCATTTTTATTATACGCTATTGTATAAGTATTTTTACACCACTTTGCATAATAGGTTTTATTTCCATAATCCGATGAACGGATAAGTGCCACTGCGTTTCCAAGTAACTCAGAATTGTCATACCAACCTAGGAATGAATAACCTGGACGGGTAACATCGGTTGGAAGGGTTCCACCAACACTGAATGTGTAGTTTGAAATCACAACCTCGTTGTTGATTGTTCCCTCGTTTTCTTCGAACGTAACTGTATAAACCTGTTCTTTCCATTTTGCCCAGAATGTTTTTACCTCAACTGCCGTTGAAGGTATTTCTGTTACAGCAGTTCCCAAACAACTGGAATTATCGAACCATCCTTCGAATGTATAACCAATTCTAGTTACATCAGTTGGTAAGGCCTTTGCTGTTCCGTGCTTGTAACTTACCACATTGCCCGAATTCACCACACCTTCATTTGTATTTAGCACAACAGGATAACTGCCTTCTTCCCATTTAGCCCAATACACTTTATTTCCAAAATCAGCAACAGTAATTTCGCTTACAGCATCACCGTTATAGTCCTCATCTTCATACCATCCAGCAAAACCATAACCTGATTTTGACATTACCGACGACAAAGGCAAAACTGCACCGATTCCGTATGTATATGTAGTAACATTTCCACCTGATAAACTACCTCCGACAAGATTCAAAGTTACTGTATAGTTATTTGGAGTCCATTTTGCATAATATGTTTTGTTTCCAACTTCCAACGAAGCAATTTTTGTAACCGCAGAACCTTCACAGTTTGCATTAGTAAACCATCCACCAAACGTACAGCCATCACGTTGAATTGCAGGAAGGGTGACTTCTTCACCAAATTGATAAGTGTTATCATAGCTTTCAGAAATTGTACCTCCATTATTAACAAAAGTTATCGTATATGTATCTTTTGTCCAATAGGCATACAGTGTTACTGCACTAGTTTGGGTATAAGACGTCAAATTTGCAGAACCGTCAGCATTATAATATTTCGTACCAGCTCCGTTTATAGAAGTATAATATCCCTTAAAAGTATAACCTTTTTTAGTTGGAACGATTATTTCTGGCAATTTGCTACTATATGTTGCTACAGCATTCACAGTACCTTCTGTTGTAGCTGATTGATTATCAAACGTTAATGTATATGTATTTGCAGTCCATTTTGCATACAAAGTTGTTGCAACCTCTAAATCGCAAATTTTAGCACTTGCACCTGTTGCTAAATAATATTGCGTTCCACCTCCATTATTGGAAGTGAAGTATCCGCCGAACGTATAACCTGTTTTTGTCGGTTTTGTAATAGACGGCATAGCACTGCCCCACGTAGCCGTTGCACTTGTTGTTCCAGCCGTAGTTGCACTCTGATTATTAAAAGTGATAGTTGGTGTTTTTATAGTCCATTTTGCATACAATGTTGTATTTGCTGTCAGGTAACATGTTTTTGCTGAAGTTCCCGAACTTGTATAATATTGTGTTCCCGAACCATCAGTTCCATCATAATATCCACCGAACGTATAACCTGTTTTTATCGGACTTGTAATTGACGGCATTGAACTTCCGTACGTAGCATAAATACTTGCTGTACCAGAACTTGTGGCAGCACGGTTGTCCAAAGTTACAAGATAACGATTTGCAGTCCATTTTGCATAATAAGTCTTATTTCCCGAATCAGTCTTACTAATTGTTGTTACAGGAGAACCTGTACAACTTGAGTTTGTGTACCATCCACCAAATGTGTAACCTGTGCGGGTTACATTTGTTGGCAATGTGGCACCAACACCATAAGTGTAATATTTTATTTCATCACAGTTTACCGTTCCTGAATTTTTATTTAATGTAACAGTATATTTTTGTCCGATATTGCAGGATATATTATGGTAATAAGATGCTCCTGTATTTCCACTTAAGTCAGTTATATAAGAATAAGGGAAATCGGTACCTTGAAGTGTCAGACCAGTAGTATTAGTAGATGAAATTGTTGGTGAAGCTGAGAAATACAACGTATTAGTTCCAGAACCACCTTCATAACTAAAATAGACCTTTGAACCTGCTATTTCTAACGGAAGACTAAACGAGGTTGATGTTACTTTAACAATTTCATCAAAACGAAGCGCTACATATATTTTTTCTCCCGACGTATATATTTTCTCCGAATTAACATTCAGAGAAGCAACGGTAGGCCCTGTCACATCTTTCAATCTCACATTTAAAGTTGGAGTATAGATTAATTTCTTAGCAACTCTAACTGTAAGTCCTATAGTTGAAGTTGATGAAGGCATTATCATCCAAACTAGATTATTTTTATCCGTAAAGAAATCCGAGTAATATTTATAATCTTGAAAAATTAAAGTGTTTGGATATGAACTATTATTCCACGCATTTGTTACGTTCGAGCCCGATTTATAATAAGCAGTACTTACAGGGAAATTAAAATAGACATTAGATGTTGTTGTTGATGCAAATTTCACCGAAGCTATATATTCGCCTTTATTTTGGGGATTTATATATCCTCCAGACAAAGAACCTGTTGCTCCAGGATGAATACCAACACTGAACCCTTCTCCCGATGTTATTCCAGGAACTTTCAAATTAGCACGTACGACAAACTGGTAGGATTGTCCTACGGCTGTCAAATACGATTTTCTTTCACTATCAAACAAATTCACAATTGAAGACGTAGAAACGGTATGATCTTCTGTACCAGTATTTGTAGTCGAAGAGAAAGCATAGGAAACAGACAATTCATACATACTATAAAGCGTCACATAATTAGTTTTATCATACCAACAACCTGTATATATTGGAGCTGTACAGCTGTTCCAAACTTCCAAGTAGAATCTTCTGTTAGATTCTTCATAAGCATCAACAACAGAATTTGCTGGAGTTAAGCGAGTAATGGTAACTGTTTTCTCCGCCTCACCAGCTTTAAAAGTTATTTCACCAGACGCGGCAACGAAATGAACTCCACCTACAGCCGATCCATTGACAGTACGATAGTAAACCGTTGTCGGATATGTTGTTGTTGTACGTTTTATTGTAAACGTGGTTCCTGAACAAGTTACCGATGAAATAATATCGGAGTTTGCCGCAAAACCAACTGAGCAAAACAACAAAGCAACTACACTAACAAGAAATCGTTTTAAAAGATGTTTCATAGCCTTTATATTTTTAGATTACCATTTTCTGCACCACGCAGAAAACGGCAGACAATTTTGTGGCAAAATTACCATTTTTATGATAATTCACACACTTTTTATTATCTAAAAATCGCTAGACATAATATATTTCAAATATTTTCTTTTCCAATTTTGGGGTTCACATCATGCATACGTCCAAACACATACGCCACAAAAACAAAAAGGGCGGAGTAAAACCCCGCCCCTACATATATCGTACAATTACGAATTATCGGATTGAAACGCCTATTTGTTTGTTTCCTGATTGAACAAAATAAATACCTGACTTCAAATTCTTATTGGCTATTCTTTGACCAAGAACTGTTGTTACAAATTCTGGTGCTTCGCCGTTTACAAGGATTTGACGGTTCACGATTACAATTTCTTCTGTTGATTCAACCTCGTTGATTGCTGTTGAGATTTTTTCAAATGTTGCAACAAGGAACATATTTTCTGTAACAGTAATCACACGTGGATTGTCTGTATTTCCATCGTTCCACTGTACGAATTGATAACCTTTTGAAGGAACAACCGCCAATGTCGCAGTTTCACCAGCTTCATATTTTCCTGCACCAACAATAACGCCCATTGTGTTATCTGAAGCAACGACTGTGATTGTATAAGCTGATTCACTTTCTCCTGTTGCTTCTTCGAAAATTGCTGTAAACACAGCATCTGCAGTTACAGTAATTATTCGTGGGTTTTCAGTATTCCCATCATTCCATTTCACAAACTTGTAACCCGACGATGGAATTGCTATAAGTGTTGCACTTGCATTTTCCTTATAAGAGCCTGTTCCCATTACAGAGCCCTTTGCATTGTCTAAAGTAACTACGGCAATCGTATAGTTTGAATCTGCTCCACCCTGTTCGCCACCTTCTGAACCTAAATCAGAACTGAAACTTCCTCCCGTTCCATCTGTGTTCTTTGTTGAAAATTTACCTGTATATTCCTTGATTACTTGCTTAGATGCATCTTTTGCCACGTATGAATATGCATAATCCGAAGCCGACGACAAACCTGTTACCGTGAACTCATAACCTGAAACAGCATCTTTTAGTTCGTATGCTTTCAGGCTTGAGAAATCTATGTTTGTTAACTGACCGTTTGCATTGAAATTAAGCGTACAGAACACTTCACCGTCCTTTGAAATTGTTAACGAATACGAATTTGCAGAAGAGTTCATTGGCATTGCAAACAATGCGTTGTTGATATCTGGAGTCACCACTACATCATCGTTGTCCAAAACCGACTCTGCCGATGAAATACATTCAATATGTTTAAAATTACCCCACTGTGCATGCAAATCATAACTTTCGTAATAGTCACATGGCACATACAAATATCCATTCATATTTGCAAACGTCATTCGGCCGATTTCTGGCGGAGTCTTTGCATAGCTATATACATTGGTTAACGATGGACAATATTCAAACGTATAATTGTCAATTGACGAGATATTTTCCCCTAGATAAACAGTTTTTAATGTATTGTTTGTCTCATCAAAATAAGCATCTATTGAAGTTACAGGGTAAGAAGCTCCCTTATACATAACGGAGCTTGGCACATCCAAAACTTCACCCTCAAATGGTATATATGTATATGTATATGTATATGTATAAGACGTTCCACCTTCAATTACAGTCCAAATATTCAAGGTTAAATCTTCTGATTCAGCTGAGTAGTTAACAATCTCGAAAAAACCTTGACATTTATCGTTTTTGAAAGCCACAGCTTTTTTACCAGTTTCAAGTTTGCGGCTGATTGTTACAACTGTTTCTGTGAAATCTTCGTCAGATAATTGTTCGAATTTGCTAGCTTTAGCATCACCGATAACAGCGAATTTAGTTTCAGAAGCTTGAGCTTTTACGATTTCGTTTTGTGCTTCAGTACCAGAGATGAATTGGAAAGCTTCATAAATAGTTTGGAAACAGAAAATTACGTTTCCTGCGAAGTCACCTAATTGCCATTTTGTTTGAACACCATAATCAGATGTATAAAAAGCACCGTTAGCAGATTTTGCACCACCCATTACGACAGTTGATAGTGCGTACTCGTACTGCATTTGCGTTACTTCTACTTCTACTACACCAAATTTAGTTAAAGCAACTTCTTTTTCATTGATAAACTGATATGTTAAACCATCTCTTGCAAGAGTATCCATCTCAAAATAAGCATATAAATATTCATCACCTTTTACAACAATTTTTCGTGGATTTGCGGTACTTCCATCACTCCAGCGAACAAAATGTCCGAATGGTGCAGGAGTAGCAGAAATTTCAACTTCCGTGTTATATTCATACACACCTTCACCTTTTACACTACCATTTCCTTCTGCGTACAAACGCACATTACATTCTAAAGGTACAAATTCAGCTATCAAAGTAATATCATTATCAACAATTAAAGTTCTTGGATTATCTGTAATCCCGTCACTCCATCGTTTAAAAACACATCTACTATGAGGAACTGCAGAAATAGTTACAGAAGTTCCAGCAAAATATTCCCCCATACCATAGACATTTCCAGAGACATTTCCATAGTAACCTCCGTAATTACTATCATCATTAGTTCGTAAAGAAACTGTAAATTTTTTTATATTTGAATAAGAATACACAGGTCTATCCGTTACAGAAACTTCGATAGAAGCGTTTGAGAAATCAACAGACATACCTTTTGATTCAGCATTTGCTAACAATACATCTTTGAAAACAGGTGAAGAAGATGGAGTTTCGCCAGTAATTTCGAATGAGAATTGAACAGAAACTTTGTCACCTTTTTTGATGTTAGCTTTGAAAAAAACCATTTCGTCAGTCATTTGTTTCCACCAACCAGCTTCTTCAGAGTTATCAACCAACGCATACATAAGAGTTGTAATGTCATTTTGAGCAACACCTTCGAATTTTACGTTTGCATATAGACCAGCTTTAGCAACTGTTACTTTGCTGTTAAGAATTCCTTGGTATTGGTAAAAATCACCATCTTGTTTGCTGTAAGACAATGTGATAGGATCTACTAAATCAGCAGCTTCAGCATATAAGATTTCAAGAGTTGCATCAGAAATAACAAAGTCTTCTGTCGCATCGAAACCTTCGTCTTCAGAAGTTCCAGGATATTCGTATGCAAGAACTAAGTCAGGAACTGTTAATAGAGTTTCTTCATCGAATGCAACTTTGTCAACTGTGAAAACTGTTTCCAATGTGAAAGCTTCACCAGCAACAACTTCAACTTCACCGTATGTTGCACAAAGTGGAGTCCAGTAGCTAACTTCTTCACGTTCGTCAGCCATGAACATTTGCATTTTACCTGTCATGTTTGCAGTACCTTTCAATGTTACCATGAATTTTTCACCAAGTGCAGGAGTCCATAAAGTGTTACCTGAAGCTTCTTCAACTGCATCTGGGAATGCTGCAGCGTTACCAGCTTGCCATTGGATAGAAGTTCCGTCGGCATCTTGTTCACCATACTGGTTGTACTTAACTTTGATTGTTCCGTTTTCAAGGGACCATTCATTTCCTGCAATAGCAACAATACTAAAAACAGCAGAAATCATGAATAAAAATAGTTTCCTCATAGTTAAAACCCTCTATTATATCCCATCGAGGTTTCGGTTTTATATATTAACAAAAAATTTAAGCAACAAAAAAGCGACTCCCCTGCTTTCGCAGAAAAGTCGCTCAATAATTCAAAAGAAGATAAGGTTACACTATAAGTGTGTGTGTGTGTGTGTGTGTGTTTATACAACTATTTGGCATTTCCAAATAATTGAAGCACAAATTGTTATTTAATTGTAACATTTTCACAACACAAGTATTCTGTTTTCAAAATTATGAAATAAAATGATTCCAAACAGAATAAAATGATAAATATTTATTCGTGTACAAATACACAAAGGAACTACACCCTCCTACAGTTCCCCAAAAAACAAAAAACGCAGAACTCTTTTCAGAATCCTGCGTTTGTATTTTAGGTTGAATTAAATTCTATTTTTCAGAAACCATTTCATTGAATTTTTCAAGAGAAACTTCCTGTTCATTCAACTTGATTGTTTCTTTGAAGAATGCAATTAATTTCTTATTTTCTTCCATTTCGTAAAGACGGTTTACTTCGTCGCGGTTTTTCAAGATTTCAGCGCTCCATTGTTCAACCATTTTGTCTTCTGCGTTCAACATTCCATATTGAGCTAATTGGAAACGAGTGTATTCTTTAGCAGCTTCTTTAATTTCGTCTGGAGAAACCTGGATATTGTTATCCTTAACGAATTTACCGCTAATCAACTGCCAACGCAAATCTTCCATAAACAATGGGAATTCGTTTTCGATTTGTTCTGGAGTAATTTTTTCGTTTTCCTTGTTAGCTTCAATCAACCAGCGTTTCAAGAATTCTTCTGGCAATTCTATTGCAGTTGTTTCCAACAATTTCTTTCTGAAATCAGCCAAGAACTTATAATCGCTGTTTCTTTCGAAATTTGCTTCCATATCAGATTTAATACGGGCGCGGAAATCAGCTTCACTCTTTATAGCATCTTTACCGAAGATTTTATCAAACAATTCCTGATTTACTTCAGCTTTTGTGTAGCGTTTCAAAGCTTCGATTGTAAATTCGTAGTCAGCTTCCATTGCAGCAGCATTGTCAGCCTTTGCACCAGTAAATAATTTTGTTTCTTCTTCGTCTTCGAAAGCTTTCTTAGGATTGAAAGTTACAGTATCACCTTTCTTTGCAGCTTTAAACTTAGCCAATTCTTTCTCGTTTTTCATACGAGTTAAAAGCAAGGAACCTCTTTCTGTGCAAGTTTCAGCGCCAACACATTTTAATGGACCAGCAACGAATTCTGTACCTTCTATAGTTTCAACATCTTCCTGTTTTCCATAACGTCCGCAGTAACCTTCAACATGTTCGTCGATTAACTTGTCGTCAACAGTAATTTTATAGTAATCAGCTTTGTTTTTCTTAGAAAGTTCCACATTGATTTCTGGAGCAACAGCAACATCAAACAAAAATTCGAAATCAGTGTCTTTATCCCAGTTTACTTCCTTTTGACCTTCGTTAGGAAGAGGTTCACCCAAAACATGAAGTTTATTTTCTTTGAAATAGTTTTGTAATGCTTCAGATACAAGCTTATTTACTTCTTCAACAGTTGCATATTTACCGTACATTTGTTTTACCATTCCCATTGGAACAGTTCCTGGACGGAAACCTTTAACTGTAGCTTTTTTGCGGTAGTCTTTTAATACATTATTAACTTTTTCAGTGTAATCGGCCTGTGCAATCTGCACTGTAAGAACCGACACTAAACCTTCACCTTGTTTTGTTACGTTCATTGTACAATTTATTTAATAAATAAAAAAAAACCGCTGACGAGAGCGGTTAATTTGTGCGGATAGGGGGACTCGAACCCACAAGCCTCGCGGCACCAGATCCTAAGTCTGGCGTGTCTACCAATTTCACCATATCCGCTTAGGGTGCACAAAAGTAGATATTTTTTTGAAAATACAA
>JAKSUA010000007.1 GCA_024409235.1 Bacteroidales bacterium | reverse complement strand
TGTAGCTGCCGCTTGTTGCTACTGTTGATAAATCTGAACTCTCTACATATATATCCAAGTCTGCAACCTTTGCATATTCTGCCATATTTGGCAAATCCTCTATCTTTGCATATTCAGACAAATCAGAAATTTCTGGCATTTCTGATTTTTTCATATATACATCATCAACATCAGCCTTTTTAGCATATTCGGTTAACTTATCTTCATTCCATGCATCCAAATAATCTTTCTCTACATAGTTACCTAATTCACTATAGTATTCTGTTCTCTTTATAAAGCCTAAATTTGCAGTATCTACAATTGTTGTAACTTCGTTTTTCTTCACATAATTTTCCATTCCAACAACAGAGCCAGCTTGTTCTGCAAACATTGCATAAGGAACAGACAACAACTCAGAAGTTATCGTAATTGGTTGACCTTCAACAATAACTTGAGTCATTATAAAATATGGGCCGTCAGACCAATCAATTTTCTCAAAATCATTGCCTTCTTCTGCAATACCCTCACCAATCTCCAATGATATCAATCCATTTTTATTGGTTTTCACATTGTTATGAGTCTCCGTATAGACGGCATCACCATCTTCCGAATTCTGCAAGATACTCACTATTACAGGAACTTCCTGTTCTGAAACAAGATTACCAGAACTATTTCTTACAACAGCCTGATAACTCATTTTCTGAGGTGCTTGTGCAAATGTTATTAATACTGACAACACCATTGCAATTGTAGTAAAGACTCTTTTCATATTTCTATATTTTACTCTTTAGACAAACTTTATTTACTAATCCCTATTGCTTAACAACTTTAAACGCTCTTACAACAACATTTTTCTTATGTACTTCCACAAAATACACTCCCGCCAACAAACGAGCAACATCTATTTGTGTTTCGTTTGCATCAATAGCCCCTTTCATTTGTATGCGTGCATTAATATCTGAAATTGTATAAGACAAACCATCCGGTTCAACTCCTTCAATCAACAAATTCAACACATCCGCTGTCGGATTAGGATAGGCTGTAAGCTGAATTGTTGAGATTTCCACGTCTTTTACAGGCAACGAAGTTATTGTATAAGGTTGTTGAACTCCCTGTGTCAATGAAAGAGACTCAGATTCATACGAATTATAAAACACCTGACCGACAGAAAAATTTACCGATCCGTTTTCCGTTGTCACATCACTTCCTACTGTTACAAACCCACTTTGTGCATGTCCGTAAATGCATACAAAGCAAGCTATTATTAAAAGTTTCAGCTTATTCTTCATTTCCGTAGTTTTTGAATGTTTACAAATATATACAAGAATTTTGTTTTTCCTAAAAAAAGAAAACAGGAATATCATTAATATTCCCGTTTTCAAAGTATTCAAGTTTTTCTATTTTACATCTTGAACTAAACGCACGCACATACCAGCTGTTTTCGTATAAGTTTGTTGTTGCACTCCTTTATCAGCAGATTCAACAAACCAGTACGAGTTTGCAGACTCTATTTTTTGAGCTGTTGCCGTCCAATATGCAGCGTACGTTTTTGTACTTGTCAACCACACCTTATTAGATCTCGATGATTTATCGCTAATTTTTCTTACACCAGATGCAGGGAAAAACACAGCTCCATTTGCTTGCATTTTGAACCATTGAGACTCAGTGTATTTATTAGATCCGAAAGAGTTTGTATTTGCTACAAAGCTAATTCCATTAGGGGTTTTCCAACCTTCCGTCAACAACACAAAACCTTGAATTTCTATTGTTTGTGAGCCATGTTTCGTTGTAATTGTTGCACAACCAAAACGACTATTTTCCAAACAGTTCTGATACAAATAATCCCACTCTTCGTGTGTAAGTGTTCTCCATTTTCCCGAACCATTCGATATAGAATTTGTACCCCAATCAGCTTGTGTTCCAGACAAACTTTCACCAGGGAAATAATCCTCAACATCTCCACTTACAGAATACGGAAGATATGCTGTATAATCATATCCGCTCACCTGCTTACCACTCGTTCCCCAAGCAAACAAATCAATCCACCCCGAGTATGAAGAAGACACATTTATATTGTCGCATTTTACAGAACCAACATAGACATTCCCTCCATTTTCACCTGCATGATTGTCAGAATTCCCGGCAACAGCGTCAAATTGATTTTCTGCAAAACGCCACGTTTTTGTTGACGCCTGATACTGCAAATTTCCGCGTGAGAACTTTATCTTTTCGGTTTCCGATATAGAGAAAATAGCCTCTATCGAACCATCAGCATTTACGCCTTTGTTCGCATATTTCTGATATACCGCACCATTATTTTCCGTTTTTGCTTTTTCTACATACTTGTCATAATCTTCTTCCAATAAATCCTCAAGAATTTTATCAACAGCCGCATCACCTAATTCCTTACGCGCAGTTTCGCTCCAAGAATCATAATCCTCTTCTGTCCATTCTTTCAATAGTTGTTCAACTTTATCCTTTCCTAATCTAGAGTTGGCACCTGCAATATCTTTATACTTATCAAAATCTTCCTCCAAAAGTTCCGTCAACACCTCCATTGTATAATCTTTTGAATACACGTTAGTTGAAGTCGATTCCCACTTTTCATAATCATTAGATAGATTTTCCTCCATCACATGTTTTAAGGAATCTTTACCATATTTATAAACAGCATTAATATAGGATGGTTTTCCTGTAATATAATAACCAATGAAATCACCAAGTTGATAATCCCAATTATTAGGATCTTTCGTCAATTGGTTATAAAATTTCTGTTCAATTCCACAATCTTCCGCACTTAACAACTGAGAATCATCATTTTCTGAATCAAAATTCTGTGATTTAACAATTGACTCACCATTCAATTCGGATTCTTCGATTGGTTCAAAATCATTTTCCGAAGCATCTTTTAAATTTTCAGGATCAGAAGCTAATTCTTGTAGTGTTTCAAAAAATACTTCTTCAGAATAGCCGCCATCTTCTGTTTTTGATTTTAGTGCAGAATTCTTAAAAATGTATGCAATAACTTCTCTTGTCCGTTGGTCAACGTACTTATCTATTTCTGATTTTGTGACATAATCATCCATGTTCCCTGCAGTCTCAGCATATTTTGCATAAGGCACAGACAACAACTGAGAAGTTGCTTCAATCACACTACCATTCACTTCAGTTTCTGTTTTTATATAATACGGACCATTAGCCCAATCAATGTCATTAAAACTCTTGTTCTGTCCAATTTCTAATGTCATCAATCCATTGGCATTTGTTGTTACCGAGTGACTTTCTGTATAAACAACATCACCAAGAATATTATTTTGAACAAGTGACACAACAACCGCCACCTGTTTATTAACACACAACTGCCCATTTGCATCACGAACAACTGCCTGATAACTCATTGTTTGCGGTGCATTTTGAGAGAAAGCAACTCCTAACACACACAACAAAAACGCAAAAACACCTAAGATTCTTTTCATACCAACATTATTTTCATACGAAGAGGACACAATATCCCCTGTTTTTTGTGAACAAAATTATAAATTTCTATCATTCTTTGTACACAAATCTTCTTTTTTTTGCTGAAACTTTTCAACTTCTTTATTCTAACTATCAACAAATTAAATAAAACCTTAGTGTATTACAAACAATCATCTTTCACATACAATAAGAAGACCAACTAGCAAGATGTTATTTCCCGAATATTCTACTAAGCTTTGTCATTACAAAGCCAAACAATCTCCATCGATATGTCCAATACCTTACAGCCTGTTTCTCTATATTTTCATCAAAATCTAAAGATTCCTGCAACAGAAACTCCATTTTTTCTTCATTGAAATCAATATAATATCGATTGTAATTTTTACAATTTGATGAATCCTCACCAAACCCATCATTTCTAACAAGAGAACGAACTGGACAAATGCAATATTTCTTTTTTCTATACATATTATATATGTATGCAATTAACCAAACATCCTTTTGTTCCTCTTTATATGCTTTTAACGCTTGTAACAAATCGCTTCCCAACGATTTAATTTCATTTTTTTCACGTTTGTTTTCTAAAAACAAGCAATAATCCTTTAGTTTCCAATCAATTGTATCCCAACGATTTTCCCATGTCGCCCAGCCCCAACTTTGTGCTCTTCTTGTTAAATAGACTTCTTGATTACATAACGGATTTTTTATTTTAACTCCAAAACCAGAAATCTGCATAATTCGATTGTCTTTTTCATACTCCTGCAACATAGTATTCATATATACGAGGAAGCCTTTTGACAAAAACAAATCATCTTCCAGTACAATTACCCTACCATACAAGTTAATAATTTGTGTTACACCATTTACAACAGATTTTGCCAATCCATTATGTTCTGACGAACTGTATATAGTTTTTGTCTTACCAATATCAAATTGTTCTGCGATTTCCTTGACAGCATTCACCCGAGCTACATCTTCTTCAGTTGACTTAGCCCCGTCTATAAATATAAACACATCGCTATTTTCTGATAAGTGTGCGTTTTTTAAACTTTCCAAAGTTTTTGCAAGCAAAGTCGGCCTATTATAGGCAAACAATACAACTGGAGCTAAATTCGCTTGAGCTATTTCTTCCATAATCTTGGGAAAAATACATGAATTAAACTAGTTATGAAAAAAAACACCGCTTTCAAGCAACCATAATGGCGACAATTAAAACGGAATACATCCGACGGATTTGCTCCTGTAACTTTCCAATAATCTGCAATTCTTGAGAACAACGAGTTTTTAGGATTTTTCCATACTTGATCTTTTTTTTCACACACTCCAATAACGCCACGAACTGTTATAATTAAAATCCCATTAGACCTGGCTCGAAATCCATAATCAACATCACCCACAGCATGAGAAAAAACTGAATCATTAAAACCCACACACTGAAAAACATATTTAGGAATCAGTACAACGTTTCCATTCATAGTCTCACACAATTGCGGTTTTGAAACATCTTGTACTGGATGTTCTTTTTTTCTCCAACCTCCATAGGTTATCTTATTACAATCGTCTTTTGAACAGGTTGAACCAACTATAATAGCCTCATCACTCTGTGAGGTTGATTCATCAAACATTCGTTGAAGAGCATCATAACGTAATTCAACATCATCATTTAACCACAAATAATAATCATAATCATATTTTGCAGCTTCTTCCCATGCCTTACGCATTCCCCTATTCCAAAACAATGTTCCATCCCCATCAATTATATGTACATCTGGATAAGCAGCAGAAATTGCATCTCTTGAGCCATCGGTACATCCGTCATTTGTTAGAAAAATTTCTGTTGAAAAGGCTGACTTATCGTATTGCTGTTCACACATCAGTTGAAGACAACGTAAAGTAGTCTCCTTTCTATTGTGCATAGTCATAATAACAGCAATTCTTTTCATACTAATTTTGTAAGGAAGCACAAAAATCGTCTATTGATTCCGGATACCAAATATAACTCTTTTTATCGTTATCCAGCAGATATCGAATATGCCCTTCGTAAAGCTCCGCACTATTATAATATTTTCTGAAAATCTTCAACAACGAAACTGACTTTGTATTTTCATGGACCTCAAACAAAACTGACGACCAATTTCCTATTACAGCAGAAAACGTATCCAGATATAAATTTAGAGGTAAAAATCCTGGCATTTCTTCAAAATCTCCCACAATATAGTTTTTCAACTCTATCGGATAACGCGGGTGATTTTTTAATACAACATTTTCTCGACCGAGTTTTTTAATTATCTCATTTAAATATGTAAAATACACATCCGATGGTATTGTTTGTATCGACGAAACATCTTCTACTAGAATGACGATTTTCTTTTTTGTTGAATACAAACTATATATTTTATCTTTTATAGATGTTGATAATACATTTGGAACATCTCTCGTTTGTATAGCGTTTTGTTCTAAATATTTTTCCGTAAATACATACCTTTTTTTCCCATAGTCAACAACCCGTCTGTCAACACCCCAACATATTTTTTCATACTTACGCAACAGTTTCGATTTGAACGTTTCCTGTATTTCTTCTTTAGAATCCGAATACTGCAATACTGGACAATAATAACAGTCTGAGTTTCTTGATAATTTTGAAATCAACCATAATTCCATCGTACCAAAAGTTTCATGAAAAAAATATATCTGCTTTATTTTCCTCCCTTTCAGAGATTTCAATATGGAATATCTTCTATATAATAATGTATAAAGGATTTTACATACTGCAACCAAACGATTATAATGCTTTTTAAACTCTGGCTTTACATATAAAATCTCAACTTGAGGCAGTTGCAATTTCGAAAAGAAATCTACTAGAGTTTGTTGATCAGTATAAATACAAACATTTTCTTCAGTCTGAGAAATCACAGCTAAAGTTGCAGGAACATGAAGATTTGACAAACAAAAAACTAAAATCATATTTATACTTCAAGAATGTTTTTAGGAAGCAATTTTCCCCGGATCAAAAGAAGAATCAGTCCGCAGCAAAACAATTTTATCAACAAAGGAACCACTCCCACTGGAAGCACAAATATATTCAAAGAACATAAAAATGCCATTATAATTACCATTTGAAACATTTTGAACCATTCAAATGGAATACAGTAATATGATTTACTTACAACATATTTCAAGACAAAGAAAATAGACGTTGCTACCAAATAAGAAAATGCAGCTCCATACACCGAATATCTCGGTATGACTACATAATTCATTCCTATGGAAACTACAGATGCGACAATCATTATCCACATTATTTCCACAGTTTTTTTTTCTTGATAAAATGCCAAATTTGTATATCCTGAAATTTTTGACAGAGTAATCCCTACGATTACAAGAGGAGTCAAGAAAACCGCTTCGTTGTATTCAGAGCTAAAAAATAGAGAAATCAAATCTTTTGAGAAAAAAGCTATTAAACCAGAGCTGACAATCAATAGATTTACAATGTTGTTTTGCAAAATATATAATTGTTGTTTTGCGGAATCCTGTTCCGTACTATTTGCCAACTTGTAAAAAGCAGGTTTATAGGCTGTCATCAAAGCAGACGCGAATATTGTTATTACTCCGACGATTTTTAACGTCAATGCGTATATTGCAACTTCGGAGGTAGAAAAATTCCGTTCTATAAAAATCTGGCTTGACATTGTTATTACCCACGAAGCAATTACACTTGGTAAGAAAGGTAAACAATATTTCAATATTGGCACTATCAATTTTAGCGAAGGACGAACATTAAAATTTTTCAAATGAATGCTTATATAAAACGGCAACATGCAGGCCTGTGCCACAAACATTCCTCTCAACATCCCTACCGCCTCCAAATGTTTATATACGGTAAAATACAAAATTGCCGTAGCAGAAAACATCATCTGCAACAAAGAAAGAAACAAATACTTTTTTGACTGTGTTGTTACCTGCAAAAATATTCTCGGAGCAACCTCAAATTCCATAAAAAAGGCTGTTCCAATTGCATATAAATAATATGGAGAAAAAGGTATTGATGTATATATTTTTTCTATCCAACTGTGTAACAACACCATTACACAGACCATCAGGAAAGAAAATATATAAATAAACCACGAAACCGTAGAAAGAAATACTTTTTTTTCATCTTCGGTTTTATAATCATGATACAATCTAAATATGGATTTTTCCGCACCCAGTGATAAAAATATCGCAAGAACATTGATTAAAACTTGCATAGAGCCAACGATTCCAAATTCAGACGTTGACATACTTGACACATAAATAGGAACCAAGATAAAAGCAACAGCTTTTGATATTACATTACCTATAAAATAATATGAAAAGTCACGGAAAAACAAGGATGCATTCTATGAATTACAGATTTTAGCTTTTCTCTTTTCCTCAAGAATAGCCTTTGGCAACGCACGAATAATTCCCACGCAGCGTTTTATCTGCTTTCGTGGTTCTGAAAAAATTCGATATAAAAACTCCAATCGACAATTGATTATCCATTGAGGAGCTCGCTGTGGGACATCCTTTAATCCACAATAGAAATTGAATAATGCACCAGAACCGAACAGAACACCTTTATTAAGATGCGGCAACAATTTCTGCATAAATTGTTCCTGTTTTGGGCATCCTAACGACACCCAAATCAGATCAGGAGCATCCGCATTTATTTCTTCTGCTATTTTGAAATAATCAAACTCTTCCACGGCACAAAATGGCAATTCAACGAACTGCATTTCCGAAATCTTCTCATCATAGTTTTTCAGATTCTCACGCAAAGCATCGAGAACACGTCTGGTTGAACCTAGGAAATAATGCCGAAACTTCTTTCTTCTCAGTAAATCAAAAAACAAGTCTGCACTATAGAAATTCTTATAACTCGTTTTGTGTACCTTATTTATAAATAAAGGAAGCCACGAACTATCACAATGAGTGACAACAGCCGAATTTATTAAATCACGATGCGAAACATTCTGCTGAGCTATGGCAAAATTGTTTCCATCTAATGCAACAACATAACCAGATTGTTTTTTCGCAACCTGATTTTCTATTTCCTGAATAACATCACTAGGGTTAAATTCACAAGTTATTCCGAAATAAGACTCCTTCATTATTTACAATAAGAATCTTTTGAAACGACAAATTCTTTCACAACAGGTCCATTGGCTGTTGTAATTACAGCAAAGTATATTCCTTTTGCTAAATGTTCCACAGAATACGTCTGTTTTCCAATTTGTTGGGCAACATAACGTTTATTCTGCATATCAACAAAATAGATATTTGAATAGTCTTCACCTGAAATGGTTACATATTTTGTTGCAGGATTAGGATACATCGTTATTGAATATGCTGTATTAACCACATTCAAAGTTTTTACCTCCGAATAGGAATATTCACCATTGAAGTCAGTCTGTTTTAAACGGAAATATACCATTCCGTCAAACTGTTCCGACTCAGTTGCTGTACTATACCACAAAGTTTCACTTGAATTACCTGCTCCCTGCACAACTTCTATTACTGAATAATTTACTCCATCCACAGAATATTCCACTGTAAAGAAATCATTATTAACCTCCGACTCAGTCTGCCACTCAAACGTAATATTTTCATTATTCTGAGAAACATTAAAGTATGATAGAGTTATAGGAAGCATTTCTGAAATATTATAGAAATAGTCATCATATTGTGCCGCATTAATTCCATACGCTTTTATGTAATTTTTTATCATATTATATGGAGAATAAGAGTTAAACAATGTTGCAATAAGATTTGACAGAAAACTAGATCTTTTTGATAAAAATTCTTTCCATTTTTTTGTCCAGTTATAAGAGTTATTTGGATATTCCGCAATATAATCATGTAGCAGCGTTACATATTCCAATTGATATTCAAGATCTTCTTTTTGAGATTTTAAATCAGAAATTTCAGCACTTACCTTAACTTTTTCTCCACGAATAGCATCCGCAATCTCTTCTGGAGTAAAACCATCTCCCAAAGCATCAACAACATCCTTATATTCTGAAGAGTTAGGATCATCAAGTGAAATTAATAATGCTTGCAATTCCGCAATGGCTTCATTAATTTCACTAATTGCAGCATTTATTGTGTTTTTTTCCCCTTCAACAAAAGTCATGTCATTGGTATGATACCTATCATTGGAATAACTAGCATCATTATTAAAATTATACTTACCTGCAATCAACAATACATTATCATCTATATCAAACACATCATTATCAAATCCCCAAGGATGGGCATTTCCTTTTTTTAGCATTGTATTGTCATCAAATATTTTTGTAGAAATAATAACTTTTCCTCCCCCACTCTTATTAACTTTTGAAGGATTATTACCACCTCCATTTTGAGTAAAGCTATTTTCGACTTCTACATACGACCTTCCATTTCCATTAAAATTCAAAGTAGATTTGGATTCCAGCGTCAAATTATTATGAATAATCAAGAATGCATTCTCTATATTTATAGTTTTACTTGAATTATTATTCAGATTTCTCGCTGTTATTGCAGCCAATTTTGCATCGGAATCAGTTCCTTTATTATTAACGATATTATTAAGATCATTCTCATTCGAAGTTCTTATATTGATAGTTCCATTATTTGTTATTGTTCCATTTGTAGTTATTTCCGTACCCTCCGAATTATATGTCCCCACCACAAGACGTCCGTTGACGGTTAGAGTACCCCAATTGACCAAATCGCCCCCGAGTGAAAACCTGCCTTCCGATAAAATTTCAACAGTCGTTGTATTAGTCTTAATATTTACACTTCCGCCAACAGCAAAGGAACCTCCTATTTTATAGCTAACATTATTGGTATAACTTACATCACCAGTTTTAAAATCTCCACCTATCACAATAGAACCTTTACTATTTATTTTTTCCAATCCTGCATTCACATACCTACCATCAGAATTTAGTGTTCCTGTAATTTTCACGGTAGCACCTGCTTCCACAATTAAAGAACCAGCCAATGTCACATCTCCTGAAACAACCACTGTTGCTCCAGATTTCACTGTTATCGTAGCTCCGTTGCTAATTAATAAATTGTGATATACAGAATCATTACCTGTAATAATTTTATTTTCACTCCAAGTTGCAGAAAAGCAATTAGTAATAGAAAAAAACATAACAACAAAAAGTATTATCTGCTTCATACCCTTTTAATTGAGATTTTTCCAAAATTAAAAAAAATATAGAGAAAAACAATAAAATTAGAAAATCAAAATTTATTACGACTAGCTAATTTACAGGCAACAATAAGCTTGCTTTACAAAAATGCGAAACTGAAAAAATGGTAGGTTTTTACACTGAGTTTTTGTAAACAAAAGTCAAAAGATCTAAAAATGCTTAAATTACAAAAAAACATTGCATCATCGTTCACTTCATTCAATATAGAATAGAACAAGTAAACACACTTACAAGATAAAAAATAAGTGATTCAGGAAAAATTAACACTCCAACAAAGAATTATAAAAAACAGACAACTGTCTTTCGACATTTTCCGGCAAATGTTCTATTATCATATTGGAACTCATTTCTCCCATTTGTTTTGATAAATCTTTATTGTTCATCAAAATATCAATTGATTTTTTCATAGCTTTCTTATCCCCAGGATTAAATAAGAAGCCGTTCCTCTCATTAATAACAATTTCTGGTATTCCGCCTACATTCGTTGATATTATCGGCAATTTGTAAGCCATTGCCTCTAAAATGCAAATAGGAAGTCCTTCCGCATAACTTGGAAGTATTAAAGCATCAGCTTGATTAAGCAACTCTATTTTTTTATCGCCACTTACCCAACCCTGATATTTTGCAATAGACTGAATTTCATACTGTTGAATTATTTTTTCTACTTGTTCTACTTCACCATTTCCTCCAAACAAAAGCTCCAATCTTCCCTGATACAAATCCTTATTTTCAGCAATAACATCCAATAAATCAAAAATGCCTTTTCTCTTACCGAGTAAACCTAAAAACAACAACCTAAACACCGGCGAATTTTCGAATATTTTATCTTTTCGTTGAGGCTGTTCTATTATATTTTTCACAACGACCACATTTTTACATCCCAAAGAATGTTCAAACCATTCTTTCCAAGCAGAAGACAAAGCAATAATGCTATCACATCTGTTTAATATCATTTGTACCCAAATTTTGTTTTTAAGAGCAAAACTTTTAAACTCAGCCCCATGACAATGATATACAACCTTTTTCCCATGAAATTTACCTAAATAAATAAAAATACTTTTTCTCCAAAAACTTAAATAACAAGCTGCATGTATATGAACTATTTGAATTTTCCTATCAGTCCACATTAGAAATTCGAATCGCAAAAGTGCTTTTAACAGTACCAATAAGTTTTTTAAACGTCCACAATCCTTACTTGTCACAACCTGTTTCCATGGTGTAAAAAATAAAGAATAAGAATGCTCCACCGAAGCAATACCTCCACGAGGTGTTTCACATTCAACTCCAACAGTAAGAATATTATCAGCCTTCATTTATTTTAATTTCAAAAGTTATTCTTCTACAACGGCCTCAGTTGAGGACAAATACATTAAAACTAAAGATGCAGCAAATAGAACAGCAAACCAAAAATACATATCAGTTTGAAAAAAGCAGAAAATCACATACATCACAAAACAAGTATATGATAATCTCTGATAAGGAGATCCCTTTCCTTTTTTCTTAATAAAAAAGAAAATTGCTATATCATATATGATATAGAGGACAAAACCCAACATTCCATATTGAGCCAAATTATCTACATAATGATTATGTGAAAAAACTCGCATACCTGTTACTTTTTCTATATCTGCCTTAACTTCATCTTCTCCTTTACCAAAGAGTAATTTATAGAAATTATTCTTCGGATAATTTTCAACAGATACTTTCCAGAACGTAAAACGTCCAGAACCATCAACATTAACAGAAGAGTCCTTGCTATACCTTGATTTTTCAGAAAATCTTGCCTGTAATTCTGCGCTATTAGAATAAAGAATTTGAAAGCCTAGAATTAGCATAGCAAATAAGAATATATACTTATACAAATTTTTCAGATTCACATATTGTCTATCCCACACCAACATAAAAAAACCAACTGCAAACATCAGCCATCCCGTCCGTACATATGTCTTATATAATGATACAAGCAATATTCCGATTAGAATTATATTATAAATTTTTTGCCCTTTTGTAACAAATCTTTTTTGTCTAAAACCAAACAGTAAAATGATTGCTGAAAGCCCAAAATAAGAAGACGAGCCATGTACAGCTCCAAATAAGCCTGCATAATAATACATATTTTCTATATATACATCAGCAGATTTAAAATCCTTTAAAGGTGTAACTACACCCAATAAGACAAGCAACGATGTTAAAGCAATATACTGAGGTATTGTATATAATATTTTTTCCAACACAGCTTTGTTATTCTTAAATTTAATTAAAAAAAAATTAAAAACCAGCACTAAAGGCAGTTGTTTCGATGCGTGTATTAGAATAGTAAATGGTTTTTCAATCACATACGGGCAAAAGAAATTTTCAAAAGAATACAAATATGACACCTTTTCAAAACGGAACCATTTTCTATCATATTTATACAAGCAGAATATAAAATAAAAGAGTATTGGTAATTTCCATAATTGAGCAAAGGAAACACCTCCAAACGAAGGCAACCCCTCACAATAATGTACAAATACAAACAACACGAATAATACAAAATATCGTGCAATAGATGTCACATTCATTTTTGTTTTATTTTTCTATATAAAAAAACGATGCACTCAACTGAATATATGTATTCAGCAAAAAAAGCCTTAATCAAATAAAACATTGACACATGGGTATGTTTTAAGTTCTTGTAAAACTCCGTATATCTTGGTAATATACTCTCTGCATTAAAATATTCATCAAACCAGACTCTCGAACTATCCTTATACGAGTTTATTTTATCCAATAATTGTTTCCCATCCTCACAAAGTTCATCATCATTATATCGTTGTGAAAAATTACAAAAGAAAGCGTCTGTAAAATTAGAGTTTGATACCAAGACAGGATATTTTTTTGCATCGCTAGGAACAAACATTATTTTATTTTTACTGCAAGCTTCCATAAAGCCACGACCTGTTCCGACAACGATGTCTGCTATACCAATCAATTCTTTTGCATTTGCAGTAAAAATATCAGAACACTCAATATGAACAAAAGAATATTTTGCAGCAAATTCTTCTATTTCTGTCCTTAAACTATCTTCTTTTGCAGCTCCTATTAACAATAAAGAAAAGCTTTCATCCTCATGATGCAACAAATTCACCAATTCTATTATTTGCTTTGTTGCCTTCATATATTGTTCAGAAAATCTACCAATTCGTAGAACAACACGTTTATTCTCTAAATTATATTTTTTAACAAGAGCTTGTATTCTTTTTTCATCTAAGTCAAAATCATATACTCTATTGGGAACACACTTTATATTTAAACTATTCTTTATATTCATCCTTTCGAAATACAAAAGATCCTCTGTACTAAATAGAATCAAATTGTTAACACAAGGAAGTCTTCTTTTTGAATAAATTGGTCCACCACATTTCGTATGGGCAAAAAAAACATTCTTATTATTTTTTATGGCATACGAAGCAACGAAACAAGAACTTGAATCAAAACAATGTATTATAGAAATTCCATATTTTGTCACATAGTTAGAAATAAATTTTGAAACTTGAATGAAGTTTTTTTTATTATAGTATATGAAACTATATGGTATACCAGCATTCTTAATAATAGGAGAGATATTTTCTCCTATATTAAAAATTAGAACATCATATTGTTGAGACAACGCACGAGCAGTCTCAACTAAACTATAATAATGTCCTCCTACAGGCTGGTAAGTACTAATTATGAATAATATTTTCTTCACTATATAATTTTTTGTTCCAAGTTTAAATCCACGCCAAATTTTTCCTTAACTTTTTCCTGACATTCTTGTATTAAGTTCATGATATCACTTGCCGTTGCATTATCAACATTAATAATAAAACCAGCATGCTTATCGGAAATCATAGCTCCACCACATTTTTTTCCTTTTAATCCAACTTCCGTAATCATAGGTCCAACAAAAAAACCATCAGGTCGTTTAAAAACACTTCCAGCATTAGGAAACTCTCGAGGTTGTTTATTCCATCTAATCTCTTTGTTTTTTTCCATAAGAGTCCGTATTTCATCCATACGTCCCTCAGACAATTTAAGTTCCACCTCTAAAATAAAGACATTCTTATTAGAAAAAATATTTTTTCTATAACCAAAAGCAGCCTCGTCTTTAGTAATTTTCAAAATTACGTTTTCTTTTACATCAAAATATGTTATAGTTAAAATAAAATCACTAAAAGAAACCCCCTGACAACCAGCATTCATTATTGTTGCCCCACCAACTGTTCCTGGAATATCATAATAAAACTCCATTCCACTCAAAGAGTTGTCCATCGCAAACACACTTAAATCCTTTAAATCAGTTCCAGACTTGACTCTTAACGTATTTGCTGATATTTTCTCGATACCCGAGAAATTTTCCCTAACAAAAATAAAATTCTCTTTTTCGTATTTTTCTTTAGAAAAAATAATATTGCACCCCCCACCAATTACGTTCAAATTCTGCATTCCTATTATTTCTTCAAAATCTTCTATCGTCTCAGGGAAAAAAACATTTTCTGCAACCGAATGTAAATGATATGAATTATAATTTGTTAAATCAAAATTCTTATAAATTTTCATTTTTTGTTTTTTTTAAATACTTAATGATAACTATTCTATCCTCTTTTTCTATCACAAAAGAACAGAATACCAATATATTTAATACTGATGAAAATAGTAAAATTACCCAAAATCGAAATTTCTCATCGACAATAATGCTATGTAATACACTTGACATTGTACTCGTAAGAATCGACATTATCAAAATTTTCGCAAGAACATTTCTTATATAATCTATAACATTCATATTTAACTGTTTATTCATAAAAACAATTCTTACATATTGAGCAATTATAGAAACAATTATAGAGACAATCATTGTTACTTGTGGTGCAAACCCCAGTTTCAAAAAGAAATATGATACAGGAAGATTCAATAACAACAATCCTCCTGTAATCATTTGATACTTTTTTATATTACCGGTAGCTTGAATTGCAGACATCAAAGGATGAGCTAAGCCATCTACAATTGCATTTATTATAACTAATCGAACAAATAAAATCGTATATTCCGGAACATCAACTAACCATACACTCAACACAAATGGTATTTCTAACAATAATGGCAAAGAAAAAAACCACAGTAAAAAAAAACTCAAACAAGATGATTTATACACTAGAAGCATCATGTTTTGAGAATCACCTACAGCATATTTTTTTGTGATTTGAGGCTTTACAGCATTAAAGAAACATGTAGAAAGTTGATTTATCGCATTATTTATTTGAAAGGCAACTGCTCTTGCTGCATTTACGACAGGAGTAAAAAAAATATTCAATAGAATATTAATTCCTTGACTACGAAATACACCCGCAAGCGAACCAACCAAATTCCAACCACAATAACTAACCAACTCTGTCAACATTTTCCTTGAAAAATTCATGTTTAATTTGGTTTCCGGAAATTTTTTTACTGAATAAAAAACATAACATATTGATGGTAATAAAGAAGATAAGAATAGTAATACAGAATATAATTTTAATCTGTCTAACTCAACAGATTGTATTACAAACGCACTCACTAATTGCATTGTTGCTTCTAAAACACTAACTATCGCATATATTTTCATTTGCTCTCTTGCCATTATTACAGACAAATAAGAGACAACATATAATTTGACAATAAAGGTAAATACAGCAAACTGAAAGATAAAAAGAGCGGCAGATTTCCGACAGTCTGGTATCGTAAGTTTTTCTTTTACGAACCACAATCCAAGTGTTTCAGAAATCCCAAGTATTAGAACAGACAATACAATATAACAAACTAAAGTCGCATTAAAATACTGATTTAACCTTGTTAAATTGTTTCTTCCCAACTCAAATGCAAAAAAGCGTTGTGATGCCGATGACAAGGTGTTTGTTAAGAAGGTAAACATTGCAACAACACCGCCTACAACATTATTGATACCATAATCTTCTTCACCCAATGCAGAAAGAACTATTCTTACAGAATACAAACTTACGCACATGATTAACACCATGCGTAAATAAAGAAACAACGTATTCTTAAAAATTCTTTTTTCTTCCACCCAACCTTGTTTAGTTCTATCTAAGACAGTATTTCAATTGATACACCTAGACTACGTAAGGTCTCTATTATATTATCATATCCCCTTTCGACCATCCAAAAATCATTTATTATAGTAGGTCCATCTGCAATCAAAGCCATAAGAAGGCACGCTGCTCCCGCCCTTAAATCTAATGCAGTAACTGTAGAACCACCTTTAACAACATTTCCTCCTTTTATAATTAAGCTTCCATTTTTCACCTCACTATTTACCCCCATATTTTTAAATTCATCAGCATATCCATACCTACCAATATAACGCAGGTCTGTTATAGATGAACATCCTTGTGACAAAGCTCCCCATACAGCAAAGAATGGTTGTAAATCCGAATTCACTCCAGGATACGAACCGGTACTGATCTCAATAGGATAAGGCGTACATTTACGTACAATAAGACTTTTCCCGTTTTGATAATAATTTAATCCTGAAAACTTTAAATAGATCAAAGGTACTTCCAAATCTTCAAAAGGGAAATTGTGTATTAAAAGTTCTTTTCCTGCTATTGCACCTGCAACTAAATAAGTAAATGCCTGTAAACTATCTCCTACAGCAAAATGACTAATATCAGCTTTTAATAATTCCTGTCCTTTTATCACAATAGATTCCTGTCCATTCACCGTAATATCCGCTCCCATTTCACGAAGTAGCTGAATTAAATCTAAAATCTCTGGTCTGATATGCGGATTCCAAATTTTCGTTACACCATCGGCTATCGATCCCATTATTACAGCATTCTCCGTTGCACCTGTTGATCGTATAGGAAATTTGTATTCACAACCATGAAGCTTCGTTTCTACTTTTGCGCATAGGTATTTGCCCTCTTGCCAAACTTTAGCTCCCATAGCTTCCATTAAACCAACATGTATATCATACTTGCGTTCACCCAAGTCACAACCTCCAGGAAGAGGAACTTTTCCATACCCAGTTTTCGTCAAAAGCGCCCCCAAGATAAGCAACGTATTACGAATAGAACGTTTTTCCCAAATAAGTTCGGAGGTGGACACACTACCTTCTATAATTACATATCCTGGTCCATAAGAAATAGTTTTTCCCAAACATCGTAACATTTCTTCATGCAACTTCACATCTAACATATTAACAGGATAATTATCTATTCGTATAAAACCATCTGTTATAATGCTAGCAGCTAAATGTCTTAATACTGCATTCTTTGCACCTGTAATAAAGACATCACCTTTTAATTCTCCTGGATTTATTATAACTTGATTTTGCATTATTTATTCTATTAATTATTTTAAGCAATATTTGATTTTTTCAATCACTGTTATATAGCAATTTTTTATTTACAATTACATTCCCCCAAAAAAGAAAACTTATGTTTTAGACATAAATTTAGAACATTTTCTATATAAAACACCTAGATTCTTCCAACCTTCACCTTCCACCAAAACTTCACTAAATGAATTTGTCTTTTTATTCGTGTTGGTTGTTTAATTAATCTATATGCAAATTCTAAATTGTGTTTTACCCACCATTCTGGTGCACGTTTCACATTTCCTGTATATACATCAAAACTACCTCCTAATCCCTGAAAAACGGCCTTATGCTGCTGAGAAATCTCCTGCATTAACAATTCCTGTTTCGGAGATCCCATTGCAACAAAAACCACATCAGGCTTCTTTGCAACAATATCAGCAATCAATTGTTGTTTTTCATCGTCAGTTTGTATATATCCGTTTCTAAAACCAACTATTTGCACGCCGTTATATTCCTTCTGCAATTTACTTACAGTGTTTTCTATAACTTCTTGCTTACTCCCAACCAAATAAAAAGTTTTCCCTTGCTTATATAATCTTTCTATTATTTTCAACCAAAGCTCACAACCTGGTAATTTCTGCGCATTTACAAAACCATGTTTTTTCAGAGCCATCACTGCTCCTATACCATCGCTATATCCAATATTATTATTGATAATAGCTTTTGTTTCTTCTGTCGCATGTAATATTTTTTCAGCATTTACAGCCACTAGCATTTTTTTCTCATCAGACACAAAAGAAACCAACTCCTCAAAAGAAGAGAAAGGATACAATTTTACACCGTTTCGTAATTCTACCTGTTGCACAATTTTATCTTGTCAAAATTTCCACTATTCTTTCTGCAGCCTTACCATCCCATAATTCTGGAATGCCACCTTTTTTCCAATTGCCAGAAAACAGTTTCTCCAGTGTAGGTTTTATTGCAGACGGATTGGTTCCAATCAGTTCATTGGTTCCAACAGTACATGTTTCTGGGCGTTCTGTATTGTCACGCAATGTTATACATGGGACCCCCATCACTGTAGTTTCCTCTGTTATTCCTCCAGAATCGGTTACCACAGCCAACGAATGTTTTACCATGTAATTAAATTCCAAATATCCCATAGGTTCTGTTATGAACAAATTCTCTGCTTCAATACCTAAATCTTTAAAAATCTTTGCAGTACGAGGATGTATAGGAAATATTATCGGCAAACCATGTACATTATTAACAATTTCCTGCATTGTCTTCTGAAGTTTACTGGCTTCGTCAACATTTGCAGGACGATGCATTGTCAACATCAAATATTGTTTTTCTTGCAAATGTAATGTGTCATAAATTGCAGGCTTTACAAATCTTGATTCATTAGCTAACAACGTATCTATCATTACGTTACCCACAAAATTAATTTGTTCAGGCTTAGCTCCCAGATTACGTAAATTTGTATTTGCAACCTCCGATGTTGTGAAATATAAATCAGCAATAGAATCCGTAACCATACGGTTAATTTCTTCTGGCATTGTTAAGTCCCAGCTACGAATTCCAGCTTCTATATGAGCTACTTTTGTATTAAGTTTTTTAGCAACTATTGAACAAGCCATTGTTGATGTCACATCACCGACAACAATCACTAAATCAGTTGGATTTGCAAGCAACTCCTTTTCAAATGCTACCATTATACCTGCCGTCTGCTCAGCCTGAGTTCCGCCACCAATTCCCAAATTCACATTTGGAGTCGGAATATTTAATTCCTCAAAAAAAGTATCGCTCATATTCTTGTCATAGTGCTGACCAGTATGTACAAGTCTATAAGAAATATCTTTTCCATTTGATTGCGCTCTTTGTATTGCATGAATCAAAGGAGCAATTTTCATGAAATTTGGACGAGCTCCAGCTATTATAGTAACATTCATATTATAATCTTCCGTCTATAATTTCTCTATTTAAAGTACCTTTCACATCAAATACGACGTGATCCTTCTGCAACAAACTCTGCACATCAACAGATTCAAACTCTTTATGTGCCACAGCCGCGATTGCTGCATCGAATTTTTCTGCCGGCAATTCATTTACCACCTGAATACCATATTCATGTTCCACTATTGACGGATTTGCCCATGGATCATAAACAGTAATATTCAAATTATATTCTTTTAATGCTTTGTATATATCAATAACCTTTGTATTACGAACATCAGGACAATTTTCTTTAAAAGTAAATCCAAGAATAAGAACTTTACTATTCAAAACCTGAATTCCTTTCTTCAACATTAATTTTATTGTCTGATTTGCAACATATTCACCCATGCCATCATTCATTCGTCTTCCGGCAAGAATAATTTCCGGATTATATCCATGACGTTGAGCACACTGAGCTAAATAATACGGATCAACACCTATGCAATGTCCGCCAACAAGCCCTGGCTTAAACGGCAAGAAATTCCATTTTGTCGAAGCTGCTTCCAACACATCGTTCGTATCAATTCCCAACGCTGTAAATATCTTTGACAACTCATTTACGAATGCAATATTTATATCTCTTTGAGAATTTTCTATAACCTTTGCAGCCTCTGCAACTTTTAACGACGGGGCCAGATGCGTACCTGCCGTTATAACTGAGCTATAGATTTCGTTAACTTTTTTACCTATTTCCGGAGTTGAACCTGAAGTTACCTTTTTAATTTTTTCTACAGTATGTAACTTATCTCCCGGATTGATACGTTCTGGCGAATATCCTGCAAAAAAATCAACATTAAATTTCAATCCAGAAACCTTTTCCACAACAGGAATACACTCATCTTCTGTAACTCCAGGATAAACAGTTGACTCATAAACAACGATATCTCCTTTAGAAATAACTTTTCCTACCGTTGTGCTTGCTCCATACAAAGGTGTCAAATCAGGATTATTATTTTCATCCACTGGAGTTGGAACTGCCACAACATAAAAGTTACAATTACGAATATCTTCTATATTCGCAGTACACTTAAAACCATTTTTTATAGCAGATTGCAATAATTCATCACTAACTTCAAGTGTCGCATCATGACCTTTCATCAATGCATCCACACGATTTTGATTCATATCAAAACCAACAGTCTGATATTTAGTTGAAAACAAACGGGCTAAAGGCAAGCCAACGTATCCCAAGCCTATTACACAAATCTTTGTCTGTTCCATCATTCTAAATTATTGAAGTGTATTTTACACAAAATGTTCTTACAAAAATAGAAAAATTAGTTTAAATCATTCATTAAAAAAGAAGCTTTTATTTCCCTATTAGCATAAAAAAAACTACATTTGCTTATTCCGTTTTTATGAGAAGAATATTACCGACATTGCTTTGTTTCCTTGCTACAACGCAAATCTTCGCCCAACAACTGTTTTCGGGAAAAATAATTGATTCCGAATCCAAAGTTGCAATTTCTCACGTCTATATCGAAAATACAACAAGACATATTATTGCAGAATCAAACTCATCCGGTTTTTTTGATATCTTCACTCACCCCGGTGACACTCTTGTTTTTTCTTCTATAGGCTATTTCTGGGCAAAACATATTGTAACTAACGACAACAATCTTATTTTCAACCTTTCACCACAAATTTATGAAATTGGAACTGTAACAAAATACTTCCCCTACTCTTACGAAGAACTCACAAACAAGGTCTTGAATATGAAGCCTATACAAGACACTTTCCATCTTAACTTGGAACAGGAGAAATATTTACCTATTAATAATCATCAACCTGGACAACTATCATATACGATTTCTGGAGCTATCACAGAATTTTACAATTCAACAAACAGACACGCACGAAACGCAATAAAAGCAGCGGAACTTTTAAGTCATAAAGAAAACATTCTCATTATCAATAAAAAAATCAATAAAAAAATGATAATGGAAATGACCAATATTCCTGAATCTTATTTTGATAAATTCATAGCTTTCTGCAACTTCAGTGACGAGTTTCTTGTTCACACTTCTGATTTTCAAATCATAATGACAGTCTGCTGGGAATATGAAAGATTTCTGGATATTTACCCCGAACTGAAAAATTCACTGAATTAATACGTTTTCTACAAGAATCTTTTTCATAAAACGAGTACATTTTTCCCATTTTTTTTAGATTTTTGCAAATACAAATAAATACTATGAGTGAGATACGAGTAGTTCGTGCAAATAGCGAACACGAAAAATATGCACAAGCCATTTCTGACTTGATTTACCAGGCTTCGAAATCGAAAAATTCCGGATTGGCTCAGCGTACACCCAATTATATAATTTCGAAAATGCGTGAAGGTAAAGGTGTGATTGCTTTTGCCGAAAACGATGAAATTGCAGGTTTTTGTTATGTGGAAACTTGGCAACACGGACAGTTTGTTGCAAATTCTGGATTGATTGTAAATCCAAAATTCCGTGGTCAAGGTTTGGCTACAAGAATTAAGCAAGAAGCGTTCAACCTTTCGAGAGATTTGTTCCCAGACGCAAAGATTTTTGGTTTGACAACAAGCGAAGCTGTTATGAAAATTAACACAAGTTTGGGTTATGTGCCTGTAAATTATGTGCATCTAACTGACGACGACGCATTCTGGAAAGGTTGTGAATCGTGTGCGAACTACGATATTTTAGAAAGAACAGGAAGAACCAACTGTTTATGTACTGGTATGGTCTTCGATCCAAAAGCAAAAAAATAGTTTTAAATAAAATATATTATGGCAAAAACAGCAGTACTTGCATTCAGTGGAGGTTTGGATACTTCATATTGTGCAAAATATTACAGCAAGGAAAAAGGCTACAACATTCATTCTGTAATTATCAATACAGGTGGCTTTTCGACAGAAGAATTGAAAACTGTTGAAGAAAAAGCACTCAACTTAGGTGTATCAAAACATGTTTGCATAGATATTTCTTCGGAATACTACAAGAAATGTATCCGTTATATGATTTTCGGAAACATTCTTAAAAACAACACATATCCGCTATCTGTAAGTTCTGAGCGTATTTTCCAAGCAATTGCTTTGGCTCAATATGCACGTGATGTAAAAGCTGATTATATTATTCACGGAAGTACAGGTGCAGGAAACGACCAAGTTCGTTTTGACCTTGCATTCAATGTAATTTGCCCAGAAATCGAAATTCTTACTCCGGTTCGCGACGAAAAACTTACTCGTGAATTCGAAATCGAATATTTGAAGAAAGAAGGTATAGTTTCTGACTGGAAAAAAGCTGAATATTCAATCAACAAAGGTATTTGGGGAACAAGTATCGGTGGAAAGGAAACACTTCATTCAGAACAAACAATTCCTGAATATGCATATCCTTCTCAATTAGAAGAAAAAGAACCTCGTAAAATCGAATTAGTTTTCGAAAAAGGTGAGTTAGTTGCAATGGATGGTGTTATCTACGAAAATCCAGTTGATATCATCAAGAATTTGAACAGTATTGCATCTAAATATGCAATTGGTCGCGATATGCACATTGGTGATACAATTATTGGTATTAAAGGTCGTGTGGCATTCGAAGCTGCTGCTCCAATGGTGATTATAAAAGCACATCACATGTTGGAAAAACATAACCTTACAAAATGGCAATTATATTGGAAAGAACAATTGTCTAACTTCTATGGCATGTTGCTTCACGAAGCACAATACCAAGAACCAGTTATGCGTGATATTGAAAAATATCTTGAAAATTCACAATCACATGTTTGCGGTAAAGTATTCGTTGAATTAAAACCATACAACTTCACAGTAATAGGTATTGAATCTAAATACGATTTGATGCAAGCTAAATTCGCTCAATATGGCGAAATTAATACAGCATTCTCTGGTGAAGATGTTAAAGGATTTACAAAGATTCTTTCAAACCAAATTAAATTATATACATCGGTTAGCGATAAATAATTTTCATAGTATAGTTTATAAAAAATCCTGTCCAATATTGACAGGATTTTTTTTTGCAATAAACACAAACAAAAAAAGGTTGCTTAGGCAACCTTTTTTACTACATTTCTTCTAAACAATTAAATCCAACGCAAGTAAGAAAAATCTTGACGATATGGAAGTTGTTTATTAGAAGGATACATTCTAACTCCATAATTGAAGATACCTGAACGATTTGGGACAAATGCTAAGCTATATATAGCTAAATTTCCGTCCATTTTTTCGAATGAGAAAGATTTGCATTCAACGATTTCACGTTCTTCTGCTTCGTTTTGTTCAGAAAGAACAAATTCAAAGCTAATATCTTCAGGTTTCAAACCTTTCAAATCAACTTTTATTGTTCCTGAATAAGGCTGACCTAATTTGAATGGTTCGTTTGATTTATCAATTTCTACAGATTCTACGTAGATTTGATCCCAGACTTCTGCAACTTTTTGTTTCCAGTCAACAAGTTCATTAACAACTTTATAGTTGTCTTTTTTCAATGTTTCTGTACGTTCTCCAAGTTTTGTATAGTAACGATCTTTGTAATCATCAATCATACGTTTTGTAGTGAATTCAGGAGCAATTTCGGCAATACATTTTTTCATGTAAGCAATCCATCCATGAGGAATATCATCTACACCACGATCATAGAACAATGGAACGATTTCGTTTTCCAAAGTAGTATAGATCATTTCAGAATCAAGTTTGTTTTGCAAATCTTGGTTTTGATATGTACGTTTTTCTGGCAATGCCCATCCAGCACCTTCGCGGTAACCTTCGCACCACCATCCATCAAGCACACTGAAGTTCATCGCACCGTTCATTACAGCTTTCATACCAGATGTACCAGAAGCTTCCAATGGACGTGTTGGAGTGTTCATCCAAATATCTACACCTTGAACTAATTGTTTTGCAAGGTTCATATCGTAGTTTTCCAAGAAGATAATCTTACCCAAGAATTCTGGCAATTTTGAAATACGAACGATTTCCTTGATAATATCTTGTCCTGGTTTATCTGCTGGGTGAGCTTTACCTGCAAATACGAATTGTACTGGGTAATCAGGATTGTTAACGATTTTGCTCAAACGTTCTAAGTTGCTGAACAACAAGTAAGCACGTTTATAAGTAGCGAAACGACGAGCGAAACCAATAGTCAATGTATTCTTATTCAAAGTTTGGTTTATACGAACCATCTTCTTTGGATCCTCGAATTTTTCAGTCCAAGATTTACGCAAAGATTCTTTTGCATAAGTAATCAATTTTTCACGTTGTGATTCTTTTATTGCCCAAATCTTTTCATCAGCAACATCATAAATTTTGTTCCACAATGCACTGTTTGACATATCACTCAAGAAACCTTCACCAAATGTTTCTTTATGAAGCTTTTGCCAAGCTTTAGAAGTCCAAGTTCCATAGTGAACACCATTTGTTACATATCCAATTGGAGATTCCTCTACAGTGTAACCTGGCCACAAGTTTTTGAACATTTTCTTAGAAACTTCTCCGTGAAGACGGCTTACACCATTTACTCCACAAGAAGTACAAATTGCAAAATGGCTCATTGAGAAGAATTCTCCGTTATTATCAGGATACATTCTACCAAGATTCATGAACTCATTCCAGCTTAAACCAAGTCTTTCTGGGAATTGACCTAGATAAGTCATCATCATATCTTCAGGGAAAGAATCGTGACCTGCAGGAACTGGAGTGTGAGTTGTGTAAAGAGAAGAACCACGGACAATTTCCAATGCTTTAGGGAAAGAATAACTCTCGTGTTTAATCAACTTACGAAGACGTTCCAAGTTAATGAATGCTGCGTGACCTTCATTACAATGGAAAAGTTCGCATTTTTCGCCAACAGCTTCCAATAAACGAACACCACCAATACCAAGTAACATTTCTTGTTTCAAACGGTTTTCGTTGTTACCACCATACAATGCATGAGTACAGTTTTTGTCATCATCGCGGTTTTCTGAAATATCAGTATCCATCAAATACAATTTGATACGACCAACTTTAACCAACCAAACTTGCGCATGCATCAAACGACCAGGCATTCCTACTTGAATCATCACACGATTACCATTTGCATCTGTTACAGGAGAAATTGGCAATTCTGATTGATTTTGAGGATTATAAATAGCCATCTGGTCACCATCAATAGACAAAGTCTGTTTAAAATAACCATATTTATACAAGAAACCAACAGCAACCATATTTGTGTTAGTATCACTTGCTTCTTTCAAATAGTCACCAGCTAAAATACCAAGACCACCAGAGAAAATCTTTAATGAATCATCAAGACCATATTCCATACTGAAATATGCAATACGCGGTGTTTTTGGATCAGGCTGAGCTGCCATATAATCGTTATATTTCTTCAAAACAGCATTGTAACGTGCGATGAAGTCTTGATCTTTTTCCAACTGATTCAATCTTTCAGCACTAATACCTTTCAATACTGCGATTGGATTTTGAGTTTTTGCCCAAAGTTTTTCATCGATTTCCTGGAACAATTCCATTGCTTCGTAGTTCCATGCCCACCAAAGGTTATTTGCCAATACGCTCAAATCTTGCAAATTCTTTGGGAATGTTGACTGTACGATCACACTTCTCCATTGAGGATCGTTATGTCTGTTTTGATTTAAATTCGCTGCCATTTACAGTTATATAATTATTGTTATTTTTTTGTTGTTTTCTTTACTGTTGTTTTTTTCACCGCTTTTGCCTCTGTTTTTGCATCAGCTTTCTTAGTTTCTGCCTTTACTGTCGATTTTTTTGAGGCTACTTTTTTCGCAGGTTTTGCTACCTGTTGTTTTTTCTTTGCCGACTCAAGTTCCTTCAATATTTCAGTTTGTTTTGCTATTTCAGCATCTATTTCTTCCTGAGACAATGCACTAAACTTCGTACTCATTGGAACTTTATTCAACCGTTCTGCAAAGTCAGAAACAACATTCATAAAGTTTATAAATGCTTCATAAGGAGTTTGATATGGAGTAGAACCAGCATCATGATTAAAGAACTTTGTACTCATAAACAAGATATTTTCACTTGCTTGAAGTCTGTTCCAATCAGATGTCATTGCTGGATTATCCAACACACGAACCAAACGCTGTAATGAATTTATTGTATCGAAAGCTTGTTTCTGCAAATTATTACCTAACCAAGCAGACAAATCTCTTTCCTCATCTGCATTAGAGACACACTGAGGTACACTTAAAACAGAAATTGGCTGTGTTTTTTCTATCACTTCCGAAGGAGTCGCAAACGAAACATTTTTATTTGAAACAATAAGCGCAACAAAAGCTGAGAAGAAGTCAAAAATTCCAGATTCGGCTCTATTATATTCCCCGAAAGTTTTATAATTAACAAACAAGTTTACAACATCCTCTTTTTCCAAAGATGCAGTCACCCAATTTGCAAATTTATCAGAAGTCAACGGCCATTCACTCCAGCCTTGATTTGAAAAACGTAAAGAAATGTCATCACTTAACTTATAGTTGCGAAGAAGTACCTTCAAACGAGGATTTCTATCGCAGCAATATACATAGTTAGGACTTTTCCAACCCAAGATTTGGTCTGAACCTTCAGCTAACACCGCTTGGAATCCCATTTTATAGATTTGTTCTCCTAAACTATCAGAATAAATAAGTCCTGTGTTTTTCAATACCTTAGGTTTCTGGCCAAATAATGAAGATATTTTCTCAACATTTTCTTTAACCTGTAAAGCAAATTCTTCCTCATTTGCTACAGAAGCTAAAGAATGTGCATCTGGTTCTGCAACGAATTCCACACAACCTGTTTTTGCAAGTTTTTTAAATCCTTCAATTACTTCAGGAGTGTACATTTCAAATTGCTCCAATGCACTTCCTGTTATTGAGAAACTTACTTTGAAAGCGTTTTTGTTAGCGTTAATTAAAGACAACAATAAATTGTTCATTGGCACATAACAACGTTTTGCTATCGTCAACGCATTTGACTTGTTTGAAAAATCATCGTAATAATAATGATCCTGACCAATGTCAAAAAACCTATACGAACGTAATCTAAATGGTTGATGAACTGAAAAATGCAGACAAATGTTCTTCATATCTTATTACCTTTCTGATAAATTTTTATACACTTCCTTTATTCTCTTTGCAGCATTATCCCATTTTATGCTGTCAACTTCTTTTTTACCATATTCTCTAAACATCTGACCAAGAGCATCGTATGAAATAATACCATAGATAGCATCAGCCATAGAATCAACATCCCAAAAGTCAACTTTTATTGCATGTTGTAACACTTCGGCAACACCTGATTGTTTAGAAATAATTACTGGCACATTTGATCGCATTGCTTCAAGTGGTGATATTCCGAATGGTTCTGATACAGAAGGCATTACATAAACATCACTTATTGAAAGCATGTGAATCACATCGTCTCCACGAAGAAATCCCGTAAAAAAGAAATTCTTTGAAATTCCTAATTCAGCAGCACGCCACATCATTTTTTCCAACATATCGCCACTGCCTGCCATCACAAATTTCACATTCTTCTTACGTTGCAACACCTTTGCTGCAGCTTCCAAGAAATATTCCGGACCTTTTTGGTAAGTAATACGTCCCAAAAAAGTTACAATTTTATCATCAAACGATTTTTCAAAATGTAATGATGATTTAGCACCTATAGCCTCAACACCATTATATACAGTAGTAACCTTTGACTCTGGAACTCCATAATGATTAATTACAGTATTTCTAGTCAAATTACTTACAGTCAACACACGATCCGAGCAATGCATACCTCGGCGTTCCATGTCATAAACAATTTGATTTACATTCACGCCACTTCTATCAAACTCCGTAGCATGCACATGCACAACAAGAGGTTTTCCCGAGGCATTTTTTGCAGCAATACCAGCATCATACGTCATCCAGTCATGTGCATGTATTACATCAAAATCAAATTTCTTTGCAATCTCTGTAGCAATATAAGCATAAGAACTTACTTCATTCATAAGACCGCCACCATATCCACCACGAAGATCGATTGTTCCTGTTTCAGCATGGGCATGCATTTTAAATTGCCTGTCAACAGAGACCTTGTTATTTATTATATCGTAATATTCTTCTTCCGAAACATACGGAATAAGGTTCGCTCCAATTGTAACATATTGAAGATTACTTGTGTTTTCAACACCTTCACCGAAATGATATTGATTGATTTTCACACGTATTTTATTCGCACCAACCAATTGCATACGGCTTTGATCCTCATCTCCATAGGCACGAGGAACGACAAAAATAATATCAACACCTTGGCGAAGCATTGCATTAGTCAAGCCAAGACAAGCTGTTCCAAGACCTCCCGAAATATGTGGTGGAAACTCCCACCCGAACATCAACACTTTCATTTTATTCCGTTTTTATTTCTGTCCTTATGATTCGAAATTCTCTATTAACTTACAAATACGCAAAGCTGCTCCAACAGACCACGCCTGAGATATAGCTCCACGAGCCGTATATGGAGGATTTCCGTCAAAAACTTCACCTATCGTTCCCAACCCATATTCCTGAACAAGGGTTTCCAAGTCTGCATAAATACGTTTTATTTCAGACACGCCCGAACGACCATGAAGTTTTAGATACGCTTCCGCATACGGTGCCAACAACCACATCAAAACACCTCCATTATGATATGCAATATCACGTTCCTCTACCGAACCTGTCACTGTTCCTTTATATTGAGAACTCTTTGGAGACAATGTTCTGATTCCGCATGGAGTCAACAATTCCTTACGAACATGTTCCAAAACCGAGTGACGTTTGTCATCATCAAGTGGAGAAAATGGTAACGAAGCTCCAAATATTTGACTTGGACGCATTGAAAAATCTTTTTCTCCATTTACACAAAAATCTGCCAAATATCCTTTGTCTTCATCCCAGAAAATTTCTTCGAATGATTTTTCAATTTTCGAAGGAATATCTTTCCATTTCTCCTGAAATGATTTTTTTGTTATCAATTCTAAAGCAAAACATATTGCATTATACCACAGTGCATTAACTTCAACGACATATCCCCAACGTTTCACAACTGGCACACCGTTTATTTTCGCATCAACCCATGTCAATGCTTTATTTTCGTCCGGTAAATATAACAAGCCATTATCATGCATAACAACATTGCCGTTTTCTCCAGACATATATGTATCAAGGATTTCCTCAACCTTTTTCTGATATAACTTTCTCGTCTGAGCAATATTTTTCACATTCCAGTTATACTGTTGAACGGAACGAATATACCACAACGCAGTATCTATTGATTCTGTATTTGTATGCTCAACATTTCCTTTATTTCGATACACAAATCCGTCTATATCCGGAGCCATTGTGTCAAGAACTGAACGGCAAGTATCCCAGTCGCCCTGAGCCAACGTCAAACCTGGAAGAGAGACAAGACTATCACGCCCCCACAAACCTGTCCATGGAAAACTTGCAATAACCTCGCATCCCTTTGGCGAGCGATACATAAACTGACGTGCTGAATGGCGAAGACATTCTTCAAAATTATTTTGAGAATCACGGCCTTTCGTTTCTTTTTCAAACAAAGTTTTCAGCGTTGAAGTTTTCACTGACGTCAAACCTGCAGAAAAAACAACTGATTCACCTTCTTTCAACGCTACTTCAAAGAAACCTGGAGTAAAAAGGTCTTCCGATGATTCATAACCACGTTCACTTTCGTGATCATAAGTAAAGTTCAAATACCAATCTGGAGCTGGAACAAACTCATTCTTCTTTGATAACTGCATGTGCAATGTTGGGAAATACTCATACAAGCAGTTAGATATTCCATTTTCAATCTTTTTATGACGAGTATTCGCACACGCATTAGCATGAGTCATTTCATGCACCTTACGAAATGCCAAAAAAGGACGCAACTGAAGCACCGCATCTTTCAACGAAGACTGCAATACAGTGTAACGAATCAAAAAACGTTCATCATTATCAACAAGCACCATTTCCTTCTGAAGAGAAACACCACCCACGCGATACACCAATGTTAAAACTGGCGAGTTTTTAAATGATTCAATATATTTATATCCCGAAGGATTAAATTCAGAGCCAAACTTATGCGTTGCCAACTGAAACGGAGTATTTTCAAGAACAACAGTTTCATCCAACGAGGACAAAAGCACATAATTATCACCGTCAATTTCCTTTACCGGACAAACAAGCAAGCCATGATATTTACGCGTATTGCAATTGATAATCGTCGAACTCGCGTATGAACCTGCTTTATTAGTACGAAGATATTCTCTTTGCAAAGAACTCTGCAAATCAGTAACCTGTTGGCGGGAAAACTCTAAATATTCCATTTATCAAAAGCACTTTTTAGTCCTTTGCAAAATTAAAAAATTATTTGCAATATTATTCTTTATGTGCAAACAAATTTACGTACAAAATGACGTGCTTTTTTACCGAAATGTTTTGCTAAAAATTCTTTTTCTCGAATACCAATACAGTATGATTCGGAATATACATTTTCAAATAGTGTTCTGCATATAATCCCTCCTCTACCGGCAAAGAAAAATAACCGATTGTTTCGTCTATTCTGTTCAAACCGCCATACTTCGGTGAATCATTAGACAAAACTATTTTATATTCACCTTCTGGCATTGCAATTCCGTATCCTTCAAACGATTGCGTAGGATTAAACGAAAAAACAAAGAATAAACCATCTCGTTCAAAAGCAAGTATTTGGTCACGATTATTATCATGAATAAAACGCGGTTTATTTTTAAAGAAATCCGGATGACTATTTATCAAAGCTATCATATCCTTATCAAAAATATCAAGGAATTTATAGCGAAGATTTTCATCTGTTTTCAAATGCCATTGACGACGGGCATAATGATAAGACCAATCATTACCTTCACGAGGAAAATCTATCCATTCAGGATGTCCAAATTCATTTCCCATGAAATTCAAATAACCATTTTGAGCTGTCGCCAAAGTCATTAAACGAATTTCTTTATGAAGAGCCATTCCTCTGTCAATTATAAGACTTGGAATTGCAACATGCATACTCGTGTACATTTCCTTATCCATCAGACGAAAAGCGATCGTTTTATCTCCAACCAATGCCTGATCATGAGATTCCGCATAGGAAATCACTTTTTCGTCTGAACGAGCCTGAGTCAGTTCATAATACATATTTCCAACCTGCCAGTCCTCATCACGATATTCCTTCAGTAGTTTTATCCAATAATCAGGAACTCCCATTGACAAGCGGTAATCAAAGCCAAAGCCACCTTCTGAAAATGGAGCGGCCAATCCCGGCATTCCACTCATATCCTCTGCAATTGTTACTGCAGAAGGTTTCACTTCGTGGATCAATTTATTTGCTAACGCTAAATATGTAAGAGCATCAACATCTTCATTCCCGTCAAAATATCGTTCATAACAATCAAAAGCACGGCCCAAACCATGATCCCAATACATCATGCTTGTCACACCATCAAAACGGAAACCATCGAAATTAAATTCTGTAAGCCAATATTTGCAATTTGAAAGCAAGAAATGAGCGACTTCATGCTTACCATAATTAAAACATTTAGAATCCCATGCACGATGTGTTCCTTTTTCCCCTTTATGGAAAAACTGATAATCCGTGCCATCATATTTTCCCAATCCTTCCACAGTATTTTTTACTGCATGAGAATGTATTAAATCCATGATGACACGCAATCCCATTCCGTGTGCTGTATCAATCAGTTCCTTTAACTCCTCTGGCGTTCCAAAGCGAGACGAAGGAGCAAAAAAACTTGATACGTGATATCCAAAAGAACCATAATACGGATGTTCCTGAATTGCCATAAGCTGAACAGTATTATAGCCAGATTCTTTTATTTTTGGTAATACATTCTTTGCAAATTCAAGATAGGTTCCAACCTTATATTCCTCTGTAGCCATCCCAACATGGGCCTCATATATCAAAGGAGCCTGCTCTATCTTTGGTAAAGGATTTTTCCATTTATAACTCTCACAATCCCAAATCTGAGCATTAAAGATTTTTGTCTGTTCGTCTTGTACAACACGTGTTGCCCAAGCAGGAATCCTATAACCCTGTCCGCCTTTCCAATAAACAGACAATTTGTATAAATCGCCATGTTTTATATATTCCAATGGAACTTCTAACTCCCAATAACTGTCTTTTTCATCAAAGACATATTCCACACGTTCCTCCCAGTTGGAAAAAGTTCCAACTAAGCAGATACTTGTAGCATTCGGAGCCCATTCTCTGAAAACCCATGATTTATCTGTTTTATGACAGCCAAAGAACAAATGACCATTTGCAAAAGACTCCAACGAAGTATTATTTACAATAAGGTCTTTTTCACATTTTTCAATAAACTCCAAACGGCTGACAATTTCCGCTTCAAACGGTTTCAGCCATGGGTCATTCTCAACATAAGAAGGAGTTTTCATTCAGAGAAGTTCTTTTGACGTTCAAAAATACAAGTTTATATGATATTACCTCTTTTTTTATCCGAAATTTTACCTTAGTAAAAGCACATTTCCAAATTTAACTTTCTTTCCATTTCCAACATCGTAACCTTCCCAGATTTGTCCATCGATAAATGATGCTTCCATTTTCCAGATATACATATCAGACTTCATGATTTTTCCATTATAAGTACCATCCCATTTACCCATAAACATTCCATCTTCAACTTCGTTTGAATACCAAAGTAAATTACCCCATTTATCGTAAACCGAGACTTCGCATTTTGCCAAGTTATATCCCTTTGGCTGGAAATATCTTACGCTATGAGCCGGATTCAAAGGAGAAAATGCCGATGGCATGTACAATCCTGATGATATATTTATAAAGATACAATCTGAATACGAGTCTGAACATCCAAAATCATTTTTCACGGTCAAAGAAGGACAGTTATATCCATATAAATATCCAGATTCTGTTATTGGGAAATTTCGTTTTTCGTATGGGACTTCCAAATCGATATCGTTAGGATTTGAACCAACATGACCAAAATTCCAGTACATTGTATAAGAAATTGGTTCTGCATATAACTCTCCGTCTGGCATTACTCCATACAAAGAATCCTGCTGAGTACTATCTACAAGTTCTATAACATTCGATGCTCCAGGCAATGACCAAGAAAAATGAGCACGAGGAGCTTCTGCAATTTTAACAATCAACGTATCATGACCTTCGCAGCCTGCCCATGTTTGTTCATGAACAATCAAAGTGTCAATTCCTGTTGTATTCCAATCAATATATCGAACAGAAAGTGAAGTTGCATCTTTTGAATAATTCAGATTATCACCAGTAACAAACCAGTTATAGATACTTGTTTCATTATATTTTGTATAATAAGATTCTGATGCACCAACGCAAACGGAATCTCTACCAAAAATCTTAGTTTCTGCAGCAGGTGCCATAGTCAAGGCTACCTCAACCGTATCACTATGACAACCAGTCTCATCATTTATGTCAAATACTTTGAAACGATAAGAACCTATTTCAAGATTACCTTGCTGAGCAGAAAATTCATACTTCGGTCCTTGGAATATCGGAGGATTTATTCCGTCCAAACTTATCCATGTCACACTCGGTGTTCCAAATGCAAACATAGGTTCAATCTGTTCACCCTGACAAATAACACTCGATAATACTATCGGTTCACGAACTTTTGCATAAGTTGAATATTTCACCGTATCCATTGCACTTGCACAGTACATATTCTTGTATGTATTCTTTACCATATACTGAGCACGAACAGTATAAGAGACACTTGAAGTTACCGAAGCAGAAAGGTTCACATAGTTGGACAACAAAATAGAATCAGCATCCTTTACGGTAATATTACCAGGGAATATATACCATTCTATATGATCATTTTCTGTTGGTTTCGGGAAAACTGACGTACTAATATATTTCTCATCCTCATATTCACAACGTTTTATCAACATTGCATCCTCTCCGTCCTGAGTTATCGTTATAACAGGCTGAGGAATAACCTCAACAACAGCTTCTTTCGGTTCACTGAAGCAACCATTCTTTTCTCTTACAACATAATAAGTTTTACTTGCCGTCAAATCTGTTACAGTCAATGTATAACCCTGACCTTCTAGTTGTGTTAAGAACTCATCAGAATACCACAAATCCTTTGAACCATCAGTATATAAACCAGCAATATTTCCTGAGCAGATAATATCTCCAGTAACTACAGGCTGTTTTGGTTTTTCAACAACAACAAATGATGCTGTGGCATATGGTCCAACACATCCATTTTCTGTCTGACGCACAAAATATCTAACGAGTCCGCTACCTTCAATTACATGTTCTAAAACATTTCCTTCAAATTCTAAATCTGCAAGTTCTGGCGAAGAATACCATGAAACAGAAACATTTTCTTTTTCCATTACAGAGAGAACATGTTTCTCATCATAATCACATGCAGAAGCATCTGTAGTAACGACAGGAGCTGACGGCAATGCAACTATTGTATATTCCGCAGGAGACACATTACTCATACATCCACGAATTGTCTGAGAAGCATAATAAGTATATACTCCGGCATTTACATCCTGAGGAGCAAAATTAGCGGATTTTGATACCACACCTGTTTTGTCTTCATTCTCGTACCAGGTAATTATTCCATCTTCTAAAGGATAAGCACGTAACGTATCTTTTGGAGAGCCAGCACAAATTGTTGCCGATTGTACCTCCGGAACTTCCGGATTTGCAATAATTTCGAATTCTTTTGAAACAGCTTCCGACAAACATCCGTCAACTTTTTGCGTTGCCCACACTGCATATACACCAGGTTCTGTATAAGTAGGATTATAAGGATTACCCATCGACAATTCGTCTGTTGCAGGATACAAAGGTTCTTCTTCATACCAAAGTATTGTTCCCTGTCCTATTGCACTATACGATGGATTTTGAGCGCCATAGCACACACTATTCTTTGAAAGCATTATTGTCGGTGTTTCTGTTTTTTTCACTGTCAACGATACTTTTGAACGTTTACTTTCACACGCAGACGGAGTTACATTTACATTATATTCAGAAACCCAATATGTATAAACAGCAGCTTTTGTATTATCAATTTCTGGAATAAATGTACCATTAGAAGATTCCGATAACATTTCACCGTCAACTTCTGAATCATAAATTCTAAAAGAAACTGTTCCTTCCGGACGTTCACCAGAAATCCAATTTCCAGCTGTCGCTGTTATTTCCGGAGCATTATCATAATTACAGATATCTTCTGGCTGAACAACTATTGGTTTTGGAACAGGACAGTCAATTATATCAACTTTAGCCTCAGCTTTTTGGCTCTGACAAGAATTTATTGTTTGAGTTGCAAAATAAGATTTATGCGTAACTACATTACCTGGATCAGCAGTCTCAAAATCTTTATCTTTTGATTTTTCCAATCCATTTGCATCATACCATGTAACAACCGCATCATCTGTCAATGGAGTTGCAGAAACAATTACAGTTGCATTTTGTTCTGTTAAAGCACTAAAATCACTCACCTCTGGTATTGGAGTATATTGTACCGTAATATTTTCATAAACTGAATCTACACAACCAGCACCATCAGTATAAGTATATGTTACCCTATATGTTTCTGTTTTTTCACCAAATGTTGCTGGATCAAATACACCTTTCTGCGACATTCCATTATCCTGTTTATAATTCAATGTCCATACACCTGTACCCGCACCATTTTCATGCGTATTAACTTTTTTCACAGCCCAAACAACATCCCCTTTATCCTGACATACCGTTTTCTGATTATTTTCATCGAAAGCAATTTCAGGTAATGGTTTTATTTCCACTGTAATCTGAGCTTTTTCACTCATACAAGATGGTAATGGTGACTGCGTAGCATAATATGCAACATAGAACACTTTCTTCATTGCAACATCAGTTGAGATATTCGCATCAAAACTTGTCACATTTGAATTTTCTAGTGGATTTTCCAAATCATCTTCAGAAAACCATACCCAAGAATCAGCAGAGACAGTTGTTGACGAAGGCAATGCAACCGACAGACTTTCTACTTTGCCATCTTTTCGAACACATTGAGAAACAGTCTCTTTTGTAGGTTCAGGTTTTTCAAATGGACATTCCACAATTTTCACCAAAGAAGTTCCTTTTTCACTCTCACAACCATTTACTTCCTGAGTCAAATAATATGTTGCAGTATGAACAAATGAAGGATCAAAGTCAGGACTCCAGCTATTTCCTGTTGCTGAAGCCGTTGTAGAAGTCTCACTTCCATACCAACGAACTGTAGCGTCATCTTTTTCCAAAGAAGTTTTGTTCACCGAAATTGACACTTGCTTTGGATCTGCTACAATTCCAAGATAACCGTCAGATGTTGGTATTTCTGGATATTCTACAGAAAAGTCTTTTTCGCCAGAACCAGTACATCCGAATCCATCCGTGTATGTATATACTGCCGTATAATTTCCATCAGTTTTTCCTGCCGATTTTGTACTAATTACTCCTGTATTTGCACCAATTTCTAGAGCATCATCCTTTATCGACCATGTTCCCGCAGAAGAACGAACACCATTAATTGTTCCCACTGCAGAGTAACTACCTTCAAAATAACATAAGATTCCATTATTTGTAAACTCTTCTATTGCTATTTCTGGAAGCGGTTTAACTATAACACTTATCGGCGTTGGGAAAGACCAACAATCCTTATCCGAAGAATACTCAGCAACATAAAATGTGAACACATCCGCTTGTTCTGTATTTACCACAGTTTCCCATGTTGTTACATCGTCTCCTGCCACCATTGGAGTTTGACTTTCTATATTATCAGATGATGCGAACCAAGAGATTTTTCTACCCGTAGATTCTCCTGCATAATTTGCATTTAAAGTAACTGTTACTTCATTATTTTCACCTGCCCCAACACAAACATTCTCATTTGTAACTATAGGTGATTTTGCATTACAGTCAGACAAAACCAATGTAGCAAGAGTGCTATCGCTGTAACAATCATTGCCTTCTATATTTCTATATTCTTTCACAAATAACTGATAAACACCTTCCGTTGTTGCCGGACTTGTATATTCTGCTCCATCAGCCAACTTTATTCTAGACGCATCTTGCCAAATCAAATTATCTGTCACGACGCTTGGTACTGCTTTCATTGTTGTCACATCCAATAGATTTCCATCTTCCACCGTAACAGTTCTTGGATTTGGAGCCTCAATTGATGGTGCCTCAACTTTTTCCACATTTATAATCCAAGAAGCAGAATTCTGACAACCATTTTCATCTGTATAAATATAAGTCATTGTATTTTCCCCTACTGCCGCTGCAGAAGGATTGAAATCTGAAGTAGTTGATGACGCTGTTCCTATAAAGCTATATGCAGCAGCTGATTCAACTGAAGGTTGCACTGTTAATTCTACTAATGTTGAGTTGTAACAAGCTTTTTTAGGATTTGTTTCTGCAAACGAAACCTGAGGCAATTTATGTACTGTCACCGTTGTTGTTGCAACATTCTGACAAGAATTTGTTCCTGTATATGTCAGTGTTATTTCATACTCACCTACACCGTTTGATGCAGAAAAAGTTCCATCTGTTTCTATAGTACCTTTGTTTATAGAATATTCAAATGTTCCCACAGACTGAGAAGGAATCATTGTTACATCGGAACTATTTTCTCCACTTACACAAATATCTGCTTTGCTTGGAGCAAGACTAATTTCCGGCAATGCTTTCACTGTAAAGTTCTGTACAGCCCATTCGGAAGCACAACCAGATTCTGTTTCGAACATATATTTTATTTCATTCTTTCCTACCAGACAAGAACTTGGAGTAATTTTTGCGGAACTAGCAGTAGTTACCGCATCTCCAGCCTCCCAAGTATAATCTCCTTTTATTCCTTCTGGACTAATCTTCGCTGTTATTGTCTGCGGTTCTGATTCTGAAACACAAAAACTTGTTTCAGACATTGTCAACGAAACTGTTGGAACAGGATTAACTTTTACAGTTGTTGCCTCTTTAGAAGAACATTTATTTTCATCTATAACGGTTAAATTCAATGTAAATATTTCCTCATTCTCGACAGAAGCGTTGAACGTTGGTTGAATCAGCGTTTTACTATTTAATTTTTCAGCAGCATCTCCCGACCATGCAACAGAATAATTTCTCGTAGCAGTTGTAATAGTTGGATTTATTTGTAAATCAGCATCAGCACACACTGACAATTCTTCTTCAAATGCAATTTCAGGTAAAGAGAATACAGTCACTGTAGCAATTTTTGTATTTGTACAATATGGAGCAACTTTTCCTGTAACCGTTACGGATACATTATATTCTCCAGCAGCTGTCAAGCCTGTTAGAATACCAGCAGCACTAACAGTTCCTTTGTCTGTTGAATAAGAAACAGATTCCCTTCCAGCAGAAACATACTTACTAATATCAACCGACTCTGTTTCCGCGCACACTCCTGGAATTGATGAAATTGTCAAATCTGGAGTTTCTAAATCCTCAACAGTAACACTTGAGCCAACCTCAACCATAGAACATTCATGTGCATCCTTTAAAATAGATATTTTATATGTTCCACCCTTAGGATTCTCAACTGTATAAACGTTAGTTTCTGAAACGACTTCACCTAATACCGCATCCGTAAAAGAGAACGGAGCTTCACCAGAAGTGAATGTAATTACAACCGGTTCTTTTTCTGTCGATTCAGGGCAGTAACTTCCCGCACCAGTTATAGTATAGGTAGGATTTTCATATTGAGATATTGTGACTTCTTCCGTAGTATAAGAACAGCCATCAAGCGAAAGAACACAAGAATATGTTCCGGCTTGAGCTTCAGATATTGATTCCACACTACCCGACTTACTTCCATCAATATACCATTGATATGAAGCGCTTGACATATCAAAGTTTTTATCCTTCGGTTCTATCGACAATGTTATAGGAGAATTATCCCCACAATAAGATTCTGCAGTTGCAGAAATTGAACTTACTGGATTAGATTTTACATTGACAACAATTTCCGAACGTTCACTTTCACAAGTTCCTGATTTTTGTGAGACAAAATACGATACAGAACCTACATTTTCCGTACTTGGCACTGGAGTTGACGCTAAAGCTGTACCGTTTATAGCAACAGAATACCACTGCAACACACCTCCATCTGCAGTTGCAGACAATTCTTCAGCCTCCAATCCCTGACAATAATTCACAGGAGATTCTACTGTTGGTTTTGCCAAAGCACCTACAGTCACAATGATTTCAGCCTTTTCACTTTCACACTCGTTCACAGTCTGTGTCACAAAGAAAGAAAAATCACCTTCTTCTGCGACATCTGGTTTTGGTGCAGCATCCAACTGAACATCATCACTATTATACCATTTCAAATCCTCTCCTTCTGCTGTCAATGCAGAAACATTCATATCATTTTTACATAATGTTATGTCTTCAACTGTTGGTTTTTCTGTTTCTATTACTTCCACCACAATTTCCGACGGATCACTTTCACACGAACCAGTTTGAGTAACATAATATGTAAAACTGCCTACTTTTTCCGTTGATGGGACAGGTCCGGTTCCAGATGCAAGAAATTCCATATCAGCATCGTACCATTTTAATTTCTTTCCATCTGCAATTAATGACGGAGCAGTTTGACCTTTACAATATGTAATTGGAGACACAACATCAGGAGCATCAGGACAAATTGTTGCGCCACATTTCACAGAATTTACGACTTTCAATGTTTCCTGACCATACACATCAGCCAATCCATAATTGTTGATGAAACTATTACATTCATCTACTGTCGCATCAAATGTATATGCTATTACCTCATTTGGTTTCACTGGACCTGCAACCATAGGCCAGGTAATTTTATTTGAAGCAAGTTTTCCGTTACCTGAAATATTTTTTATGTCAGTCAACTCAGATGGTAATTCATCATACAACGTAACATTAAACGCATAATCCAATTCTGTTTTGAAATTATCTAAGGCAGTGGCTCCGTTACCATTACTATTGACATATATACCAAAGTACCCTGCTCCTTTTGAAAGACCTTTCCAATCTTTCATCACACTTGTCCACTCATTTTCTTCATCATTTACATACATATATAAATGATCTTCATTTAATACGAACTTGAATGTTGGATTTGTATTACTTCCAGCAAATTGCATTGCATCCTGCCAAGATGTTCCTTCTCGAGCAACCATTGTCCCATTATCATACAATTCGTATCCAAAATTATTCTTGCCGTCCTTATTAATAAACAACTTCATAGCCAAGCCCTTAAATGATGCTGTTCCAGGGATGCCACTATCATAACGCATAACAAAATACAATTCCTGTGTCGTAGAATTACATCCACTAAATGTAATATACACAGAACCATTTTCACCATACGAATATTTCGGACCAAAGAAATATGCACTCGAACCATTTGTATTTAATGAGAATTTACTTCCCGATGGATTAGGAAGCGTTTTTCCTCCCATAGCCATCCAGTTTGCAGACGAAGAACAGTCTTCATCCACAATAGTTCCTGTTGTATTTATATATTTTACCTCATAAGAAATCACGTCTCCAACAGTTGCCGTTGTCTGAGAAGCAGTTTTAAACAACGAAGTCTGTGGTTCAATATATGGAGGAAGATCTGTACATGTTGTCATTAATTCCACAGAAGAAGAATCTGGAGAATCCGTGTCGGAATAAATCCATGCAGCGTTTATATAATATGTATCTTCCACTGTTGGACAGCCCAAATCTTTTGCCACGCAAGTATATACAAGCTTTCCACTCTCACCTACCAACATTTCTGGGATTGTCCACTTTACAATACCTGTGTAATTAGCACCTGCAGGAGCCGCCGTATATGTTGCTTCTATCCCCAAAGCTTTTTTCGTCACAAATTCTTTGAAAGACAATTCCTTAGGTATTGTATCAACAATTGTTACATTATAAGCTTCTTTTCCAGGAAGCGGTCCACGACCTTGAATACGACGCCAAGTATAACCATCGAATTCTTCAACTAAAACCCTTTCAAAATTTTTCAATTTAGATGTTGGAGCACTACATGTATGACGAGAATAGTTATCAATTTCGTAACCTAAATCATCGTAATTTGCCCAACAAGGTGTTACCAACGTAAATGTTTCACCTTGACCATCAATAGTTTTTGCCGTAATATCCGTAGAGAATGACCAGTCATCTTGTACACGAGTAGACAAGTCTGAATATGGATTCGAAGCCAAACGAGCACGAATAAAACCTGGTCCCCAAACACCTTTATGCAATAAATATTGTGAATCCAATTTGTCATACACATGAGTAGAAGGTGCCATCAACACATCGGCAAAACGAATCATCAAACGCTGATTCCATTTTCCAAATTCATCTTCTCCTTGTGGAATTTTCTGGTAAGCAAAAGTAATCGGTCCTGTTTCTGGATTATATCCGTATTTGTCAAGGTCATTTTGGTTATCCACCACAAATGTCCATCCTGTCGGATTTTTTGCTGCATCATACAAACCTTGTGCAGCTGCGTCATACATAAAATAAGACAAACGATAGTTGCTCATATTTATATATGCCTCGTACGAATCATTCCAAAAACGATACAAATGATAAAATTGATACGCACTTCCCTGCATATAATAGTTACCATATGACAAACGAACATTATCGCGCCCACCATTCATCCATGCATCATCTGACGACACATTTTCAAAATTAACCGTGAATGTAACAACATCATTTGGATTCAATTCTGTTCTATTTGCCGTTTTCTCCAACACCAAACTACGATTTGCCAAGACATCTACGCAGTTGCGTTCCATTGTATATGTTGCGTGGTTTGGATATTCGTTACTAACCCATTCATCGAAATTTGAACCTGTAATTGTACTTGTTTCGCATACACGCGAGTTTTCCAAACTTGTTATTCTTACCGTAAACGCAACCGAATCCTGAGTTGCAGCCAACCCTCCTGTTTTAAAACCAGGAACTGTACCTATATTCCAAGTAATTGAATGCGTTGCTGGATCATATACACCACCTTTTGTTGCACTTACAAAAGTATAATCTGGATCAAGCGGAGTTTGAATCTTTACGTCCTTGGCGTCCAAAGTTCCGTAGTTTCTATATTGAACAGTGTAACCAACCTTATCGCCCTCGTATGCGTATGTTTTATCTACCGACATATATACTTTCATATTTGCAATCGGTTTCATATCCTCAGGAGCAGCTAAATTTCCTGAACAAACTAATAAGCCAAGAACACGGAACCAACCATGGAAATATTTTGGAGTGCTACCGATATATCTTTCTTCAGGATCCAACTTCGCAGCAGTATTGTTACCATCCCACAACAATTCGCACTGACGATATATATCTGCCAACAAATCCAAGTCTCCTGAAATAACAGCAGCTGGAGAACCCGCACCCGGAGAATATACCGTGTGATAATCCTGCCCAACTGTACCGTCTAAGTTCCATTGCTGTGGTATTTGAGACACACCAAACCATAAAGGTTGTCCAGGATCTGGAGATGCTCCCATTTTCGAACACAATTGTTTTCCACCATTTGTTGGATTTTTCAACAGTTCTGCATGTCTCATCCCCATATCATACTCAGATCTGTTCACTTTCCCTTCTATTACCTGATGAGTTTTTGGATCCCAATCATAATCTGCATTTCCATGCCACAAATAATCCATCATATGTCGCCATGGATAACGGAAATCTTCACCTCCCACATAAACAGAGAATGTTGGTTTCCCATCCTCAGACATCATAACCTGACCAATAGACGCCTGATAACCTTGTTCATACGCCTGTTGGTTCAGCCAGTTACCCGATGCCGCAGCACGTTTAAACTGATGGATTTCCCACGGAGCCATCACTTTATTGTTTTCATCAACTCCATCACCATTTTTCAACCAACGCCAGAATTCCTCGAAGTACGAAGGAGCATCATAATCAATATAATTTCCTCCATATATTCCATATAGATTCGGTCCTCCATTATATGGTCCATTTACATTAGGGTACATTGCATTAGCCTCTGCAGTAAAACGCCAACGAGTTAATTCCCCCCAAGAGTTTCCACGTTTTTCATAACCGTCAATACCAACAACACCACATAGTTCTCCCGTCAAAGCTCCACTTCCAGGATCCCATTGTCCTAACGTGTCAACCAAAGCTCCTACAACACGTTGCGTTTCGTATTTTAATGAAATTGGATTTCCTGCATAATCTTTAACAATCTCACCATCGTGCTTCATCCACTCACCCCATTGTTTATAAGCAATCAGCATCGCCATCGCTATATCGACGTCACCATCTGTTGCCGAGTGAGAAGGCGACATACTTGTCGTAGTTTCATCACACTGCCATCCAGCCAAATAAGGACCTGCATAATCATTCGCCGTTGCACGAAGCACACGGCCGTCCTGAAATCTTTTCACACCACTGAAACGATTATCGTGAATCCACATGTACAAGCCATTGAATGTCTTTTGATCTGCAAAAATTGCAGCTGCAAGCAATGCATAACCATCACCTTCGGATACGAATGTTCCATAGTTACCCGGAACACTTTCATGGTTAAATGTAATGTATGGCACACCACAGTGCGTACCACCCATATAGCGACAACGGTGCATCATAATTTCGTATGCCTCACGCATCGTTTTTTCCATATCCGCGTGCGTAACACCTTCTGCATTATACTTCGCCAAAGACTTTCCACCCCCCTTGTACTCTAAGAATTGAGGGAACGGATATGCCGGATTTCCAACATTTATTTCTGTTTTTATAAAGAGAGAAGGATTGTACGTTAATGCCTGTGAAAACACATTTATAGCAAAAATTGTGCATAGCAAGCCCAATAGATATATTTTTTTCATCATCTTTTATTTTTACACACGTAACTTTTTTTTATCACCGAAAAGTTACGACATATTTTACAGTAGTTTTTATCCTACAAAGATACAAAAAAGCATGTTAAAAAATACGGTAAAATCATTTTAGTTTCCGAAGTGTTCATCGTCATTTTATCATCCTTGTCAGTTCTGCCAATCAAAAACCGACACTCTGTCAGCAAAGATTTGATGGCACACATATTGACAAGCACAAACAACGAAATTTTTGTATAAACTAAATTATATTGATATGCAATCAGGTAAAATTGGTGTAACAACCGAAAACATTTTTCCAGTCATCAAGAAATTTCTTTATTCAGACCAGGAAATTTTCCTTCGTGAACTTGTTTCTAACGCAGTTGACGCAACTCAAAAATTGAAAACTCTTGCAAAACTTGGAAAATATGACAAAGACATGTCTAAAGCTCAAGTTCGCGTTTCAATTGATGAGAAAGCAAAAACTATTACTATTTCCGACGACGGTATTGGTATGACGGCCGAGGAAGTTGATAAATATATCAACCAAATTGCTTTTTCTGGAGCTGATGAATTCTTGAAAAAATTCGAAGGTAAAGCTGAAGCTATTATTGGACATTTCGGTTTAGGTTTTTACTCCGCTTTCATGGTTGCAAGCACAGTTGATATTCTTACAAAATCCTATCAAGATGGTGCAAAAGCAGTAAAATGGTCTTGCGACGGCAGTCCAAACTATACTCTTGACGAAATAGAAAAAGAAAACGTTGGAACCGACATTGTTCTTCATGTTGATGACGACGCCAAAGAATATCTTGAAAAAGGTAAAATTGAAGAGCTATTAAAGAAATACTGTAAATTCTTACCTGTATCTATTATTTTTGGTAAAAAACAAGAATGGAAAGACGGTAAATATGTTGATACAGACGAAGACAACATTATCAACAACCCTACTCCAGCATGGACAAAAAAACCTTCGGAATTAAAGGATGAAGATTATCAGAATTTTTACAAAGAATTATATCCTATTGCAGAAGATCCATTGTTCTACATTCACCTCAACGTAGATTATCCTTTCAATTTAACTGGTATTCTTTACTTCCCTAAAATCCGTAATAACTTCGAAGTTCAGAAAAATAAAATCCAGTTATACTGCAACCAGGTTTTTGTAACAGATTCTGTTGAAGGTATTGTACCTGATTTCTTAACATTGCTTCATGGTGTTCTTGATTCCCCAGACATTCCTCTTAATGTATCACGTAGCTATTTGCAAAGCGACAAGAATGTGAAACAAATTTCTAGTCACATTACTAAAAAAGTGGCAGACCGCTTACAGGATATCTTTAAAAACAACCGTGATGAATACGAGAAGAAATGGGATGATTTGAAATTATTCATCACATACGGAATGCTTAGTGAAGAAAAGTTCTACGACCGTGCAAAAGATTTTGCTTTATTAAAAAATGTTGACGGTAAATCTTTCACTTTTGAAGAATACAAGACATTGATAAAAGAAAATCAAACCGATAAAAACGGAACATTGATTTACCTATATGCAAATGATCCAGAAACTCAATATAGCTACATTCAAAAAGCTAAAAACAAAGGCTATGATGTTTTATTGATGGACGGACACTTGGATTCACATCTTATCAGTCAATTGGAACAAAAATTCGAAAAGGTTTCATTCTCACGCGTTGATGCTGACATTATTGACAACCTAATCAAAAAAGAAGATTCACAGGAATCAAAACTTAGCCAAGAGGAAAAAGACGATTTGTCAGTTGTATTTTCTTCTCAGGCATCAAATGATTTCATGGTTCAGTTCGCTAATCTTGCAGCCGACGAAGCGCCTATCATGGTTACTCAATCGGAATATATGCGCCGTATGAAAGATATGGCTCAAATGAATCCTGGAATGAGTTTCTACAACCAAATTCCAGACAGCTACAATTTGATTGTAAACGCAAACCATCCGTTGATTAGCAAAATAAACACAGACAAACTTGCTGCAACAAAGGATAATCTTGACAAAATCAATGCTGATTTGAAACCTTTGAAAGACGAGCGTCAAAAATTGGAAGATGCTAAAAAAGATAAGAAAGACGAAGAGATTCCTGCAGCAGACAAAGAAAGACTTGAATCTTTGAACAAAGAAATCGGAAGTTTGGAAGATAAAAAGAAAGAAACTCTAACAAGCTACGGAAAATCAAATAACACGGTAAAACAGTTAATTGATTTAGCTTTAATTTCAAACAACATGCTGAAAGGCGAAGCTCTTGAAGAATTCGTAAAACGAAGTGTTAGCCTACTATAAGCGACACTAAATAAACAGAAAAGCCGAATCAATTGATTCGGCTTTTTTATTTTTGGCTATTCACATTCAGTTTCGTGAAACAAGTTTTTTAAGCTAGCTGTTTCAAAAACATATACAACAAACGAACGCCAAAACCAGTTGCCCCAACTCCCTTATACGACCATTTTGATTTGAAATACGCAGATCCTGCTATATCAAGATGAATCCATGAATAACTTACATACTGCTGTAAAAACTTCGCAGCAGAAACTGCACCTCCATATTGTCCCCCTGTGTTTTTCATATCTGCCATATTCGAAGAAATCAATTCATTGTAATAATTCCAAAGAGGGAAACGAACTAACGGTTCCCATTCCTTAAAGCTTGTTTTTTCCAATGCTTCACAATCATCTTTTTCAGCAGTTGCAAAATATACAGCGGCATGTTCACCTACAGCCTGATTTGCAGCACCGGTTAAAGTTGCTACATCTATTGTCAATTTTGGATTTAACGACGCAGCATAACTTAAAGCATCTGCCAAGATTAAACGACCTTCAGCATCGGCATTTAATATTTCAACGGTTTTTCCATTATGCATTGTAATAATATCGCCCAAAGCCATTGCATTTTCTCCCGGACGATTATCAGTCAACGGAATCAGTGCCTCTATATGAACTGGAAGTTTTGTTTCTGCAACAATTTTCATTGTACCTAAAACTGTTGCAGCACCACTCATATCTGATTTCATTGTTTCCATAAATTGATTTGGTTTCAAACTCAAACCACCTGCATCAAAAACAATTCCTTTTCCTACCAACACAATCGGTTGAGAATTATTTTTTTGCGGATTCCAAACAACATGAACAAAATATGGAGGCAATACACTACCCTTATTTACAGCCAATAGACCTCCCATTTTTTCGTTCTCAATCCATTTTTTGTCTCTCACGAAAACCTGTGCTTCCGTTCCCGCAAACAATTCTTCTGCTTGTTGTGCAAAATATTCTGCCGTACAAACATTGTTTGGCTCGTTAATCAAATTCCTTGTAACAAAAACACCTTTTATTATGGTATTTAATTCATTTATATCTCCACAGTCTTTTCCTGTACAGACTATATTCTCAAAAGAATTGATTTCTAACTTTTTAGAATATTTAGAAAAAGAATATTGACTCAACAGAAATCCTTCCAAAAATGGATAGACAACGTTTGGCAAACACGAAATATTTGCAATTACGACATCTTTCTCATTTTTGCCTTGTGCTGAATTATAAACCTCGTTTCCTAATTTACGTAATGTTTCACAAGATTCATCATCGCTATCGTTTTTTAGAATCACAACATACGATGTGTAATCAGGCGTTTCTATCTTGATGAATCTCGTTTGATTTACCTTAGCAGAAAGCATTTTCTGTTCAAATTCAGATAAACTGCAGTTTGCAGCATCTTCTAACGAATTCACTAAATAAATTCTGCTCTTATAATTTTCAGCATTAACTGTGCTTTTAAATACTATTTCCATTATAATTTCTTAATTTTCCATTGATTCAGCAACTATTTCTGCAATGTCTTTTACCTGAATATCAACACCTTTTACAAAAGTTTTCTTGCATAAAGGACAAGCTGTCGCCAACATATCTGGATTTTGGTTCAATAATACTTTTAATGTTTCTGCTTTTATCGTATTTCTGTCAGACATAGACAAACATAAATCTCCAAGCGAACCGCTGCAACACAATGAGTTTACTTTTTCCTGCTGTATGCTCTGTAAATTTCCTGTCATCTTCAACAGATTTCTTGGCGGTTCATATACACCACATCCTCTACCCAACTCGCATGGATCATGATATACAATTGATTTGTCGGATTTCTTTAATGTGATTTTTCCTTGTTCCACCAATTCCAAGAAGTACTCCGAATGATGTTTTATTGAAATCTGTCCCAATTCATAATCATCTTTAAAGACTTTATAACAAATAGGACAAGAAACTAACAACGTTGATGCTCCAGATTCAAGTATTTTTTCACGATTATGGGCAATCAATTTCTTGGCTGCTTCATATTGACCGGCAAGCATCAACGGACGTCCACAGCAAGCACCTTTATCTTTGTCCATAAACTGATAATTGACATTTGCCTTTTCCAATACCTTCAACACCGATTTTTTTATACCAGGAGTCATGTGCGTCATACATCCTGCAAAATAGATTACTTCCGGTGTTTTATCCTCTACTGGCTGCTCAACAGGAAGAGTTTTCAAAAACGCATAGTCGGAATTGTATTCTTTTGTAGCACGGATTCGTTGAGATATGCGTAAATCGTTCAAGTTAATATTTACCGGACAAGCCTGTTCACAACGGCCACACAACAAACAGTTGAATAACTTTCTATCTGTTAAGTTCTGGTCACGGATATTTTTCAAAATATAAACGGACTGGTTGTTGGAAATGTTCGAAATGTGCATTTGACAAACATCGATACATATTCCACAACGAGAGCAGGAATATACCTGAATTCGAGAATACGAATTAAATTCTTTCTTCAGTTTCACACCTGTACTGCGAATTCCTATCAACAAAACCTCGGTGAATATATGCATATAACGCGACCATGGTAAACCAACAAAGAACACACCCAAACTAATTGAATATGACCACCATAGAATTTCCTCAGTTGTATGACTAATTTGTATCCATTCAAAAAAACGGCCGACACTATTTGTCAAAAAACCGCCATTATGGTAAAATGATGCTGTTGCTCCTTCCGCCAATAAACGCAATGGAAAAATTAACCACAATGCACACATGGTCATTCTATCACGAGGTTTCAGTTTTGTTGTTTTCTTGATGCCATACATTCTGCTGTTTATACGTTTGAAATATGCCAACAAAACACCGCTCAAAACAAACAACAACAAGAAATCCATGATATTTGCCATAATTTTTTCACCAGGAAAACTTTCATGAACAAAATATTGGAAGAAAATCGAATTCCAAGGATATGTAACAAACGTACCTGAATAAACGACCCATTCTATATGCCCAACAACAATGAGCAAGAACCATCCAAATGCAAGACTCATGTGCATATATCCCAACAAAATATTTCGTTTGAATATACGTCTGTGAATCAAACATTCCATAAAACACTCTTTTATAGCAGAAAGTGTTCTTCGTGAAAATATACTTTGTACAATACGCAATTTATCGATTTTCGAAAGTTTCGAAATCCACAAAGCATATTTTACAAGCAATATAGAAAACAGAATAACTGTTCCTACCGTAAATGGCAATACAAAATAGTTCTCCATTATTCCTGATCTTTTATATCAAAAATTGTTAAACCTTTTTTTATCAACATTATCACATTTCGAGTATTGATTCCCCGAGGACATTCCAACAAACATTTTCCACAAAGCATACATTTGTCAATTTCCGTGTGAATTTTTTCCAATTCTCCTAAACGGATTAAAAGACTTAACTTTCGGATATTGAAATTTGTCAGATTACCAGCACTACAAATTGCAGTGCATGAGCCACATGATAAACAAGCATTGAATGTTGGCTCATTTTCTAAAATATAACCAATAAGACGAGTATCGATTTTACTATAATCTACCGTTCTCGATTTTGTTGTTGCAAATCCAAAATTTCTCATAATTCTGAATTCTTTAAGTATTCATTCACTGCAAAAGCTACAGATTTTGCATGATTTACTGTATCAAAAACAGACATTGGTCCAATACTCGTTCCTGCAGTAAACAATCCAGGCACATTCGTTTGATTTGAACCAATATGGTGATCGTTCGGTTTCACAAAACGATTCGAAGCACATTCAAGATTACATGACTGCTTAAATAAAGCTGTATTCTTAGATGCTTCCATTCCCACCATAAGAACTAACATATCAGCCTGTATTCTACAAGGACGGGCCGCCAAAGTGTCTTCCACTTTCAACTGTAACGTACCGTCGGAATTCTCTGAAACTTCTGAAAGACGTCCACGTATAAACTGAACATGATATTTTTCCTGAGCTTCGCGATACATTTCCTCAAAGCCTGGTCCGTACATACGCAAATCCATATAGCAACAGAAAACATCCGCTTCCGGACAAACCTGTTTCATGTGAATTGCCTGTTTTACCGCCGTAACACAACAAAGTTTAGAGCAATAATGATTTCCAGATTTTTCATCTCTCGAACCTACACAATGAATAAATCCAATGCGTTTAGGAGTTTTGTCTGTAGGTGTTTTGAACGGCTGTCCGTTTAACCGACGGAATTTCTTTTCCAAATCTGCAGAAGTTAATACGTTGTCATAGATTTTATAACCATATTCTTCCTTACGTTCAGCATTAAACAACTGATAACCGGACGCCAACACAACAGATTTACTTCTAAACAACACATCACGTGATGTCTGTACTTCGAACACGCCTTCATCCACTTTTTTTATGGAAATGACATTCGTATTCAAATAAATTGTCAATGCACGTTTTCGAGTTTCTTCTGTATAATAATCTATCACTTCCGATGCTGAACGAAAAGTTGGAAACAATGTATCCCAATCATTCAGGTGCCCTCCAATTGTTTTTTCTTTTTCAACAATAACTGTCTCCAATCCTAAATCTTGTAAGGAACAAGCAGCCTGTATACCTGCTATTCCGCCACCGATTATAAGTACATCTATCATAAGTTTTTAGTGTTTAACGATTAGTTATTAGTGTTTAGTTGTTAGTGTTTAATGAAGTTTTTGCTGTTTTTATTGAAGAAGTCACCAATTTCAATAACTCAACAACTGTTGTGCTTAATGAATTATATAAATCGTTATTTACGTAACCTGTTCGCACTAATAGTTCTAACAATATTTTGTTTCATTTACTTCTTTTTGTGCAATTGACAATTTATGTATAAAATCTAATTTACTTTCTAAATACTTCGCTTCACTAATATTTGCACCGATACTCGTTCCACTCCGTAATATTTGTTTACTAATTACATATTCTTTTTTTCTTCTTGTAAATATTTATACAGATTAACTATAGAAACTGCAAAATCAAAAATCTTATCCATCAACACACTCTTTGCCATAACTAATCACTAATCTCTAATCACTAAATATCTACACTTTAAGATTCATTGGTTTTTCTGGAATTGGTAATTGATTTCCGTTTTTATCTAAATATTTTGCTTTTGGATCGTATTCCACACCCATTTTATTCAACAAAGACTCACATTGAACTTGATGTGTCTGTAAACCTAAATCCCACGGATTATAACCTAACACTAAACCAGCCATTTCTTCATAAGTCAACACTGGAATTCCGTAGCCTTCCTCATCGTAAGTTACCCCTTCCATTTCTGCCAATGTATATTGCCATTTATCCATAAACATTGCACATCCTGGACAATTTGCTACAATAAAATCTGGTTTAAACGGTTTCATCGACTCCATTTTTTTCTTTGTATTCGAAACTGAATAGCCTCGATTTGCTTGTACCAAATAGTTTCTAAATCCAAAGCCACAACAATGACGACGTTCTGGATAATCTACAACACTTCCACCCCATGCATCTATCATTCCGGTCAATACTTGTGGAAATTCAGCACCACCAACACCTTTGGTCGGGAACATTTTTGCATAGTGACAACCAATATGTTCAACAACTTTCAAAGGTTCACCAGTATGAACATTTATCAGTGTATGTTTTGCCTTTTGAGCAATTTCATTTCTAAATTTATAGATAATATCGCTTGTATGAGCAATATTCTTAGGAATGTTAAATTCTCTTTTTGTTGATTTGTACAAATATTCACGAATCTTTTCCAATTGTTCTGGAAAATGTTCCCATAAATCCAAAATCTCTGTGTACATACCAAAAGATGTAACACACGAAATTGCAACATTTTCTAAACCAGCTTCTGTCATTAATGCAAAATGACGAGCCACAACAGTTTGAATTGTGTCAAATGGCACAATATCAGAATGATAACCAATACCTGTACACGTTGTATGATTTGGATCGTCAAAGATATTTTTTCCTAATTCTTCACGCAAAATGCGCAAGAATGTAACTTCCGATGCTGGATAAAAATTCTGACGAATACAACTACGTGCATAGTAATAATTATCTTCCGCTATATCCTTTTGATAAGAACTCCAAATTTGTTTCTTTCCTTCTACATTCATGGCTTCTATTCTTGGTGTTCGTTACTATTATATGTAAGCACATGCATCAAATACTCATTATTATCTTCTGCTGTGCTCATATTCATTTCTTCTGCTTTCTTTTGTGATTCCTTTTCTATCAAATCATAGAAATCTTCACCACCAGTAACTTTAAAGATTTCAGCAAGTTCATCTAAATTCTTTTGATGAATCTTTCGCATTGCACCTGCACCATCTTTATACAGATTTGCTCCAAGGCGATCATACACCGCATCCATATTCTTATGCACCCATTCCCAAATAACACCTTGTTCCGGATGAAGTTCTGGTTTCACCAATATTGGATGTACGCAATATCCATATTTTAAAATACTCTCACCTATGGTTTTCTTCAAGCCATATTGTTGACGACCTTTCTCGCTTTCAGTAAAAAAACCACATTTTTGAGACAACAAACGCAAAGCCTGAATAATCATTCCCGCTGTATTTCCACGAGGACAACGTGTTTTACAAGACATACATTGACCACAATACCAAATAGTATTAGACTTCAGCAATTGTTCTATCTCCTCATTGTTACGACGTTGCACTGTTGTAACAATCATTCGCGGATCGTAATTGTAAAATTCAGCAGCTGGACATATAGCACTACAAACGCCACAGTTCAAACAAGAATGAAGAGCTTCCTGAAAACGGACGTCTTTTTCTAATTCTGCAACATAATCCATAAACATATTTTTTTGAGTGTACTAAGATAGGTAATTTTTTTGTATAAAAATTCCGTGCATAAACGTAAAATCCATATACGTACAAATACGTATATGGATTTATCCGTAAGATTTCAGGCTAATTTTTGTTTTGAATCTTAATTATACAACAACCAAGACAATCCAAATGACAATGTTCCATTTGTCTGAGGATATCCTGCTATCACATAATTTTGTTCTTTTAGCAGAGCATACAAACTTGTATATTTCACATATAAGCGAATCGGTTTGTATTTTATTGTAGCAAAAACATTTACAATAGGAAAACCTCCATATTCATTTTCACTCTGAGGCAAAAATGTTCCCAATACAGGATCATAAGTAGGCGCATTATAAGAAGGATAATACAATAATTCCGCACCTATACCAAAATGAATCAGTTTTTTCAAAAATGCTCCTTGGAAAGCTAGAGAGTTATATGTTGCCCAAGTTGGATAATCCTGAACGCCAACAGCTATATTTTGATATATCAAACCATTCTTCATTAAAATATGCCAGAACCGAGATGTTTTCTGCAGTTTTAAAGTAAAAGCATTTCCCGACTCATCCGATTGATTCACACCCCCATTTGCGTCGAAGAAAACATAGTTCTTCATAAGATAAAAATGTGTTTCTGCTTCTAAATCACCCCAGGAAGATGACACATTACAATAAAACTCATTTTTCTTTTCTGCATCAAGTTCTGTATGGAATGAATAATGATTCGATTCAAAATCATTCCATGATTCCTCTAAATACGAATTTGAATATTCATGAGATACGTTTACCTCTAAATTTTCCTCATTAGAAAAATTAAATGTCTTTTTAATACCAGTGTAACTTTCCCAATTTATAGCATTCTCTCCTGAAAAATAAAATCTATGTTTGTGTTCTATAAAAAATTCTTTAGGCATTGAAACATCAAACATACCTTCGTAAAACTGCGAATTGTCGAAATATTCAGGAATGGAATAATTATAATCCCTGAAAATTGTTGCACAATATTCTGAACCGATTCCAAAATTTGCCACAAAATTAATGTCCTTTATTTTTCTTTGGAATTCAACAAAAACAATAGCCTCAACGTGTTTATCAAACAAACTGTCGTTTGTTGCTAAAGAATCGTACAGCACATTTGTATAAAATGTAGTATCTGGATATTTGTCAGTATAGGAACGTTTCGTTGAATAATAATTCAATTTGTATCCAAACGCATTTTTATAACGAAGTAAATCCAATGAAGCACTATCTTCCTTAGCTCGTCTGCCCAAATTCCATTTTTGAACAAATTCAGCAGTTTGAAAGCGCAAATCTGAACTCGCATTCGGGAATTTCATTCGGAGCAACTTCTCATAATTCAATAATGAATCCACTGCAATACCACCATTTTCCTGACGGTTAATGTGATTATATGCATATTTAAAAGTCGTAGAAAAACGTGGCCCGTAGTAAGTTATCCACGGTGTTATATGCTGACCTTTTAAACCTTGATTATCCCATTCTCCTATTGTTTTGTAAAAATTCAGATTAAACCCAAGATTAAAATATTTGTTTACATTTTGAATATGTGAAAAACGTGCCGACTGTTCACTATTCAATCCCTGAGAGTAAAAAAGATTTGAATACGGACGTTGAGCTGTATAATCAGGAAGCTCTTCCGCATGTTGTACAGAAGAATTATAGGCACCAATACAAAATGGATCCGTTTTCGGCTGAAATAAAATAGAGAAAGCCGGCGAACCGTATTCAGCAGCATTTACCAAATAATCCGCAATACTTCCGTTTGGTTCATACAGATAAAAGAAATCCATTGAAGTATCTATATCAACACGGTAACGCTCGGTATGAGTCAAATTATACTCCCATTGAATAATGTCCTTTTTTGTTTCTTCCAGCGAGTCCTTTACCTCCGTTGCAAAGATATTTCCTGCGTAAAGAAAGATTGAAACAAGCAAGATTATCTGTATTTTGAGTCTATTCATTTCTACTACATTAATGAAAATCTAATATTAACACCTCCACTTGTGGTTGACGTTCTGTAGCCATTCGTTAAAGGTTGATTCATTGTGTATTCCAAATATACGCGCATTGTAATTCTTTGGCTCAACATATATTCAGCATACGACTTTAATGCATACGATTTTGTTCCCGATATTTTTCGGGTAATATCCTCTGCTAGATTTCTACGGATAGTCTGATTATCACGTACAGAAAAATCAACACGAACAGTCAAATCATTTTCAAAATGATGACTTCCACCAGCAGTTTTCACATTCACTTTAAAATCTTCAAATACATAACCCGCTCCTACAACATATTCGAAATTAGAAACTTCCGAAATTTCTGTATTTGTAAATGATAACGTAACTGTTCTATTTCTACGAATATCAAACTTGGCCGTCAAGTTATTTTTGAATTTAGAATCAAAACCAATCAAAGGATTTAAACGTTCCGAAATACTTATCGTAGAAACGTCATATTCAGGAGAATAATACAAAGAACCGTCAATTGGATCTATATAGAAATCATCATCAAACATATTTGTCTGAGAGAATGTTTCATAAGAACCCATATTATATGTCGAGGTATAAGCATGATTGATATTGACAGACTTGAAATATTCTTTAAAAAATGGCAATTTAGATAATCCGTTATAAGTAAACTTCCAGTTTAACGAACTTAAGAATGTTTTAAAACTTGAGAAAATTGGAATAAAGTACGTGTCGATGTTCACATCATCAACAGACTTTCCTGTATAAGCAGAGAAAAATGCCGGAATCAAAACGTCCTGAGACATTTCATCATACAAAACAGGGAAGCCGCTTTCTATATCAGATTCGTATTCCAGACCAAAATTCTTACGTGCCAAACGGTGAGCTATAGTAAGTCTGTTTTCTTTAAATCTTTCGTAAGCTTTGTCTGAATTAAATGCCGAAGACAAAGTATTACAAGAAATCGAGAAGTTACCTGTTGTTAAACGATTTTTCTCATTTTCATCTTTATCGCCCCACAAATATTTAGAATAGTTATGTGAATAACTACGTTCCGAAGACAATGTAATTTTCATATTCTTAAACGGTTCAACAGAAGATTGAATCTTTAATCTGTTTGAATAAGAATATTTTAACTTATCGCTTATATAATCATTATCTACCAACCAGTCATCTGTGTTCAAATGCGATTCCAAATCATTTGGAACTAATCCCATCACATATCCCCAGCCTGGAGTTGAAGAACCTGAGAATGCTTTATTCAAGCCAAATATTTTTGAGTCATATTTATAACCCGGCACAAAACTTCCTTCTGACTGAGTATAACTTATTGTAGCAGTTTTGAACATCATCAATGTGTTTACAACCTGATCTGTTGCACGTGTCATTGGAGTTTGTTCAACATCTTTCTTACCAACAATAGTTACTTTTACTTTATCTACATCATCCTTGCAGGTAATCTGAACTTTCTTTGCAGAAAGAACTTTGGTTTCCGAAGGAACAAGTTTTCCGTCTTCATCCATCACTGTTACTTTCACATCGGTTGTTCCCAACTTATGGTTAATGAAAGCGACATTATCTGCATCAACACGTACATTTGACTTAGTGAATTTTACCGTTTCCTTCTTCTTCTGATTTGTGTTTTTCTTACCGTTATTTGTCTGTTTCATTCTCTTTTGAACACCGGCAAGATATTTTGATTTACTATACAATTTCGTAAAATTCAAAGTTCCATCAATAGTATGTGTTCCTGTATTTGTTATGTTGTTTCCATAATCAAGTTCATCATCTTCTGTAGTTTCTGTTCCCATCTGCCAGTTATATGTTCCGGCATATTTATAATTTGTTGTTGTCCAATCAAGGAATGAGATTTTATTCAATGGAACCTGCCATGTTAAATTCCACTTTTGATTGAATTCCATATTTTCACCAAACGTTTTGGCACTGCTCCATACACTACGTTTATATTCACGCCATATATCCTCATCAGTCTTGTCTATAACACCTGTCGGTTCATTCAAACGGGAATCGTTTGTCGCGCTATACGACAATTTTATTCCCTTTGAAATAGGATAATTTACATTGTAAGTTCTGTACCAATAGAACCATTTACTTGCAGTTTTTGGCAACTCAAAATTATACGCAGACAAATTTCTTCGCTGTTGTTCCTTATACGTTCTATCCCATTCACTTTTGAACGAAACACTCGACGGAAGTAAATAGAAATTAAAATCTTTTATAAGTCTTATTTTATTAGACTTAAATGGCTGATAGTTTTTCGGACGCATATTGTAACCATAATTAAAGGCTACTTTATACTGATGTTTATAATTTTCCTCATAGTCAACATCATGCGAACGATAACGGTTATACGCAAACGTACCCGAGAAATTAGATATATTAAACGGATGCTGTTTCTTTGGAGTTCTCGAAATCTTCACATTCGTAAAGTTGTAACTGAAATTCTGTGTATATTCCTGAGCGATGTTCAACAAAGAATCTCGTTCCTGTTGTGTAGTGAAGTTAGACAAAGAGCGAGCTAACGTAACATCAGGATTTGTTGGATCGTATTGAGGCGTAATGTATGTTTCAGACAAATCGATATAGAATGGCAATACTAATTTCCAAGATTCCGGGAAGAATTTTTGTAACGAAACGCTTGAAGCAACATCATATTGATACAAGTTTTCAGTGCTGCGTTCAAAAACTTTTTGATCGACACTACCAAAACCAGGTTTACTGATTTTTCCCGCCAAGGAAACTGTAGCAAAATCAGCAAGACTTGTTCGTAACGAACCTACCGTAGCCCAACCGCTCTGGTCATTCATGTCTGTCAAGCGTAATTCGTTGAACCAAACAATACCCGATTTTTTTAATCCATCATCTTCTGGATTTGAAGCTTTCTTCTTTCTATTCCTAACACCAAGCATGATGGTACGAACATTTCCGGTATTCGGATTACCTTTTATACTAACACGATTATCACCATGGGAAACTGTATAAACATGATATGTTTCCAAATCAGGAATAATACCGTCGTTAATCATCTTATTTCTTTCCAGCTTCAAATCAGACAAGACTTCCAAAGGCAGCGACAATTTGTTATCTGCAGGCCAAACAATTAATCTGTCGCTATGACTTTTATTACTATAACGAGAGCCATCCTCGGTAATATGAGGTGTCAATTTCAATGGGATTTCATATTCATAATAATTGTCAACATAATCCGAGCCTAAACGAATAAATGCACACAAATCATCATCCTGTAAAAGACTTTCTTCATCAATAAGCGCCTCGGCATGAATAAACATTTCCAATGTTCCAAACTGACGTAAATCTTTGTTTACCTGCTTGTAAATCGCCTTTGAGTTACCATCTTCCAAATCAACAACTTTCATTGACAAAGCTGATTCGTTCAATTCTTCCAACATGGTACTCGTTGGATCAATCACACGGTCAACACCTGGAGGAAGAACGTAGTTTACTGGAGTTCTTGTACTATTTTCCTCAATATTTACATTCGACAAATCCACTTTTGAATCAGAAAACAAGTCATACTCTCCAGATTCAAACAACGGTTCTTCGAAAATTCGCCAGTTGCTGTACACTAACGCAAATTCAGCAATACGTAAAACAATAGAATCCTCAAAATTTCGAAGGAACATACGCATTGTGGAAATATCACGGAAATCAGCAATGTTTCCTATACGTTCTTTTTCTTCCGAATTAATCGGAATTTTGAACTGATACCATTTCGCCTGACACTGATAATGGTCATTATTTACAACTTCAATTATCTCGTCTTCTATAAAGTTCTTTCCTACAACTAAGTCTTCAGGTCGTAAACTGATATGATATTGATAATATGCTTCTGTTTCCTGCAAAGTATTGTCCTGATTCAAATCTTCCACATCCGGTTTATACGACGACAAACCAGTTGATGTTCCTGAAGGTGAATTACCATCTGTACCATTATAATATTTATAACGCCAAACAATGTCGTGTTCTTCACCACGGTTATTCAAATATGAAGAGAAGTTATCGTGTGAAGGGTCGTTATAAATAGTTTCATAAACCTCAGGAGTAACGACTTCTTTTACATCCTTCAAATACTGGGCAAAAAATCTCTGTTCTGCCAAATCCGACAATCCGTCAAGACCAACATCCTGAATTTCGCGGTCTATATCACTGCTGAAACCTGTTTCAACAATAGAATAATTTGGAACTTTTCCCCAAACTGTTTCATCCAAACGGGTGTTGTCGTTCACCATACCATTTTCGGCAGACTTACGGCCATCACGAAGAACATCTTCTGAAATTCTACCAATATTAATGTAGAAATCACCACCTTTATGTTTTCCTTCCTCGTCTGTCAAAAATGGATCCATCATCCAGAACTCGATGTACTCAACATTGTTTTCCTCAAAATCAGTTGTTGTTAGCGACTGCATGATTCCGCCCCAACGTGACTTAGGATTTTTCAAAGAACCATCTTCGTTCAATCCGGAAGATATACCGGCACGGCCTTTCGTGTCATAGTTGTTTTGTCCTCTTTCGTAAGGATAGTACGCAATATTCAAAAGCGTCATCGGAACATCCTCGTATGTTGACAAATCTCTATTCGGGAATAAATTTGACTGATAAACCGTTCGTGAGTATTGCTCAGCCTGTACAGATTTACTTACCGGAGAACTTCTTTCATAAAAAGAGGTATTTATGTTATACCACGAAATTAAAGCCTTGTTATAATTGAAAGCCAAATCATTCACCAACGAAGCCTCCGGAAATTTTGATTTCTGTCCTTGCGGAGTACTTGCCAAACGCCAAGATGTTGGTTCTTTTAAATAAATTCTACCTTCGGAACTTTCAAAATCGTCGATTGAAACTGCATCAGAAATGTATTTTGACTGCCCTGGTAAAAGCTGTGCAAACTCAGCCGAAGCTTCCACATAAGACATTTCTTTTGTGTTAATAAGCGGAATCTTATCAACCAACTTTGTCAAAAACATGGATTCCGTTGAATATTTTGCATCAACACCCCAGATTGTATTGCTTATTGGATAATCATCAAAACCAACTTTCTGCACCGAAGGAACTTCCGACAAATGAATCAATGTTCCGCCAAAGCTAATATTGTCATTATATCTATATTCCGCTCTCGTTCCCATATAAGTCTTGGTTGTAGTACTGAACAACGGATCGTTTTCGTAAGTAATGTTTACCGTTGACCCAGACTCCAAAATACCTTCATTGATTATGGAAACTGTTCCTGAAGAATAATCCACAGTATAATCAGAACCTTCCACCAACGTTAAACCACCGCACATTACTTTCACAGATTTCACCTGCGTTGTATTCAAAGATATTTCCGAAGAAACACTTGATTTGTAAGAGCCTTTTAATACAAACTTATTTTTCTCTGCAACTTGCCGTGCGGCACTCTGCGTTGAATCATACAATTCGTTATAAACCACCTTCTTAGATAATGCCGGGTCATTAATTTTTTCTTCCAGCGATTTTCCAAATGGTTCCAAAACAGGAAAATAGATTAATCCTCGTGCAGATTTTATAGTCACACCTTCAACAAAGTCAAACAAACCATCTGAATATGGTTGTAAATCAGAAGATAGGTTATCCAAATTCAATACAGAAATCAGACTTTTTCCCTTCAGTTCTCCTTCCGACAAATATGGAGTTGGCGTTCCTGTTCTATCATCCTGATACAAAACATCCAATACAAAATCCTCTTTGCTTATCTGATAACTTCCGATAGAATACACGTTTTTCATCATCAAATCCCAGTTATTGTATTCTGGATTTGACTGTGTTCCTTTCAACAATTTTACTATCAAAACATCAGGATGCTCTATACCGTCGTTTGAAAATTCACCGACCTGATACACTTTTCCGCGATATTCATATTCATAAGCTACCGCAAGCACTTTTGAAGAACTTACCGAAGAGCGGAGAGAAATGTATCCTAATTTTGTATTAACATCATATTCAGATGATTTCAAAAGCACCGCCTGTTCTATTTTTTCGTAGTCAGGACCTTGTTCCAAAGTTCCGTTCAACACAGTGGAAACGGTATTTATGCTTCTAATACCAGAAAGATTTTTTACTTTTTTATACAACTTTCCATTCTCCGGCAACTCATATTCCTTACTTCCGCCAATACCTCCGTTATATGAATCACCCAAATCGGTTAAAGCCAAAATGTTACGTGCATTTTCCTTTCCACTCGAAGTCTGCGTAACCCAAACTTCCACTTTACGGATTTCTATTCCGCTGTTAATTTCAGGAAGGTTTTTCAATGCCTCTTCATAATGTTCACGGAAAAACTGCGATAAGAAAAAGTGTTTGTTCTTATCATATTCATCACATTGAATTTCAAAATCTTCTGTCTGCGCACCACCCTGCACCGCAATCGACGACATTTCGCCCTGCTGACGGGAAAAAACTCCACTTAAATATAACTTACCAAACTGAAGATCTGTCTTTACACCAAACAAACTCTGACTTCCCGATATCAATGCACTTGAAAGCGGAAACGAAACATTTCCCACCTCAATATTTTTTATTATCTCATCCTCATCACCTTCGTACTGCAGCTTTACTTCCTGTTCAAATTCAAACTGAGATTCCGTATCGTATTTTATTGTCATAGAAACACGGTCACCGATTGAACCTGTTACACTCATCTGAATTTTGTTGTCAAAATCAAACTGCAGCTGACGTTGTTGTTTTTTCGAAAGACGAGGGTTGTGATTGTTTGTAAATTTCAGCCCGAAATTCAGTTCTGCAGCTCCTTGCGGCTTAATGTCAATCAAATCACCCAACATATTGTCGTCACCAAGAAAATCAAGCGAAGGTTCATACGAAGATGCTGCTCCGGTACGGGTTTCGCTTGCACGGGTACGCCAATAGTTTCGGGAGCGTTGTTTTCCCGACATATTATAAAAATCCTTTGAAGGCAATGAAAACGACGGACTTACCGCATTATCGCCGACCATTTTCGTAGCTTCATAATCGTCTGTTTCTGGATTATAATCTATCTTGTAACCATAGTCCGGAGAATCATTTAAGCGGATTCCATTTGAGCTGTTGTTCGCATCTTCAAATGAGTTTCCAGTTTCTTTTGGCAACGGAGATTTTAGTTTTATTGAATCTTCGGGCTGCAATACTTCATCAGGCATTGTAAACTGCAATGCGCCCATAGCAGATGCAAGCATAACGCTAAACACCGCAAAGATTAAAACTATATATATTCGTTTAACGAACTTCAAACTAAAATCAATTATACAAAAAACTCACTACAAGCGTTTTAATGCTAATTTCACAATATCCTCAACCGAATGTTGAACTGATTCCTGCATAATTGCATCAATAACTTTTTCCGCAGAGTTTTTCTGATAACCTAGCATAACCAAAGCAGATAACGATTCAATCTTTAAAGTATTGCTTTGACTTACAAATATTTTATTCTCTCCTTCTGCAAAACTAACTTTGTCCTTTAATTCAAGCACCAACCGCTGTGCAGTTTTGCTACCAATTCCCTTGATACTTTGTATTGCCGAAGAATTTCCGGACAAGATTGCATCAGCCAATTCCTCCGGATTCATCTTTGACAGAATTACCCGCGCAGTGTTGGCACCAATTCCCGAAATTGAAATCAGCAAACGAAACATTGTACGCTCTTTTTCATCCCAGAAGCCATACAATTCATGGGCATCCTCGCGGATTACTTCATGCAGCAACAAATTACAAGTTTGATTTTCCTGTAACTTTTCACAAGTATTTAATGAAATATTCACATAAAAGCCTATACCAACAGTAGTTACAACCGCATAAGTAGGCGTTAATTTCTGAACATTTCCTGAAATTGATTCTAACATATCTTTTTTACTTTAAGCGATTTTTAGACAGTTCTGCATACTGTTCACGTTTTTCCAACAAATCGCAGGCTGAAAAAATTGCCTGCAGCAAGGCTGACTCATCAGAGCAATTTTTGTCAACTTTCGCATAATCAACCGACATTGAAGGCTCCACACATACTTTTGGAAATCCCATTGAGTACGCAAAAGAATCCTCGTACGACAATGCTTTAAACGGAACAACAACCTGCTCTCTATACATTCCTATCACACCGTCGAATTTGCTGTATTCTGCATCTGCAAAAAATTGTTCCGTTACATATGGTCCCGCAGTCACATAACCGCTATTGTTTGCCGCTTCGACAGCTTTTGTTATTGTATTCTTTTCTTCCTCTCCAATTACCGAGTTCAATGCCAAAACAGCAATTTTGGGCTTTTGAAGGCAAAAATCAGAACGAAGAGAATCTGTTAGCGCAACAATTTTTTCCAAAATTGCATCCTGTGAAATTGTTTTTGCAATCTGCGAAATCATTGGAGCATTAGAAACATAACAAACTTTCATTGCGTCATTTACCAACAATTCCGAATGTTGAGTTGTTCCAAAACATTTTGCTATGTAATCCGTATGACTTTTAAATTCTATTCCCGCAGAATTTACATTCTGTTTATTTACCGGCATAGATATTAAAATGTCGATTTTTCCATTTTTCAAATCTTCCACAGCAACTTTCAACGCTTCCACGGCGGCCTTTCCTGCAATTTCAGTTGACATTCCCGCATCTACACGGATGTCTTCCTCCACACAATTTATAATATTTGGTCTTTTTGGAGCAGCCTCGTCTGCTGTTGTAATAAGGTTAAAGTTGAAGTTCTGAATATCAAGAGATTTCCGGTGATATGCCGCTGCCTTTGGAGAACCATAAACGATAAAAGTTTTTCCATCGTAAATCTTTTGTTCCGCCAAGACTTTCATGATTACTTCATAGCAAATCCCGTTTACATCACCTTGTGTTATACCTATTTTTACGTGTCTCATCTGTCTAAAACCAAGCTATTGTTGATACTACATTATACCTTGCAAAGATAGTCTTTTTGTATGAATAAAAGTTCGAAAAAATTTCAATATTACGGAATTATCTACTTTCGTTATATAAAATCTTTTTTTCGCTGCCGAACGTAAACTTCCGACGATAATCAGAAAAACAAAACGCTTTTTTACACTTGTTTTCGGCAGTAATTTTTAACTTTGTGAAATAAACGAAAATATTATGAGAACTTTATCGTTACTTTTCACTGTGCTTTTCGGTTTTTCGACATTGCTACAGGCTCAGACTCAGGAAAATTCTATAGCAAAGCCAAAAGTTGAAGCAAAAAAATTGTCGAAAGAAGGATTTAAAATTCTACCAGAGGCTCTGCATCCAATGGAACATCAGTTAAAAATTGTTTATGAAAAACAAAATGCAAAAAACGAAGCAGGCGGTTCCCCAAAATATTTTATGGGAATAGGTACTGCCACAGACAGCATTTTTAGCCAGGCAAAAACTTCGGCAAGACAGGCAGCCGTATTAGAAATAATTAATCCGATTTGCCTAAAAATGAAGGCTATCATAGAACAAAACGGCGGCATTCAGGAAAAGAGCAAAATTACTGTGGACGATTTATTGAATACAGTTGTAAACAAATGCACCGCAAAAATGATGTCCGGTCCGGTATTGGCAGACTTTTACAAAGAAGAAAACGGAAAATACATTGTAAAAAGATACTGCACATACAACTGCAAAGATGCCATTACCCTTGCCATTGACTATCTGGAAGCTGAATTAAAGAATGAATCAGAAGAATTAAAAACGGCTCTTCGAAATCCTGCAAATTGGGAATAAAACAAAACTACCGTTAGGCGTTCCACATCCGTACGGGCGTATCGCATACGCCCCAGTTACATACACCCACGTTTTTCCACGGTCGTACGCGGTACGCTCCTACGATTCCAACCGTGCAATAATTGCATCGGTAGAGAATGATTCCATTTTTGAGAATCCAAACCATTTCTTTCCCAAATCTTTCAAACTCGCTCCTACCCAATACAATTCATCATCGATTATCATAAATCTGTCATGAGATTGTCTGAACATCTTTACTTCTATTGGAAGATATTGATTGTTGTGTTTTTGAATATCTAATAGTAACTGTTCCGAAATTTTCTGTGTATAAATTGTTGCTTCTACATTTTCTTTTCGCTTTGAAAGCAACAGCAACACTGATTCATCTATATAATTATCTATCAAAACAATTCGCTTTTTTGCTCGTTTAACTAAATCAGAAACAAATACATAGGCGTCGAAAATTTCTCCATTAAAGAAGATACCTTCTTTTGGCGGTAAAGAAGTTTTTATGAAAAAATCTATTTGTTCGCTATGATTTTGCAAGATTTTTTCATGTTCATAAAATCGATAGTCAATACGTCTTTCCATATCGCTAATACGTTGACTCAAAGAATAACCTCGTAATAAATGTTCTTTTAAGATTTTATTTGCCCATTGACGAAATGTAGTTCCACGAAAACTCTTTACACGATAACCGACAGATATAATTACATCCAATGAATAAAACGGAACAGACTTTTTTACACCATTAACGTGTAAAAAACGCACGTTATTATCACGTTTTAATTCACCTTCATTAAAAACATTTATTATATGCCTACGAATATTTGATTCTTCCTTTGCAAACAACAAAGCCATTTGACTTGTATTTAACCATACGGTTTCGTATTCAAAACGAACCTCTAAACTAATCGTTTCAATAGGATTGTACAATACAATCTCACCTTTGTTATTTTCCATATTTTGCGACTTTCTTCCAGCCACAAATATAGGTAAACATATTCATTTTCAACGAATTATTTTTTCCAAACATCCATAAACAAATGGACAATAATTGAATGATTGATGATAAATTCACGATTACAATCCGTACGGGCGTGTCGCATATACCCTGGTTACATACACCCACGTTTTCCATAGGCGTACGCGGTACCCCCCTACGGGATATTCATGCAATCGATGGACCATTTCGATGGATTTGATTGTATGTAATTTGAAATAATTTCATACGATTTTTGGGTGCGGATTATGTGTTCGAAATAATTACGTTGCCATAATTTAAAACCGGGGGTATCATTCAACGTATTATGCAATTTTGTCGTTATTGATTTAAACGCACAAATAATATCACCAACCGTAGGGGCAACGGCTCTGCCTTGTCCACCATCATTAACAAAATTACCGTTATTTTGGGTGGAGCAGAGCCCCACCCCTACGATTTGCACGATACCGTGAATATGATTGGGCATTATGACAAATGAATGCAATAAAATATTTTCAAATCGATTGCGCAAATCATCCCAAACATGATTTACAATTTTCCCATTTTCATTCAATATCATTTCGCCATTTTTTATTTCCCCAAATTGATGCAGGCGATTTTGGGTACAAATGGTGATGAAATATAATCCTGCGGATGAATAATCGTATCCTTTTAAACGAATGGATTTTCTGTTATGTTTTTGCGACATAATGTTTTTTGGTTTGTGTTTTGCAAACATACCGACTTCACCCATTCCATAAAAAAATATTTTTTCTAACATCCGTAAACAAATGGATAATAATTGATGACAAATTCACAACGCCATCCGTACGGGCGTGTCGCATACGCCAACAATCACATTTTTTCCATCCAAAATCAACACCGCCCGTAGGGGCAGGGCTCTGCTCTGCCCAATATGAACAAAAACATATAAACAACAAGGGCGGAGTAGAACCCCGCCCCAACAACAACCGCATAACCCCGTGCGGAATTATGCGGTTGCATTTATATCATTATACAATATTTATTTCGACAGAACGGGACGCACAGATAGACCGTTGTTGCGGTAGTTGCTGCCCCTGAACACGAGGTAGGAATTGAAGTACACGCCCCACGCGCGGTACGGGTAAATCTCGTCAAGCGATGAAGACCAGTAGTGACCGTCTGAACCAGCGCTGCGAAGATTCGACTCGTCACGACAACCCGCAGCAGGAAGGAATATGGAATTGCCATTGGAAGCCTTCACTTCGTAACCATTCACACCATTTTTTGATTTCCATGTCCATTCGCATTGATTTCTCAATTCTGTCCACTCTGCATCGGTCGGCATTCGCCAACTGCCTCCAAGAGTAGTGTCCGTAACTTATTCCCGCTGTAGCTCCATCCAGACTAGAAACATTTCCTCCGGAAGCAACAATCGAACTTTGTGCTGCAGTTTGGCTACAAACAACAATTATTGCAACATATAACGAAACAAGTTTCTTCATAATCTTATTCCTCATCTAAAAGTCCGTCGGGGATTTCCATAACAAGAAGCTTTTGTTCCTCGCTGCATTCTTTCAACAAATCTTCAGCAAATGGTATCAGTACCGATGAACCGTCGGCTCTTTTTATATCTAAAACGACATTCATGGAATAGGCTATAACTTCCTGTATCTCGCCTATTTTTTCGTTTGTTTTATAATCAACAACAGAATAACCGATAAATTCAGAATCATAATCATCCGTTTCATCATCTCCAGCCGATTCCAAATACAATTTTGTTGAGCTGTACAGCTCTGCTTTTTCCATTGTTTTTATATCCTCAAAACGAACAAAAACGGAATTACTTTTTAAAGAAACCGATTCCATATAAAAAGGTACAAGCCGTTCCTGCAGACAGAAGAAAACAAAGTCATTCTCCTGAAAATCAGAAGCGTCGATATTCGTAAGAGCTACCAACACTTCACCATCTTTTCCGTGAGGCCGGACAATTTTTCCGACTTCCACGCAGTTATTAATATCAGGAACAGTCTTTATATTCATTATTCTAAACTTTCAGCACCGCTTCGTCCGTGACAGTTTTTGTATTTTTTGCCGCTTCCGCAAGGACATGGATCGTTTCTACCAATTCTCAATTCGTTATGAACAGGCATTTGTCTTGGTTTTTGACGGGTGTCCTGCATATTGTTCGGATTCTGCTGAGCGTCATCCTTACGCGTCTGCATATTGTTCATTGACGAACGACGACGTTCCTGAGCTTCCTGTGCTTCGGCCTGTACAGGAATATGAGCTTTTAAAACGCAGGAAACTACTTCTTTATTAACCTTTTCCAACATTGCCTGGAACAAGTCAAAAGACTCAAATTTATAAATCAACAAAGGATCCTTGTGTTCGTAGGAAGCATTTTGTACCGACTGTTTCAAGTCGTCAAGTTCACGCAAATGTTCTTTCCAAGCCTCGTCTATGCTGACTAAGATGATAGTTTTTAAGAAAGAACGTACCAATTCGCGACCTTCCGATTTTGCAGCTTTTTCCAGATTTGTAACAATACTGAAAACTCTGCGTCCGTCGGAAATTGGAACAACAATATTTTTATATGTACCGCTTTGTTCAGTAAATACTTTCTGAATCACCGGATTTGCCTGTTTTGCAATAGCCATCACGCGGTTATTGTAGATTTCAAGCAAAGCATTGTAGATTTTTTCTACGATTTCCTCCTGACTCAACTTCAAATATTCCTGTTCGTCTATCGGACATTCCAAAGATAGATTTCTCAACAATTCGAATTTAAATTCATCAAAGTCGATATTTCCATGTGCATTCGAAACAATGCTCACACAAACATCATACATCATGTTTGCGAAGTCAATTCCGATACGTTCCCCGAACAAGGCATGGCGGCGTTTTGTATAAACAACCTCACGCTGCGAGTTCATAACATCATCGTATTCCAACAAACGTTTACGAATACCGAAGAAGTTTTCCTCAACTTTCTGTTGAGCTCTTTCAATAGATTTCGAAATCATTGAATGCTGAATAACCTCGCCTTCTTCCAATCCCATGCGGTCCATAATTCCGGCAATTCTTTCGGAACCGAATTTACGCATCAAATCATCCTCCAAAGAAACAAAGAACTGCGAGCTTCCCGGATCACCCTGACGACCGGCACGACCACGCAACTGACGGTCAACACGACGGGAATCATGTCGTTCTGTACCAATAATTGCAAGTCCGCCAGCAGCTTTCACTTCCGGCGACAATTTAATATCGGTACCACGTCCTGCCATGTTTGTTGCAATAGTTATATGACCCGGCTGACCTGCAAGAGCAACTATTTCTGCTTCTTTTTGGTGCAGTTTTGCATTCAATACAGTATGAGGCAATTTTCTGATTTTCAACATACGTGAAAGCAATTCAGATATTTCCACCGAAGTTGTACCAACCAAAACAGGACGGCCTTCTTTTATCAATTCCTCTACATGATCTATCACCGCGTTGAATTTCTCACGGCGTGTTTTATAAATCAAATCATCGTGGTCAAAACGGGAAATTGGTTTGTTTGTAGGAGCAACAACAACCTCCATTTTGTAAATATCCCAGAATTCTTTTGCTTCCGTTTCGGCAGTACCAGTCATACCAGCCAACTTTTTGTACATACGGAAGTAGTTCTGTAAAGTGATAGTTGCATGAGTTTGCGTAGCAGCCTCAACCTTTACATGTTCTTTTGCCTCAATAGCCTGATGCAGACCATCGGAATAGCGGCGGCCTTCCATAATACGTCCAGTTTGTTCGTCAACAATCTTAACCTGATTGTCCATCACCACATATTCCTGGTCGATAGTGAACAATGCATAAGCTTTTAAAAGCTGATTAATTGTATGAACACGTTCAGACTTTATCGCATAATCCTGAATTAACTCGTCTTTCGCTGTTAATTTTTCCTCTGGAGTAGCCGCAGATTTTTCTATTTCTGCAATCTTATCGCCAATATCAGGAAGTACGAAGAAATTCTTATCTTCCATATCAGAAGAAAGAAAATCAATACCTTTTTCAGTTAATTCAATAATATTGTTTTTCTCATCAATAACAAAGAACAACTCATCAGTGATTATAGGCATATATTTGTTATTCTCAGCCATATACACATTTTCAGTCTTGTTCAGCAAGGTTTTCATACCTTGTTCACTTAAGAACTTAATAAGAGAAGTAGTTTTTGGCAGCGCCTTATAAGCACGGAACAACAATTTTGCACCTTCTTCAGCTTTTGCTTTATCTGGAGAACCGATTAATGATTTTGCATCGGCAAATGTTTTATTAAACAACAGTTTTTGAGCGTTATACAAACGTTCCACACGTGGGCGATATTCATTGAACAATTCATCGCCGTTTGTTTTCTTTGCAACCGGACCGGAAATGATTAACGGAGTACGTGCATCATCAATCAACACAGAGTCAACCTCATCGACAATTGCATAGTTATGTTCACGCTGTACCAATTCATCAGGACGAATTGCCATGTTATCACGCAAATAATCGAAACCAAATTCATTATTTGTACCATAGGTAATATCAGCCTGATAAGCACGGCGACGCGCTTCCGAATTAGGATCATGTTTATCAATACAATCCACCTTCAAACCATGGAATTGGAATATAGGACCCATCCATTCCGAGTCACGTTTTGCCAAATAGTCATTGACAGTAACCACATGAACACCTTTACCCGCAAGTGCATTCAAGAAAACAGGCAACGTTGCCACCAAAGTCTTACCTTCACCAGTTGCCATCTCAGCAATTTTTCCCTGATGTAAAATAGTACCTCCAATAAGCTGAACATCATAATGAATCATATCCCAAGTAACAGGATTTCCGCCGGCATTCCACGTATTGCTCCAAATAGCCTTATCGCCTTCAATTGTTATATTCGGGTAAATTGCAGACAAATCTCTATCATACTGAGTTGCAGTCACTTCAACAGATTCATTATTTGCAAAACGACGTGCCGTATTCTTCACAATTGCAAATGCATCAGGAAGAATTTCATCAAGAGTATTCTTTATAATTTCGTCGATTTCCTTTTTCAAGGAATCAATCGTATCGTACAAAGCCTCACGTTCATCTACCGAAGTAATATCTTCTTCCTCCAATTTAGCTTGGATTTCAGCAATTTTATCTTCCTGAACTTTTATAGCGTCAGAGATTTTCTGCTGCAACTTTCTGGTTGCCTCACGAAGTTCATCGTTTGTTCCCGCATTAAGTTTTTCCTCTATTTCATTGATTTTTGCAACCAACGGAAGAATTTCCTTTATATCCTTTTCAGATTTCGTTCCACCGAAGAGTTTTCGTATTACACTGTTAATGAGACTCATACGTAGTTTTGTTTAAAAATTCATTTTGAGTTGACAAAGGTACATAAAAAACATGGATTTTTGTTTTTTATTGAAGCAAAATGAATAATCATACAGCAGATATTTTATACTTTTGCATCAAAAGAACAATTCTGTACACCGAAAGCGGAACAGACCTATTTTGTGAATATAACACAGTAACATTCATATCTCATGCTTCTCTCATCTGCATATCTTCCACCTGTTCAATACGTTGCACTACTTGCACAAAGGAAAAAAGCACACATTGAAATTTGGGAACATTACGTAAAGCAATCATATAGAAACCGTGCCACAATCCTGTCCGCCAACGGGCCGCTAGACTTAATCATGCCCTTGGAAAAACAGCAAGGAAGCAAAACAATTCTTAAAGACGTAAAAATCGCCTACAACGACAGATGGAACGCAGAGCACTGGAACGCAATTGTTTCCGCCTACAATTCTTCACCATTTTTTGAATACTACAGAGACGATTTGGAGCCGTTTTTCACTGAAAAATTCCAATTTCTTATCGACTACAACCAAGAATTACTTCAATGCATTCTTAAATTGATGCAGATACAGGCAGAAACTTCTTTCACAACAGATTTCATTCCACTCAACAGCGAGGAAGAAGACTTTCGTTACACCATCTCGCCAAAAAAGAAATGTTCTGAAATTATTTTTCCCGAATACACACAAGTTTTCGAAGATAAATTTGACTTTTTCCCGAACTTGAGCATTCTTGATTTACTTTGCAACAAAGGGCCCGAAAGCAAAGAATATCTGCTATCCATACATATTTAGGATTTTTGTCAAAACTTGTTCATAAGTAAATCCTCAAAGCAACAAAAGAAACACACAAAGCAGTATTTTTGTTCAAAATGATTTACTACAAATGATTGAAATATCATACTCAACAATTGAATTCTGGTTCTGCGTCATATTTATTATTGTAACAGGAATCCAAATTCTATTTTACCTATTTTTTTATTTAAGAATAGCTTTCGTAAAGAAGAAAGAAGCTCCTAAAATTCAGGAGGAACCAGTTTCTGTTATAATTTGTGCAAAAAACGAAGAAGAAAATCTACGTAAATTCCTGCCATTAATTCTTGAGCAAAAATATTCAACTTACGAAGTTATTGTTGTAAACGACAGTTCCGAAGACGACAGTGAATACGTTTTAAACGATTTCCTTGAAAAATATCCAAACAAATTACGGGTATCAACAATTAAAAAAGATCCGATTTTTTCTCACGGGAAAAAACTAGCCATTTCAATTGGAATAAAAGCTGCGAAATACAATAAAATGCTGTTTACCGATGCTGACTGCTATCCTCAATCCGAATTATGGATTCACCAAATGGCACAGCAATTTAGAGATAAAAAGGAAATTATTTTAGGATACGGAGGTTTTATTCCTAAACCAGGATTTTTAGACAAATTAGTGCGATACGACACGTATTCTATTGCCGTAAACTACATGGCTTTTGCACACGCCGGCATACCATACATGGGCGTAGGAAGAAACTTAGGATACACAAAAAACATCTACGACCAAAGCAGTAAATTCACCTCGCACTATCACATTAAGTCTGGCGACGATGATTTATTTGTTTCCGAAGTTGGGAACCACGACAACACCGAAATTATTCTTTCGCCAGAAAGTTTCACCCGTTCCGAACAAGTTTCTTCTTTCAAAAGATGGAAATATCAAAAAATGAGACACTTAACGACCTCTCCAAATTACAAATTCATTCATAAACTTTTACTCTGTGTGGAACCTTTCAGCCGAGAAATGTTTTACCTATGCACTATTATATATTGTATTTTCAGACCTGAAACACTTTATATGGCAATAGGAATTCTTTTCGCCTGCAGAATGTTATTGTTCCTGCTTACATCAATACTAAACACACGCAGACTACAAGAAAAAGATTTATGGATTTACTCGCTATTTTTTGACATATACATTCCTATTCAAATAGCTTTGTTACATGCAAAAAATAAATTTCAACCACGTAATAAAAATCTATGGTAATGCATAACACACTTTACGAATATTTTCCAGGACTGACAAAAAAACAGTACGAGCAAATCGAAATGCTTTGCGAATTATATCAGTACTGGAACGAAAAAATAAATGTTATCTCAAGAAAAGACATAGACAACATTTTCGAGCATCATATTCTTCATTCCATGGCAATTGCCAAATTTTTCGACTTCAAACAAGGAAGCCGAATACTTGACGTTGGAACAGGCGGAGGACTTCCTGGGATTCCTTTGGCAATTCTTTATCCAAAAGTTCAATTCACACTCATTGATAGAATTGCAAAGAAAATCACTGTTGCAAACAACATAATTTCCGAATTAGGACTTACTAATGTTACCGCAAGACAACAAACTGTAGAAGAAAACAAAGAAAAATACGACTACATTGTAAGCCGTGCAGTTACTGCTTTCCCCGATTTTTATAAGTTAGTAAAGAAAAACGTGAGTTCAATTGTGAACAATTCTCTCTGCAACGGAATCATCTACATCAAAGGCGGTGATTTCTACGAAGAAATGCAAGGATTTAAGAAATATAAAATCTACCCTATCAGCGCATATTTTTCAGAGCCGTTTTTTGAAACAAAAAAAATAATTTATTTACCAATTGAGCCGTAAAATATTTTGTAATAAAAAAAAATCATGTACTTTTGCAAACCGATTTACGGAAATACAACAAGTAGAACTATTTAAATAATAAGATAAGATGAAACGTACATTTCAGCCTTCAGTAAGAAGAAGAAGAAACAAACACGGATTTAGAGAAAGAATGGCTACTGCTAACGGTAGAAAAGTGTTGGCTGCACGTAGAGCAAAAGGTAGAAAAAAATTAACTGTGTCTGACGAATTCCGTCACAGAAAATAAGAGTTTTTCAGTTTCTACTGAACATATAAAATTTGCAAAGCACATCTATATAATATATGATGTGCTTTTTTATTTTTCTTAAAAATAAAATTTGCTCCTTGTAAAATACTTTCGTTATTTTGCAGTTATTGCAATGGAAGTCAACTCCGACTCCATCCATTACAAATATCTGGTAACTTGAAGAATTTTATATACAAATCGTTTTTTCTCCTGAGCCTTTTGGCACTGATATGCTGTTCCACAAAAAAGAACACATTCCGAACAAGAGCCTATCACAACATTACTTCCAGATACAATATTTATTTTAACGGAAACGAAGCGTTCAAAAATGGTGTGAAAACACTTGAACAAAACTATAAAGAAGACTTCAACGACATTCTGCCGGTATTTTTTTACAAAGACAAATCGCTTTACAGCGGAATTTCGTCTAACATGGATAAAGCTTACGAAAAAGCCGGCAAAGTAATCAAAGAACACTCAATTACTTCGAAACCAATAACAAAGCATCAGGCATCTACACCACGGCAAAAAGCATTTTTCGCACAACGCGAATTCAACAAATGGGTTGACGACTCCTATTTGTTAATGGGAAAATCATTTTTCTATAAAAACAATTCTTTCGAAGCACAAAAGAACTTCATGTACGTTCTGAATGAATACAAAGGTCAGGAAATATGTAACGAAACAAATCTTTGGCTTGCACGTACAAAAGTTGAAATGGGCCAATACGATGACGCAAAAGATATTCTTGACAAATTAATGGAAGAAGAAAACGACATTCCGAAAAAAATCAAGAAACAATGCTATCCAATCTATGCAGACATTTACATTCAGAAAAAAATGTATGAGGATGCTATTCAATACCTTACACTCTCCTGCGACAACACACGAAAGAAAAAGACCAGAATTCGTTACAAATATATTATTGCACAACTGTATCAGGAACTTGGCGATAATTCCAACGCATTGAAATACTACGACGAAGTCATTAAAATGAACCCAAAATATGACATTGCTTTTAACGCAAAAATCAATAAAGCAACGGCTTTCGACGGAAGTACTTCGAGCAAAGAAGTTATTAATTCTTTGAACAAACTGCTAAAAGACGAGAAAAATAAAGAATACAAAGATCAGATTTACTTTGCTATGGCAAACGTTTATTATGCCGACGGAGCAGAAGACGACGCCATTGAATGTTATGAAAAATCGATAGAAACAAGTGTTTCAAATCCACAGCAAAAAGCAATGTCATATCTCGCAATCGGAGAAATTTATTATAGTTATCGAAAATATATCAATGCACAACCCTATTTCGACAGTTGTTTAAAAGTGCTTCCTGAATCATACAGGAATTACAGCGACATAAAAACAAAAACCGAAAACTTGAACATTTTGGCAAAGAATGTCCACGGTGTTGAATATGAAGACAGTGTGCAAAGAATTGCAAACATGACTTCCGGCGAACGAAACAGATATATTGATAAAATTATAGACAAAATCCGTCAAGAAGAAGAAAAACAACGCCAAGAAGAAGAAATAGCAAACATGAATTCCAATTTGTACAATCAGGAATTTGGTTTAAACAATCAGAAAGTTTCCGGAAACTGGTATTTCTATAATGAAAGTGTTGCAAAATTTGGAAAAGCAGAATTTAAAAAACGTTGGGGCGACCGTCCTCTAGAAGATAACTGGCGACGAAGCAACAAAAACTCCAGCATAGATCTATTTGCCGACAACAGCAGCAACGAAGAAGATGAAGAAGAGAACGAAGAAAATGGAGAAAAGAAAAAACTTGTAACCGATAAAAAATCAAGAGAATACTATCTTCAGAATCTTCCTTTAACAGATTCTCTAAAACGAATTTCTACTAACAAAATAGAGAACTACATGTTCAATACGGGTATGACATACATGAACCTTATTCATGACAACCCATACGCAATCAAGGCTTTAGAAGATTTTATTGCAAGATTTCCTAAAAGCGATTACAAACCAATGGTGCTCTATTATCTTCACAAGCTTTATAACGAAACAAACAACACAGCAAAAGCAAATGCTGCAAAGCAGGAATGTATTTCAAAATATCCTGAAAGCAACTATGCAAAAGCTCTTTCCGACCCTGATTTTCAGAAAAATTTAAAAGCGCGTGACAAACAACTTGAGAAAGATTACGCAGAATGTTATAAATCATACATTAGAAACGACTTTACAACAATCAACAGAAAATGTAAGACACTTATTGCCCAAAACGAGGATTCATATCTTGTTCCAAAATTCAAACTGTTACTGGCAATGGCTGACGGCAAACAGAACGGAACCGATATCCTCAAGAAAAACCTCGATGCTTTTGTTAAAGAATATCCAAAAACAGAAGAAGGTATCTATGCAAAGAAAATCCTTACATTCCTTAACAATAATGAATCAAATGCTTCTTTTGAATCAGCAATAATTGCACAAAGCCAGGCGTTGTCAAACAACGACAGCGAAAAACCAGAAGAAGAAGTTCAAGAAGAAAAAGAACTGTACGTATTTGAAGAAAATACTCCTCATTATTTTGTAATCAGCGGAAAGCAAGAATTTATAGACTTTAACAGATTGAAATTCAACTTTATAAACTATAACCTTGATTATTTTACAAACTTTAACTTCGAAATAGAAATTAAAGAAGTCGATTCAAAAATTGCAATGCTGCTCATAAAAACTCTACCTGCTAAAAAACAAGCAATGAGCTATTTAGAACTGATTGAATACAATCCGGAAATTTATGACGGCATTGATAAAATCTTTACATCAAAATATGTTATTTCCGAGAAGAACTACCAATCTTTACTTCAAGATAAAGACATTTCAAAATACTTAAAATTTTTTGAGGAATATTACGCTCAATAATTCTCACAGATACTAAAACAATACATCTTCCGTTTTTGTTATCAAGAAAAAAACATACTTATGCGACAAATCAAAATACTTTGGGCTGATGACGAAATTGAACTTTTGAAACCACACATCATGTTTCTTGAAGCCAAAGGCTACGAGGTTTTTCCTGTAAACAACGGAAACGACGCTATTTCAGAAGTTGCAAATCAAAAGTTCGACATAGTTTTTCTTGATGAACAAATGCCTGGTCTCAGCGGAATTGAAGTTTTGGACGCAATAAAATCTAAGCAGCCGGAATTACCGGTAATCATGATAACAAAAAGCGAAGAAGAAAACATTATGGATAAAGCCATCGGGGCACAGATTAACGACTATCTGATAAAACCGATCAATCCAAATCAAATTATTCTTGCTTTAAAGAAAAACCTAAACAAAAACGACCTGCTCACACAAAACACAACGATGAAATACCAGCGAGATTTTTCTCAGCTTGGTATGGAAATCGCAAATGCAAATTCGTACGAAGACTGGAAAGAAGTTTATCGTCACCTTGTGTATTGGGAAATGCAACTTGTGCAGTCCAAAGACCACAGTATGAACGAATTACTTCTAATGCAGAAAAACGACGCAAACGTCAATTTTGCTAAATTTATAAAGAAGAATTACATTAACTGGTTTCAACCAAACTGCACAGAAAAACCTTTACTTTCTCCCAATATTATCAAAGAAAAAGTTTTTCAGAAAATACAAGAAAACTCACAGACTCTTTTGTTAGTAATAGACAACTTACGCTATGACCACTGGATGGCTCTCCGTCCTTTGCTTAGCGAATATTTTACCGTTGAAGAAGATTCTCTATATTACAGTATTCTTCCTACAACTACCCAATACGCCCGAAATGCATTGTTTTCAGGTTTCATGCCTGCAGATTTAGAGAAAATGTATCCAGATTTGTGGGTTGACGACGAAGATGACGAAATGAAGAATCTGCATGAGGAAGAAATGCTTATTTCTCAACTAAAACGTCTTGGATACAACGAAAAAATATACTTTGACAAAGTTACTTCCATTAATACTGGCAAGAAAATTACAGATAGATTATATAAAATCTCACAACACAAATTTTCGGTACTAGTCCATAATTTCATCGACATTTTGTCTCACGCACGAACTGAGATGAACATGATAAAAGAACTTGCAAACGACGAATCTGCATATCGTTCATTAACAGTTTCATGGTTCAGCCACTCACCTCTTTTCGAACTTTTACAGGAACTCTCTAAAAAGAAAATCAACGTGCTTATCACTACCGACCACGGTTCTGTAAATATTCAAAATCCAATAAAAGTGCTTGGCGATAAAAATGTTACAACAAATCTTCGGTATAAACAAGGTAAGGCACTTCAGTACAATCCCAAAGAAGTATTTGAGATAACAAAACCAATAGAAGCGAGACTACCGAAATGCCATTTGAGTTCCACTTATATTTTTGCAACAAATCAAGATTTTTTTGCTTACCCAAACAATTACAATTACTACGCAAAATATTACAAAGACACATTTCAACATGGCGGAATCTCTTTGGAAGAAATGATTATCCCATACATTTCATTAAAAGCTATTTAGAAATCTTTTTGCTTTTATTTTGTAGATAAATTCGAATTAAGATTCTAAAAAAAAGTATTTTTGACAAAAAGTAATTTATGTTTAGACTCACATTTCAATATTTTCTTCTCGTTGCCTTATTAACGAGCACAATTTCTTATGCTCAGGAGAGTCAAAATCAACAATGGGACTTGCAACAATGTGTTTCCCACGCATTAACAAATAATCTTACCGTTTCGCAATCATATCTGAAACAAAGATCATCAGAACTCCAATACAATCAGTCAAAACTAAATCGACTTCCATCTGTAAATGCCTCTGCTTCACAGTCTTTATTGGAACCTACTTCATCAAGTATTGGACTTAGTGCAAGTATGAACCTTTTTAACGGATTCAACACCGAAAACACTATCAAGAAAAACAAACTTGAATTCGACAAACAAGCATTGCAAACAGAACAAGCAAAATACGAAATTGAAATTGCTGTTGCCGAAGCATATCTACAATGTCTTTATTACAAGGACAACATAAAAACTGCAGAAAAAACGCTTGAATCGAGTGCAGATGAGCTAAGAGTTGCAGAAGCAAAATTCAAAGTTGGTTCAATTGCAAAAAAAGACTACACCGATATTAAGGCACAATATGCCAACAATGAATATTCTTTAATCCGTGCAAAAAACACGTATGCTCAACAGATTCTTACATTAAAACAATTACTAGAACTTGCGCCTGGCGAAAATATCGAAATATATGAGCCTGAAATAGAGAATGTTGCTTTTGAAGTTCCTGCTCCAATAGACGTTTTCAACGAAGCTTGTCAAACTCTTCCTGAAATAAGGAATGCTGAACAACAGCTTGCGATTGACAGTATATCTCTAAAAATCGCAAAATCTGCATATTATCCATCTCTTTCACTTTCTGCAGGAGTTGGAGCAAACGGAGATTTTTTTGACAATGAATCTGAGTGGTCTGGCAATAAATCTTTAAGACTGTCTCTTTCGGTACCTATTTTCAACAAATGGCAGACAAAAACTAATGTTGAAACAACAAAAATCAACTCAGAATATAATGTTCTTGCAATAGAATCAACAAAGAAAAAACTTTACAAAGAAATTGAGCAGGCTTGTCAGAATGCAGAAGCTTACCAAAAAGAACTTGAAGCCTTACAAATGTCATTGGAAGCTGCAGAAGAGTCTTATCAACTTGCTCAAAAACAATTCTCTGTAGGTGCAACCAACGCAACAGCCCTACTTCTTGCAGAATCAAAATTTATAGAAGTTAGTTTATCACAAATACAAGCTAAATATATGGCAATATTAAGCCGTATTGTTATAGATCATTATCAAGGTAAATCCATATCTCTTTAATATGAAAAAAATAAAAATACTTTTAATTCTTGTTATTATTGCGGCAATAGGAGCTGGAGCTTATTTTATGTTCTTCTCCAGCAACAAAAACAACGTAATTGTTGTTTCAGCACAACCCGTAAAATACGGTTCCATCGCAAATATCGTTACCGCCACTGGTACAATTGAACCTATTCAGCAAGTGGAAATCGGTACGCAAGTTTCCGGTGAAGTAAAGAAAGTTTACGTTGACTACAACAGCCAAGTAAAAGAAGGTCAACTAATTGCAGAATTAGATAAAACTAATCTAAAAGCATCTGTGGAAGAATCTCAAACAAGCTACGAGAAAGCCCTTAACGAACTTAACTACAACAAGAAAAATTACGAGAGACAAAAAGCTTTATATAAAGACAATCTAATCAGCCAAGCGGATTTTGATGAAGTTGAATACAAATACAATAATTCAAAATCATCTTTAACTCAAGCCAAAGCGAGTCTTGAAAAAGCAAAAACAAACCTGAGCTACGCCGACATTTATTCTCCTGTTGACGGAGTTGTACTTTCCAAAAGTATAGAAGTAGGACAAACCGTAGCGGCAAGTTTCAGCACACCTACTCTATTTACAATTGCTCAGGATCTTACAAAAATGCAGGTAGAAGCAGACATTGACGAAGCAGATATAGGTCAAATAAAAGAAGGACAACGAGTTACATTTACCGTTGACGCATTCCAGAACGATATTTTTCAAGGTAAAGTTACCCAAGTTCGACTAGATCCAAAAGTAACATCAAATGTGGTTACTTACACCGTAATTATCGAGGCAGATAATCCTGACCTTAAATTAATGCCAGGATTAACAGCAACTGTTTCTATCTATACTCTTGAAATAAACGATATTCTAACTATTCCAGAAGGAGCATTAAACTATCAAATTGATTTTGATTTGATGCAGAAATACTATGCCCAAAATGGTATAAAAATGGAACGTCCTCAGAAACCAGAACACGCACAACGCCCAGACATAGCACCTGAAGACTTTGAAAAAGAAATGTCAGCAAAAGAAAAAAGCAACTTTGTATGGGTTATTTCTAACAAAAAACTTGAAAGAAAAAAAGTTACTGTAGGCGTCAGTGATGAAATCAATATACAAATTCTTTCTGGTTTAAATGAACAAGACTCTATCGTAACATCACTTAAAACAAATAATAAAAAAGATTTAGCCAAAACATCCAGTCCATTTATGCAAGGACCTCCAGGACAAAGAGGTAAAGGAAAAAGATAAACACAATGGAAGAAAAGAAACCTATCATACGGATTCAAAATCTCTGCAAAGAATTTATTGTTGGAGACGAGGTTGTTCGTGCCTTAAAAGGAGTATCGTTTGATATTTTTGAAGGCGAATTTGTAACCATTATGGGAACAAGCGGTTCTGGAAAATCAACTATGCTGAACATTCTTGGCTGTCTTGATAAACCAACAAAAGGCTCCTATGAACTTGATTCTGTTGAAACAGCATCGTTATCAAAAGATGATTTAGCTAAAATCAGAAACAATAAAATCGGATTTGTTTTCCAATCATATAATCTTCTTCCCCGCACAACCTGTATAGAAAATGCTGAATTGCCCCTATTCTATCATCAAGGAATTTCCTCGGCAGAAAGACAGCAGCGAGCAATTGAAGCATTAAATCTGGTTGGTTTACAACAACGTCTGCTCCATACTCCCAACCAATTATCAGGAGGTCAGCAACAGCGTGTGGCAATTGCCCGAGCATTAGTAAACGATCCTGTCGTTATTTTTGCTGATGAAGCAACAGGAAACCTTGACACACGAATGTCATACGAGATTATGGGATTATTTCAAGACTTAAACAAACAAGGAAAAACCATTGTCTTTGTAACCCATGAGCCAGATATTGCAAAAATGAGCAAACGTACAATAACACTTCGCGACGGTTTGGTTATTAGCGACGAAATACATGAGCATCAAGTAGATGCAAAAGAAGAACTTGCAAAATTACCTTTAACAGATTAATTTATGGTATTCTCCAATCTTACAAAAGTTGCATGGAAAGCAATTATTCTCAACAAGTTGAGAACATTCTTAACTATGCTTGGAATTATAATTGGTGTTGGTTCCGTAATCACCATGCTTGCAATCGGAGAAGGCTCCAAACAAAGCATAAAATCACAAATTTCCCAGATGGGATCGAATATGATTACCATTCGTGCCGGTTCTGAACGTATCGGCGGCGTTAGAGTTGACGACGGTTCACAACGAAGCATGACAATAAAAGATGTTGAAGCAATTCAGAAAAACGCAAAAAATATAGAATACGTTTCTCCTATTGTTCAGAGCAGCGGACAAACAATACATGAATCATCAAACTGGCCATCAAGCATTTACGGTGTATATCCAGAATATTTAAGTATAAAAAAGATGGAGTTAAAAAGTGGTAGCATGTTTACTGAGCGCCACATTAATCAATCTGCAAAAGTTGCTGTAATAGGACAAACCGTTGTAGATAACCTTTTCAAAGAAAATGAAAATCCTATTGGTCAAACAATACGATTCAAAAACACACCTTTTCAAATTATTGGTGTTTTAGAATCAAAAGGAGAAAACACATTTGGACAAGATCAGGACAACGTTATTCTTGCGCCATTTTCAACGGTACAAAAAAGATTACTGTCAATTAACTACGTCAACTCAATTGTTGCCTCAGCAAAAGACGAGAGTGTGGCAGAGCAAGCAGTTGACGAAGTAACTGAAATTCTTCAAAAAGTTCATAAAAGTAATGGAGAAAACGATCCATTCAGAATCATGTCTATGGAAGAATTATTAACAACTGCGAGTTCCACTACCGATATTTTAACAACACTACTTGTTGCCATAGCAGGAATCTCGCTTCTTATTGGAGGTATTGGTATCATGAACATTATGTATGTCTCAGTAAAAGAACGAACTAGAGAAATTGGTTTGCGTATGGCAGTTGGAGCAAGGAGCAAAGATATTCTACTACAATTCCTTACCGAAGCAATTTTTATCAGCGTAACAGGAGGATTAATCGGTGTTGTTGTGGGAATTTCTGCAGCAAAAATCATTACAATCTTCACACAATGGCCGACTATAATCACCGTTTCTTCGTTAATTATCTCATTTTTTGTTTGTGCTGTAACTGGTATATTTTTTGGTTGGTATCCTGCAAAAAAAGCTGCAAATTTGGACCCAATTGTAGCACTTCGCTACGAATAATTTGTAGAGATGAATAATTGCATAAAAATCAAAGTATTAGAGGATTTGCCACAAGCAGCAAAAGCAGTAAAGAATGCTTTAGGGAACCATACCGTGCTTGCATTTCATGGCGAAATGGGAGCAGGAAAAACCACATTTATAAAAGCTTTATGCTCCGAATTTGGTGTAACAGACAATGTATCCAGTCCAACGTTTGCCATTATTAACGAATACAATACCCCAGAGAATACTACCATATATCACTTTGATTTATATCGCTTAGAAACTCTAGAAGATCTGCAAAACATTGGAGCAGAAGACTATTTCTACAGTGGGAAAATCTGTTTAGTTGAATGGCCCGAATTGGCAGAGCCATTATTTCCTGACAATGTTTTAAACATAAAAATTTCTGTGTTGGAAGATAAAACAAGAGAAATTTGTTTTTAAAATGAACATCTGTTGAAAAACTTCCTCAATAACCCTTGCATTTGCCTATATTTTTTTTATAAATTGCCAAAAGTTTCATTAGTTTGTTAACTATCTCAAACTAAACCTCTTATGAAACACTTTTTAGGCATATTATTAGCATTTTGCATTGTTTCCACGACAGTTTTAGCCGACGGAACCAAACAACTTATGCCAAATAAAAATAATTCTGGTACTCCTGAGCCAAAAGGAACATGCTATATTGCGCTTGGTTCCAGAGAAGGTGGAGATGGTCCATCCAGACCTTTTGCACGTTATAATAGCGACGGAACAAGTTGTACCGAAGAAAACAGATTATACATTCGTATTGACGACCACACAAAAGAACAAATCCACCTAGGTTTCGGAGGAATTCTTTATGATGGATATGCAACCACCATAAGTGGTAATTCTTTTTATTATAATGGGAAAAAATTAACTATTAAATATCGATTAAGGCAAGATGCTGATGACGATAAAGATATAGACCCTAAAGTTGATAATGGACTAACAGAATCGGAACGTGCAGGTGACGACCCGATAGTGTTTTCCGAAACAGATGTTCCCACGAGTGGTACTGGTTATATAACAAGTTATCCGGAAGCATATTATGGTCCAAAAACTTTAAACCCTAATGGCTATAACGCAAATATAATTTCAGTTCCAAGAAACGGATTATATTACTTAGAATTCTACATTGGATGCGACATAGGTGCAAAAGGAGAAGCGAAACCAATTGATTTCCAATATTTTGATGTAACTGTTGTTAAAACTGAAAATGGTCAATCTTCAGCTGTTGACGGACGTGTGTATTCACGCGCTTGGGGATTAAACGCAAATGGTAGTACTAACGAGGTATGGTCAACATTCTACACGTATTCCTTGGATCATTATACCTCAAAAGTATATTTTTCTGGACCAATGCCCTACAGATTTGTGTTCTGCTGCAATTCTTTTGGTTCTATAAATAACAAAACAGTAGAAGAAAATCGTCAGTCATATCCGATTCCTGATGGAACAACTGTACAATATTATATTCCTGAGTACAAGATTTTCTTAACCTCCCCGGACACAAAATTTTATGGAGAGCCAAGCCTTCCTAATTTACCAAAACAATTGTCTTTTGCAGGTGACGCAATGACGTGCGAAGATTTAATCTTTATTATGAAATTGGCAACTAATGAAGATGCCACGATAGAACTTTATTTAAACAAAGACGAAGATGGTAATTCAGACAAAGTTCTCATCGACGTTTTAAAATCAAGTACATTAGAAGACAGAGGTTATCACTATCCATGGAAAGACAAAAAAGAAATTACGGAAGCAAACGACAACTATTTCTATACACCAAATGCAGCAGGCTGCTTACGTGTTTATAAGCTGTCTTTATTTGACCAACGTTTTACCATGGGAGGAAAGACGTTTACTATCGGTGATACGACCGACCTTGATATTGGAGTTATTAGCTGGTCTAAACCACTAGGTGATAAAGATAATCCTATTCTTATTTCATCAAAAACCGAACTTGAACAATTAGCAGCCGCAGTAATATCAGGTAAATATGAATACAAAATTCCTATGACAAAAAGAATCATTTCTGGAACAGACACGTCATATACCGATGCTTCTTTTACACAAACAATAACAAGTACGGATGGTTTTGCAGGAATACATTTTTATCTTACCGCACCAACAAAAAATATTGTTTTAGACAACACATGGGAAGGAATAGGCACACTTGCAAATCCATTTAGAGGAACCTTTAGATGTGGCAAATACATTCCTGACCCTGAACAAAAATCTCTTCCCGATTTAGTTGGAGATCAAGATACAATTACAATCACAGGAAACAAAGGTCTATTTAATTATTGCGGAGAAGGTGCAGTTATTGATAATGTTCATGTAAAAGGCGATACTTTATCTTTATCCCCTACTCATTATCAAGAAATAGACAGCGATAAAAAAGCCTTCGGAGGAATTTGTAGCTACGCAAAAGGAACTAAATTTAAACAATGTTCTAATGACATCAAAATAGAGCATTCAAATTCCAATTTTAGTAATTCACAACTGTATTTTACAGGAGGAATACTTGGCTATGGCGAAAATTGTGAGATAGATTCTTGCAAAAATACAGGAACTATTACGACAAAAAAAAATATATATGGTGGAACCGGAGGTATTGTAGGAGGTATTAGTAACACCACGGTTAATTTCTGTTACAACGCAGGATTATTAAATGGAGAATGTTATTTAGGAGGTATCGTAGGGAACTTATTTTCCGGCACATGTAACATTTCCAACTGTAGAAATATAAACGCTGTTGCAGCAACAAGCCTCGCTGCTTCCGGCATATTGGGATACAACATCGGCTCAACAACAATTTCTGATTGTGAAAATAGTGGAAGTATAACGAACGGCAACAGCATCATAGGTATGAATACCAATGATGCGATTTTTTCCATCAGCTACTGCCTTAACACTGGTAGCATTAGCAATGATGACGATTTAGTTTTTGCAGAAGATGAAGATTCCGGCGACCCTTCAATCATAAAAAATTGTCTATCTCTTGGAACCAACCCGTTATACATTTTAAATGATATTTCTGAGGAAACACCTTCTATATCCGCATTAGGAAGCGATCACTTTAGCTTAGATGAATTTGGCAACATTATATTACCCAAAAGTTTCTGTTGTGGAAGAATATGGAGAAACGAGGAAGCAGGACATTTATTTATCAACACAACAAACTTTTACCTTGCATGGGATGGGAAATATGACAATGGAGAATGCGTAGTAGGTGAAGTTACGGTTAATTATCAAAAAAATACAGGAGTTACCCACTTTCCATTCTTCGATCCTGAGAATATAAAATACCAAGATCATAGTAATGGAACTCCTGATAAAAGAGGACTTGTAGTATATCGTATTGCACCAATACAAGACACGATAAAAGATGCCGCAGATCCTTCCCTTTATGGTTACTCTTCACTACCAAAAGAATACTATAGAACAGATGCTCTTAACGATACAGAAAAAGGCATCGAAATGAAATTATATTGGGATGATAGAAAAATTACAGTGAATGCAAATGTATCTGGATCGGCCTCATACGCAAATAAACCTTGCGATCAAACAGTTCTAAATGGCTTTGTAATCGGAAATACAGTACATCAAGATGCTGTCACAAGAGTTCCTGATGTTCAATACTGCATATCATACGGAAATAAAGACTGTTTAGTAAAAAGTACCAAACAAATACAAGTTACAGAAAACGGAAAAACATCTTCTAAATATTATTGTGTAACGTTAAAAGCCGGAGCTACTTGTAAAAGTTATTATCCAAAAGCAGAAACAACACCTGCTTCGGACAATTGTTACGGAATTGAAAATGTATCTGCCGGAGGATATTATGGTTCCGAAGCCGGTGGTCATATTTTCCCAAAAGAACAATTTGGAAATACACACATCATAAATACCTGGTGGAATGGTATTGAAGCGAAGGGTGTTAATGTTTTAAAACTTACGGAGTACAGTCCAGCTGTTTTATTACCAGTTGAATTATACAAATGGAACGTTAGAAATCTTTCTAAATCTGTTTTATTAGAATGGGCTACTGCCTCGGAAGACAACAACGATTTTTTCACAATAGAACGTTCTACTGACGGAACAACTTGGGAATATATTGGCAAAATTCACGGAGCAGGAACAACCAGCATGTCTCATTCATATTCATACGAAGACATTCATCCTGCCACAGGAATTTCTTACTACCGCTTAAAACAAACGGATTATAATGGCAAATACACCTATTCAAGCATAAAATGCATAAACCGTCCAGACAATAGTGAAAATGCATTTACGGCATATACTAACGCAAATAATAACACATTCATTGTTGAAGGAGAATCAATTGCAGCCTGTACAATAGAATTATATGACATTCTTGGACATAAAATCACAAATATCGCCTTCAATCCGATAAGTACGTCAAAAGTTTCTATTGCAATAGAAAAACTTCCTATTGGAACGTATCTTATAAAATGCTGCAATACATCAAAAGCTGTTGTAAAAAATTGGTAATAACAGAAGCGTTATAATTTGTTTTGTGCCTCTATCTGCCTTTTCCAAGCAAAGATTCCTATAAATGCCGAAATTATATAACAACTATACAAGGTAAAAGTTATATACAAACCACTTTGCTCATAATATATAATTGCTGATACGTACACAATATCTGACAACAGCCAAAAATACCATTGCTCAAAAAATTTCTTTGCCAACAAGAATGTTGCAATACTGCTTGCTGTAGTTACAAAAGTATCAAAACCGACTAGTTCTGAGCCTGTGCGTTTTATTATTCCATATAACACCGCATAAAGCAAAACAAAAACACCCACAACTGCTCCCCACCGCATTTTTGACAATCTCTTTATTGGTAATTCTTTACCTGAATCTTCTTGTCCATGCAACCAAACATACAAACCATAAATGCTTGCCACAACATAATATATTTGAAAAAAAGCATAAGCATAGATTTCGTTTGCGAAGAAATTTATGCCGAGAAACGTTGCAGAAATTACGTTAAAATTCCACATGACAGGTTTCTGCTTTACTTGAAAATACAACACCAAGAAACCAGAAACTGTTCCAATTAATTCACAAAGTCTAAAAAAGTTAAATTCAGAAATATAGCTTTGAAGAAAACTCAACATAGCCTATTCATAGAATTTTGAAATTTCCTTCAACGATATCTTTCCTTCGTATATCGCTTTTCCTGTGATAACGCCATCTATACCATTGTCATTCAATGCAAGTATATCATCCATTTTGGAGATACCACCACTTGCAATTACAAACAATGCAGGAAATTGTTTTTTGATTTTCACATACAAATCAACATTAGCACCTTGCAACATACCATCTTTACTGATGTCAGTACAAATAATCTTTGACACACCTTCTGCGGTATAGTCTTTTAGAAAGTCAAACAAATCCAAATTCGTACCTTCTTGCCAACCACTTACGGCTATTTTTTCATTCATAGCATCAGCGCCAAGTATGATTTTTTCGCTACCATATTTTTGCAACCACGATGTAAACACTGGACGATTTTTTACTGCAATACTGCCACCGGTAACCATACTCGCACCCGATTCAAAAGCAATACGCAAATCATCATCCGTCTTTAAACCACCACCAAAATCTATCATTAAATTAGTGTGAGTAGCTATATTTTCCAAGACTTTATAGTTTACAATACGGCTACTTTTTGCTCCATCCAAATCAACTAAATGCAAGCGTTTTATGCCATTTGCCTCAAACTCCTTTGCTACTTCCAAAGGATTCTCATTATAGACTTTCTTTTGCGCATAGTCTCCTTGCGATAGACGGACACATTTCGCATCAATAATATCTATGGCAGGAATTATTTCTATCATTTTTCTACTATTTAACAACAACTTGTTTTACGATTACTTCGTTTCCAGCAATCATTTTGACTGCATATACTCCGCAATCCAATTTTTCATTACAGATATATGAACCATTTGAATCTTTCATTGCAGTTTTTGCAACTCTTTTTCCGTTCATATCTATAATTTCCAAAGAAACAACAGGTGCTTCTGTTTGATAATTTACAACAACCAAAGATTGACTATTACAATACGCAACAAGTGACGAAGCTGTACCTTTTACTTCTTGTACCGAAGTTGTTGTACTGCTACCTTTTGTAACACCCAAAATATCAATGTAATCAAATGACATCCATTTCCAAGATGCTTTAATTTGAATGGTATTTTCACCTTGCTTCAAAGGAACCGAAGTTTTATATACATCCCAAGTTGTAGAAGTAAATGTCATATTCTCTACTGTCTTACCATTGACAAGAAGGATTTGATCTTTTGGAGCCTGATAATTACACATATATCCAACATAAATCTCGTAAGTTCCATCTTCCGGAGCGACAATATGCTCAAAAGTTAGAGTTTCAAAATCTGTCACATCCATATATTTTCCACCACTACAAGATTTATCTTTACCAACGCCACCAGAACCAACTAACACAGCATCTTCTGCTTCAAAACGAGTTTTTTGTAGATTCGTAACAGTAACAACTAAATCTTCCGATTGCGTATATTCACCATCAACATACACGCGAGCATAAAATGTATATTCACCTTTTGCATCAGGAACTAACCAAGTGTATGTATCTGAAACAGAAGTAAATGTCTGCAATGGTTCGTCGGTACCAACCATATACAAATCAATTTTTTCCAAAGTTTTACCTTCTGGCAACGAAGCATTTATATGTATAGAGAAATTATCTCCTGGATTTGCGAAATTTCCCAAATCCGTTGTCAACTCCCCCATTGCACGCTCCTGTACTCCCAAAATATCAATGTAATCAAATGACATCCATTTCCAAGATGCACCGATAGTAATGGTATTCATTCCTTGTTGAAGAGGCAAAGTCATTTTATAGGTATCCCAATCTTCGGAAGTAAATTCTATTTCACCTTGTGAAACACCGTTCACCGAAATACTCTGACGCTTTGGAGCCTCATAATTACACATATATTTTATATAAACCGGATATGTTCCCGCTTCTGGCGCATAGATATTCTTAAATGTTAATGTTACAAAATCCTGCAACGCCATATATTTTCCATTACTGCAATTGGCATCTGTTATAGCGGCACTGCCACTTCCTTCTCCATCAACCAAGACAGCCTTTTCTGCTTCAAAACGAACTTTTTTCTGATCAGTTACAACCAATGTAAGAGGTTCAGAAACAGCATCATCCGAGTTATTATTATACACAATACCTTTGAATACATATTCACCTAATTCATTAGGAGCCGTCCATACATACGAATATGGCGCTTCTGTCAAGGTTGTCAATAATGCCTCTCCCAAATACAAGTCTACCTTGGTTACCGAAAAACCACCAGGAGCAGCAGCATTTATAGCAATTTCAACTTCGTCTGTTGGATTAGCAAGTACACCCGAAACTGACGATAGTTTTATTGTTGGCTTTGCAGGAACAACAGTAAAATGTATTGTTTTTGAATCAATTTTTCCTATTTCTTTTTCCACAATTTCCAACACATAATCTTTCGTTTCGCTCAACATTACTTTTGCCGAAGTGTTAGGATCTACTTCTACACCATTAAATCTGGCTGTTTCAACATTTCCGCCAGTTTTCCAAGTGAATGTAACGAAATTACCACCTTCCGCAGTAACCTCTCCAACTCCTTTCGTTGATGAAAATTCTTGTATGCCAAATTCAGAAGTTTCCACCTCAAACATAAATGGTGCGACTGGCAAATACACTTCACCAACCTTTGAATACAAATTCATACCACCAGGACAACGGTTCCAAGCATAATATACTGCTGCGATATCAGCCTCGCCTTTGGCAATCGTAATCTTATTGTCTGCCAAAGTTGCCGCAACCTTAGAACTTTTTCCCGCTACATCTACAACTTGAAACCAAGTGATAGTTTCAGCGCCATCTTTTGCAACCAAGCCATCATTTACATTAGAAAATTCTATGGTAATAGAACCATCATCATTTTTCGTAAATGATTTATACATAGGAGAATATGCAGTTTCTTCACCATATACCAATTTACGAACAGCCAAAGCCAAACGAGTTCCTATAGTTTGTTTATCTGTTGGGTGAATATTTCCCGCAAGTCCAGCATCTATCGTTACAATTTGAGCAGATTTAGACAAAATAGACAAAGACTTTGTTTGTTCTTCACGCATTGAGATCCAAGGATCAGAAGCAATAGAATTTGATTCCACATTATTTACTTCCGTACGAGTTTCCGATTTATAGTTTGGTAATTGTACCCAAATCACAGGGAATTCATTATTCCACAATTTTCTATACGAAGTAATCATAGTATTAAACTGCTCGCTATAAACGATAGCATCTGCTGAAATATCGCAGTTTGATTCTGCCTGATACCACAACATAGCCTTAAATGGTAATCCAATAAGCGGATGTACCATCTTATTGTAAATCAAAGTAGGTTGTCGTTCTGCTTCGCCTTGCGCCAAAGTGATATCGTAAGCATCGTAACCAAGCATTTCCTTACTCATCCACGCTTCTACACGAGCACCACCGTATGAGTTATTCAAAATACCAAATGGAATATCTTTATACGCATCTAATTTTTTCAATTCCAACACACAGAAATACGCAGCCGCAGAGAAATTACCGACATTAGCCGATGTTGCTGGTTTCCAAGAAACTGTCGGCAATGTTTCCGACAATTCATAAGCAGTACCTTTTTCCACCTTCATCTGACGAATCGTTTGATCGTTTGCGGCAGCCTTTACATTTGCATAATCGTCGCATTGATCAACACGCAACTCCATATTTGATTGTCCTGAGCAGTACAAAACTTCACCAAAATAGACATCTTTCAATGTCACCGTAGTTTCATCTTCCGCAGAACTTGCAATAGTCATATCAAATGGACCACCATAGTTTGTGGCAGGAAATTCGACTTTCCACTTACCATCAGCATCTGCTGTTGATTTTGCTTCCGAACCATTCCATGAAATAGTGATTTCAGCATTTGCCGATGCCGTTCCCCATATAGGAACAACCACATCACGCTGCAAAACCATACCCGATTGAAACATCTTACAAGGAGTAATTTGTGCCGATACAGACAAACTTGCACCTAAAACTGTCATAGCCATAAGACCTTTAATTGCTTGTAAAAAACTACATCTCATATTGTTACAAAAAATAAATTCATTTTTTATTTATTGTGCTAAAAATACAATTTTTATCTATATTTACACATCCAATTTTAGATTTTATGAAAAATATTGAATTAGACCCAGAAAAAATGTTCTACTCCATCGGAGAAGTTGCAAAAATGTTTGACGAAAACACATCTTTGATTCGTTTTTGGGAGAAAGAATTCAACATCATAAAACCTAAAAAAAATGCAAAAGGCAACAGACTCTTCACTCCTGCTGACATAGAGAATTTCAAGCTAATACATTATTACGTAAAAGATCTTGGTCTAACTTTAGAAGGAGCTAAGAAAAAATTAAAAGAGGGCAACGACGACGGCATTTCTAAAATGCAAATCGTTGAAAAACTTACTGCTATAAAAAATCAGCTGACTATCTTGAAAGAAAACATGTAATTTCTTCTGTATTTTCACAGAAAAGATTTGCTGTTTCACTAGTGTAATTTTGCGTATCTTTTGATGTATTAATATGAAAAGATTCTGCTGTTCGGTTATTTTTTCCCTATTATTAACGGCACTTTCTTTTTCTCAAAAAAGAGTGTTCGTTGAATTCGAATATTATTGCAACGGACAACCTTTACAAACCAACAAATATTTCTACGTAAATTCATTAGGAACAAGTTACCAGATAAACGATTTACAGTTTTTCATCTCCAACGTAGCAGTTTGCATTAATGGTGCATGGACGCAAAAATCTGTTCAATTTAAAGATTTTGACGGAATAACAAAACAATATTGTGAGCCATATTATTTTGATGCAGAAGATACACTCAAGCAAAATTATATTTCATTTGAAGTAAAAAAACGCAAATTGAAAATTGACTCTATTCGATTCACATTTGGAATACCCAAGAATTTAAATATTCCCTATAGCCTTACAGATTCAGAATTGGCACGAATGTATTGGCCTGAAGCACTTGGTGGAGGATATCATTACATGAAACTAAACATTAAATTCATTGATAACCAGGAGTTAGTGTCGTTATTTAATTGCCACCTAGGTAGAGGTGTTGTCGGTGACAATTTCGTAGATAATGATTTTACCGTAACACTTCCTGTTGAACATACTGATTTCAACAAACCGAATAATGATTTTCATGTAAAAATACGAATGAATATTGACAAATGGTTCTCTGCCACCAATACAATTGATTTCAACTTGTACACAAAAGGAATTATGGGAAACCAAGAGGCAATGGGTAGAATCATTGAAAACGGGAAAAACGCTTTTTCTGTTTATCAAGAATCTTATAAAGCTGATTGAAAAACTACAAAATCTCACACAAATCCACTTTTTACTAAAAAACCTTTCTTTTCAGTTTGAAAAAAGCGTGTTTTCTTTATTTGAGAGCAATACTTTTTTGAAATAAATTTGTATCTTTGCAAAAAAGAAATAAAAATGCTTTACAATACAATATATGTGGTAGTCGTGGATGTCATTCAGTAATGAATGGTGTTTGACTATACAATTAAGAAAGCACCATTCTCTTAGAGTATGGTGCTTTTGTTTTGAAGGCATAATAAAAAAGAACTTAAAAATTAAATACAATGGGATTCCCTTTAAGAAGTGAAACATCTACACAAGGCCGATTGATGGCTGGTGCACGAAGCTTATGGCGTGCAAATGGTATGAAAGAAGAACAAATTGGTAAGCCAATTATTGCTATCGCAAACTCATTCACTCAATTGGTGCCAGGTCATGTTCATTTACACGAAATCGGTCAAAAAGTTAAGGCTGCAATAGAAGCAGAAGGATGTTTCGCGGCTGAATTCAATACTATTGCTATTGACGATGGAATCGCTATGGGACACACTGGTATGTTGTACTCGTTGCCTTCTCGTGAAATTATTGCCGACAGTGTTGAATATATGTGTAATGCACATAAAGTTGATGCTCTTGTATGTATTAGCAACTGTGATAAAATCACTCCGGGTATGTTGATTGCAGCAATGCGTTTGAACATTCCTACAATATTTGTTTCTGGTGGCCCAATGGAAGCCGGCGTAATCAATAAAGAAAAATATGACTTGATTGACGCTATGGTTATGGCTCTTGATTCTAATGTTGACGATGCAACGCTTGATGCCGTAGAAAAGAATGCTTGTCCTACTTGTGGTTCTTGCTCTGGTATGTTTACAGCAAACTCAATGAACTGTTTGACAGAAGCATTGGGATTGTCTTTGCCAGGAAACGGAAGTATTGTTTCTACTCACATTAACAGAGAAAATTTGTTTGTTCGTGCAGCAAAACAAATCGTAGCAAATACAAAGAAATATTATGAAGATGGAGACACTTCGGTACTTCCACGCTCAATTGCAACTCGTGCAGCATTCTTGAACTCAATGAAGATGGATATCGCAATGGGTGGTTCTTCAAATACGGTTCTTCACTTGTTGGCTGTTGCTCACGAAGCTGGTGTTGAATTTAAGATGAAGGATATAGACCAATTGTCTCGTCAAGTTCCATGTGTATGTAAAGTTGCTCCAAATACTAAGAAATACCATATCGAAGATGTAAACCGTGCAGGTGGTGTAATGGGTATTCTTGGTGTTCTTGACCAAAAAGGTCTTCTTGATACAAGTGTTCGCCGTGTTGATGGTATGACGTTGGCTGAAGCTTTGAATACTTACGATATTCTTCGTAGCTCTGCAGATGCTAATCTTACAGAAATCTATAAGAGTGCACCAAAAGGTGACAGAACTACTAAAATGGGTTCTCAAAACACTATGTATAAAGAATTTGACAAGGATCGTGCAGAAGGTTGCATTCGCGATATTGATCATGCTTATACAAAAGATGGTGGTCTTGCAGTTCTTTTCGGTAATATTGCAAAAGAAGGATGTATTGTTAAGGTTGCTGGTGTAGACGAATCGTTGTTTACATTCAAAGGAAACGCTAAAGTATATCACTCTCAAGAAGATGCGTGTGATGCAATTATCAAAGATGAAATTCAAGCAGGCGATGTTGTCGTAATTATTTACGAAGGTCCCAAAGGTGGTCCAGGTATGCAAGAAATGTTGTACCCAACATCATATTTGAAATCAAAACATCTTGGAAAAGCATGTGCTTTGATTACTGACGGTCGTTTCTCTGGAGGAACATCTGGTCTTTCTATTGGTCACGTTTCTCCTGAAGCTGCAAGTGGTGGTGAAATTGGATTGGTTCGTAATGGCGACCAAATCTTATTTGACATACCAAATCGAAAAGTAGAACTTTTAATTTCTGATGAAGAATTAGAAAATCGTAGAAAAGAAGAATTGGCAAAAGGCAAACAAGCATTCAAACCAAACAGAGAACGCTTTGTGCCAAATTCATTAAAAGTATATGCACAAAATGTTGCATCGGCCGATCTTGGTGGTGTACGAATCATAGAATAAAATTTCGTAGAGGTGCGGTTTCCGCATCTCTACAACAATAAATAACCTATAATCATTTGATATGACAGGCGCAGAAGCTTTATTACAATGTTTATTACAAGAAGGTGTAAAGACCGTTTTTGGATATCCTGGCGGAACAATTATGCCTTTGTATGACAAACTATATTATTACGGAGATAAAATTAATCACATTCTAACTCGTCATGAGCAAGGTGCTGTTCATGCTGCTCAGGGCTTTGCACGAGCAACGGGAAAAGTCGGTGTGTGTATGGCAACATCAGGTCCAGGTGCTACCAATCTTGTGACAGGTATTGCAGATGCAATGATTGATTCAACACCTATTATAGCAATAACAGCACAAGTCGTGTCACAATCGTTGGGTACTGACGAGTTCCAAGAAGTTGATATTATTGGTGTTACAATGCCTATCACAAAATGGAACTATCAGGTAACATCGGCAGATGAAATTCCAGAAATAATTGCAAAAGCATTCTATTTGGCACAAACAGGTCGTCCTGGTCCAATCTTAATTGACATTACCAAAGATGCTTTGGTTAATGAATGTAATTTCACGAAATATACTCCTTGTACGTATGTTCGTGGTTATTATCCATATCCAAAGTTGAACGAAGAAGATGTTGCCAAAGCGGTTGAGTTAATCAACAATGCGGAAAAACCACTTATTCTTGCCGGTCACGGTGTAAGTTTAAGTCGCGCACAGAAAGAATTGGCTGCTCTTTCAGAGAAAGCAAATATTCCTGTTGCGGCAACAATTATGAACCTAAATGGTATGGATAACGATCATCCAAATTATGTGGGAATGCTTGGTATGCACGGAAGTTATGCGGCAAATTTAAAAACGAACGAAGCCGATGTGATTATTGGTGTTGGTCTTCGTTTTGATAGCCGTGTAACAGGTAATTTGAATAAATATGCAAAGCAGGCTAAGATTATTCATATAGAAATTGATCAGGCTGAAATCGGAAAATTGATTCATCCAACAGTTTCTATCAATTGTGATGCAAAAACAGCATTGGATGCTTTGAGCAAATCGGTAAAAACTGCTAATCACAAAGAATGGATAGAAAGTTTTAAACCATTGCGTCAGATTGAAATTGACGAAGTCATAGAGAAAGCAATTCATCCAAAATCAGGCGATATTAAAATGGGTGAAGTTATCAATATGATTTCAGAGAAAACAAAAGGTTCTGCGATAGTTGTAACCGATGTTGGTCAAAACCAAATGGCTGCTTGTCGTTACTATAAATTCAAACAAGGTTCTGAAATTCTTACATCTGGTGGTTTAGGAACTATGGGGTATGGCATTCCTGCTGGGGTTGGAGCAAAGGTCGCACGTCCAGAAAAACAAGTAATTACATTTGTTGGTGATGGTGGTTTCCAAATGACAGCACAAGAACTTGGTACTATGTCGGCAAACAATATTGGATTAAAGATTGTTCTTTTGAACAATACTTATCTTGGAAATGTTCGCCAATGGCAAGAAATGTTCTTTGGCGGCCGTTATTCTTTCGTTGATATTGCCGGTCCAGACTTTGTTACAATTGCAAAAGGTTGGAATGTAGCAAGTAAACGCGTTGTTGAACGCAAAGATTTGTCTGCCGCAATAGACGAAATGTTAGCCGACGATAAACCATATGTATTGGAAGTAGCAATTGAACCAGAAGAAAATATTCTACCAATGGTAGAACCAGGTGCAGGTGTTTCAGAAATGAAAATAAAATAACGAGTATGGAAGAAAAGAAATTATATACAATCACGGCTTTTACTGAAAACCATATTGGTTTATTGAATAAAATCACTATTGTTTTCACACGCCGAAAAATCAACATTGAAAGTTTAACTGTTTCAGAATCACAGATTAAGGGAATTCACAGTTTCACCATAGTTGTTAATTCAACAAAATCAATGGTTGAGAAAGTTGCCAGTCAAATTGACAAACTTGTTGAAGTTATCAAGGCTTTTTACTATGAAGAAGACCAACTTATTGCACAAGAACTTGCATTGTACAAAATGCCTATGTCGGCAATAAAGATGATAAATATGGGTCGTTTTATCCGTGAAAATAATGCCCGTATTCTTGATATGCAACAAGAATATTTTGTTATTGAAAAAACAGGAACTGCTCAGGAAACACAAGATTTGTTGGAAAAACTTCGTCCACTTGGAATTTTGGAATTCATTCGTTCCGGCCGAGTTATCATTACAAAACCAATGAAGACATTGGACGAATATATGGATGACAAAAACAATAGTTATTTCTATACTATTGAATAACAATTCAATATAGCACAAATAAAAAAGGTTGATTCTTATTGAGAGTCAACCTTTTTTTTGTTTAATATTCTGTTAAGAAAAACATCCCACTTATTATTTATCATACCAAAAACTCCATTAACTTGTAAAAGTTTTATTCAACATATCTAAAAATTATTTCGTACTGATTTTCAAACAAATACACAAATGAAAAAAATAAGCATTTTCATCTTTTCAATTCTTTTTTTAGGAATTCAAACGTTTGCTCAAGACTCCACTTATTATTGGAAAAACGGAAAACCAAAAGCAAAAGGTTCATGGGTTGATGGAACAGAACAAGGTTTATGGACTTACTGGGATTCTTTAGGAAACAAAATTCAGGAATCAACATTTTTAAGAGGACGTTTAAACGGAAAGAACATAATTTACAAAAATGGTGTAAAGATTCAGGAAGCAACGTATGTTTTAAACGAATTATCTGGTCCATACACAGAATGGAATGATGAAGGTAAAAAAATGGTTGAAGGCTATTACAAACGTAACAAGCAAGACTCTTCATGGAAATACTTTTACCCTCAAGGAATGTTAAAGAAAGAATACATCTACAAGAATGACACTGTCCTAATTTGGAATAACTGCTATATTCGAGGCGGATGTTTGGTTTCTAACGGTAACGGAACGTATCAGGAAACATGGCCGTCGTCTGGTAACATAAAAACCCAAGGAACAATAAAAGACGGATATAGAGAAGGAGAATGGATTTCTTATCACGAAGACAACACGCTAAATTCAAAAGGTGTTTACAGACGAGGAGAAAAGGTAGGAAACTGGATTGAATATTACAAAAACGGAAAAATCAAAGAAAAAACGAGTATGACGGACTGCACATACGAAAGCTACTTTGAAAACGGGAATATGCAGTCAAAAGGATTTTTCCGTAACGAAAAGAAACATGGTGACTGGACTGTCTGGAATAGCGAAGGAAAAATTATCAGAAAAAATCATTATGAAGAAGGTGCATTAAACGGGCTTCAAGAAATATGGACAGAAGATGGAAACCAACAACTTTCTGCAATAGAATATAAAGACAATAAGAAAAACGGTTCTGCAAAATGGTGGTTACCTACAGGAGAGCTTGACATGGAAGGTTCATTTGTAAATGATTTACAAGATGGTAAATGGATTTATTATCGTCATGATAATGGAAAAATTGGAAATACAGGTAATTTCTCTCAAGGTAAGAAAACAGGACATTGGATTTGGTATTACGCCGATGGAGCTGTCTGGAAAGAAGGTGACTACCAAAATGATATGAAAACAGGTAATTGGACTTTCTATTACGAGAATGGACAAAAAGAACACGCTGGTACATTTGAAAACAACCTTGAAAACGGAGAGTTTACTCAATGGTTTGAAAACGGCCGTACAATGACAATTGGTTACTTTGAAAAAGGCTTGATGACAGGAACTTGGACTGGCTGGTATCAAGAAAATCCAGATCAGATTAAATATAAGGTTGAATATAAGAAAGGTGTAAATCACGGTACAGCAACATATTGGAACGAAAAAGGAATCGTTCAGTCAGAAAAAAATTATGCAAACGGCGACCTACACGGAAGTTCTAAAACATACTTCCTTAATGGCAAACCAAATATTATTGGAGAATATTCAAAAGGAAAGATGACTGGTTCATGGCAATACTATAACGAATCAGGAGTATGCGAACGAAACATTTCGTTTAAAGACGAACGCCCTAATGGAAAATGGATTATTCGTTACAAAGAAGGACCTTTAAAAGAAGAATCTAATTACAAAGATGGTGAACGTCATGGTAACTATAAAGCTTACGAAGTTAGAGGCGAATTAGTTTATTTTGCGAAATACAAAAAAGGTAAAATAAAGAGAGTAAAACTTGACAAACGAGCAAAAAATCCTTCCGTTAAATAATTACGAAACAGCATGTCTAGTCCTAAAATAGCGTTACAGTTTTTATAGGACAAAAATAATTAATAAA
>JAKSUA010000066.1 GCA_024409235.1 Bacteroidales bacterium | reverse complement strand
CGAATCTCAATCACCTTATTAACAAGCAAATACGTAGATTCTTGATTGATGAGCCCGGAACGGGCGACACCTAAAAGGGCAGTCCGCAAGGGCTGTTATAACGAAATTAGTTGTTTTTAGAGGTCTGTAGAACCGACATCTATGAAATTGGTATATTAGATGCCGCACTTTCAGCGCTCATAAATCATTTTACGTCTATTATAACAGCCCTTGCGGACTGCCCTTTTAGGTATCGCACCTTCGGCGCTCCGTCAACACAAATTCGTCGAACTCACGTTAAATAGTTAGGGTAGGGGACAAAAAAATACTCCACTGGTCATCGCGACTTGTGGAGCATTCAAAAATATGTTTAACTAAATCCTTTTTCAAATTGAAAGAATAACCTTGCGGTTGTTCTTCGTTATCCAAGAGTCAAACAATCTTTAACCTAATAACTAAAACCTAAATCTATTATTCTACTAACCTAAACAATTCTTATTCAACATGTCTTCAAGGAATGTTTCCAGAAGTTTTTGCTTCTTTTTTCCTTTTGACGATGCAACGTGCAAAGCATCCTCGCACGAAAGAAATAAAGCAAGTTGACTGAAAGTCAGCGCTTGTCTCTGATTTCTGAGTGCAAAGGTACGAATATTTTTCTGTGTGCGCAAACAATTTTGTGACTTTTTTGTATAAATGCCCAAAGAGTTGATTTATGTCAACTATTTGTGTGCGCACACAATGAAGAATGGTCTTTATATGTGGATTTACGAATGTATTATATTCTGAAACCTACATTTGCCTGTAGAATATTGAGTTTTGTGTAATTTAAGCATTTGTACTCGATATTGAAATTGAGTGCATGTTTTTGGATTGGTAATTCTAAGCCACATCCTACGTAAGGATAGAATCCTCCTACGACAATTCCATATCTTGTGGTTAATTTTATTTTCTTCTTAGTAGGGTAGCGAAACATGAGTCCTAAATTTATAAAGCCCCGTTCTGTTGATTTAACGAATTTTGGAGTTGATAAATTGTACAGTTTTGAGTATAGCATTGAAAACTGGAATATCAATCCCTTGCCGGATCTTGCTCTGTCATAATCTATGCCTGCACCAATAACATATCCTGCTGCACTTTTTATGCCGTCCAATATTTTGTAGTCTGAACAAAATGCTGTTGCTTGACCTACATAGATGGTAGGTGACCATTTTTGCTTGTCGCTTTTTGTGTCGTGCTCAAACTGGATGCATTCTGTATTAGATGTACAAACATCTTCATGGTAGTCGCGTACCATCTTTATCATCTGCTTGTCAGTCATAGATCCAATCTTAATGTCATTTACAGCTTGTTGCGATTGGTAAACCTGTCTGTATAGTCCCTGTGCTCTTGCCTTTGCCTGACGTGAATCATAATCGATGTTCACTTCCATTTCCTCGTAGGATTCTACATGACCGTCCTGGTTTTCAACATAATAGATTTTTCGGAAACCAATCTCTTTACGATATAAGTTCAACATTCCTTTTACGAGAAATTCTGCAAAGAAAGGCTCTTCCTTGTCAAATTTTTTGCTTACAAAGTATTTTCCTGATTCCTTGAATCTGTAAGCTGTAATATCTGTCGGACCATATTTTACAA
>JAKSUA010000065.1 GCA_024409235.1 Bacteroidales bacterium | reverse complement strand
CGGTGATCCTTCGATGAACTCGATTTAAAATATTGCAAATCAACAACTTGTGAAATTTTCAAAATTCTTGTAAAATACTTATAATCAGTATTTTACAAACTTTACTCAAATTATTTAAGAAATTTTATGTTAAAACCGCCTCAATGCCGACACCTGGTTAAAATTTATAAAAATTAAGATTTTTACCATGTGTAGGTTGACGACTTACCTGGATTATTATTGTAACAAGAAAAACAAACCAGGGTATTGCCGCTTTAAGAAATCTATGCATTCTTTGTTTGGATAGCATAGTTGATTTCCTACAGAGTGGAATGTTCGACATATATACCCTTGTTTATTCACAGAAAATGTCCATACTTCATCATTCGTATTATATCTATTGCCACAAATAAAATCTATCACAATACAAGGTTCAAAGTTCATGTCCGTTCCACATCCCATGGATGAATTAATAAGCAAGACAACACTGTCATAATCCACTTTTGTTATAGAAAACGATTGTAAACTGTCAAAAAGAGCATTTATGTAATTTTGTTCCATCGAAAACACGTATGAGGCATAGTGGCTCCTTACATAATCCATATTGTACGTTTGAGTTTTAATTACGCTTACACGCTCTACGTAGGGGTTTGCAATATAGATTTTTACAGCAGAGAATGATTGCGAAAAACAGATGCTGCAATGGATAACAGCAGCAATGATTAATAGCTTCTTCATATTTCTTTTATTTTGCGTGATGGAGATCATTGGCTCCGAAATAGGAATAGCCTGTCTCCCAGTCAGTTTCATTGTCGGTAAATTTTAGTCTCGAAAACATTTCTCCCCTCCCTTTAGGCCTTTTGTCAATCAAACATCAATACATCTTTGAAGTCCCACTCGAAATCAGAATATTCATACACAATGGATTCGATGTTTTTTATGTTGTGATGGCTTGTCAATAATCTTATCGCTATGGAATAAATTGGGAGCGCAGAATAGTGCCTGTTCTTGTGAGAAGATTCCGCTATTTTTATTTCTGTAATATTCCAATCCTCAATCATCTTGATTTCTTTTGGGTTGCTTGGACTTTTCATATTTTGTTTAAAATAGCGGATGTTTTTGGTTGTTTGGAATTCATCTTTAATCACTTCAAAGCCTTCTCCTCGTTTGTTCCAAATCAAGTACTGGAAATAGGACCTGTTTGATTCAATATCTGGGAAACCTACTGTACAGTTCAGGAACAAAGTATCCTCTCCATCTGGCTTTGACAAGACAGACACCAAAGAGTCAATTGACGCTCGGATAGATGGATCTGACAATTCGTTCCTTAAAATCGTTTTGCGAGAGATGATATTTGTAATATAACCATCAAAAGCATCATCGATGGATTTTTCCAAAGCAGAGACTTCCTCTTTCGCGACACTATCGGTGGAAGGAATGGAGGGGGTAAGGTCTTTGCAAGAAGCACACGCGGACAAAAACAATAGAATGGAAACCGGAAGGGAGAATCTTGCAAGCTTATAATTATTATTTCTCATTGACATAGTTGCGAAGATTAAGACTGGTCGTAAACGAAAACGTATAGGAGTTTGAAGCATATTTTTCTCGTTGTTAGCCTAGGTGTCAATTATCAAGGATAT
>JAKSUA010000064.1 GCA_024409235.1 Bacteroidales bacterium | reverse complement strand
TATTCGGACGGAAAATTAAGGATTGTGTTTAAGCTTGACGAAGCGAAATAAACAAGGGCCTTTGCAATCCTTATTTTATGGTTACTACTATATAAATCCCGAATTTTATGCAATTTATTTACTGTAGTGCACAAAAAACATACTATTTTGTGCACTACAGAGTATTTATTGCACAAAAACAGATATTTTTGCATAACAAAAAAGGCAATTATATACGATTTGTCCAACACACGCTTATTCTTATACGCTCGCCCTACGGGCTCGCGTTTTGGAAGGGGCAAGGGCTTCCGCCCTTAACAATCCTCATTTTGGGCAACTGCTATATAATCTCCTAAAAAAAAGAAACAAATGAGAATAATAGTAGAAAACCAAAGAAAGGAACGCGACAGATTATTGTCTCTTCCATATATAAACAGAGATTTAAATATTTCAGGAGACGACCTGCTCTCCACCAAACAGATAAAGCTTATCTCTGGTCCACGTCGCGCAGGAAAATCAACACAAGCATTACTTCTGCTCAAAGATAAAAATTTTGCATACTTGAATTTTGACGATACAAAGCTATTGACTCAATGGGACGAAGATCTCGTAATGGCAGTACTCAACGAAGTGTATCCTGATTATGAATATTTGTTGCTTGACGAAGTTCAAAACATAAAAGATTGGGACTTATGGGTTTCAAAACTTTATCGCAATGGAGTCAATCTCATAATTACTGGCAGTAATGCAAAAATGTTAAGCAGTGAAATGGCCACTGTTTTGACGGGTAGATATATACAAATAGAAATGCTCCCATTCAGTCTGAATGAAATAATCAGATGGCACGAGAAGAAAGATAATCACAACTATTCACTAATAGTTGACGACTATTTGAAAAACGGAGGATATCCAGAGACACTCGAAGCAAGACGTCTGACAACCAATTATCTTTCTACTCTTTTTGATTCTATAATCTGGAAAGACATCGCGCAGCGTCATAAAGTTCGTAACATAGAAGATTTGAATAACATTGCTATGTACCTGCTGTCGAATTTCTGTAATCCTATAAGTTACAACAATGTGGCAGATGATCTTGGGTTGTCAAGCGTCAACACAGTAAAGAAATTTATGGCATATTTATGTGAACCATATTTAATGTTTTATCTTTCACGTTACAACAACAAACTGAAACTAATGAAGAAGTCTCCTCAAAAAGTATATGTCGTAGACAATGGTTTTGTTTCAGCAAAGGCATTCAATATAAGTGAAAATTTAGGACGGCTTTTAGAAAACCAGGTATTTACAGAATTGATTCGTCGAGGATACGACACCGAAAAATCACTTTTTTATTATCATTCACGCAACGATAAAGAAATAGATTTTGTCTGCCGTAATGGATCTAAAATCGAATCCTTAATTCAAGTATGCTACGATATGAGTTCATCAAAGACAGAAAACAGAGAAGTTAATTCTATTATCGAATGTGCTAAAGAATTGAATTGTAATCATCTTCAAATCATAACATTTAACGAAGAAAAAACAATAGAAAAGGATGGTTATAAGATTGAAGTGGTTCCAATCAGTAGATTCTAACAAAGCAAAATATTTAAGCGGTTTTTATAACGAGAATTGCTAAAAAAAGATTATTTTTGCACGA
>JAKSUA010000063.1 GCA_024409235.1 Bacteroidales bacterium | reverse complement strand
AGCATGGCTCTCCACTCACGCTCCTAGGAAAGTCAAACTGAACAAACCAATAGTCATAAAGGCGTTTTGCCATTTGTTCCAATTTTGCGTTTATGCGATTGTTCAAAGCGATTTTATCGTCGAGAGAAGAAAGAACTGCGGCTATTTTATTTTGAATTTCTAATTTGGGTAAGAAAATATTTATTTCGCCTAAATTTTCTTGCGATAAAGTTGGTATTGTACTACCAACTTTTATAGCCATAATTGAGTTTTGAAAATAATTTCCTTTCATAAAATAGGAAAAATATACAGGATTTGCTTTTATATTTTTCAATACAACAAACTGAGGATTTAATGTCGTTGGGTGTTCAATTTGCCTAATTAGGGCTGTTTTTCCTATTGAAGAACCTGTCTTAACAAGAACTACATTATTTTTTTCTAACATTATTTCAGGAGATTCATAATATTTTTCCCACTTCAAATAAGTATTATTTGAGAAATCTATTTCACCATTAATAATATTTGATGGACTTAATGTAATAGCTCCATCATCCGGAGAGTTTGCTAAATCATCTGTTGTATATCCTCGAAAACCAATTCTTCCATGTATGGTACAAAGGTTTTTCAATTGTATTTTTTCCATTTATTTCTACTCTCCAAACTTCAAACTTTTCAGCTGTTTCTGAATCTCATCTTCCAGACTTCGGCTTTCTGCAAACATTTTTGCAAGTTCTTTTGTATCGGCTTTCATCTGTGCGTTGAATTCTTCTTCTGTAATATCTACATATTCAATCTTGATGTCGAAATATTGGCCTGCACTTAAAACATTGCCTTTTGTTTTTATTTCATCATAAGTAACACTTACACTAAAATCTTCTACGGCTTCTTTGTTACGGAAGGTGTTTACAATTTTGTTGATTTCATCATCTGTAAGACGGCGTTTTTTTAGACCATTGGAATCTTTGTATTCTTCACCAAGTTTTGAAGCATCAATCAAGATTACTTTATCAGCAGTTTTTGATTTATCAAAGAAAAGTACGCTAACGTTTGTACCTGTATTTGCAAATACGTTGCTTGGCATACTTACAACGCCCCAGACAATTTTGTCATCTACAATTTTCTGAAGGATTTTATTTTCAATTCCAGATTTTGCAGTGATGAATCCTGTAGGAATTACGATTGCACCTTTTCCTGTATCTTTAATCGAATTGATTACATGCTGAATAAAACAGGTGTAAATTGCCATTGATTCTTTTTTTGCTTTTGGAATATTTGGAACTCCTGCCCAGAATCTGGCTGGCATGGCTGCAATTTTTTCACGGGTATCGCTAAAGTCCATTTTAAACGGTGGATTTGAAACTACAAAATCAAACTGTCGCAGTTCTTTTCCGTCATCCGATTTGTGATAGGGACTTACCAGAGTATCTCCCTGAATTGCATGATCAAGGCTCGAAACAAGATTATTCAAAATAAGATTCAGTTTGAGCATCTTGTTTGAACGTTGCGAAATATCCTGACTGAAAATTGTACAACGGTCTTCACCAATCTGGTGAGCAAGTGCCATAAGAAGTGTTCCAGTTCCTGCAGATGGGTCGTAACATTCTATATTGTGAAGGTCTGCATCGTCCCCAACTAAGAGACGGGCCATAATTGTTGCAATTGCATGTGGTGTGTAATATTCAGCGTATTTTCCACCGCCAGCAGTGTTGTAGTCCTGAATAAGATATTCAAAGATGTTTGCAAAGAAGTCAT
>JAKSUA010000062.1 GCA_024409235.1 Bacteroidales bacterium | reverse complement strand
TCTTCGCTCAGCTTAACGAAAACGTTCGTTTCAACGCAAAAAAGAGGGTGCTTTTCAAAAAGCACCTTTTTTTGTTGTCAATTTTGATTCCATTTGCTCAAAAATCATCACAGCAACCGAATATTTTACACCTCGATACATATTATTATTCAATTCTTTATAAACATTTATGATATTTAATGTAAATTTTTCTCTCTCATTTTCAAAAATAATTGTACATTTGCAACCGAAAACAACGAAAGAACAGCATGGACACTATTCACTCACCACAAGAAGTTGCAGAAAGCATCAAAAATCACTTTCGCAAAAACAAAATATCTATAGACGATGTTGCGGAGAAATTCGGCGTCACTCCTCATCAAATATACAACATTCTAAATGGGAAGCAATACTTATCGCCAATATGGGGGCAAAAATTTGAAATCGAATATGGGATTAAACTCTCATATAGTTTTAAGGGAGGACTACCTATGTTTGACCAAAAAACAGATAGTGATAGGCTTATTGAAGCTGTAAAAGCATATAGGGCAGCCGAAGATTTAGAAGAGAGATTCATAATAGAATTAGATAAAAGGGACAAAGAAAATATTTCTGAAATAGAAAAAGAGATATTAACCAAATTAACAAAAGAGAAAAAAGAATGCAGAAACATTTTAGACCGTCTTATTGACCAATACGACATATACAACATTGAAAGACAAAAATACAATGGTAAAACAAAAGAGACCGAAACAAAAATCATTAAAAACAAATCTCCACTGAAACTACACGAAGCAATCAAAAAAGTCATCAGAGAATCAGGGAGACCTCTAACCTTCATTGAAATAGCAACTGCTATCAATCAACAAAAATTATACTTTAGAGGAGACGGAAACGACGTACCAAGTGGTCAAATTTGTGCCAGAGTAAGAAATTACGAAAAACTCTTTGAAGTGACCACTATCGATGGTGTAAAACATGTCAATAATAAACAATAATTACAAACTTTAAAACCAACTTATTATGAATAAAGAAATGACTCTACATGAAGCCATTGTCACCGTCATAAAAGACGCTAGAAGGCCTTTAACTTTCGAAGAAATAGCAGAAGCCATAAATCAAGCCAAATTGTACTCTAAAAGAGATGGAAATAGTGCACCTGCCAAACAAATTAGAACCAGAATAGCAAAATATAACTCATACTTTGAAGTAACCACAATCAATGGTGTAAAATACGTAAATAGCAAGTAATTATGACTAGCAACGATTTAACGAAAGAAGGATTTTCCGGATTTGTTTCCGTAAAGGAACTTATGGAAAACAAAAATCTCGCACCCGACCTTATGGGTGTGTATGCAATCATCAGAAACAGTTCCACAAAGCCAAAATTCTTGGCAAAAGGCTCTGGTGGATTTCACAAAGGAGAAGACCCCAATGTTGATGTTGCGAAATTGAAAAACAATTGGGTTGAAGACTCCGACATCCTATATATTGGCAAAGCAGGAAGCATTGGCGGGAAAGCAACATTGAGGTCAAGACTTGACCAATATATGAGATTCGGTCAAGGCGCCCCCGTCGGACATAAAGGAGGACGGTATATTTGGCAGTTGGAAGACCATCTTGACTTGACCGTCTGCTGGAAAGCAACCCAAGAAGAGCCTCGTGACGCAGAAGCAAGAATGATTCAGTCTTTCAAAAGCGAGCATCAAGGGAAACGACCATTTGCCAATTTGCAAGATTAATTTGAATCACCTCGTCTTATGGAACAGCGTAATCTCA
>JAKSUA010000061.1 GCA_024409235.1 Bacteroidales bacterium | reverse complement strand
AACAACATTAGGCATATATGAGAAATTCTGAAAAATATGGAAAATGAATTTCAGTATTTTGTCTACATTTTACTTCAAAATTTATATATGCCTAAAACCACTTTAAAATGTACCCCATAGAGTGGACACGAAAAAAATAGTTTTATACCCAAATTTAAGGATGACCCTATTTAGTAGACTCAATCATTATCCAAAAATAGTTTCTATTATGGGCAGTCCTCTTTTGGGGACAAGATGATTCTCCTTAAATTTTCAACTACTGCCAATACTGTGATATATTTATATTAACTCTATTGGAGGTACATCATGCCAACTAAGAAAAAATTCACCGAAGAAGAAATGATTCTTCTTAGAAACAACCCAAACATTGCTATTGTTTCACCAACCAAGCTTTCATACACTGTTGAATTTAAAAAGAAAGCTGTTGAAAATGCTAAAATCAAAGGAATGACTGCTGTTAAAATTTTTGAGCAAGCAGGACTTTCTGTCGAAGTGCTTGGCAAACCACGAATTACAGCTGCACTTAAATCTTTTAAAAAAGAAGCTGCCTCACCTACAGGATTTCGTGAACCTCGAGGAAAATCTATTGAAGCTCAGATGGAAGCCTTTGCAAAAGAAGACCTTTCAAAAAAGCAAGCCAAAGTAGCCATTCGTGAACTTCAAGAAAAGGTGGTACACCTTGAACAACAGATTGAATTTCTAAAAAAAACTCGTTTTCCGAAGCCTTAAACAACACAGGATATATTTTTTCTCAAATTCATTTATTCGCGCAGAAGGAATTCAATACCCTCGATGTAAAAGAAATGTGTGCACTGGCTGGAGTTTCCAGATCCGGTTATTATAGTTGGCTCAGGAACATACATGCGCGTGAACAACGTGAATTCCAAGACAAAGCAGACTTTGCTTTGATTTTGGAAGCATATAAATTCCGTGGATATAATAAAGGTGCACGTGGAATACATATGCGATTACTTCACATCGGAGTACGTATGAACGTAAAGAAAATACGACGTTTGATGAAAAAGTATCAATTGTTTTGTCCTATACGTAAAGCAAACCCTTATCGAAGAATGGCCAAAGCAATTAGAACAAATGCTGTTGCGGATAACAAAGTAAAGCGTGAATTTAAGTTGCATGGAGCACGAAAAATACTTCTTACTGACATCACTTACATTCCGTTTAATAATACTTTTTGTTACCTGTCAGTTATCAAAGACGCTTTTACAGAGCAGATACTTTCGTATGTATTAAGCGAATCTCTTGAAGTTGATTTTGTATTATTAACAGTTAATCAATTGATTGCAACCCACGGCGATACATTAGAAACAGATGTTATTCTTCATAGCGATCAAGGTTGTCATTATACAAGTGTAGCTTTCAGAAAACTGTTGAATGATTATAATCTCAGACAATCTATGTCTCGGAGAGGAAACTGTTGGGACAATGCACCCCAGGAAAGTTTCTTTGGTCATATGAAAGATGAGTTAGCAATTAAATCAAGAAACTGGACAACCTTCGAAGAAGTTAAAGCAGATATCGATGATTGGATGGATTACTATAACAACTACAGAGGACAATGGTGTCTCGAAAAACTTACGCCAAACGAATACTATAACTACATAAAAACAGGAATAAATCCTTTATTGGTAGGTCGAAAAATTGGGTAATGAAAATTTAACCGCGTGTCCTTGACATGGGGTACACTTTAGCTTAAGCTAGGGTATGAGCGAAAATACGAGACTGATACCCACCCACTCTTCAATTCCAGCGTTTGTTCTGTACATAGA
>JAKSUA010000060.1 GCA_024409235.1 Bacteroidales bacterium | reverse complement strand
TTGTAAAATATGGTCCGACAGATATTACAGCTTACAGATTCAAGGAATCAGGAAAGTATTATGTCAGTAAGAAATTCAACAATGAAGAAACTTTTTTTGCTGAGTTTCTCGTCAAAGGCATGCTAAATCTTTATCGTAAAGAAATAGATTCCCGAAGAATCTATTACCTTGAGAATCAGGATGGTAATGTAGTATCATACGAGGAGAAGAAAATGGACAGCGACTATGATATGCGTATGGCAAAGGCAAATGCCCAGACCCTCTTCAGGCAAGTTGAGAAATCCCAGAATGCCGTAAACGACATAAAAATCGGGGAAATGAATGTCAAAAGAATGATAAAGATGGTACGCGACTACCATGAAGACGTCTGCACATCAAACACAGAGTGCATCCAGTTTGAGCACGAGCCAAAATCTGATAAAACAAAATGGTCACCAACGATATATGTTGGTGAAAGCAACCTGTTTTGTAAGAAGAATTCAATAATGCTTGACGTAAAAAACTCTTATGGCTTTGTCATTGGAGCAGGCGTAGATTTTGACAGATCAAGATCTGCAAGGGGAAAGTTATTTCAATTATATATCACATACTCAAGACTATACACGTCATCAAGACATAATAATTATCCAGACATAGAAACCTATACGATGGATGAGTTTGCAATAGCTTTAGGTCCAATGTATCGTTTCCCAATAAAGAACAAGCTCCATTTCACAGCAAATTTCGGAGTATCAACAAGATCATATAACATTTCATATTCTATGGAAGGAACCAAATATAAAGGAAATGAATTCCTATTATGTGTGCCATACGTAGGATGTGGTCTGGAACTACCTATCCAGAAACATGCACTAAACTTCAACATCGAGTTAAGAGGCATAGGGGTTAGTGATATGAATACATTACAAGCTATTGTAGGTTTCAGAATATAAGATTTTACAAACCGCATAAACGGCTCAAAATACATATATCAAAAACAATAGAAAAACTACTTAAAACAGGAAATTCTGTTGTGTGCGCACACAAACAGTTGACATAAATCAACTCTTTGGGCATTTATACAAAAAAGTCACAAAATTGTTTGCGCACACAGAAAAATATTCGTACCTTTGCACTCAGAAATCAGAGACAAGCGCTGACTTTCAGTCAACTTGCTTTATTTCTTTCGTGCGAGGATGCTTTGCACGTTGCATCGTCAAAAGGAAAAAAGAAGCAAAAACTTCTGGAAACATTCCTTGAAGACATGTTGAATAAGAATTGTTTAGGTTAGTAGAATAATAGATTTAGGTTTTAGTTATTAGGTTAAAGATTGTTTGACTCTTGGATAACGAAGAACAACCGCAAGGTTATTCTTTCAATTTGAAAAAGGATTTAGTTAAACATATTTTTGAATGCTCCACAAGTCGCGATGACCAGTGGAGTATTTTTTTATGTTGTTTTCTGCACAAAACGATGTAAATTCGAAAAAACAACAAATAATTTAATGCCGCCATTTTCTAAAGATAATAATCCAGGATTCCTCTTGCATGATGTGTGGCTTGGAGAAAGTAAATTAGGAGTAAATTTGGTCAGTAAATTCATTAAGCGGCATCTGCCGCTGGAAAATAAATACTATCAGAATAATTTTCTGAATTAATTTACTCCTAATTTACTTTCCAAGATTCAACTGCTTTTCTTTATTCTAAATGGTTTTCTTCTTTTCAAAAGGACGAAAGCTAATTTATTTTCCCCTCAATTCGTAGAACTCACATTACACAAAAAATCGCACTTTCTTGTCAGGATAAAACACCGACAA
>JAKSUA010000006.1 GCA_024409235.1 Bacteroidales bacterium | reverse complement strand
TCTTTGGAAGAATTGAAAAACGAAATTGAACTTTCAATCAAAGCTGGATTTATGACAGAAAATCCATTGAAAGACTTCGTTGTTGGTGATTTCTCTAAAGAAAACTACAATAAATTCGACATTCACCGTCCGTATGTTGACAATATCGTTTTGGTATCGCCAAAAGGACAAAAGATGTATCGTGAAACTGACATTATCGATGTTTGGTTTGATTCTGGATCTATGCCATACGCACAAATCCACTATCCTTTCGAAAACAAAGATAAATTCAACACTGTTTTCCCAGCAGACTTTATCGCAGAAGGTGTTGACCAAACACGTGGTTGGTTCTTTACATTGCATGCTATTGCAACAATGTTATTCGATAGTGTTGCATTTAAGAATGTAGTTTCCAACGGTCTTGTTCTTGACAAAAACGGAAACAAGATGTCGAAACGCCTTGGAAATGCAATTGATCCGTTCAAAGAAATCGAAGAACAAGGTACAGACCCTGTTCGTTGGTATATGATTACCAACTCTTCTCCTTGGGATAACTTGAAATACGATAGCGAAGGTGTTGCAGAAGTTAAGCGTAAATTTTTCGGAACACTTTACAATACTTATTCATTCTTTGCATTGTATGCAAATCTTGACAAATTCGCTATGGAACAAGCACCTGTTCCTAACGATCAACGCCCTGAAATCGACCGTTGGATTTTGTCTTTGTTGAATACGTTAATCAAGAATGTAACTGAACAATACGAAAACTACGAGCCTACAAAAGCTGGTCGTATGATTCAAGATTTTGTAAATGACAACTTGAGTAACTGGTATGTTCGTTTATCTCGTAAACGTTTCTGGAAAGGTGAACTAAACACCGACAAGATTTCTGCCTACCAAACTCTATACACTTGTTTGGAAACAGTTTCTTTGTTGATGGCTCCTATCGCACCATTCTATGCAGATCAACTATTCTGCGACTTGAATAAGGTAACGAACCGTTTCGATGTAGATTCTGTTCACTTGGCAACATTCCCTAAAGCTGATGAATCTATTATCGATAGCCAATTGGAGACAAGAATGGAAATGGCACAAACTGTTTCGTCAATGATTTTAGCATTGCGTCGTAAGGTTGCCATTAAGGTTCGTCAACCACTTCAAAAAATCATCATCCCTATCATTAACGATGAATTTGAACAAAATTTGAAAGCCGTTGAAAACATCATCAAAGCGGAAGTTAATGTTAAAGAAATTGACCTATTGAAAGACGCTTCCCAAATTTTGGTAAAAACAATTAAACCTAACTTTAAAGCATTAGGACCAAAATGTGGAAAAATCATGAAAGAAGTTGCCGCACAAATCACAGCATTCTCTAACGAAGAAATCTGCGAATTTGAAAGAAATGGCGCAAAATCTATCGTTGTAAGCGGACAACAAATTGACCTTACACTTGACGATGTAACTATCATTTCAAAAGACATTCCAGGCTGGCAAGTTGCTAACGAAGGTAACATTACCGTTGCCCTTGACACTACGCTTACCGACGAATTAGTTGCCGAAGGTATTGCCCGCGAATTTGTCAATAGAATTCAAAATCTTCGTAAAGACAGCGGATTCGATGTTACCGATAAAATTAATCTACAAATTCAGAAACATGATGCTATCAATAATGCAATCGAACTTCACAAAGCATACATTGCAACAGAAACACTTTGTGCAGACATTCAGCTTGTTGACAACATTGATAATGCAAACAAGAAATTAGTAGATATTGATACTGAGATTCAAACATACATGACTGTTCAAAAAATTTAATATTGTACAATTATGGCAGAGGTAAAAAACACACAAGAACAGGAAAATCTTGACAGACCAAGATATTCTGATGCAGAATTGGAAGAATTCAAAAAAATAGTCTTAGAAAAGCTTGATAAAGCTATGAAAGACTATGAACAATTAAAACAATCTATCCAATATTTGGACGGAAACGATATTCAAGATACATCTCCAACATTTAAAATGTTTGAAGAAGGAGCATCTAATCTTTCCAAAGAAGAAACTGGGAAATTGGCAGAACGTCAGGAGAAGTTTATAAAACATTTAAAAGATGCGCTTATCCGTATTGAAAACAAAACATACGGAATCTGCAGAGAAACAGGTAAACTGATTCCAAAAGACCGTCTTCGTGCAGTTCCTCACGCAACATTAAGTGTTGACGCAAAAGTTAACGAAAAAAACAAAAAACCTTTGCTATGAAAAAACAGCATTGGGCAATAATAATGGTTTTACTGATTTTGGTTGTTGATCAAGCAACCAAAATCTTAGTAAAAACCAGTATGCATTTAGATGAAATGATTTCTGTTCTTGGAGACAGAGTCTTCATCTATTTTGTAGAAAATCCTGGTTTTGCCTTCGGAATGACATTCGGAGGAGCTCTCGGGAAAATTGCCCTTACGCTTTTCAGATTAGTTGCCTCCGTTTTAATCGGCATTTATATCCACAAATTAATCAAACGCGATGCGCCGCTTGATGTTATTTTAGGATTAAGCGCAATACTTGCCGGTGCTGCGGGAAATATTATCGACAGTGCTTTCTACGGCCTTATTTTTAATGAAAGTACCTACGGATCTGTTGCAGAATTTCTGCCTGAAGGCGGCGGATATGCCCCATTTCTTCAAGGCCGCGTTGTTGATATGATTTATTGTCCCGTACTTAGAGGAACATTCCCCGAATGGCTTCCTATATGGTCCGGAGAACCATTCACATTTTTTAAGCCTATCTTTAACATAGCTGATTCTGCTATAACAATTGGAGTATTTTATTTACTAATATTCCAACATAAATTCTTTAAGGATTAAAATTCTCCGGAATAAACTCACTTTTGTCTTGTAAAATCTTTTATACCTTTTCTATTGAAAGAAAAAGGTAGGTTAAAGTAGATATTTCCGAAAAATCTTGTCAGTTTTTCGATGTTTTTTGCTGATATATCGTTACTTTGCAAAAAATTCAAAATGAAACTCTATTATAAGATTGGAATTGTCGCTATGCTTCTTATCGGAATCGTAGCTTTTGCAATGCCAGGAAAGAAAAAAACAGTACAAAAAATGGAAAATCCTATAGTTACTTTTGAAACAAATTTTGGTGTTATAAAAATCAAATTATATAACGAAACACCTCTTCACAGAGACAATTTCCTAAAACTTGCCGAGGAACACTATTACGATAGTTTATTGTTCCACCGCGTTATCGACAAATTTATGGTACAGGCAGGTGATCCAAAATCAAAAAATGCAGAAAAAGGAGCTATGTTAGGAACAGGAGGACCAGGTTACACAATTCCTGCAGAATTCAATCCTAACTTTATACATAAAAAAGGAGCTTTAGCAGCAGCACGCCTTGGCGGACCACAAAACCCTAACAAAGAATCTTCGGGTTCACAATTCTATATTGTTGTCGGTCAACCTGTTCCTGCGACTCAATTAGATGCTATGGCTGCAAATAAAGCAGAACAGGCAAAAGCTGAATTTATTCAAACACAATTATATAAGCCAGAAAACAAAACATATCTAAACGAATTGATTCAATTACAACAAACAGGAGACCGCCAGGGATTCATGGCTAAATGGCAGGAATTTGGTGAAATCTACAAAGATTCTCTTTCTGCAATAAAAACATTTAGTTATACCGAAGAACAAAAACAAATTTACAGCACAATTGGCGGAACACCTCATTTGGATATGGACTACACAGTTTTTGGCGAAGTTGTTGAAGGACTTGATGTTGTTGATAAAATAGCTGTTGTTGCCACCGACAGAAACAATCGTCCTTTAGAAGATGTTATTATTACAAAAGTATCAGTTGAAAAATAAAATATATGTTGCAGATTATTGAGAAACTTCTTGCTGAAGTAGAAAATTTCAAAGCAGATAACAAAGAGCAAGTTGAAGAATTTCGTCTAAAATTTCTTTCAAAAAAAGGCGAATTAAACAAAGTTTTTGAAGAATTCCGTAATATTCCTAATGACCAAAAGAAGGAAATCGGTCAGAAAATAAATTTTCTGAAACAAACTGCACAGGCCAAATTTGAATCTTTGCAGAAAAATACATCATCAAATGATGATGAAAACTGCGGAGATATAGATTTATCTCTTCCTGGCACACCTATTGAATTAGGTAGCCACCACCCTATTTCAATCGTTAGAAATGAAATTATCGACATATTTTCACGCATTGGTTTTACTGTAGAAGAAGGTCCAGAAGTTGAAGATGACTGGCATGTATTCTCTGCATTGAATTTTCCACCAGAACATCCGGCACGTGATATGCAGGACACGTTCTTTATAGAAAAAAATCCAGACATTTTATTACGCACACACACTTCTTCTGTTCAAAGCCGTGTTATGGAACATACTCAACCACCTATCCGTTCAATTTTCCCTGGACGTGTATTCCGTAACGAAGCAATTTCGGCACGTGCGCACTGTATTTTCCACCAAGTAGAAGGTTTGTATGTAGATACTAATGTTTCTTTTGCAGACTTAAAACAAACACTTTTATACTTTGCAAAAGAAATGTTCGGTAACAATACACAGATACGTCTTCGTCCATCGTATTTCCCATTCACAGAACCATCTGCAGAAATGGATATTTCATGTTCAATCTGTGGAGGAAAAGGATGCCCTGTTTGTAAAGGAACCGGCTGGTTGGAAATTTTAGGTTGCGGAATGGTTGATCCTAACGTTCTTACTAACTGTAAAATTGACGCTGATAAATACACCGGATTTGCTTTCGGTATGGGTGTAGAACGTATTGCAATGCTTAAATATCAAGTAAAAGACATTCGTTTGTTCTTCAAAAACGATACACGTTTCTTAAAACAGTTTGAATCAGCAAGATAAAACAGAAAAAACTCAAATAAAAAAAAATCCAAACAGAACATCTGTTTGGATTTTTTTGTGGCCATAATTTTAGATAAAAATTTGTATGAATACAGTCCCCCCTTTTTTTACAGAGAATTTACACCAGAAAAAAAGAAGGAACAGCATTAGCTGTTCCTTCTTCACTATTATTTAGTAATAACGACTATAGTTCGTTGTATTTTTCTCTTGAAGCTTTCGACTTATCCATCAAACCTATTTGTGCATACAACTTCATCAAGTTGTAGTACGCATTTTTCTTCAAGTTTTTATCCTGAGTATTTTCGGCACAGATTTCGAAACAGTCACAAGATTGTTTCAAGATTTTCTTACCTTCATCAACTTTAGCCTGATAGCCTTTTTTACCCCATAGTTTTTCAGCTTCTTTCATTACGGCATTTCCATTTTCTGCCAACAAACGTCCGTAGTTGAAGTTTGAGTTTGGCTCATTTGCATCAATTGCTATAGCTTTCTTATAATTTTCGATTGCCGCATCTCTGTTATTCATTGTTTCGTTTAAATAACCAAGATTGAATATATATGCAGTATTATTTGGATCAGCTTCTATAGCCTTTTGCAAATAAGCTGTTGCATTTTCAAGCTGATTTGTTTTAATATACATATCTATCAACTGATTCAAATAATCACTAACCTTTGGATCATTTGGAAAATCATTCAACACTTTCAACAATGTATTTACAGCACTTGTTGTATCTTTTTGCATTAACTGACAATAGTAAATATTAGCATACATTTCTGTTGAAGCAGAAATTGCGTTTATGTCATTATAAAAACTTATTGCCTGATCATAATTACCTGCAGCTTTATTTATTTCACCACAGTTCTTCAAAACAGCAATACGAACAGAATCAACATCACCTGTCAAACCTGTTTTCACAATATTACCAGCTTTTGTATAATAAACGGCTGCTGTTTTATAATCCTTTGAATAATATGGGAACAAAGCTTCTTTCTGGTATAAATCAGCCAAGGCTTTTAATTGCTCAGAGATAACTTTTGTTTTCTTTCCATCAAGATTTAACTCGTTAGCTTTTAAGTATGCTTCTGTTGCAACATCAAGAGCTGCTGAATGAGTTGGGAAGAAGTTATCCTTTGCACGTCCTGTTCTGGTATATTTAGCAACTTTACCATTTACGATATAAAAATCAATACGGTCAAATGACTGAATTGTAGTATCACCAACTGTTTGTTCAGATTTAGCACTACACTTCATAATCAAAGGAATTTGTTCTTTCGTTGTACCAGGATAGATATTTTCAGCATCAAAATTATAAACCTGCAAATATCTGCGGCCACGCTCTGTCCAAACAGTTATTTTTGATGCTTTCTTAGGATTTGCGATTTCTGCATCCGATTTTTTAGCATCTGTTTCAACAATACCCCAAGTCAATTGAAATTCATCAGATTGGCTAAAAGCAATATTTCCTAAAAATAACGCACCTAGTGCAAGAATTACCGATTTTTTCATAACTATAAATATTATTCGTTAGTTTCTGTATTATTTTCTGTTTGCTGATTATCAGTATTTTCTCCAGATTCAACATTTTCTGCATTTTCCGCATCTTTCATAGCCTGACGTTCTTCAGGATCAACATGAACTGTTGAAATTGCAGCAATAGAATCTTTTGGACGAAGGTTGATTAATTTAACACCCTGAGCAACACGTCCCATAACTCTTAACGGAGCGACTTCCATACGGATAGTGATACCGGATTTATTCATAATCATCAAATCATCGTCGTCGTCAACAGCTTCGAAAGCAACTAATTTACCTGTTTTATCGGTGATATTAATTGTCTTAACACCTTTTCCGCCACGGTTTGTAACACGGTAGTCGTCAATACTTGAACGTTTTCCGAAACCTTTTTCCGATACTACGAGAATCTCTTTATCTGTATCAGCAGGGGCACATATCAATCCAACAACTTTCTCGCCTTCTGGAACTGTCATACCTTTCACACCGGAAGCAGTACGTCCCATTGCACGGAATTTTTCTTCAGGGAATCTGATTGCCTTACCCGACTGAATTGCCATCATGATTTCGCAACGGCCGTCAGTCAAACAAGCCTGCAACAAACTGTCTCCCTCACGAATAGAAAGAGCAATAATACCATTCTGACGTGGACGCGAGTATGCTTCAAGAGTCGTCTTCTTTATGATACCATTTTCAGTACACAAAACAACATAATGATTTTTCAAGTAATCCTCGTCTGTCAAATTATTAACAGTAACATAAGCTTTTACTTTATCGTCGTTCGAAATATTCAAAATATTCTGAATTGCACGTCCTTTTGAAACTTTTGTTCCTTCAGGAATATCATAAACCTTCTGCCAGAAACACTTACCTTGTTCTGTGAAAATCAACAAGGTTGCATGCATGTTCGCAATATACAGATGTTCGATGTAATCGGTGTCACGTGTATCACCGCCACGGGAACCTACTCCACCTCTATTCTGTAATTTATATTCTGTCAACGCAGTTCTTTTTATGTAACCAAGATGAGAGATTGCAATTACAACATCTTCATCTGCATAGAAATCTTCAGGATTGAATTCTTCTGCAGTTTTTACAATGTCAGTTTTTCTTGCATCACCATATTTAGCCTTTATTTCGAGCATTTCGTCCTTAACGATTTGCATCTGCATGTCATAGTTAGCCAAGACTTCTTTATAATGAGCAATTTTTCTTTCTAATTCCTCATATTCCGCATGAAGCTGATCCATCTGCAGACCTGTCAACTGGCGAAGACGCATTTCGACAATTGCATTAGCCTGTTCTTCATCCAAAGAGAATCTGTTCATCAAATTTTCACGTGCTTCCGCAACATTTTTCGAAGCACGGATAATATGAACAACCTCGTCAATATTATCGCAGGCAATAATAAGTCCTTCAAGAATGTGAGCACGTTTTTCAGCTTCTTTCAAATCAAATTTTGTTCTGCGGACAACCACATCATGACGATGTTCTGTAAACACAGAAATCATCTCCTTTAAGTTCATCGTCTTTGGACGTCCGTCAACCAAAGCCACATTGTTTACGCTGAAAGAAGACTGCAAATATGTGTACTTATACAATTTGTTAAGCACGATATTTGGCACAGCATCCTTTTTCAACGTATAAACAATACGCATACCTTCCTTATCCGACTCATCGTTTACTTCAGTAATACCTTCTAACTTTTTCTCGTTAATCAGGTCAGCTGTTCTTTTAATAAGTTCAGCTTTGTTAACCATATAAGGTATTTCATCAACAACAATAAGGTCACGGCCATTTTCGTTTTCAAAACGTGCCTTAGCACGGATTACGATTCTTCCCTGACCTGTTTCATAAGCATCAAGAACCCCCTGATATCCATAAATAGTTCCTCCCGTTGGAAAATCAGGAGCTTTGATGATTGATGCTAATTCTGAAATTTCTATGTCCTTATTATCAATGTATGCTACGATAGCGTCAACAGTATCACAAAGGTTATGAGGAGCCATATTTGTAGCCATACCAACGGCAATACCGGCACAACCATTTACCAACAACATTGGAATTTTTGTTGGAAGAACTGTAGGTTCCTTATACTCTTCAGAGAAGTTTGGCTGCATATCAACAGTATCTTTCTCCAAATCTGCCAAAGTTTCCGTTGCGATTTTAGCCAAACGTGCCTCAGTATAACGCATTGCTGCTGGAGAGTCACCGTCAATTGATCCAAAGTTTCCTTGACCGTCAACCATCGGATAACGCATATTCCATGGCTGAGCCAAATGCACCAACGTTCCATAAATAGATGAATCACCATGAGGGTGGTACTTTCCCATTACCTCACCAATGATTCTGGCTGACTTTTTATATGGTTGATCTGGAGTATTACCCATCTTGTCCATTCCATACAAAACTCGTCTATGAACAGGTTTCATACCATCACGGGCATCCGGCAAAGCTCTCGATACGATTACAGACATCGAATAATCGATATATGCCGACTTCATTTCTTTTTCGATATCAAATCGAATAATTCTTTCGTCGCTTGATTTTTCTACTTCTTCTGACATTTTTCTTTATTTTGTAGAAGGCATTTTTGCCTATTTAACATTTATAGCAAATTACCCAAAATTTTACCAATTAACATTGACGTACAGATTGGTTTTTATCAACATTTTTTTGTTAATAATTCATTAGCGTTTTAACACTTTGAAAATTAAACGATAAGAAGCTTTCAAACAGATTTTGCAATACTTTATTATGTTGATTTTTCGCTTTTTGGTATTTTTACGAAAATTTATAATGTATGGAATATTCCCAAAAAGTTCAAAACCTTTTACGAAACAGTCGTGAAGAAGCAATTAGACTTGGCAACAATTTTCTCAGCATCGACCATTTCTGCCTCGGCTTGATTCGTGAAAATCAATGTCTTGCAACCGACATTCTTACAGAACTTAATTGCGACATAGCTTTATTGAAAAAAACTATAGAACAGGAACTTATGAGACCAGAACCACTGGATCCGGAAGCAACTGATTCTATTCCAATTTTAAACAACGCTCAAAATCTGCTAAAAATTGCTCAGTTTGAAGCTATCAACCTCTGCGTCAAAGAAATTGACACAGAACATCTGCTACTTGCAGTTCTAAGAGATGAAGAATCCGTCTGTGCAAAGGTTTTGCGGATACAAGGAATTACATACGCTACTGTTAAAAATCTGATTTTAGATAAAACTAATGTCAACAAGGACGACGAGATTATAACAGATTTGTTGAAGAACAGCGAAAAAGAAGATAATGAGGATTCTGAAAATCAACAAGAACAAAACAACAAATTCGAACCTCGATATCCACAGCATCCTCGTGAAAACAAAAAAGAACCACATGGACAAAACGACACTCCGATTTTAGAGAAATTCGGAACGGACCTTACTAAAGCTGCACGAGAAGGAAAACTTGATTTTGTTGTCGGACGTGACACTGAAATAGAAAGAATCGCACAAATTCTCAGCCGTCGTAAAAAAAACAACCCTATTCTTATTGGGGAACCTGGAGTTGGAAAATCCGCAATAGTAGAAGGTTTAGCCTTAAAAATCGTTAACCACGAAGTTTCCCGCACGTTATTCGACAAACGTATTGTAACAATTGACATGGCTTCAATAGTTGCAGGAACAAAATACCGTGGACAATTTGAAGAACGCCTGAAAAACTTAATTCTGGAATTAACAAATTCCACAAACATTATTCTTTTCATTGATGAAATACACACAATTGTCGGTGCCGGCGGTTCTTCGGGAACACTTGATGCTGCAAACATTCTAAAACCAGCACTTGCACGTGGCGACATTCAATGTATCGGAGCAACAACTCTTGATGAATATAGGAAAAACATCGAGAAAGACGGCGCTTTGGAACGTCGTTTCCAAAAAGTACTGGTGGAACAACCTTCAATAGAAGAATCTATCAACATTCTGAACAAAATAAAAGTTCACTACGAAAAATACCACAATGTATATTACACAGACAAAGCTATTGAAGCCTGTGTAACCCTTACACAACGGTATATTTCAGACCGATGTCTTCCGGACAAAGCTATAGATGCAATGGACGAAGCCGGTTCACGTGTACACATACAAAACGTAGTTGCTCCTCATGAAATTATTGATATGGAGCAAGAGATGGCTCAAATCAAAATAGAAAAAAAGCACGCTGTTGAACGTCAGGAATACGAAATGGCGGCTGATTTACGAGACAGAAGCAACAAATTAAAAATCAGAATAGAACAAGCAAAGAATGACTGGCAACGTTCTTTAGAAGAAAACAGAAATCCTGTAACCGAAGATATTGTTGCAGAAGTAATTGCAATGATGACTGGAGTTCCTGTAAAACGTATTGCACAAGAAGAAGGTTCACGTTTATTGCAGATGTACAACGAATTACGGGGTTCTGTCATTGGGCAGGATGATGCAATAAAACAAATAGTAAAAGCAATTCAAAGAAACCGTGCCGGTTTAAAAGATCCAAACAAACCAATCGGTACCTTTATTTTCATGGGACCTACAGGTGTCGGAAAAACAGAACTTGCAAAAGTTTTGGCTGAATATCTTTTTGACTCAAGAGACGCACTCATACGAATCGATATGAGTGAATATATGGAAAAATATGCTGTTTCACGTTTAGTTGGAGCGCCTCCGGGATATGTCGGTTACGAAGAAGGCGGTCAGTTAACGGAAAAAGTTCGCAGAAAACCATACTCCGTAGTCCTTTTAGATGAGATTGAAAAAGCAAATCCTGATGTATTCAACATTTTGCTACAAGTTCTTGACGAAGGTCATTTGACCGACAGTTTCGGTAGAAAAGTAAACTTCAAGAACACAATCATCATTATGACATCAAACATAGGAAGCCGTTCTTTAACACAATTTGGCAGCAACGTCGGTTTCAGCTCAAAATCGAAAGAAGAACAAGTTTCCGAATATGCTAAAGAAGTTACAGAGAAAGAATTAAAGAAAACTTTCTCTCCTGAATTCTTAAACCGTATCGACGATATAATTCAATTCAATTCACTTACAAAAGATAATATTCACAAGATTATTGACATTGAATTAAAAGATATCTATAAACGCTCAAACGAACTGAATATTTCATTGATGCTGTCTGATAAAATGAAAAAATTTGTTGTTGACAAAGGATATGATCAAAAAAATGGTGCGCGTCCATTAAAACGTGCAATTCAGAAATACATTGAAGATCCATTGTCAGAATATATTTTAGCAAATTCTGTCAACACAGATTCTAAAATCATACTCGACATAGAAAACAACGAAGTTTCCATACACGTATTAGAAAAAAATGAACAATAAAATTTGCAACATAGCTTCGGAAATTCACCTAACTCCTACCGAAACAATCGTTTATTTACAGGATTATATTCTTAACTGCGAAGAAATTGAATCAATCAGCGCACCTCAGGGCATAGAAGTATGGAGTAACAGAGCTGACTCAAAATTAAAACTTGTAATTACCGAAAACGATATTGTTTTACCAGTAAGCAACCTTGATATCACATTTAAAGACGGTTCAACAGAATCCATTGTTCTTATAAAATCAAAGAAGGTTAAATATGTTGTAAGATTTTATCCGCAAGGCTATGTTAATTCTGTACAAATCGCCGGTGATTTCAACAGTTGGAATCCTAAAGGATTTGATTTTCAATATATTGACAACTGTTGGCAATATACTCTAGAAATTGAACCAGGGAATTATTCTTATCAGTTAATTGTTGATGGAAACTGGATTAACGATCCCTGCAACAACGAAGTATTAGAGAACGGATACGGCGGATACAATTCCTTATTGCGTGTTCCATTTGCAAATTCCGAAAAAATGGCATTGGAAACCGTACAAGTTTTGGACAACAACGTGATTTTATCAGCATCCGATTCAATCTCCGGTTATCTTGCTTTATGGCAAAATACTGTAATCAATGACACAAATTCATTCCGTCAACGAAACAGATTGGTAATAACCATACCGGAAGATGCAAAAAAAATGCAACGTAGTTATATTCGTGTTTACGGCTACAATACAACTACCATGACTAACGATTTATTCATCCCGTTAGAATATGGAAAAGTACTTGAATCCGCTGATAAAATTACCAGAAACGACAAAGAAGCTCAAACAATATATTTTGCTCTTATAGATCGTTTTAATAATAGCGGAACAAAGAAAAATGTTCCATTCGAACAAGTACATGCTAAACTAAACTTCCATGGCGGCGATTTAAAAGGCATACAACAAAAAATTGAAGATGGATACTTCAAACAATTAGGAATAAATACAATTTGGATTTCTCCAGTTGTAAAAAATCCAAACACACCAATTGAAAAAAATGATAGAAAATCCGCAGGTTATCATGGTTACTGGCCTTTAATTTCTGATAAAATTGACGAACATTTTGGAACAGAACAAGATTTCCATAATTTAATAAACTCTGCTCACAAACATGGCATCAACATTATTTTAGATTATGTTGCAAATCACGTATTCAAGGATAATCAAATAATCAAAGATCAGCCGAACTGGAGTACACCACTCTATCTGCCTGACGGTTCAAAAAATATTGGCAGATGGGAAGATCAACGTTTCTCAACCTGGTTTGAAGAATTTTTACCTACACTTGACTTCAGTAAACCTGCTGTTGTTGAAAAGATGACGGACATCGCGGTTGAATGGATTGAGAAATACAATCTTGACGGTTTCAGACACGACGCCACAAAACATATTCAAACTGAATTTTGGAGAAAGCTTACAAAAAAATTAAAAGAAAGAATTGTTATCCCACAACAAAAACGTTTATTCCAAATCGGAGAAACATTTGGTGGCCGTGAAATGTTGCAAAGCTATGTAAACTCAGGAATTCACGATTCTCAATTTTCTTTTAACCTTTATTACGAAACGCGCTCCGCATTCTTATATGAAGAAGTTCATTTTGAAAAACTCTGCATTTGTTTACGCCAGGAGATGGAATTTTTCGGAAGCCATCACCTTATGGGAAACATCTCCGGAAATCACGACCTGCCTCGTTTTATTTCCTATGCAGGAGAAGATTTATGGACAAATCAAAATGCAGAACACGAAGGTTGGAATCGATATATCACTGTTAAAAATCCTATTGGATACAAAAAATTAGCAATGCTTTTAGCATTTAACGCTACAATTCCTGGTATTCCTGTAATTTACTACGGAGACGAGATAGGTATTCCTGGAGGCGGTGATCCAGACAATCGTCGTCCAATGTATTTTTCCGGACTGAATGAATACGAACAGGAAAACTTAGCAATTACCCAGAAACTCGGTCAATTACGAAACGGATTTCTTCCATTTATCTATGGAGATTTCTCATTTCTTCAAATTGAACAGAAATTACTTGTTTACAAACGAAATTATTTTGAAGAATTCGCAATAGTATACTTCAACAAAACAAACGAAACAAAAACAATTGAAGTAAAACTTACCCATTCTGTTGATTACAACGATCTTCAATCTTTTTCACAATGTAAATATTATCTAAGAAACCTTCAACTTTTCATAGAAATTCCAGCTATGACTTTTGAAATAATTTATCGTAAAAAACCAGCGAAACAGAATCAAACAGTTTCCATGAGCCAATATGAACAATTCCTTAATTAAATCATTTTTGTTTTTCCTGATTATACCAATTCTTTCATTTTCACAATCTAAAGAAAGAACTGGCTTAAATTATGGATTTCAACTAGGTTGGAACAGCCCAGGCAAACAGGAAGCACAACTCTACAACTGCAACAAAAGCAGTAACGTTGATTTAAATTATATACTCACAGGAAACACTACAAACTACACAAAATTACAGGAATTCTACAACGATGATTTTACATTATACGAACTTCCTCAGAACATAAAATATAAATCTACACTAACAATTGGAGGTACTTTACAGTATTATACATCACAAACATTCGCTGTTTTTTTTAATGCCATATACGAAAGTCCTTCCATAACTAATAGCAATTTCTCTATCAAACTAAATTCAAAAAAAGGAAATTTATCAAATGAAGTAATTCAACAAGGAGTAATTTCAGGAAAAGAAAGCCGTCTAAATTTCGAATTAGGACTACATAAGAGCTTTGAAAACGAATCTATTTACCATCCTTTTTTTGATATTGCATTCGTTGGTTCTCTTTTAGAAATGAAATCACACGAAATTTCCATTGGAAACCTGAAACAGAGTGTTTTACATTATTCTCAAAACAACACGAATACCACTTTTTCCAGATTCGGATATGGTACTTCGTGCACTCTCGGTGTACAATTTCCTATAAATGATTTTATACTTTATACAGGAGTGTCACTAACAGCCATACACTATGGAATATTTGACAATCCTGTTTCCATAGCAAAAGGAATCGATATGAAATTCCTTCTATAAAAAAAAACGGATTTATTTGTAATAAATCCGTTTTTTCTAAATATTTGTGGAGCTGCGGAGATTCGAACTCCGGTCCGGACAAGTACCGAAAATGCTTTCTACATGTTTATTCCGCCATTAATTGTCGGAGCAAGACTGAGGACGGACACCCTATCCTACCCGTATCCTGAAAAAATTCGGAAAAACGCACAGGATTTGTTTTTCCTATTCCTTATTTACAGCACCCCGGACTCAGACGACTAAGGACGTGCCTTCTGCGGGATGTCTCGCCGCTATTCCTTGAATAGCGTAAAGCCGAAATCTACTATACTTCGATTAGGCAGCAAGAGCAAAGTTTTCTTCGCCAGTTATTATTCTGAAGTCTGTTTTTACGGGACAAACCTCATGGCCCGACATGCTTACATTCCCTGTAAACTCCCCGTCAAATCCAGTCAACCCCAAGAAATGTTTAGCAAATATACTGGATTTATGTTCAATGTCAAGACAGAAAAGAAAACAATACCGAAATTCTAAAATTTTAATGTTAAAATATAAAAGTCCGGTACGGTATCTCCATCACGTTCTGCTGGTTCAAAACGCCCTAAATGTTCACTGATTCTTAATGACTCTGCATCAGCCAATGGATGTAAATGTTTTATTATTTTCCGCTCTACTATTTTACCTTTCTTATTTATATAAATTTTCACCTGCACATCACCAGAAATCCCTTCAGGAAGCTCGACATGCAAAGAATTTGCAGAAACAATTGTGTATAATCCCTGAACACCGCCAGAATACACGGCATCTTTTTTATATTCCGTATGAGGTACTTTCATTCCATTTGCAGCGAAACATGTTCCCTCAATAAACATTCCCTGATTAAAAACATCCTTTCTTATTATCCTTCCATCAGAATAATAAGAAAAAACATCCCCTTCTAACTTACCATTTGAATAATATGCAAGATTCTTCGTTTTGCCTGCAGAATAAAAATATCTTTCATAACCATCTTTTATTGTCAATAAAGAATCCGAGAAACATATCTCAGAAAACAAACGACCGTCATTATCCATTGTTTTTTCAACCCATCGTTGTAAAGAATCTACATATACAACCATTGTAGAATCAGGCGAAACCACCTGAGAATGAACTTGAACAGAAAACAAGAACAATAAAGAGAGAGAAAAAAACAAACGCATATTCTTATCTTACTTAAAAACAAAATAGGAAACCCTTTCGAGTTTCCTATTTATAGACATATTAGATAATAAGATTATTTCACTGTGAAATTTCTCATTTCATCTGAGTCATATTCACCTCTTTCCAATTTTTCTTTAACTTCCTTGAATGCATTCAAAGTGTAATCAACATCTTCTATAGTATGAGATGCTGTAGAAATCATACGGAAGATAATCATACCAAGAGGAATAACTGGATAAACAACGATTGAACAGAAAATCTTATAATTTTCACGCAAATCGTATGCAATATTTGCAGCTTGAATAGGACCACCTTTCAAAGAAATTGGAGTTACACAAGCTTCAGAAGGACCGATATCGAAGCCAAGGTCACGGAAACCTTTTTGCAAACGACGAGTAACTGTCCATAATTTCTTACGAAGTTCGTCACCTTCTGGGCTATCGATGATTTCCAAACGTTTCAAGCAACCTTCAACAATAGGAAGAGGTAATGCTTTTGCGTAGATTTGTGAACGCATGTTATAACGCAAGAAATCAATTACATGTTTTTTAGTAGCGATGAAACCACCGATGATAGCCATAGATTTTGCATATGCACCGATGTAAATGTCGATTTCATCCATTACACCGAAATGTTCTGAAGTACCACGACCAGTAGGACCCATATTACCGAAACCATGAGCATCATCAATCATAATACGGAAATTGTATTTCTTCTTAAGTGCCACGATTTGATCCAAGATACCAAGAGCACCTGTCATACCATACACACCTTCTGTGATAAGAAGAACGCCACCACCTTGTTCTTCAGCCTCTTTAGTAGCGATTTTCAATTTTTGTTCACAGCTAACGATATCGTTATGTTTGAATTTGTATGATTTTGCATTGCTCAAACGGATACCATCAAGCAAACAAGCGTGAGCTTCAGCGTCAACAACAATAATATCGTGACGAGTCAACAAAGAATCAATTGTTGAGACAATACCTTGATAACCAAAGTTGAACAAGAAAGCTGCTTCTTTCTTTTCAAAAGCAGCAAGTCTTCTTTCCAATTCTTCGTGGTATGTTGTATTACCTGTCAACATACGGCTACCCATAGGAGCAGCAAGACCCCAACGTACAGCAGCTTCACCATCAACTCTACGAACTTCAGGGTGATTAGCCAAACCTAAATAGTTGTTCAAACTCCAGCAAAGAACATCTTTACCTTGGAATTTCATATGAGCACCTATTTCACCTTCCAATTTTGGGAAAGCAAAATATCCTTCTACTCTTTCTCTAAACTGACCTATTGGACCACCAGTAGACTCAGCAATTCTATCAAAAATATCCATTTTTATTGAATTAGAAATTATTACCTTTTTTGCAAATGTATAATTTTTCTCGTACCAAACATTGACATAACAGAAAAATTACAGCATTACATCGTTTAATAATGCATTTCAGATGGTTTTTATGCTCTTTCAGAAACAAAAAGGCATAAAAAAAGGCGGAAAGAAATTTATCTTACCCGCCATTCATTTAAATAATAATAAAGCGTAACAGTAATGCAAATATAACCTTTTGTTTAGAAAACACAAAAAACAGGAATATTTTTATTAAAAATATTTCGATTTTTATTTTACTGCTATCGCTGAAATCTCCACTAACGCCCCTTTAGGTAATGCCGCCACCTGTACACATTCTCTTGACGGAGCAATTGACTTAAAATAAGAACCATACGTCTCATTTACTTCACCAAAGTGATTTAAGTCAGTAACAAAAATCGTACAGCGAACAACATTTTCAAATGTCATCTCGGCAGCACTTAGAATCTCCGACAAATTATTCATTACTTGTTGCGTAGCCTCCGTATAAGACGAAGAAACAAGTTCTCCAGTTGTTGGATTCACAGGAATTTGTCCTGAAATATACAATGTATTTTCTGCTAAAATAGCCTGTTCGTATGGTCCAATCGGAGCTGGTGCTTTTAATGTTTTAATTACTTTATTCATAATTCTCTAACTAAAAATATTCAGATGAGCTCTTCAAATCAATCTTAATATCGCTCAACATACTTGCTTTGATTTTTAATGTAAATTCCCAACGTTGACGATCACCATAAGGCACCCACGTAAACGACATATCCCAGCAATGCAAGTCACGATATACATTTAAAGTTGTATATGATATTCCCTTTTCCTGGAAATCCCAACCTGTTGAAAACGAAACATTCCAATTCTTTGTTAAACTAACCTTACCACTCGCACTTACAGTCTGAATCACATTATTAGAAACAGAATCTAATTCATTATTATAATCGTAATAATACTTTCGAGGAATACTCAAAGAATACGACACATTTAGACTCCAAGGAACGTCCCAATATGAATATAAGTCATCAACAGGAACATTCACTTTTTCTGATTTATCGCGAATTGGCCCAAACGTATAAGACAACGAAGTAGCCCATTGGTCCTGTGTTTTACGCCATAAAGAGCCATATTTATCTATCATATAGTTATTCACACGAACTTGCGTTTTCCCACTACTAGTTGAACGTTCCCCTATTGCATACGGATCAAATGTTGCTGAATAGCGCAATGTCAATCTATTTAGGATTGTAGAATATCCGGAAAGACTTATCAAGCTCATTTTTAGTGAATCTGCCGCAAAATTATACGAACCACTCAGTGACAAACTTTCAATCAACTTAACCTTCTTCGTGCCCGTTACAGTATCAGCCTTATTACGTATTTTAGCCTCCAAATTATTTCCTAACGAAAATGACAATGCACTCTGTCGTTGAGAAGCTGGGACACCATAGATACCTTTTTCATAATATGAATATGTTGAAGTCTCTCCTTCTAAATTCTTTGTATAAGTTCCATAATACCCATACTTTTCAGACGAAAAATCAGGAGTTAATGTGTATGAAACACTTGGAGTTACCACATGCCTAATTGCCTTCAAGAAATCGCTTCGGAAACGATACATTCCATATATTTTAGTACTAGCACTCACTCCTGCAGAATAATTGTAAACCCGATTAAATTCTGCCAATGTATCAATTCGAACCCCACCAACAATTGTATCATTCCTATTATATTGTATATACTCATCATCCCATTCCTTCGTCAACTTTGTCGTGTACCAACGTTCCTGATAATTAAATGAAGGTGAAACAGTTATATACTTAAACAACTTAAAACTCGCACTTACCGGAACAGAATGATTTATACCACTTTGAAACAAATCCAAAGTCTCTTTCCGATAAAAATTAGAATCTAATTTTGCATTAACTAACTTATTTTGCATTTCCCCCGTGTACGACACAGCTATTTTCTCGTAGAAACGTTCTTTTCCTACGCCGTGTTTACGTTTCAATGGTGTAAACGTTGATGCCGTCAAGCGCAACTGAGGCAACGTCAAAGTAATGGTACTATCAATATTATTCTGACTATGCGACAACGATGCAGAAAAAGATAACGGAGTTCCAGCAAACTTCTTACTAAAATAAACATTTGAACTAATCTGGTTATTTAAATATTCACTCGTACTGTATGTATTTTGCTTCGCATAACCTGCAGAACCATAATTTACACTGGCACTAAAATTAGGACTGTACGGAGATTTTTGAGTTTGATTATGAGTCCATTTCACATTGAATGTTGGAGTCTGACGGATTTCATTTGTAACCAAACTAGCGTAAGTAACAGAAAAATTACCATTAAAACGGTACCGTAGTTTATAATTCGAAGCAACAGTTGTTCTCCAACTTCCCAATGAATAGACATCAGCAAGCCATTTAAAATCAACATATTCGCTTATACCAAAATAGACACCGCCATTTCTGAAATAATATCCTTTCGACGACTCCTCTCCGATTGTTGGAATAATAATACCATTTGACCGTCCTTTTGTTATCGGGAAATATCCAAACGGAATCACCACAGGAATAGGAATCTCATCTACAACAACCCACGACGGTCCAAATACAATTTTATCATCAATGACAACCTTTCCTTTCGTCATCTCTACATAAAAATGCGGATCTTTCTCATCACAAGTTGTATATTTTCCATGTTCGATATGAATTTCCTCATTACTATGAATTTTCGTTCGCCCTCCATGCAGATAAGCATCCTCCTGCTTTGTATAAATACCAAACGCCAACCCTTTTTTAGAGTCAAAATTATAACGCATTGAATCTGCATCGAACGAATCTGAAGCATCCTTATACACAGGAGAACCCTTTACCGTATTGGTTGAATCAGCAATTCCTTTTGCAAAAACTTCACGTTTTACAACATCTAATTCTATATATTCTGATTGAAGGTCAATGTTTTCATATTTAATTTTTCCATCGCCAAATGTCTGGACGGCATTTCCTGAAATATTAAAGACAATTGAATCCTGCGAAGAATAAACCACTGGACTATCAAGCCCACTATTATTCTTTTTTTCCTGCGTTTTCACAGAAGTTGTATCCTGAGCTTCTGCAGTAAGAAAAATCACACTTGAAAAAAGTGTTAGTAAAAAATATATATAACTTTGTCTCTGCAAGTTTTAAAATGCTATTTTTGTCAATATATAACGTCAATGCGTTATTTTTTGGCAAAATTAATTAGAAAATTTCAATCTTTGCGAAACCGATACGAATACTTTATAACACAATGCAAACAATGAGACATATATATATAGTATTGGGGATATTCCTCCTTTGGTGCACTTCAACCATTGGTCAAACTCCTACATATACGGTAAAAACATTGGTTATTGATGCTGGTCACGGAGGGAAAGACCCTGGAGCCTGTGGTAAAATCTCCCAGGAAAAAAACATTACGTTAGCAATAGCATTAAAAGCTGGTGGATTAATTTCAATGAACTGTCCTGATGTAAATGTTATCTACACAAGAAAAACAGACGAGTTTATTGAATTACACAAACGTGCCGAAATTGCGAACAAAGCCAAAGCAGACCTATTTATTTCAATCCACGTAAATGCGAACGTGAATCCTGAAGCATACGGAACTGACACATGGACTATGGGTTTAGCCAAAAACGAGGCAAATCTAAAAGTCGCAAAAATGGAGAACAATGTAATTTCCCTTGAATCTGACGCGTCGCAATACCAGGGAATGTCTGCAAACGACAATGAAGCGATTATTTTGCACAACCTTCAACAAGGTGCTTTCTGCGACAACAGTTTAGCTTTAGCAGGAATGATTCAAAGCAAATTCAGAGACGAAGTTGGCAGAAAAGACAGAAGCGTTCATCAAGCTCCATTCCTTGTTTTATGGAAAACAATAATGCCGAGTGTTTTAATTGAAACAGGATTCATATCAAACGAAGAAGAAGAACTTTGGTTAAACAACCCTGACAATCAGGCAGAAATGGCTTATGCTATTTACAATGCATTTGTTGAATACAAAAATTATATCGAAAAAAGATCAAACGGTGAAATTCAACGTTCTAACGAATCAAATACAAGCACGCAACCAAAAACACAGCAAAGCAATAACACTCAAACTAAACCAACACAAACAAACACAAAACAAACAACTTCAAATAATACCACGAATACACAAACTCAGTCAGATTACGACATATATTACAGTATTCAAATCGGAGCAGGAAAAGATCAGATTCCCCTAACCCCAGAAAACTTTAACGGACTTAAAAACGTATATTCATTAGAAGAGGGCGGCTTTGTAAAATATTATGTTGGAAAAACTGCCACATTTAATGAAATTTCTGCGTTATTGCCAGAAGTAAAAGAAAAATACCCTTCAGCTTATGTAGTTGCGCGGGACAAAAACAATAAAAAATTACAAGTATCAGAAGCAAGATTAAAAACTAAATAATTACAATGGACAAAGATAAAGCAATAAAAATTGGACTTTTAGTAGCAATAATCACAGGTGTTCTTGTTTGGGGAATTAATTTCTGCAAAGGAAAAAATCTCTTCACAAGCGAAAACCTTTATTATACAACCTACAGTCAAGTAGAAGGATTACAGAAAAATGCAGCTGTACTACTTAGAGGTTATAAAATCGGACATGTAAAAGATATCTACTTCAGTTCCTCACAATATGATGAGTTAACAGTAGAATTAAGCATCAACTCCGACATTTATTTACCTAAAACAACTACAGCCAAAATTTTCAGTTCCGACTTATTAGGGTCAAAAGCAATAGACATTGTCCTACCCAAGAATTTTTCTCCTGAAGACGGTTATGCAAAAAACTTCGACACATTACATTCAGAAATCGAGGCATCTATTACCGACCAAGTTAGAATAGAAGTAGCACCATTAAAAGCACAGGCTGAGAAACTTCTAGAAAGCGCAGCTGTTGCTATAGATCAGATTAAATATGTAGTCAATGAATCCAACGGAGAAGAGCTGCGAAGATGCTTTGTAAAACTTCAAAACGCTATCGACGCAATTCATCATTCCGGTGTAACACTTGATACAATTTTAACAAACGGAGACGAAAACATTCAGCAAATCCTTACTAATGTTAATGGTATTACCAAAAGCATAAATGAACATTCCGATGATTTGGGTTCAATCATAGCAAACTTCTCTAACATGACTGATTCTTTGTCAAAAGCAAATATCACAAACACACTAACAAAAACAGAAGCAGCTGTAACAGAACTTAACAAAGTTCTTGAACAAGTCAATAAGGGCGAAAGTTCTTTAGGAGCATTGATTAATGACAAAGCATTATACAATAATTTGGATGACGCATCAAAACAACTCAATTCCCTACTTATTGATGTTCAAAAAAATCCAAAACGATATGTTTCCTTCCCTATTTTCAGTTCATCAAAAGAAAAGAAAGAAAAGTAACTTTTTATTCAAAAAAAACATGTTTTTCAAATAAGAAAAAACGTAACAAACTAATAGTCAACGACATTAAAATTGCACCTGATTTTAACTCAAAAACAGGTGCAATTTTTTTTCATTATAAAGCAAACATTCAACTGCAATAAAATCAATAAGATAAATGCAACACATTGAGTATCAATAAAATACAAATACACTACAAAAAGTTACAAAAATTAAAATACTGAAACACAACCCCCTATAGAAGAAATGAAAAAAGCAAGTCAAAACGATATTTTTTTTTGATTTTTTATTAGCACCTTTGTTAAGAAAATAAAACGAAATTATTTTATAGAAGGGAACGATAATGGAAACGGTGGAAAACACGAAGAACTACAAAGAAAAATGGGCAGAATGTCTTACAATTATTAAAGACATTTTAGGGGTTGATCAAACAGGGGTACAAAGTTTTCGTACATGGTTTGAACCAATCAAGGCTGTTGATTGGAAAGACAGCACATTAACAATTCAAGTTCCAAGTGAGTTCTACTATGAATTTCTAGAAGAGAATTACATTGAATTGTTGAGCCGTGTTCTTCAGAAAGTATTTGGTCCAAACATAAACTTAAAATATAGTGTTTGGGTAAAAACTGACCAAAATACAGGTAAAACAATTACTACTACTCACACTGGAAAAAATCCAGCAAGCAAAAATGTTCCTCAACCAACAAATTACCATCCTGCATCAAATGTAATTAAGGATCCTTTTATTTTGCCTGGTGTAAAGGGTGTTATTGATTCACAATTAAACCCATATTATTCTTTTGCAAACTTTATTGAAGGTGACTGCAACAAATTAGCAAGATCTGCAGGTATTGCTGTAGCAAAAAATGCAGTAAAATCAACATACAATCCCCTATTAATTTATGGAAAGTCTGGCTTAGGAAAAACCCATTTAGTACAGGCTATAGGAATGGAAATAAAAGATTTATTTCCAAAGAAAAATGTTCTTTATGTTGATGCTGACACATTTGAAAGACAATATGCACAAGCAGCTCTTGATAATGACAGAAATAACTTCCTTCATTTTTATCAAAATATTGACGTGTTAATAATTGAAGACGTTCAACTTTTTGCCAAAAAAGAAGGAACACAAAATGCATTCTTCCAAATATTCAACTATTTGCACCAAAAAGGAAGACAAATCATTTTAACTTCAGACTGTCCTCCTGTAGAAATGCAAGGTTTAAGCGAACGTTTGCTTTCACGTTTCAAATGGGGACTATCTGCAGAACTTACTGTTCCTAATTTTGAAACAAGACTTGAAATCCTTAAACAGAAAATTCAAAAAGAAGGTATTGACATTGATGAAGATGTTGTTGAATATATTGCAAATCACATTTCTTCCAACGTTCGAGAACTAGAAGGAGTTTTGATTTCTATCCTTGCCCAAGCAACTATCAACAAGAAACAATTAAACCTTGAATTAGCGAAGGATGTTGTTGAAAAACTTGTAAAAAGCACACAACAAGACATTTCAATCGATTTCATCAAAAAGACAGTTTGCGATTATTTTAACATTGCACCTGATCAACTTAAATCAAAAACGAGAAAAAGAGAAATCGTTCAGTCTCGTCAAGTTGCAATGTATTTTGCAAAAATATATACGAAGAATTCTCTTGCATCCATAGGCTCTCAAATTGGTGGAAAAGACCATGCAACCGTTCTTCACGCATGCAAAACCGTAAATAATCTTATGGAAACGGACAAGAGATTTAAACGATATATAGCAGATTTGGAAAAACGATTCAAACTACAATAAAAAAAGACGACTTCGGTCGTCTTTTTTTTTCAACACATTTTCATAATTTTACATTTGTAAAAAAACAAATTATGAAAATAGCATTTTTCGGCGTCAACATTTCTCAAGACTACAAAAACAAATTTGAAGAAATTCTTAAATGTTTTATAGATGCTGGTTTTGAACTATCAATCTACAAAGAATTTAAAGAATATCTTGAATGTCAAAAATTCAACATCTTTGACATTCAAGATTTCACAGATATTGATGAAAAACAAACTGATATTATTATAAGTTTAGGAGGAGACGGCACCTTCCTTAAATGTGCACATTTATGTTACAAGAAAAACATTCCTATTTTAGGTATCAATTTCGGCAAACTAGGTTTTTTAGCGCAAACCAATCCTAACGACATAACACAAGTCATTCAATACATAAAAGAGAAGAAATACTCTGTCAAGAAACGCTTTTTACTAGACTTCTCCTTAAAAAATGACAAAAAAACAACAAAAGGAATTGGACTAAATGAAATCACCTTACAAAAAAGCAACGCAGTAAAATTAATCAAAATAAATGTATTTGTAGGAAAAGAATTTCTCTGCTCTTTTTGGGCAGACGGAGTTGTTGTTAGTACTCCTACAGGATCGACAGGCTATTCACTTAGTTTAGGTTCCCCTATTCTAACACCAGACAACCATTCGATTATAATTACCCCAATTGCTCCACATACACTTAACATACGACCAATCATAATTCCTGATAACGAAGACATTACACTTGAAGCCACTGGCGAATTCACTGAATTTTTGATTTCTAACGACTACCAAAGCCAAACAATAAAAAATACACCTATCATACACATAAAAAAATCAAGGTATTCAATTTCAACATTAGAAATGCCAAACACAACATTTTTCTGCACACTAAGAGACAAACTAAATTTAGGAATGGATATAAGAAAATGAGAAAATTCAATATTTTTCTAGAACTTTCTTATATATTTGCAATATATAATTTCATTTTTATGATTAAGCTAAAGAATACAATTACGTCAATAGTTTTAGTTGCATTGTGTTCTTCTTTCGCATTCGGACAAGATAAAATGTGGAAGACCTACCCATACGAATTAATTGGTGGTTTTGGACCATCATTTATGCTTGGTGAATTAGGTGGTGGTAATGGCGTTGGAAGAAATTCCATTTTAGACCTTGACTTTTTATCGACACGATTTGGAGGATGCGTTGGAATGAGAAAAACATTCCGTGAACGTGTATCTTGGCAAACAACATTCTCAATCGGTATGTTATCTGGTAATGATAACAAAACTAAAGAATACTTCCGTTCTGATCGTGACTTGTCATTTAGGACACCTATTCAAGAATTAAGTTTTAGATTAGAATATAAAATTAGAAAAGAACGAGGCGGTCACATTTATGACCTACGTGGCGTTCGTGGACAAAAGGGAAAGAAATTCTCTACCTATTGTTTTGCAGGAATTGGTTTATACCACTTTAATCCAAAAGCAAAAATTGAAGGTGAATGGATTGCTCTTCAACCAATTGGAACTGAAGGTCAGAACTACATAGAAACAAGAAGACCTTATTCTTTATATCAAATTTGTATTCCATTAGGTCTTATTGCTAAATATACTATAAATAAAAGATGGGCTATATCAGCAGAAGCAGGATTACGATTCCTATTTACAGACTATTTGGACGATGTTAGCACCACTTATGCCAATCCAGACTTAGTTGCTGCTCATGACAATACTGTAACTGATGCTATGGCAAAACTTGCAGCTGATCCGGCATACGTAAAACACTGCTACGAAAATGGTCAATATCATTACTATAATGAGCAACGTGGAGACCCTTACGATAGAGATTTCTATATGTTTATAATGATTTCAGCTCATTATAAAATGAAACAAACAAAAGACGGTTGGCCTACATTCAAAAAATAAACAGTCCGTCATAATAATTATGGCATTCGTTCGTTTTAAATAAATGTGTCATAATAAATTCATAAAAAATCTTATTGTTTTTTTTTGTGTAATATTTTTCACAAATCAATTTTCTTATGCTCAACACAGAAATTTTGATTTAGGCATAATGCTTGGAACGTCCCAATATAACGGTGACGTAAATATGACGAAACCCTTCTACTCTCCCCAACCTACGATTGCTTTTCTAGTGAAAAAAAACTTTAACACTCACTATTCTATCAGATTTTGTGCAACATTCGGGAACCTAAAAGCAGATGATTCTGACTTCAAACATGTTTATCAGGAAAAAAGAAACTTTTATTTTGACAACACACGTATTATCGAACTCTCATCGGGCATAGAATTCAATTTTCTTGAAATCACAAATGAAAAAAAAGCACATAATTTTTCACCATATGTAACATTTAATCTTGGATTTATGTACATGGAAGACATCAAATGGTACGAAACATTTGACATTCCAATGGGATTAGGTCTAAAATATAAAATTTCCCCAAGATTTGAGATACGAACAGAATGGGCTTTCAGAAAAACTTTTTCTGATAAACTAGATCAACTAGCAGACCAAGCGAATGACGGTTTCCTTCAATACAAACAAATTTCCTTCAATAAAACAAAAGACTGGTTTTCCGTAGCAGGAATCTCATTACTTTTCAATTTTAGTGAAGATAAACTTCCTTGTCATATTTATGAACAAAGGAAGTACAACAATGCAAAGAAAAAATAAATTTACTCTGAAATTGGTATTCTAAATCCACAGCCAGCCTTCCATTCAGAACAACCATATGCTGTTTTTCCCTTCACAACAACTCCTTTTCCACATACAGGACAAACTTTTCCTATAATAGAATCATCTGCAGACAGATTTTGTTCTTCCTCTTTCTTTTTACGAGGTTTAGACTCTTTTTTTTCGCGTTTCTGCTTTTTATTGTTTTCAGGTAATTCTGTAATTGCAACACGACGATTGGTATTATCTCTCAAAACTGTATTTACAATTTCTAATACCATAACCTTCAACTCCTCTAAGAATTGTTTAGCGTCGTATTTATGTTGTTCTATCTCACGTAATTTCTTCTCCCATGCCCCTGTTAATTCAGCACTTTTTAATGAATCCTCATAAATTAACTGAATTAATTCAATCCCTGTCGGTGTTGCCACAAGATTCTTTTTCTCTTTTATAATATATCTCCTTTTAAAAAGAGTCTCAATAATTGCAGCACGTGTTGACGGACGCCCGATACCATTTTCTTTCAAAGCATCTCGAAGTTCATCATTATCAACCATTTTACCTGCGGTTTCCATTGCTCGAAGCAAAGTTGCTTCTGTATATGGTTTCGGTGGTTGTGTCCATTTTTCTGCCAAATCCGGTTTATGCGGACCACTTTCCCCCTTTATGAAAGTCGGTAACGTTTTTTCATCATCTTCCTTCTTTTCTTCATCGTCCTGAGATGAAGTATTTCCAAAGACAACCTTCCATCCAGGTTCCAAAATAACCTTTCCTGTTGCTTTAAATTCATATTTGTCAACATTTCCTAAGACTGTTGTTGTTGTAAACTGACAGTCTGAATAAAAAGCTGCAATAAAGCGATGAGCGACAAGATTAAAAACACGTTCCTCATCAACATTTAAACCATGTGGAGTCACGCCCGTTGGTATAATTGCATGATGATCTGTAACCTTCGAAGAATCAAACACTTTTTTACTTTTCGGAAGCTTTTTATTCTTAAAAGGCTCCAACAAAGGCAGATAATCTGGAATACCAGCCAAGCCTCCCATTATTTGAGGACATTTCGGATAAATATCATCACTCAAGAATGTTGTATCAACACGAGGATACGTTGTAAATTTCTTCTCATAAAGACTCTGAATCAACTGCAACGTTTTATCGGCAGAGAATGCATATTTTTTATTACACTCAACCTGTAACGAAGTCAAATCAAACAATCGTGGCGGAGCTTCACTACCTTTTTTGGACGATACATCTTTTATTACAAAAGGAGAGTTTTTTATTTCCTCTAAAATTTTCTGTCCATCCTCCTGCGAATCTATTTTTCCCGATGTTGCCGTGAAAGTTGTATCTCTGTATATAGTTGACAATACCCAATATTGCTCTGGAACAAAATTTTCAATTTGCAACTGACGATTCACAATCATTGCCAAAGTAGGTGTCTGCACACGACCAATAGACAACACCTGTCTATTTTGACCATATTTTAATGTGTATAAACGCGTTGCATTCATACCTAAAAGCCAATCTCCAATGGCACGGACCAAGCCAGCCTCATACAAAGACTTGTATTCATCCTGTCCTTTTAGATTAGCAAATCCATCCCGAATTGCTTCTTCGGTCAAAGAAGATATCCAAAGTCTTTTTACCGGACATTTTGCCTGGGCTTTCTGCATCACCCAACGTTGAATCAATTCACCTTCTTGCCCGGCATCACCACAATTAATGATTTCATCGGCCTGTTGCATTAAAGATTCAATAATTTTAAACTGCTTTTTTACACCACCATCATCTATCAATTTTATGCCGAATTGCGTTGGAATCATTGGCAAACGAGATAAAGACCAAGGCTTCCACATATCTGTATAATCGTGAGGTTCCTTCAAGGTACATAAATGTCCAAAAGTCCATGTAACTTGATACCCATTACCTTCAATATAGCCGTCATGTGAATTTGTTGCTCCAAGCACTTTGGCAATATCACGAGCGACACTCGGTTTTTCCGCAATACAGACTATCATACTAAACTAATTTCCCCTGATTCTTTTTCTCCAATTGGTTAAAATCAAAATTTGATTTTATTTGAGACAATATAGACTCAACAATATTGTAGATTTCCTTTCCTTTTGTGTAGTCCGCTTCACAGGCAAAATTCACACGGTTTTCTTGGATAAGCTTTTTTGCCAGTTCCTTCTTCGCCTTATTTCGAGGTCGATATATAGCAATCGAATTACCACCATAGTTTTTTACCATTCGCATACAAGGCACATCCGTTTCCCCATCTCCAAAATAAATCATATGTTTAAACGGAACAGGACGTTCAGATTCCTCCTTATATTCATTTACACGATAGTTTTCACTAATATTTTGGATTCCTTTATTTATCATAAAAAGGAACTGTGTTTTCGTTGTAAAATCAACAGCAACTGCCGGCCATTCTGCCACTCCATCAACATTATACAAAAAAGAACAAGCATAAATCTGTTTAAACTTAGAAGCTATTCTCGTTCCTTCTATCATTTCTTTTAATCCTGAAGAATTTATATAATGTTCTACGATAACATTGTATTTTCTCGCTAATTCTTCCACAACATCAAACCATTCCTCCACACCATTATACAATTCTACACTTTTTCCGTACTCCACAAATGCATTTCTACGGATACTTTTTCCTGCCGCACGAGATTTGTCTATCATTAACTTCATGTAGCATAGAATATTACTTGCATTATGATTTTTTACCAATCCATCCACTTCTTCCCAAAAATCTTTTTTGTCCTTAATGCCAATATCTTTTAGAAAATCATATTCCTGCATATTACATGGAGACAAAGTTCCATCAAAATCGTAAATCAAAGCAACTCTTGGTTTGTTCGTCATAGTTTTATGGTTTCAATATATACAAATGTATGAATTTTATTTAAGATTATTTGAACTGAAATTAAACAAGATACATAAACTTTACAATAACATAAAAGGAGTGATAATTCATCACTCCTTTTCAAGACATTCTTTATTTTTCACACTTTTACTTTGTTGATTTTTCATTCAACAAAGCATACGAAATCACTTCTGAAATTTCCTGAACATATTTAAAGGAAACACCTTTCAAATATTTATCTCCAATTTCATTAATATCTTTTTCGTTTTGATAACAAAGTATAATTTCCTGAATTCCTGCACGTTTTGCCGCAAGAATTTTTTCTTTTATACCACCTACAGGTAAAACTTTTCCGCGCAAGGTAATTTCACCTGTCATTGCTATACATTTACGAACTTTTCGTTTTGTTAAGGCACTGACTATAGATGTTGCCATTGTTATACCAGCAGATGGTCCATCTTTTGGTATTGCACCTTCGGGAACATGTATATGTATGTTTGTATTATCAAAATCAAACGATTCCAAACCAAATTGTGAAGCGTGAGATTTTACATATTCCAAAGCAATAGTAGCCGATTCCTTCATTACATTTCCAAGATTTCCTGTCAATGTCAAAGCACCTTTCCCCTTACTATAGCTTGTTTCTATATAAAGAATTTCTCCACCAACAGCAGTCCATGCCAAGCCAGTTACAACACCTGAGAAGTCATTACCTTCATAAATTTCTGAATAGAAATCAGGTTTACCCAAAATGCTTTTTATATCATCAATAGAAACTGTTGGCTTAAACTCTTCTCCCCGAACAACCTTTTGAGCATAGCCACGAACTATTTCTGCAATTTTCTTGTCTAGACCGCGTACACCAGATTCACGAGTATGATTTACGATAATATATTCTATTGTTTTCGAAGAAAATTTCAATTCAACATCAGACAATCCGTTGTTTTTCAACTGATTCGGAATTAAATGTCGTTTTGCAATTTCAATTTTTTCCTCTGCAATATATCCAGAAATGTCAATCATCTCCATTCTGTCACGAAGAGCAGGACTAATTGATTCTATGTTGTTTGCAGTTGCAATAAACATAACCTTCGACAAATCAAAATCAACCTCTAGATAATTATCATAAAATGCACTATTCTGTTCTGGATCAAGCACTTCAAGCAACGCTGATTCTGGATCTCCATGAATATCATTGCCAACCTTATCAATTTCATCTAAAACAAAAACAGGATTTGCAGTTTTTACTTTTTTTAGATTTTGAATTATTCGACCAGGCATAGCCCCTATATAGGTTTTACGGTGCCCTCTTATTTCAGATTCATCATGCAGACCTCCTAACGACATTCTGCAATATTTTCTATTTAAAGCAGCTGCAATTGATTTTCCCAAAGAAGTTTTTCCAACTCCCGGAGCTCCATATAAACAAAGTATAGGAGATTTCATATCCTGCTTCAACTTCAACACAGCAAGATGTTCCAAGATTCTTTTTTTGACTTTATCAAGACCATAATGATCACGGTTCAACACTTTTTCTGCATGTTTCAAGTCAAAATTATCTTCCGTGAATTCATTCCATGGCAAATCAAGTAAAGTCTGAACATATGAATATTGAACGGGATAATCAGGAGAATGAACCCCTATTCTGTTCAATTTAGACAATTCCTTTTCAAAACGTTCTCCAACCTCTTTCGACCATTTTTTAGACTTTGCAGTTTCACGGAATTTTTCTATTTCTTCGTCAACAGATTCTTCTCCAAGTTCTGTTTGAATTTGTTTCATTTGTTGATGAAGAAAATAATCACGCTGTTGTTGGTCTATGTCTTGGCGTGTTTTATTTAAAATATCATTTTTTATCTCAAGAATCTGTACTTGCTGAGACAACAACTGCATTAAAAGAACAGCACGGGATTTTAAATCATCTGTATCGAGTAATGTTATTTTTTTGTCTATTGCCGCATCGACATTGGAAGACATGAAATTCACAATAAACGATGCATTTGAAATATTTTTTATCGCAAACAAAGACTCTTTCGGTACCTGCGAAGACATTTTTATAACCTTCTGCGACATATCCTTAATTGAAGATATCAAAGCATCAAACTCTTTATCTTTCACATAAGGCATATCCTCACGACGTACAACATTGCATTTCATATATGGCTCATGCTGTACCTGTTCTACAATCGCAATACGAGAAATACCTTGAAGAATAACCATAGTATTTCCATCCGGCATTTCAAGAATTTTCAATATCTGAGCAACCGTACCAACACCAAATAAATCCGCAAGAACAGGTTTCTCTACCTGTGGGTTACGCTGTGTTGCAGTACCAATTATTTTTGTTTTTTTATTATAATCACGAATCAAACGTATAGATTGTTCCCTTCCAACCGTAATCGGCATAACAACGCCTGGAAATAATATAGCGTTTTTTAACGGTAAAATTGGCAGAACATCAGGAATCTCCACATTGCGTGGAGCTTGCATATCATCGTCTGTAACTATTGGTATTATCTCAGCATTTCCTTCTATTGAATCCAAAAATAAACTTGTAATATCTTTTTTTGTCGAGTTTGCCATATAAGTCAAATTGTCAGTTTTTTTCTATTATTTTCAGCGAAAACTTATAAGTCAAACCATGTGCCATACGTTAAAACACACGATTTTGGCTTGTTTCATTGAAAATAGTTGACAAAATTTCATATTCCACATCATCAAAAACCTTATGACGACGTGTGTAAACCCGTGAAGCTGTTTCACATGCTTTTGCCAAACGATATTCTTCATAGCCTTGAGAACCTCCTCGAGTAAACGACGGAACAAAATTACGTGGAAAACCACCGCCAAATATATTTGCACTAACACCAACCACTGTTCCTGTGTTAAACATTGTGTTAATTGCTGATTTAGAATGATCACCCATCATAAGTCCACAAAACTGTAAACCTGAATTTTCAAAATGTCCAGTTGCATAATTCCAGACCTTTACATTTGAATAATCATTCTTTAAATTTGAATTATTGGTATCTGCTCCTAAATTACACCATTCACCAAGTACAGAATTTCCAAGGTAACCATCGTGTCCTTTATTTGAATATCCAATAATTACTGAATTCTGAACTTCTCCGCCTACTTTTGAGTAAGGTCCAATTGTTGTGCCTTCATATATTTTTGCAGACATTTTTACAACGGCATGCTCATTCATAGCAAATGGTGCCCGAATTACGGCATTTTCCCATATTTCAGCATCTTTTCCAATATAAACTTTTCCTTCCGAGGCATTTATTATTGCAAATTCAATTTTCGCACCTTCTTCCACAAACACATTTTCAGGACAAAGAACGCGATTTGTTTCACTTATTGGCTGAGATTTCCGTCCTTTCGTAACTAATTCAAAATCAGCATTTATTTCCTCTGGATTATATTGAAAAATATTCCAAATATGCTCTAAAATTCTATAATCACCTTCATAATTTATCTGCACTAAATTTTTTGTTTCCGCCTCCATTTCTAATGATTTTACGCGTGAAGCAATCCATTTCCCTGCAGCATACAAAGATGAATTTTCAGGTAGATTTATTATTTCCTTTACGAGTTTTTCATTTGGAATTACAGCACTGTTTATAAAAACATTGTCTTCTGCAAGTTGTAATTTGTATTTTTTCTGCAGGTATTCTTTTGTTTTAAAAGAACATTTTGTCTGTAAAAATTTATTCCACTTCTCTGTTATTGTTAAAATTCCACATCGAATTTCCGAAACAGGGCGTGTAAACGTAAATGGTTTTAATGATTCACGAAGTTCGGTATCAAAAAGAATATAGTTTTTCATAGAATAATTTTAATTCAATAATTAGCAGCCTACCATTCAATCTGAGTATTTGCAGAAACTTGAATAAAATAAGCTTTTCCAGGTTGTAATAATGAAACTTTATTTCCTGACAAATCTCTAATTTCCTTTACGGTAGATGGAAAATCAGACGCTTGTTTTTCTTTATTCTGAGGAACTCCTATCAGATTCCATCCTGTAACAAGATTAGAAACATAGTTTTTCAAAGGTAATCCCTCTATAGTTAATGTTTCAGCAGAGTTCATATAAATCAGATACCCTTCTCCCGGAACAATCTCACTCAAACTTTGTGGTTCTGCATCCATTTCGGTATGATAAAAACCTTCATTGTTTTTTACAATATCAAAATCCAACCCGGACAACACCGATGCAAAATATTTTTCCTCTGGTTCTACACATAATGAAATCATATTCCAACCTGCTTTCAATGCAATCGTTTGCGTTTCCGTTTCTACAGGAGTTTCATCTCCGTCAGTTACTCCAAATATAACACCACGTCCAACAGTACTCATAAATACAGTTCCAAAAACTGCCATATCACCAACCACAAACTGACCATTTCCAGGACCACCAAACTGGTGTTCATCATCATTTATACGTATCCAAGACTGTCCTTCATCTACACTACGAAACAAACCTGTTACTCCATCCACAGTTCCCCAAATATATACAGCAGGGAAATCTTTCCCTGTAGCAGCTTTTCCAAAACCTACAGCTTCACACATTGAGACTGATGCCAATTTAGAAAATGTTGTAGCTGAATTTGTTGAACGATACAATCCGTTGTAGCCACAAGGTGCCCACACGTCTCCGGCAACACCTGGGACAGCCCTTATCTTATAATAAGAAGACGAGCCGATACTTCCTTTCGCAGAGAAATTCTTTCCTCCATCTGTTGACACATATATAGTCGAACCATTTGATACATAAAATGTGTTAGGATCCTTACCATCGGCAACAGGATATGCACCACTAACAGAAACACCACTACACAATTTCCAGGAAGAACCACGGTCTGTAGAATAATACATTGCAGAAGCTGTATTATCAAAAGAACCCCATGAGGTTTTAGCATTCGGACAATGCAAAATAACCGAGCCATCGGCAGAAACTGCAACATGACCACTACCTTCATTTCCTGTAGAACAATACTGCCATGTTTTTCCCTGATCTATAGAATATTGTACATAAGGACTAGAACTTCCCGCCCTTACAACCAAAGAACCATCTACAGAAGCTGCAACACCATGAGTTGTTCCCATTTCCGGAGTATGTACCGTTGTTGGATACACACTATAGAAACCTTCTTTCGCAGAATATAATCCACCGTCATAATCCCCAACAACGGTTATAATCTGACCTTCCGGCAGACATACAATATCCAACGGAACAGTTTCTTCCAACCCATTTACCATAAATTTCAAATCAATTTGTTCCGTATTGAGATTTTCTGTCATAAACAAACCATTACCAGAGATAAAGAAAGCTCTATTCTGATTTTTAGGATCGATAACAGCACAACCAGTCCAATGCATTGCATGACCATACACCCAAGGAATAGAATTATCATCCAATTTTACTTTACAATTTTGAAACATCTGAGTCCATGAGCTTCCAAGATTTTCGCTTACAAACATTTCATCCCCATAAGCATCATTTACCCAGTCGCACTGTCCATCCCATGCCTGCATTCTATAACATCCAACCGTTGTCACAACAATTCTATTACCGACAACAGAAATACCTCCATAACTAAAATCAGAAGTTGTTTTAGAAGGAGAAATATCCGTCCATGAACCATTATATTTATAAACACAACCACCGGCAGTACTAATACCAGGTCCTGCGCCGTTAGCATAAGTTACATACAAAACACCATCTTTCATAGCACAACGATGAGGCATAAATTGAGTTGGCTGCCCCGTCACAGCAGACCATGATTTTCCACCATCATTAGAAACATAGATTGAAGATCCTGTTTGTGCTGTACCTACATAGATTTTTTGAGTTACCCCATCGGAAACAGCTGATGATTCATCAAACTGAACAAAAATCACACCTACACCATTGCTCGTATTTGTAACCGGGAAATTGCCAACGGAATTCCATGTTAAACCACCATCAGTCGATTTATACAAACCATTGGAACGAGTTCCACAATAGATAACATTGCTATTATTGGGATCCACAGCAAGACGTTCACCCATTTGACGTCCATCACCATTACCATGAGTTTTAAATTTTGAAGATACATCTACAATTTTAAACGACTCACCATAATCTTCGGAAATCATAATAACAGTCTTACCACCACTAAAATAATTTATTCCTGCTAACGCATACAACATTCCCGGTTTTTGTGGATCGACTGCAATACTTTCTATACCAAACAAGCCTTTATCATCCTCAGATATCCAATCTGTTAAAGGTTTCCATGATTGACTTTCCTCTATCCAGCGATATATTCCACCCACATCTGTTCGAGCATAAAACAAGTTTTCTTCAGTTGGATGTGCTATTATCCCAGACACAAAGCCACCACCACCAAGCGGCAAACTTCCCCATTCGTATTTTGCGTCCGCAGAAAGTTTCAGCGCACTTAAACACAACAGTAATATACAGGTAAATACATTTATATATTTTCTCATATCAACATATTTATTTGTGTAAAAATAAAAAAAAAGAACCGACTTCGAAACATTCAAAGCCGGTTCTTTTCAACCATTTATTAGTATTATACTTCTACAGATTATTTTAATACTAATTTCACAATTTTCTGTTCTTTTCCAATAGTTACCTTCACAATATAACCACCTTTTACATTTCCTGTCAAATCATATTCCATTGAATATTCTCCAAACACAGATGTAGTTGTTGAATATATTTTTCTACCTACAACAGAATAAATTTCTATTAAACAATCCTCTGGCGATTCTGTTTCAAATGAAATTGTTATAGGTCCGTTGGTAGGAACTGGGGCAACCACAAGATTCAATGTATTCAAAGATTCTACAGCAGAAGGATCAACATCTTGTTTTTTCTTTGTTGTAATGGTAAACATGATAAGATTTGTTTGAGCTTCATTACCTTTAGAATCTTTAGCATAAACAGCAATTTGTTGCATTCCATCTGTACCATATTCGTCAGCAACACTAAACGTTGCTATTCCACTACTGCTGATTACACAATTTATATTGCTATTCATTTTATCAATATTCCATGATATTGCATCACCTTCTAAATCAAAATAATATTCATTCAAATCTATTGACAATGTTTTACCAGCCTCCAATTTTTGATCTGGAATAGATGTTACAACAGGAGCAGTATTTTTCTTTTCTGGTTCAGCTACGACACAAACAACTTTACATTCAACCCCACTTGAAGCAGTTATTGTTACTTCGGCTTTGCCATAAGATTCTGCTGTAACAATATATTGAGTATTCTTCATCTTTTCTATTTTAACAACAGATTCATTAGAAGAAACCCATTTTAATGCTTTCGTTTCTGCATCAAAAGGATTTACTGTAATTACAATCGGCAACATTGCACCAAGTGTTGTAAAACGTAATGTATCTGTTTCTGCTACAATTTCGGAGATTGGTTGATCGATTACTTTTACTGTACACGCAGCATACACAGAAGATTTTGCTGACGAACGAGCAGATATAGTTGCCGTTCCTGTTTCATACGCAGTAATCACACCAGAAGCAGAAATATAGGCCACATTAGGATTAGAAGAAGACCAAGTAACAGTTTTACAAGAAGCCCCGTATGGAAGAACTGTAGCCGTCAATGTTTCCTGATTTCCTGCAACAATCTCCAATTCTTTGTTACTTAAAATTATCTCATTTGCATAAACTTCATTTACTGTTACAGTAACTGTTGTCGTTGCATTAGGGTTTGACAACGATACAGCTCTCAATTTTACTGTTCCTGCAACTTTTGCTGTTAACACTCCACCATTAAGTGTAGCAACAGCAACAGACTCATCTTCATATTTTGGAGTATTTTCTACTATATCCCATCTTAAAGCTCTATTTGTTGCATTTGCAGGACTGAATTTTATTTTTTCTGTCATATCAAGCTTATCTCCAATATTTATTGTAGTAGTACCAGATGAATAAATCGAAGATACAGCTACAGCTGTTGATGCAACTGTTACAACAGCTTCACCTTTTACTCCGTTAGCTGCTGTTGCACTAACCTTAGTTGAACCTTCTGCTACACCAACAATTTTTCCAGAAGTTGAATTTATAGTAGCAACAGTATTATCTTCAACTTCCCATACAAGAGAAGCTCCTGTTGCATTTGTTGGAGAAACAGTAGCTGTCAAAACTAGACTTTCTCCTATAGCCAAGGAAATATCATTAATAGCAATAGCTTCAACCTCTATTTCTTTAACATTTACATTACAAGATCCATAAATTCCATCTGTTGTTTTTGCTGTTACAATAGCATTTCCCACAGATTTTGCGGTGATTTTTCCATATTGGTCAACTGTTGCAACTTGTTTGTTATCAGACTCCCACGACAATGATTTATTTGATGCATTTGTAGGCAATATTTCTGCAACAACAGTTTGATAACCACCAACACTCAATGTTACTGTAGCAGGTTTTATAGTCACATTAGTAACAGCAACAACATTTTTAGTTACAGAAACCTCACAAGTTGCAGTCAAACCATTTTCTGTTGTAGCTGTAATAACTACAACATCATCCTCACCTGTCAACGCATTTGCTGTTATCTTACCGGTTTTATCTACAGATACTAAACTAGGATTTGAAGAAGTCCATGTTATCGTTTTGTCTGTAGTTTTTTCAGGCAAAATTGTCGCAATTAGAGTTTGTTGCTGATTTACAAGCAACACTGTTGTTACTGCATTTAATTGTATTGATTCTGCCTTCATTGGATTTACCAAAACAGAAACTTCTTTAGTAATCTTTTTAGCTCCGATCTTGGCAGATACAACAGTATTACCGGCTGCAACACCAGTTATCACTCCATTTGAAACCACAGCTATGTTTTCATTTTCTGAAGTCCATGTAATAATAGTATCAGTTGCATTTTTCGGAGTCCATTCTGCAATTACCTTTTCAGATTTATCAATATCAACTGTTACCGATGAGCTTGACAATGATAATGATTCAGGTTGAATATGTGCAACCGTTACCACACATGTTTTTGAAATTGTTCCAGCACTAGCTTTTACTGTACAAGATCCAACTCCTTTTGCAGTAATAACACCATTCTCATCAACAGTTGCGACATCCTCGTTTGAAGATGTCCAAATAACTGTTTTATTCGTAGCATCCTCATTAACCTCTGCCGAAAGTTCTACTGTACTATTTATTGTTATAGTAACATTTGTTTTTGATAAATCAAGAGAAGAAACTGGTATTTCACTAACTTTTATTAGGCAAGAAGCTGTTTTTTTATTATTTGCCGTTGCCACTATTGTAACATTTCCTTCAGCCTTAACTGTTACAAATCCTTCTTCATCTACTGTTGCAATTTTTTCATCCGAAGAAGTCCATTCTAATGTTTTATTAGTTGCATTTTCAGGAGTTACAATTGCAACTAATTGGAATTTATCATTTACATGTTTTGTCAAGGTAGTTTCTTCAAACTTAACCGATTCCACAGCTACAATTTCTTTCGAAATCACTACAGGAATTACCTTTTCAATAGTACTGTAACCGTCGGAAATTATAACATTAATTGTTGTTTCACCTTCAGTTTTTGGAGTTACCTTTCCTGTTCCTGAAACAGTTACAATTAAGTCATCATCTGAAACGTATTTTACATATTCAACGCATGCATTTAAAGGTGTCGTTGAGACAGAAATCTGTGAAGTTTCATTTAACGTTATATCTACAGCTGTTTGATTCAATTTTACGGTCTGAATTTTATTTGCACAACCTGTTAACGTTACCGTAACAGTTGCTGTTTTTTTTTTTTTTTTCATATCTGTAATACCAGCTGTTACCACTACATCTTTGGTTCCATAATCCAAATTATTTGTCAATATACCATCTTTAGAAACTGAAGCATCAGTAGAATTCACGGACCATTCGATTGATTTCACTTCTGTTTTTTCAGGATTCAAAACAAGTATTTCTGATAAATCGAATGATTTTCCTAAAGACAGAGCAATTTCAGTTTCAGAAAATTCAACATTTGAGATTTCTCTATATGTTACTTCTACATTCGATTCTGCAGTTTTTCCATTCACTGATGTAGCAGTGATAATAGCGTTACCAACTCCGACAGCTGTTACAGTACCATTTGTTGCAACCTCTGCAACCTTTGTATCAGAAGATTTCCAGGAAACTGTTTTATTTGTAGCATTGTCAGGTAATACAGTTGCTTCAAGAACAGATTTTTCACCTATCTTCATTGAAATTGAAGATTCAATAGAAACCGATGATACTGGAATTACTTCTGCTGTTACTTCAACAGAAATTACTTCGGTGATTCCATTTGAAGTTGTTACTGTAATAGAAGTCGTACCTTCTCCTACTGCTGTAATTACACCATCTTCAACTGTTGCAACCGACTCATCAAAAGACTTCCAACTCAATTCTTTATTCGTTGTATTTTCCGGAACAAATGTCACAGAAATTGTTTGTACATCATGTTCACTCAAGATAACCGATGACGGAGTAACCTGGATTGCAGTGGCCAATACAGGCAAAACCTGAATTTCACAATATCCAGAAACTTTACTTGCAGCAGTAGCAATAATTCTTACCGCACCTTCCGATAAAGCAGTTACTATACCTTTTTGTGTGACCGTTGCAATTGTTTCATCAGAAGAAGACCATTCTATAGTCTGATCCTCAGCATCATCTGGAGTTAAAGTTGCAGAAACTTTCTGACTTGCTTCAACATACATTCTCGAAGCAGAAGCTTTGACAGTTACTTTCTCAACAACCTTTTCTACTACAGAAACTTCGCATTCCGCATAAGAATCTTCATCTTGTTCTGCTGTTGCACGAATAATTGTTTTACCGTATTTTAAAGGAACAACAACACCTTCTGAAACTTTTGCAACTGTTTCATCAGACGATGACCAAACAATATTTTCGTTACATGGATTTCCCGTTGTAATTTCTGCAGTAAGTATTAATTCATCCGTCAAATACATAGATTCTTTTTCCGAATTCATTACAACATCTACTGCTCCCGATTTACAATCACGAGATACTGTAACAACACAAGTTGCAGCAGTCTTTCCATTTCCTGTTGTCTGAGCCGTAATTACAGCAGATCCTTCTTCTACTGCCGTTACAACACCTTTTTGATCAACAGTTACTTTTGAATTTGAAGAAGACCATACAATTTCTTTATCTTCAGTACATTCATCTTCAGGAGTTATTGTTGCAGTCAAGGTAGCCTTTCCACCTTCCAATAAAGCTAAAGAAGATTTATTAAGACTCAACTCTATATCTCCGGAACAATCTTTTGAAACAGAAACCTCACATTCTGCAGTTTTTACAGAAAAGCCATCATTAACACTTATTGTAATTGTTGCTGTACCTTTTTTAGTTTTTGATGCAGTTACAACACCATTAGAAGATACAGTTGCAACTGTTGGATCATCACTTGCATAGGCAACAGATTTTTCACAAGCGTCTTCTGGATATAACGAATATCCGATTTGTAATTTCTCTCCATAATATAATGTAACGCTTTCGTATTCTGGCTTAACCAAAGATATTCTTGTTGGACAACCTGTCAATACTGCAGAAATTGTTTCCTCAAAGCTATTACCACTCTTATCCAAAACAGTCACTGTTACTGTAATTTCCTCACTACCAAATTCTAAAAGATTTGTTAATACGCCTACGCCACTTACCGAAGCAACAGATTTGTCAGAAACCGACCATTCTATCGATTCTATTGTCGCATCAACAGGCTTATACTCAAGTAAGTTTAACACATTAACAGTTTTTCCCATTGCCAATTCAACTGATTTTTGTTTAAATGAGATTTCTGTTACATCAACTTTTAATTCTTCAACCGTATATTTTATTGAAACAGAAGAACTTTCTCCTGATTCATCAGTTGCACTTACCTTAACTATTTCAGAACCAATCCATTCTGAAGATTTCGGACTTACTTTTAAAAATCCCCCTTCAATAGATACATCTAAATGCTCAAATTTGTTCTCAATATTCAACAATAAATTTTCAAATTCTGAAAGATCATCTTTCACATAAGTTGAAAGGTTTATATTTGAAAACTCTTCACCTTGTTGAATTATCTGTTCTGCCACTTCCGACCATTCAGGAGCTTGATTTACAGTAACTTCAACATCTTTTCCAAAACGAATTTCATCTATTTTGATTGTACCGTTTGTTTTTGTTGCGGAACCTTTATCAAAATAAATATTCATACCACGTATATCAGCGACATCGACAGAAACAAACTTATCTGTAAAATCAAAAATATAAGTTACCATATCGTTTCCAGCAACACAATTCACAGCCTCCAAACTTGCCGATGTTTTATTGCCCTTTGAATCAAACAATTCTACAAATAATTTTGTATTAACTGTTGTTTTCATTTTTATAGAAGCGTATGGATTCTTAGTCAGATCAAGAATTTTTACCGAAGATTCTGTTACATTATAAGAAATCGCATCCGACGAACTTGTTGTTCTATTATACTCTACAGAAATATCTCCACCATTATATGTCAGTTCATACATATTAGAAGATTCATTCCAACCTTTCATTGCAGGTTGAATTATGCAGTCTGTAAATCCTTCAACAACAAGTGGTTCCAAATTCAAAACGATTTCATATTCGTTTACGACCGACATATCCTGAGATATTACTTTTACATACGCAACACCTTGTAAATCTGCAGCCTGTGCAATTTCCAAGAAAGCTGTTTTATCTGCAACTGTAGCAGAAATAGTAGGAAGTTCTTCTGTTTCAGCAGGTAAAGTCAATATGTAAGACTTCGTTGTTTTTGAGAATACTGGAGATAATGTTCCTGCACTTGCTGTTAATGTTGTAAGATCTGCATTTGAAGATAACACAACCGTTTCAGAAACACCTGTTGCTGTTTTTGGACCAATAACCAAATTGTCTATAATCACACCTTTTTGACGAGCCTTTTTCTTATCATTTGGACCATATAATCCAAATCTTACGGCAACAATGGCGGATTTAGTAATGTAACTTGCTGTTCCGAAATTTATTGATACAGAAGTGGTTTCATTAACTTTTGCATCAACAATCATATAATTCGAAACATTTCCATACATATCCACTAAAGCAACTGCGAATGACATATATTGGTTTGTAACCGTCACACCATTTAGTTTAGAACCTTCGTCAGGAATATTCATATCCATAGAAACATTCAAAGCACTACTACCATCCAACACGTAACCCGTTGGCAAATGATATTCAACATAACCATATTCCGCATCGGAATCCTTTTCGTCCAAAGCTATTGCAGCGTCTTTTTCTTTAGCAAAACCAACAGATGATTCATGTTCTTGAATTATATACTGAGATGTATAAGCAGACAAGTTGCCTATTCCCTTACTAAAATCATCAAACCATTCTGTAACAACATTTTGCGAAGATGCCAAAATATAAGTCAATTCATAATCCTGAGTAAAGCCATCTTCCGCTGTTACCGTAATAATTGTACTTTCAGAAGCAGTTTCTGCATAATCAATTTTCACCATTGCATTTTCATTTGATGGTTTTGCAGTAACATATGGCACATATGTCGTAGATAAAGTTACTACATATTTATATGTATCTGGAGAAAATGCAGGAGCCATAGTTCCACCGGCAGAAACTAGCGAAGCCAATGTAGCATCGTCAGAAGCTGCAATTTTAAAGCTAACTTTGTATGTTTCTGAATTATAACCATTAGCAGAAATGACCTTTACAACAGCAATATCATCTAACGATGTAGGTTGAGTAATTGTAACCTTAGCTTTTTCGTGAACTGTAGTTGCTTCAATAACAGGAATTTCTGTTGTACCAGCAGGCACAGCACATTCGTATTCTAATATTGAAGTAGAAACTGCAGGCAAGATAGTTCCAACTGAAGAAGTCAACGTTTTTAAAGCAACACTAGAGTTAAATGATTGATTCTTTGCCCCATTTGTCGGAGACATTGTTTCCCAATTGTCGTATGTTTCAGGATATCTACCATAAGACACATTTGCGGTTTGTTCTGCAAAAGAAATTTCATCTATTACAGTCAAGCCGTCTTCCGTTACCTGCGACAGAACAACATCTTCTCCTAATTGTCCATCAAGACTGAAATCAAGATGATTCTCACCTAACTCAGGTTTTCCATCTGCCCAGAAAACAAGCCATTTACCAGCTTGAACTGTTGTCAATTTAGAGTTTGTAGTAGGAATCTTGTAACGTAAAGAATAATCTTTCGAGTCACTGATAAACAACCCTCCAAGATCTATTGCAGAATTTGTTCCATTATAGAATTCAATATAATCACTATACGCTCCCGTTTCATCAACAATAGAAGTGTTTAATGCCAGTATTTCATTTATTGTAACACCAGAAACTTTCGTTACACTACCAGAATTTTTATTTGCAGAGCCAGGAGTTGCAGTCAACAAATAAGTAAAATCAGACGTTGTTTTTGGATATCGTCCGTATGCAACATCTTCCCCCTGATTCGTATAAGAAACTTGATCTATAAAATAATTTTGAGAACCACGAAGTTGAACTATTGCAATATCACCTTTTTCTGCATTTAATTTAAAATCAACGTGATTTGGATTTATTGCAGTTTGTTTATCACACCAGAATACATAATATCCACCAGCTTTTATTGTAGTTTTTGCAGGCTCTCCCTTTGGAATCATATACATATTTGGATTTGTTAAGTCATTTGTTACGAACAAACCACCCAAATCAATATCATTCGAAGTTGAATTGTAAATTTCAAACCAGTCTGCATATGTTCCAGTTTCCTCTTTCACTACACTCTCGTTCTTTGCCATAAGCTCTGTAATTACAAGCCCAGAGATGTAAGTATCAGACTCAATTTTATTAGTAGCACGAGGAGTTGTCTTTGTAAAAATTGTCATTGTAGATGTTCCATCAGGGTAACGGCCATACGAAACATCTGCATTTTGTTTTTCATAATGAATACTATCAAGAACAGTATAAGTGCCATTCGTAGATTTTTGAGAAAGAATTATTACCCCTCCTGATTTATCCATTTTAAAAGGCAAATGCAAAGCTCCTTCGTTAGAATCTTTATCTGCATAGAAAACCACAAAACCTTTGGCGTCTATAAAAGTCGAATCTAACTGAGTATAAGGGATCTGATATTTTCCAAGATTTGTTCTATCATCAGATAAGTACAAACCTGCCAAATTAACAGATGTAGTTCCTGCATTGTATATTTCCACCCAGTCTTCATGTTCCCCTATCGGTGAAAGAATATCAGTTGTATTAGCTGTCAAGAATTCATTTATGTACAAATTCTTTTCAGTAGAACGAGACTCAAAAACAGCTTTTATTGAATAGTCCGAAGTTATAGTCAACATATACTCCATATCTGTTGATACTGTCGTTGTACCACTCTGCCAATATTTGAATGTATATCCATCTTTTGGAATTGCAGTCAATCGAATTGGAGTACTTTTATATTGTGCCCCGTTATATCCAGAATTTACATTCAATCCACACAATTGAACTGTTCCCTGAGAATCTGTATAACTTACACTCAGTTTTGCGGTTCCCTTACTTCCAAACTTTGAATTCAAGAATGTACGCATTTGTGCCGGACGGCTCTCTGCAAACGAAACAAGACTTGAAGCACGGTATGAGCTATATTTTGCAGATTCACTTCTATACCATTTTGAGTCACTCGTTTCACGCTCCGATGAAATTTTGTTCTCTGTGTCATTAATTATCGTTTTTGACCGAGTTGCATCATAAACAGTATTTATCATATAATGGAAACGTTGAATAAATTCACTTTTGAATTCATCATTTTCCATCATATAATAGAAGAATTTCACTGCAATATAAGATTTGTCTTTATCAAAATTGGAGAATGGATTTGTTGATGCAGAACCGCCCCATAAGCCATATCCGAAATCCACATCATACCAAGGAAAACGGAATTTTCCATTCTCTGTTCTCGGACGCCACAAACGCATATTATTATTAGGCCAGTCTGTATTTTGACTATACAACTGAGCGATATAATAATTTATCATGTTATCAACATCGACATAATGATTTTTCACATAATTATAATTGTCAACATCTTTCATTGAATTAACCTTCAGATATGCCATAAGTTCTTCCCAACGAAGCGAATCACCTTCTGAAGCGACAAAACAATCTTTATCCCCATTAATTTTCAACAAATCAATTTTTCCTTCATCTACATAATCATAATGTCCCCCGAAATAATGTTTATCATATCTTTCTCGAAGATTTATAAAGCTCCAATATTCTCCATTCAGATACATTACAACAGGTTGATAGGCCTGTGTTTCCAAATCACACTGGCCACGGACAATAGATTGAGCAACCGCATCGCGGGCAAACATACCCTGTTCCCAATCATTTCCTGCATTTCGAAGAATAATTGATTCGTAATAATCCAAACCGTCACTTCCAAAAATCGGATAATTCATTCTTCCCTCTTCATACTTCTTTTTCATCTTTATATTTAAAGACTTCAAATCTGAATGTCGGGAAATTGCCCCCATAACACTTGAACCTGCATTTACACCAAACTGACGAGTTCCATTAACATCAAAATACTCAACATAAACCTTTCGTTCCCAAGAATCCTGGTTCCAGTTTGCCTTAACATCACCTGTACCACCACGTTTACAGCCATTTGTACCTTGAATATAAATACCACTGTCTGCACTAAAGAAACTACCTTTATCCACGGTTACCGAAACTATAGGTAATCCTGGACGAGACATATTAATAAAGTATGTCTGACAAGCAGTAACACTTGGAACATAATTTTCATGGAATACTTTTGCCTTTAAAACAAATCCCTTCTCTACTTCACCCCAATCATAAACAGAAGGAGAAGACAACTGTCCATCGCCATCTGTCCACTGATAGTGCTGTACATTTGTCTTATTTTTCTTGTCATACCCGCTAATCAACGACTGTGCAGAGACTTTTTGTGCAGTAATTGCACCAGTATATATTTCCGATTTTTCAGTTGGTTCCGTTCCATCTGTTGTATATCGAATTACAGCACCTTCCAAATCTGATGACAACAATACGGTTTGCGGTTTACTATAAAATCCCCCTTGTACAGAAAAAACAGGTTTTGGAGCCAAGCCTTTTACTGTTGTTGAAACATTCGCTGCTCCTGGTGTCGGCTTAGATAACAATCCCCATGCACCTGTTCCGTCAGTTAAACGGCCATACGTATAGTCTGTTTCCACTGAGGCAATTTTTACTGAATCCTCCAAAAACATAGTCGGAGAATACAAGAAAAGTTTATCTCCGCCCGATGACAGTTTGAAATTTGTGTGCATAGCCTTACCCACAACATCTTCACCGTCACAATATATCAACAAATATCCTTTTGAAGGTATTGATTTTCCTGATGGAATCTGCCATTTACGAGGTTTATCTTTATTATCAGTTAGATAATATCCACTCAAATCAACAGAAGAAGAAGAGGGATTATACAATTCAACCCAGTCTTTATATTTGTAAAAATCTGGATCCATCTGGGTTTTTGAATTCGAAGTTTGAATCTCATTTAATTTTACTTGTCCGAATGAAGTTACCGTCATTCCTAATACAAGTACGAATTGTAGAACTAAACGCTTCATTTATTTTACTTCTTATTTCCTTTAAAACAAATTTTTAGATTTAAATCTCATCAATTTAAACCGGATTTTGAAAACCTGCATATTATGCGAGTTTTCAAAATTATAAAATTTAGTCCACGTTCTCCTCGTTTTTTTTGAAAAGTTACCCAAATGAAAAATTTAAATTTTTTAAACAAATTGTGTTATTTTTATTTTATATCTTTGTCAAAAGAACCTTTTCTCTAAAAAATACATTTTTGTAACGAAAAAAAATAATCTATGAAATTAAAGAATATTTTTGCAGTACTCATGTTAAGTGTATTTGCTACACTTAATGCTTTGGCACAAGAGGCTTCTAATCCACGTTTTATAAACCATAGAGGTCAAGATTTGTTCATCAGCGGAATTAATGTTGCATGGATGAATTATGGTAATGATTTAACAGAATTTAACAGTGAAAAATGGAGTTCTATATGCGACGATGTGATTAATGCCGGAGGAAATGCTCTTCGTTGGTGGATTCATGTTGACGGACGTTCTACCCCAACCTACGATTCAAAAAACGACACTGTTATTGGAATGAGTGAAACTGCAATTGAAAATCTTGCCCTTGCAATGGATATTGCAGCAACCAAGGGAGTAGTTGTAAGTTTATGCCTCTGGGCACATGGAATGATGTCTAACGACGATGGAGATAAAGGAACAACAACACAGAAAAACCGTGTTCGTCGAAACCGTTTACTTCTTTCCGATTCTGTTGCAACTCAAAGATATATTGATAACGCCTTGATACCAATGGTAACAAGATTGAAAGATCACACAGCAATCCTATGTTGGGAAATTTTTAATGAACCCGAAGGAATGACTCAATTAGCAGGATGGAGCGACATTGACGATGTTGAAATGAGTGATATCCAAAGATTTGTCAATATGTGTGCTGGTGCAATACACAGAACTGACCCTAACGCAAAAGTTTCAAATGGAAGCTGGCGTGTATTTTTTATAACAGACGGTTCTGGAAATAAAAACTACTACAGCAATGAAGCCTTATTCAATGCCGGCAAAGACGAAAAAGGATATTTGGACTTTTATATGTTCCACTATTATCCAAGTGAACTTGGTTCATCTGGTTCGCCTTTCCACAAAACATTCAATGATTTTGAACTACAAAAAAATACCATTATTGGAGAATTTCCTGCACACGGTATTATAAAAGTAAAAGGACAAGCTTGGGCAAACCTTCGTGTTCAGAAAAACACAACAGAAGCTATGCTTTGGCTATATGACAATGGTTATTCCGGTGGATTCGGATGGACTTACACGGCTCACGACGGTTTTGGGGGCTTACCAGACATGGCAGAAGCCATGGATAGTCTGAAAAAAATGCATCCAGAACACATTATTGTAAAACATGATCCTACCTTTAATTACATTCCTCGTATCTCAAATAAAATAGCAGACACTGTTCTTTTTAAAAATGCAGGAAAAGTTGAGAACTATGCAAATGCAAACAACTTCTTCGAAGACGACGAGAACGACGTTCTAACCTATACGATTTCATCAAACGGTCCTGTATCAGCTGAAATTGCAGAAAATGGAAGCATCAGCTTCTCTACAAAAACAGATGAAATCGGTTACGGTGAAATCACTGTAACAGCAACTGACAAAGGTGGAAAAACAATATCTCAATCATTTTATATTCTTGTGAGAGAGAAAGGCTACACTTCAGACAATAAATTATACAAAGCTTTTGTAAGCAGTTCAAGTATAGAAGAATCTCAATACGTTCAATTTTATGCAAACGATGGTAATCCTGAAACTCGCTGGAGTTCAGAATATAACGATGATGAATACCTTCTTTTTGACATGCTACAAGAAGAATCTATTCGAAGAATTGTATTAAACTGGGAATGGAATGCAGAAGAGAAAAAAGGTGCTTATGCTCAAGCATATACAATCGAAGTTTCTAATGATGCAAAAACATGGGAAACTGTTTTCTCTGTGAAACAAGGTCAAACAGAAAAAAGTAACATTGTTCTACGTAAGGATGAAGAGTCCCCTATTGTTTGCCGTTATATAAAAATCCATTTTACAGAAAGAGCAACAAGCTGGGGATATTCACTAACAGAAGTTCAGGCATATGATTTTGATGACCATGCAAATAATAATCCTAAAATCACTATTTCTACAAGAACGAAATATCAGGAAGCCAATGTCAATACTGAATTTAAATATCAAATCTTACGTTCTTATTTTGGAGATAAAAACTATGATGTTTTATCTATCACAGCAGAACCACTTCCTAATTGGTTGAAATTCAACACAGAAACATTATTCTTCACAGGAACACCAACTACACAGGATACTGGTTCTTACAACATTACAATAAAAGCGGAAGATTACTTTGGTGTTACTAATAGCTATGTTTTAGAAATAGAAGTTACAAATCCTAACACGGCAATTGCTGACATTGAAAATCCGCTAGGAATCTTTCCAAATCCTTGCAACAAAGATTCATTTAGCGTAGTTCTGCCAAATGTGAATGGTAAAGCTCTTGCCTCTTTTACAAACTCCGAAGGCAAACTTGCAGGAATTAAATACATTACATTTGTAAATGGTCAAGCTACCTGCTTAACAGATGGTCTTGCAAAAGGTGTATATGCTATTATTATTCGTATTAACGGAGAAACATATAAGTCAAAAGTCATCATTGAATAATGACACGAATTATATCTCTAATATATTCACTTACAATTCTTTGTTGTTCAGTTTTTGGGCAACAAAGAATTTCCATTTCCGGAAATCAATTCCTAAAAGACGGAAAGCCATTTTTCTTTATAGGAACCAATACCCCTTGGGATAATTGGAATGACTTTGGAGGGAAATACAACCCTCAATTTTGGGAAGATGAATTTGCAAGATTGGAAGAAAACGGTATAAACAGTTCACGAATATGGATTAGTTGCGATGCTGCCGGTCAACCTACGGTTGATAAAGAAGGTTTTGCACAACCTGCATCTGCACAATTTTGGAGTGATCTTGACGATATGATGACGAAAGCAGCAAAACACAAAATCTACATTATCGCCACAATTTCTTCGTTTGACAATCTTGACAACACAAAGAAAGAATCAGAAAATTGGCTGACTATGCTTGGTTGCACACAGAAAGTTCAGCTATACTGCGATGTGTTCTTAAAACCATTGTTGGAACGCTACAAAGACAATCCATATTTCTTTGCCATAGATATTTGCAATGAACCTGAGTGGACCCACGAACACAAAAAATATGGCGGTTTAGAATGGGATTATATGCAAATGTTTATTGGTATGTGCGCAGCAACTATACATTCTGTAGATTCACCAATATTTGCAACAGTTGGAAGTGCAGCGGTAAAATGGAGCAGCGACAGATTTGAAGGCAACAAATGGAGCGACAAAGCATTACAAGAAATAACAATGGATTCGTTAGCCTATATGGACTTTTGGCAAATCCATTACTATGAATGGACGAATCAATTCGATAATCCATTCCACAAAAATCCTGAATACTGGGGACTACAAGATAAACCTTGTATTATAGGAGAAACTCCAGGAAACAACACAATCTACGGGTTTCCCATTTCATACGAAGAAATCTACAAACTTCCCTATCTATTAGGATATTCAGGTGTATATCCTTGGACATCAAATGGAGCCGGAGTTGGAGATTTCGGGACAATAAAGACATTTGGACCCGGAGCAAAAGCATTTTCAAAAACATTAAAAAACAAATAAATACTATATGGACTTACTTAACAACAGACCTAAATTAGGCGAAAAAATCTGTTATGGATTTGGCGACCTTGGTTCTTGCCTATTCTGGCAAACAATCACATTTTATTTATCATACTTCTACACAGATGTATTTGGTTTAGCACCTGCCGTAGCAGGAACAATGTTCTTAATTTCCCGTATTATAGATGCATTTTTTGATGTATTCGTAGGTATGGCAGCCGATAGAACAGAAACTCGTTGGGGTAAATTCCGCCCATATATCGTGTTTGGTGCAGTTCCTCTATCTGTTGCTGCAATTGCAGCATTTACAACGCCAGCATTCGGTGAACTAGGAAACATTGTTTACGCATATGCAACATTTATCTTGTTTATGTGTTTGTATTCAACTGTAAACATTCCTTACACTTCACTTCTTAGCGTAATCAGCGCCGATGCTGACGACAGAACCCAAGCATCATCGTACAAATTCGTTGGCGCATATCTTGGCGGTATAATCGTATCGGCAACAGCACTTCCACTTGCTGCATACTTCGGCAGCGTTGACGAAGGTGCATCAAAAGAAGCCGTAATTCAAGCACAACAATCTGGTTGGAGTTACACAATGATAGTATATGCAATTGCAGCAATTGCTTGTTTTGCAATTACTTTCTTTGCCGTTAAAGAACGCGTAAAACCTATTTCAGAAGAAAAGACAGCCGTTTCCAAAGATTTGTTAGACATTGTACACAATAAACCTTGGGTGTTATTATTTATCGTAACAATACTTTTCATTTTGTACAACTGTATTCGTTTAAATGTAACCACACATTATTTCAAATATTACATTGGAACACAAGAAGTTTCTTGGTTGACAAGCCTTCTTAATGTATTCCGTGAAACACCAATAGAAAACGAAACATTCGGTTTTGAAACATTGGCATCAATTTTCAACACATTAGGACAATTGTTATCATTGGTTGGTGTACTTGCAGTGCCTTGGTTTTCAAAAATGTTCGGAAGAAAACGCGCGTGCGTTATTTTGTTATTAGTTTCAATAATCTGCACAGGTTCATTCATCTTCTTGAATCCAGAAAATATGTTCCTAATCTTGTTGTTCCAAGGAATCGGATCTATTTGTGGCGGACCTATTTCATCATTACTTTGGGTAATGTATGCTGACACAGCCGATTATTCAGAATGGAAAAATGGAACTCGCGCAGACGGTCTTGTATTCTCTGCGTCAATTATGTCTAACAAACTTGGTTGGGCTATCGGCGGTATGATTTCTATGGTAATTCTTCAAGCAACTGGTTTCGTTGCCAACGAAATCCAAAACGAAGATACTCTTTTCGGATTGAAAGCTATGATGAGTATCATTCCTGTTGTTGCAGGTGTTATAGCTCTTTTCATTCTTAAATTCTTCTACAAACTTGACGAACAAACAATGGAAGGTATTCAATCAGACCTAAAAATTAGACGCGAAGCTGCAAATAAATAATTAAGAAAATCTAATTAAATACAATATTATGGCTACAATTATCGGAAACAATCTTCCAAATATTCCTTGGGAAGAAAAACCAGCAGGATGCAAAGACATTCTTTGGCGTTATAGCAAAAATCCTATCATTGACTGGAATCCAATTCCAACAGCAGGACGCGTTTACAATAGTGCCGTAGTTCCTTTCAACGGTGCTTTTGCTGGCGTATTCCGTGGCGACCAACGCAATGGCCGCGCTACTCTATTCTCTGGTTTCAGTAAAGATGGTATCAATATTGAATTAAATCCAGAACCTATTCAATGGGTGAACGAAGACGGAACTCCAAATCCAACAAGTTACGCATACGATCCACGCGTAGTAAAAATTGACGATACATACTATGTAACTTGGTGCGACGATATGAAAGGTCCTTCTATTGGTTTAGGTAAAACAAAAGATTTCAAAACATTTGTAAGAATGCCTAATCCATTGATGCCATACAACCGTAACGGTGTGTTATTCCCACGAAAAATCAATGGTAAATATATGTTGTTAAGCCGTCCAAGTGACACAGGCCATACTCCATTCGGTAACATCTACATCAGCGAAAGTCCAGATATGGAACACTGGGGTCACCACAAATTAGTGATGACTAACGGCGGACAAGGCTGGTGGCAAGGTATGAAAGTTGGTGCAGGACCAGTTCCTATTGAAACAACAGAAGGCTGGTTATTGTTCTACCACGGTGTTTCAAGCACTTGCAATGGTTATGTATATAGCTATGGTGCTGTTCTTCTTGACATAGACAATCCTTCAAAAGTATTGTACAGAACACGCGATTACTTACTAACTCCAGAAGTTGACTACGAAACACGCGGATTCGTTCCTAATGTAACATTCCCTTGTGCAAACTTGTACGATGCTGCAACAGGCCGTATCTGCATTTACTATGGTGCTGCCGACACATTCACTGCATTAGCATTCTGCCAAGTAGATGAATTGATTGATTATATGAAGAAAAACTCAGAAGTTTTCTAAACAACTAGTACTATAAAAAGAAACGCTGAATCAAGAAATTGGTTCAGCGTTTTTTATCAACAGCGTATTGCATCCCCTGTATCAGAAACTTTAAATTCCAAATTATATGGCTGAAATATGCCTAATTATAAGACTATTTACAAATGATATTTATTCTAAACAGAACTAGGATACCTACAAATGTTTTACAAATTCATCAGCAGTTATTTCCAAATTGCAAAAAGCAAACATCTTTTTACCTAAATCCTTTAAACTAGCACCTACAAAATATACCTGATTATCGATCAGAATAAATCTATCGTGGGATTTTGTATACCGCACAATTTCTATTTGAGGATATTGTTTGTTGTATTTTTCCAAATCCTTTTCTAACTGATGCGAAATGTGATTTGTGTAAATTGTTGCAGAAACATTCTCTTCCCTTTTTGCAAGCATTGACAATGTGGTGTCATCCACAAAATTATCTATCAAAATAATTCGCTTTCTGGCTGAACGAATTAAATCGTTAGCAAATTTATAAGCATCAAAAATCTGACCTTGATAATAAATCCCCTCACTTGGTAGAAAAGCCGTTTTTACAAAAAATTCAATTTTCTCTTCGTGCTCGCGTAGTTTTGTTTCATTCGCAGCAAAACGATTATCAAACCTTTGCTCCATATCATTTAATCGTTGATTTATAGAAAATCCTTTTAGCAAATATTCTTTTAACACATTATTTGCCCACTGACGAAATAATGTGGCATTTTTTGAACTAATTCGATAGCCAACCGAAAGAATTGCATCTAGATTATAATGAATTATTTGACGCATAACAGAACGACCACCTTCTTTTCGAACTACCGAGAAAAACTCGGATGTTCGTTGTTGTTCTAATTCTCATTCTTTATAAATGTTTTTCAAATGTAAACCTACATTATCAGAACTACAGCCAAACAATTCTGCCATTTGACCTTGACTTAGCCATATCGTTTCGTTATCAATACGAACATCTAAACTAATTGTTTCATTTGGATTATACAAAATAATCTCGCCCTTATTTTCAAGCGAATTCTGTTGCGTTTCTTTCATTGTGTTTTTACTCTGGTACAAATGTAGAAAACGCTACAATATGTTGCAACCACAACATTTATAAACAAATACCACAAAACACAAGCAAATAAAAATATTTAAAGTCAGTGGCTTTTGCGATAATACGTAAACGAAAATTAGCCTTATAGAATTTTGTTTTATAAACTTACTTCTTTTTATTTTTTGCAGCCAACTGTCCGCAAGCAGCAGCAATATCCTTCCCTTTTGAATAGCGAACATTCACTATCAAATTCAGTTTTTTTAGAAATCCAACGAATTCGTCTAAAGTCTGTCTGTCTGATTTCTTATAAGATGAAGCGTCATGAGGATTATATTCAATTACATTTATTTTTACAGGGAAACGTTTTGTGAATTCAGCTAAATCACGTGCATTTTGAATAGAATCATTCACACCTTTCAATAACAGATATTCTATTGTAATTCGTCCTCCAGTCTTTTCATGATAATATGCCAACGCATCACTTAGCTTAGCTATAGGATTTGTTTTGTTTATAGGCATAATCTGAGAACGCAGCATATCTTTGGGAGCATGTAACGAAACAGCAAGATTACAGGCGAATTTATCGTCTGCTAGTTTTATAATATTCTTAATAATTCCTGAAGTTGACAACGTTATTCTAGAAGGAGCTAGTCCCACTGTCTGTGGATTTGTCAAACATGCTATTGAATCCATTACAGCCGAATAGTTCATCAATGGTTCTCCCATTCCCATATACACGATATTCGAGATAGCTTTTCCTTCCTGTTCACGTGCAATTTTGTCCATTACAAAAAACTGATCTGTTATTTCCCCAACAGTAAGATTTCTTGTAAATCCAAGAGAAGCCGTTGCACAAAACGTACACTGCATACCACATCCCACCTGCGTAGAAATACATGCAGTCATTCGGTCTTTTGCAGGAATCAAAACCCCTTCAACAACATTTCCGTCGTTCAAAGCAAAAGCAAATTTACAAGAGCCGTCCGAACTTCTTTGAGGCTTTGCAATTTTCACAGTCTGAAAGAAAAAGTTTTCAGATAATTTTTCACGCAATCCTTGGGAAATGTTAGACATTTCCTCAAAAGAACGAACGCGTTTCTGCCAAATCCATTGATATACCTGCGTTGCACGAAATTTCTTTTCTCCGAATTCGTCCAACGACTTACATAATTCGTCAAACGATAATGATAAAATATCTTTTTTCTGCATGATTTTCTGAGCATAAAAAAAGGCATCGCTTTATGGAAAACGATGCCTTTACTATTTGTTTTACAATTTTAGAATCCAGTTTTTGGAGTACTCATTTCTTCAATCAATACACCTACACAACCTTGATTAATTGATTTAGAAATCAAACCAGTTGTATTAGCAGAAGCTTTTTGAGTTTGATCTTCTGGTATTTCAATTGAAATTTTTATTGTACGAGTTTGAACAACAGTGAATTCGAAATCTTTCACATAATTGAAATCTTTGTTATCATACAACAATTCATCCGTATCGTAGTCAATCAATCTCAAGTGAACTGTGCTACCAAGATTAACTTCATCTGCACAAACAGAAATTCTATAATCTTTACCTTGGTAAATTGTAATTCTAAACTCTGAAGTTTGTCCTTTTCTCAATATCGCACTACGAGAATCATTTGACATGATATAACCCTTAGACGCATAAGACTGACATTTTTGTTTATGAAAATTTAAACAGTTGTTTTGTGCAAATACATTAGAACTAACAAGTCCTAATACAACTACGAATAAAATACTTAGTAACTTTTTCATTTTTTATCAATTTTAAGTGAGCCAAATTTAGTTATTTTTTCTTTTCGATTTTACGTTACACGCCAAATATATTAACACTTTTATAACAATTACCGCATTATAATATCTCTTACTGCAATCTTCCCAAGTTCATTATTCATCCGTGTAATAATATTAGACTTGTTCATCGTTAACTCATGCTTGATTGCCGCAGAATTCACTGTAACATACAAAATTTCATTTTCAATAGTTATTAACGTTGCATGTTTTGCGAACAAATCCCCCACAACTTCCTTCCACTTTTGTTTTATAGCCAGTTCCTCCATTCTTACAAAAATTGAAGGATGAATAAAGATTGGATTCTTGTCAAACGTTTTCTTCTGCATCCGAACATTGTTCATTGCAGATTTCCACGACGAGAATTTTGTTTGATTTTCCATACCTACTCATTTTTAATGTTTCTCAACGCTTTAATTCTTTGATATAGCGTTGGATGTGAGTAGTAACAAAAAACATACCAAGAATGAGGAGTTAAGTTAGACAGACTTGATTTAGTAAGTTTCTTTAATGCAGACTCTAATTCTTCAGGAGAATAATTTTCACCGGAAAATCTATCGGCCTGGTATTCATTTTTGCGAGAAAATGCGTTTAATGCCAAACCAATGAAAAAAGAAATTGGAGTAAACAAAATACTGAACACATAGAATGAAGCATAACTTTTTTCAGGAGAATAATCAATTCCTAAAACCTGTGTAAATGCAGGCTCTGCCAAAAATAATCCGAACAAATATAAAATAACACCCATTTGCAGAACAGAAGAACATAACATCATAATAGTATGTTTCTTTTTGTAATGTCCAATTTCATGGGCTAATACAGCAACAATTTCTGGAACTGTAAGTTCCTGTATTAATGTATCATACAGCACTATACGTTTTTTTACCCCTAACCCACTGAAATACGCATTAGCCTTTGTAGAACGTTTTGAACCGTCAATCACATAAATATTATCCAGTTCAAAACCTGCCTTCTGACTGAAAGAAAATATTGCATCTTTCAATTCACCATCCTCCAACGGAGTCTGTTTGTTAAACAAAGGAACTATCAATGTGGAATAAAACATATACACAAATATTAAGAAAACAGATACCGCAACCCATGCTATTACCCAAAAACTCTCACCAAACACGGAAATCAGCCACATCAATCCTGCAAGCAAGCCACCGCCAACAACAGCAGACAAACACAAAGATTTTATTTTATCCATAATAAAAATCTTTGGAGTCATTTTATTAAAACCGAATTTTTCCTCTATAACAAAAATATTGTACCATTCAAATGGAGTTTCAAGTATATCAGACAAAAGGAACAAAATTCCGAAAAACAACAATCCAGATATGATAGAGCCGAAATTCAGTGTCGTTATCCATTGATCTAACAGAGCAAAGCCATCAACAAAAAATAAAACCATTATGAGAGCAAAACTTACAGAACTAATCCAGAAACTTATCTTTGATTTTGCCAATTCATAGTTCTGCTGTTTTTGGTAATCATCCTCATTATAAATATCAGAAACTTCTTCAGGAATTTTAGAGCCACGCATTTTTCCATTCAATGCATCTAAAATTCGCTCCAACGCATAGTCAACAACAATAATTGTAATAACAATCCAAAATAAAATAGTAGAATTCATCGTTCTTGTTTTATGATTTATATGCAAATATAAGATTAGTTTCTCTTTTTTATAATTTTTTTGAGTTTGAATGATATAAAATCGATTTTAATTTTTAATATTGCAGATTAGATATAAAAATCAGAAAAATGAAAAGATTTTTGATTACAATAGTAATTTCATTAGTTTCTCTTGGTGCATTTTCACAAAATGTTGAGCTTTCTAAACTTACAACAAAGTGGATTACAGTAGGAAGAGAAGATATTGAAGTTGCATATCTTGACGGAGCTCCATACACTGGCAAAGTATTCGCAAAACATCCTAACGGAAAAATCGGCCTTATCGGAGAGTATGCCGACGGTAAAAAAGAAGGAACTTGGGTTTACTGGTATTCTACAGGAGAAAAGAAAAGAGAATCTACTTATCACGAAAATAAAAAAGAAGGTACAACCTATTTCTGGCATCAGAACGGTCAGGTAGCAAAAGAAATCACCTACCGCAACGACAAAAACATTGACCAGAAACTTTGGGACGACAAAGGTAATAGATTAAAAAATCCATCTTTCGAGTCTTTTAAATAATCAATATGATTGTTGCTATTGTTGACTTAGGAACCAACACATTCAATTGCAGTGTTGTTGATTTGTCGTGCAATTCATTCGTATTACTAACAGAATTCCACGAATATCCAAGATTAGGGGAAAACGGTGTTGCTTACGGTGTTCTTTCTGATGAAGCTATTGAACGAGGAATTGAATCTTTACGAGTTATAAAAGAAAAAATCACACCTTTTCACTGTGAAAAGGTAAAACTGATAGGTACTTCAGCATTAAGAAACGCAAAAAACGCCAATGTTTTCTGTTCCAAAGCAAAAGAACTGTTTGATTTTGATATAACCATTATTCAAGGAGAGCAGGAAGCAGAATACATCTTTCTCGGCAACAACTTAGCTTTTGACTGGGGAGACAAAACTGCACTTATTTTAGATATTGGCGGCGGAAGCAATGAATGTATTATCTGCAAACATGATAAAATATTATGGAAACACAGTTTTGAATGTGGAATGCAGCGAATAACATCAGCTTTTGGTTTAACACACCCTATTCCTTGCAAAACAAAAGAAAACATCTACAACTATCTAGAGGAAAATTTCGCACTTTTAACTCAGGAGATTGCCCGACACAAGATTGATTTATTAATTGGTTCGGCCGGTGCTTTTGATGTTTTTAGATCAATTTATTTTGCACAGGAGAATTTACCGAATCCAGACACTAATGCCGAAGAAATTCCATTAAAAAACTTCGACAACATCATAGAATTCTTATCAACAAAAAAACTTGATGAGATAGAATCAATGAAAGGAATGTCTATTCCAAGAGCTCCGCTTTTACCTATTGCCGGATTCATTGCTGATTTTGTTGTAAAAAGATACAATATTCCTATGCTTGTTCAATCAAAATATTCATTGAAAGAAGGTGTTATGCACGCACTTATGCAATAATGGAAGATTCTCTCATACATAAAGGTCAGCGAAATCAGTTAGTAAAAGCCCTTCGTGATAAAGGTATTACAGATGAAAAAGTTCTATTTGCAATAGGACAAATTCCCCGTCATCTGTTTTTTTTTGATAAAGCATTAGAGAAATTCGCCTACGAAGACAAAGCTTTTCCTATTGCTTCACATCAAACAATTTCTCAGCCTTATACTGTAGCATTAGAATCACAGTTGTTAAATATTACAGGCAGAGAAAAAGTTCTCGAAATAGGAACTGGCTCAGGTTACCAGGCTGCAGTTCTTTCATTGATGGGAGCTTCGGTTTATTCTATTGAAAGACAACAGGAATTATACACAAATACAACAAGCCTTCTGAAAGAATTAAAATATGCTGTATCTACATTTTTAGGAGACGGTTTTAAAGGTTTACCACAATACGCACCATTCGATAGAATCATAATTACAGCAGCAGCTCCATTTATACCTAGAACTCTACTTGATCAATTAAAAATTGGCGGAATATTAGTTTCTCCAATAGAAAACGATAAAAAACAGGAACTTATCCGTATAAAAAAAATCAGCGATACTGATTTTGAACAAACCTTGCACGGAGAATGTGCATTCGTACCAATGTTAGAAGGTATAAATTTTCAGAAAAACATATAAAATATCAGTCTCTATTTGCGAAAAAGCAATACTTTTAACAAAAAAATAATGGAAGACTCAACTATTCTATATCGAATTAAAAACCTAATAAAATCAAAAACTTCTATTTCGGAAGAGATTGCTGAATTTCAATTACTTCCAGGAGCTGGTTCTTCAAGACGATATTACAGAATAATTCTCACAAATAAGAAAACCCTTTTAGCTTGCTATGGAACGAATATTGAAGAAAACGAAACATTCAACTATTTCAGTTCTATTTTTTGCAAGTCGAGCATCAATGTACCCGAAGTGCTTTCTTTCGACAAAGATCTTTACATAATAACAGATTTAGGATATACCGACGTATTATCTGCAAAAGAAAATCTTAATGAAAAAGAAACATTAGAACTATACAAACGAATTCTTGAAGATCTTGTACAAATTCAATTTGTTGGTGGAGAAAAAATAGACTTTTCCAAATGTTTTGTCCGTCATGAATTTGACAAAACTGCAATGCGTTGGGATTTATATTATTTCAAATATTACTACCTTAAAATCAGCGGATTAGAATTTAATGATCAAAAGTTAGAAGAAGATTTTGACAAACTCTTAGATTTTCTTGACAAAAGTTCAAGAAATTATTTCATGTACAGAGACTTTCAGTCGCGAAATATATTACTGAAAAACAACCTATTAGGATACATTGACTTTCAGGGAGGAATGAAAGGACCATTGCAATACGATGTTGTTTCCCTACTCTATCAGGCAAAAGCTAATTTATCGAATGAGATGAGGGAAGAACTACTTTCATTTTACATTGAAATTCTAAAAAGCAGAATCTCCGTGGATGAAAAAAAATTTAAAGAAGAATTTCAAGGTTTTGTTTTCATCAGAATACTTCAAACTCTCGGAGCATACGGTTTCAGAGGTTACATCCAGCACAAAGAACATTTTATTCAAAGCATTCCACAAGCACTAAAAAATCTTAAAGAGCAGGCTTTAGTAATAAATAAAATTGTTCCTATGCCATATTTAACAAATCTAATTAATGAATTAAAAGAACTACAAATTCAATAAAAATGCTTACCATTGAAATAACAAGTTTTTCCTTCAAAAAAGGATATCCTGAAGACAAAAGCGGAAACGGAGGAGGTTTTGTATTTGACTGCAGAGCATTGCCTAATCCAGGCAGATACGAAGAATACAAACAAGTAAACGGTACACAGCAGGTAGTACAAGATTTTTTTAAGCCTTACAAAGAATGTGACGTCTTTTTGTCCAACATCATCAATATAACTTCGCCAAGCATAGAAAAATATATTGAACGTGATTTCACACATCTCATGATTAATTTTGGCTGTACAGGCGGTCAGCACCGTTCTGTATATTTTGCAGAAAAAACAGCAGAATACATAAAGGAACATTATCCTGTAAAAGTTGTTGTAAATCATCGGGAGCAAAACATATACAAAGAGTTATAACATGCGTTTCAGGCTTACAATCATAAGTTTATTTTTTTCTTTATTTTGTTTAAGCCAAAACATTAACGTCCGTATTTTCTCCGACAACAAAATAGAAACCTTCGTATTCTACGCAAAATCAGGAAAATACGATTTTGTTGCAAATAATCAGATGCTTTGTTCCATAGAGGAAGGTCAATCGGCAACAATTACGAGACGAAACCATAAATTATATGTCAGTACACGTTCTGGAGTTCACTCCGCAGACACGCTCCTACTTGTCCGCGGAAATACACAGGATAATATTTTTCAGGTTCGTTTTCAAAATGGAAAGCCCAAAGCAAGAGAATATGACAATGATTTATACATAAAAACTACCAAAAATTCTTTGGTACTGATAAATGATGTAAACTTTGAAAAATACATCGCCGGTGTAGTAGAATCCGAAGGTGGAGCAAAAGCGAACATTGCGTATTACAAAGCCCAGGCGATTCTATGCAGAACATACGCAGCAAAATTTTACAACCGCCATTTAAAAACAGGATATAATTTATGCGATGCCGTACATTGCCAAGCCTATATGGGACGCTGCAGGTACAGTAAGGCTATTGTAGAAGCAACAAAAGCCACAAAAGGTTTAGTTCTTGTTGATGAAAAGCAAAACCTTATTGAAGCAACATTTTACGCAAATTCCGGTGGAGAGAGTTGTAACAGCGAATACGTATGGAACAAACAAATTTCGTATTTGCGAGGAAAAGAAGATCCTTTCAGCATTGGGCAGCCAGGCTATGAATGGGAAAAAACAATATCAAGGAAAGAATGGGAAACATATTTACAGGGAAAAGGAGTTGACGTGTCCGACTCAACCGACTTTTCATTCGATCAGTTTAACCGAAAAAAATACCTTTCATCCGAAACAGCAGACTCTCTCCTACTATTGACGACAATTCGAACAGACTGGAAACTAAAATCAACATTTTTCTGCATTGATTCCAGAGAAGATGAAGTTGTAATATACGGAAAAGGATTCGGACACGGCGTTGGAATGTCTCAGGAAGGAGCCATGGAAATGGCACGACAAGGATATTCATACCGGGACATACTGCAGTTTTATTACACAAATGTTTCACTCATGAACATTTCCAACCTGAAATTTTTTCAAATAGAATAGACTTTTGTATTTTTGCAGACTAAAAAACTTTAAATATGCATATAGCTATAGCAGGAAATATTGGAGTTGGGAAAACTACTCTAACAGGAATGTTAGCAAAACATTACGGTTGGGAAGCAAATTACGAAGTTGTTGATGACAACCCATATTTGAATGACTTTTATCAAGACATGAAAGCATGGTCATTCAATGTGCAGATTTCTTATTTACATTCCCGTTTACAAAGAATTATGGCTATTCGTAATTCAGGACAAGATGTTATTCAAGACCGTACTATTTACGAAGACGCTTATATTTTTGCCCCAAATCTACACGGAATGAAATTAATGGCAACAAGAGATTTTGAGACATATTTTTCATTATTCCGTCAAATAGAACAGCTTTTGCAAGCTCCAGATTTGCTAATTTATTTAAAAGCTTCTATTCCAACATTAGTTAAACGTATTCAGTCTAAAGGACGTGAATATGAGAACACAATCCGCATTGATTACCTTGAAAGCCTTAACAGACGCTACGAAACATGGGTAAAATCATATGATTTAGGAAATATACTCGTTATAGATACTGATTCAATCAATTTTATTGATAATCCAGAGGATTTCAGCAAAATTGTAAATAAAATAGACACAGAACTTTTTGGTTTATTCAAATAATAACTCAATGGAAGACAACCGTTATTCATTCAATTCAAACGAATTACTTTTCAAAGTATTTCATTATAAAAAACCGTTACTTATCACAACTACAATTGGAGCAATTGTTGCAATCATTGTTTCTTTTCTTATTACTCCGCTTTACCGTTCAACTTTTGTTTTATACCCTGCCCCATCTTTAGCGATTTCGGAATCAATTAAAACAAAAGATGTTGCGAAAAAAGAATCAATTTACGGAGAAGATAAAGAAACAGAACAAATTCTTCAAGTTTTAAATAGCGACGAACTACGAACAAGAATCATCAACAAATATGACTTATGGAAACATTATGATATTGATTCAGCAAATGTTAGATATCCTAACGACAAAATGTTGAAGAAATTTCAGAAACGAATTTCATATAGACGTACAGAATATATGGCTGTTGAAATTTCTGTATTGGATGCAGATCCTGACACAGCAGCTATGATTGCCAACGACATAGCAACTTTAATCGACACAGTGATGAATGGAATGGAACATACACGTGCGAAAGAAGTTTTAAATATTGTTGAGTACGAATACAAAACAAAAGAGGAGCAAATAAGTGATTTCAACGATTCCCTCAAAAGAATTATGGAAAAGGGAATTTACGACTATGAATCACAATCTGAAGTTGTTGTTGAAGCATACGCTCAAGCTCTTGCATCAGGAAACACAAAAGGTGCCGAACGAATTAAAGAACAATTGGACACATTAGCAAAATATGGTGCCGCATACGTTTCACTTCGTGATTTCCTAGAATTTGAAAGTGAACAGTTGAGTGCATTAAACCAGAAATATAAAGAAGCTAAAGTTGACGCAGAACAGTTACTGACACACTATTTCGTTGTAAACAAAGCTATTAAGTCTGACAAAAAAGCAAAACCTAAACGTGCTATTATTGTTGGTATTTCAACAATTGCCACATTTATTTTCACATTCATAGTGTTGATTTTCATTGAATTATTAAAAGAATTCAAGCTTCAGGAAGAAGCTAAAAATCAATCAAAGGAATAAAGTGATTTCTGAGAGAAAAACTATTATCTGCCTTTATGTTGCTGCAATTCTGTTTATAATTGCAAGCATGGTTGGTATATGGAATGAGTCATACATAATCACACTTATTCCATTTGGTCTTGCACTTTGTTTTCTTGCCCTCCTAGCTCTAGACAAACTGCTACTGATAATAATGTTTTTCACGCCTTTGTCGCTAGAATTGTCGGAAATTGTTCCTAACATGCCTTTTAACATGAGTTTACCGACGGAACCATTTATTTTTCTGACAATGTGCATGTTTTTCATAAAACTGCTCAGTGAAAGAAGATTTGACAAAGAAGTTTTAAAACATCCAGTTACAATATGTATCTATGTATATTTAGGCTGGTTGTCCATCACCTGTTTAACTTCAGAAATGCCTGTGGTTTCGCTCAAATATCTACTAACGAGACTATGGTTCATATCATGTTTTTATTTCATTGTAACTCAATTTGTTGTAAATGAAAAAAATATAGTAAAATACATCATAGCTTATGTCTTAGGATTTACATTTGTTATACTCTATACACTTATAAATCACGCTCCATCATATTTCTCACATGACACATCGTATAGAGTGATGCAACCATTCTTTAAGGATCACACATCATACGGTGCTGCACTTGCGCTACTTATTCCTGCAATGATTGTTGTAATAAAAAGAACAGGTAAAGACTTTAGCATAAAATTCTTCAACCTACTGCTACTTGGGTTATTATGTATCGCACTCCTATTTTCATACACACGTGCAGCATGGGCAGGAATTCTTGGAGTATTTGCATTATGGACAGTATTAAAACTACGAATAAAAATTAAGACACTTATTATCAGTGCTTTAACTGCCATAATTTTAATTGCTCCATTCTACAATGACATTATCTATAAAATGTCGAAGAATACAGAAGTCTCAAGTACCAATTTCTTATTTCACTTAAAGTCTGTATCAAATATTTCATCCGATGATTCAAATACGGAACGTATAAACCGTTGGAAATGTGCTTTACGAATGTTTGCAGACAAACCAATTACAGGATTTGGTCCGGGCACATATATGTTCAAATACGCACCATATCAACATTCCGAAGACAGAACAAAAATCAGCACCAACGCAGCAGATTTAGGAAATGCCCACAGCGAATATTTAGGTTTATTAGCAGACGCCGGTTTATTTGGAGCATTGTCTTTTATAGCAATTCTTATAACTGTCCTTATAACTGGTTTTAACCTCTACAATACAACAAAAGACGAACTTACAAAAGAAACGGTACTGTTTCTGCTATTAGGTCTCATTACCTATTATTTACATGCATTTTTAAACGATTTTCTCGACATGGACAAAATAGCATCTCTTTTTTGGGGATTTATAGCTATAATTGTCATGTTAGATATAAAAAACAAACATTTATCAGATGAAGCACATAATTGAAACTTGCTATTCTTCAGCACTTTTTGATATTTTCGAAAATAAAAACGCAGTTGTGGTTGTTACAGACGTTTTTAGAGCTACAACATCAATATGCACTGCATTTGCCAACGGAGTAAAAACAATCATTCCTGTAAAAACAGAAGAAGAAGCAAAAGAATATCAAAAGAGAGGATATTTGATTGCCGCCGAAAGAAACGGGAAAAAACTTGATTTTGCAGACTTCGGTAATTCTCCAGAAAACTTTAAGAGAGAAATTATTGAAGGTAAGGATATTGTTTACAGTACCACAAACGGAACCAGAACAATACAAATGGGAGAAAACTGTAAGGCTGTTGCTATCGGTTCTTTTGCGAATTTTACAGTATTAGTTGAATGGATTCGCCAACAGAACAGTGACGTAACCCTACTTTGTGCAGGTTGGAAAGGTAAATACAACATAGAAGATTCCATATTTATGGGAGCTATAGCAGACGCGTTACTACAAACAGGAGAATATGAAACAATCTGCGATTCTACCATAGCAGCTCAAGACATGTGGAACAATCACAAGAATGACCTTAGAGGATTTATTGAATACTGTGCCCAACGTACCCGCCTAAGAAACAATGGCGTTGATGACTGTATAGATTACTGCATAACCTTAGACACATGTAAAGTAGTTCCAGTTTATAAAGACGGAAAAATCACAGATGCGTTAAAATAGATAGTTGAACCTAATACATACTATTAAAAACGACGAGTTTGATAAAACCTCGTCGTTTTTTATTTTCAGCCTTTATAGAAAAACATAACTATCTTTAATCTACACCCCATCCTTTTCCTTGTTCATAAGTTTTCAAAGTCATTATTGGGCAAAATGGTTTAGTATAAAAAATTATAGTACATTTGAAAAAATTTATTTTCAATGGAAATTCAAGGAAAACTACTTCAGATTTTAGATCCTGTAACGGGAGAAAGTTCTAACGGTCAATGGAAAAGACAAGATTTCATTATTGAGACAATTTCTCAATATCCCAAAAAAATCTGTTTCACTATAAATAACGATAAAACTCAAATTTCCAACATTCAAATTGGAGAAATAATTACTGTTGCTTTTAATATAGACAGCCGTGAATATAAAGACCGCTGGATGACAAATTTCCGTGCCTGGAGAGTAACTCCTGGTGCAAATGGCCAATCAACTCCATTAGAAATAGCCGGTACTGTTATCCGCGCATTACCGAAACGTGAAGGAACAGGAGCTAAAGGTCCATGGACGGTACAAGAATTTGTTATTGAATTACAAGAAGCATACGCACCTAAAGTTTGTTTTTCTGTATGGAATGACAGAATCAACGCTGCAACATTAGAAAATGGTAAAACTGTTACTGTTTCTGTTGACATTGACAGCCGAGAAGGTAAAAATGGCGGATGGTTTGCAAGTGTTCAAGCATACAAAGCTGTCAGCGGTATTGCAACAAATAATGTGCAAATGCCAACGAACACAACTTATGGTGTTGATGCCTCGGTCGGAACTACAACTACCACAACTGTAGCTCCAGATCCAATTTCAGCAGACCAAATGAAAAATAATGATCCAAGCGAAGAGCTTCCTTTCTAAGAATATCCTCTATTGACAATGTTTGTGCAGAATTATCTTGCACAAACATCTGTCAAATTTTCTTCTGATACTAAATTCTTTATAAAAACAGGTTTAGTAACAACCACTAGATAAATCAATATCATACAAATTTCAAAGAAAATCGAAATAGTAAAACAGCGAATTGTCTAGAAAAACATACAACAATGAAAAAACTGTCAATCCTCCTATTTACACTAATTTCGATATCTCTCCAAGCTCAAATAGAAGACGGAAGAAAATTTCTTAATGAACTTTGTTCTGATAAAATGCACGGACGTGGATATGTGAACAATGGCATCCAAAACGCCTCAAATTATATCTACAATAAATTTAGAGAATTTGGGCTGCAGTCAATCTTTACAGACAAAGAATGTAATCCTGACAGCAATAAAACGGTTTCAAGAGATTGTTATATCCAGAGAATCAGCTATAACGTAAATACTTTTCCTGATAAATTAAACATTACCATTGACGGACAGAAACTTATCCCTGGAGAAGACTTTATTGTACACGAAATTAGTGGCGGAGGAGAAAAAACGCTAAAATGCATTCCTTTCAACAAAAAAGATCTGCAGAATATTTGCTTAGGACAAAAAACAACAGAACTTAAAGAAAAATATAAGTCTAAATACGCTCAATATTGTCTTATTTTCGATGAAACCGACACAACTTTCACAAAAAATGAAATTGAGACAATCAACAATTGGATTACTGTTGATTTAGTTTGGAGCGGTGTTTACAACATTGGCGCAATAGTAAAACTCACGAATCAAAAGTTAACTCAAAATATTTCATCAATCTGCGGTAATATTCCCTACATCATTCTTTCTAACAAAAAATTTCAATCTACAACACCAAAAAACATTCAGTTTGAAATAACACAAAAACTGGAAGAATGTAACACTTCAAACATTTTTGGCTATTTACCAGCAAGCACAAAAGCACGAAAAACAATTGCATTCACCGCACATTACGACCATTTAGGGCAATATGGACCAATTACATACAATGGTGCAAATGACAATGCAAGTGGAATGGCCTTGTTATTAAGTCTTGCTAAATTTTATCATGAAAATCCGTCGTTCAGAGAAAATACAGACATTTATTTCATTGCTTTTACCGGCGAAGAATTAGGATTGTTAGGATCAAAAAAATTTGTACAGGAACTTGTTGAACCCGAAGATTTTGATTTTGTAATCAACCTTGATTTAGTTGGAACAGGCGAAGAAGGCATTTGTATTGTAAATGGAAAAATATTTGACAAAGAGCTGGAACTCATTCAAAAGATAAACAACGAGAAAAATTATTTTTCCAAAATTCAGATTCGAGGAGAAGCATGTAACAGCGACCACTGCTCTTTCTACAAGAAAAACATTCCTTGTTTTTATATCTACACGAAAGGTGGAACACAGGCATATCATGACCTCAACGACAATCCTAACCAACTTCCACTTACAAAATTCAACGAATTATTCAATTTATTAGTTGAGTTTGTAAAAGAATACAAATAAACTTCATTACTTGTTAAATATTTGTAGTTCAAATACATTTTCATTTTGAATAATCCTTGTATTTTTGCAGCACAATTACAAAAAGAATGGAAAAAATTATCATTTTAGACTTCGGTTCGCAGACGACACAACTTATTGGTCGCCGTGTCCGTGAATTGGATATGTTCTGCGAAATCGTTCCCTACAACAAGTTTCCGAAAGATGACAAAGATGTCATTGGTGTCATTTTAAGCGGTTCGCCATTTAGCGTATATGACGAAAAGGCTTTCAAAGTTGATTTGACTGATATTCGTGGTAAATACCCTATTCTTGGTATTTGCTATGGTGCGCAATTTATGGCACAAACATTTGGTGGCAAGGTTGAATCTGCGGGAACAAGAGAATATGGTCGTGCAAATCTTTCGTCATTTGACAAGACAAATCCTCTTCTACAAGGATTAGACGACAATTCGCAAGTCTGGATGAGTCACGGTGATACTATCACAAAACTTCCGGCTAACGCAAAGAAAATCGCTTCAACTGACAAGGTTGAATTTGCAGCATATCAATTTGAAGGTGAACAAGTTTGGGGCGTACAGTTCCACCCAGAAGTGTTCCACTCTGTACAAGGTACATTATTGTTGAAAAACTTCGTTGTTGATATCTGTGGCGGTAAACAATCGTGGAGTCCTGCATCATTTGTTGAAACTACTGTCGCTGAACTTAAAGCACAACTTGGTAACGACCGCGTAATCCTTGGTTTAAGTGGTGGTGTTGATTCTTCGGTTGCTGCCGTACTTTTGAATAAGGCTATCGGTAAGAATTTGACTTGTATTTTCGTTGACCACGGTATGCTTCGTAAAGATGAGTTCAAAAATGTGCTTCACGATTACGAATGTCTTGGTTTGAACGTAATTGGTGTTGACGCAAGCGAGAAATTCTTCAAAGAATTGGAAGGTGTTACAGAACCAGAACGCAAACGTAAAATTATCGGTGCTGGTTTCATTGATGTATTTGATGCAGAAGCACAAAAAATTACAGACGCTAAATGGTTGGCACAAGGTACTATCTACCCTGATAGAATTGAAAGTTTGAGCATTACAGGTATGGTAATCAAGAGTCACCATAATGTTGGTGGTCTTCCAGAAAAAATGCACCTACAACTTTGCGAGCCATTAAAATGGTTGTTCAAAGACGAAGTTCGTCGTGTTGGTCGCCAAATGGGTATGCCTGAGCATTTGATTACTCGTCACCCATTCCCTGGACCAGGTTTGGCTGTTCGTATTTTGGGCGACATTACAAGAGAAAAAGTTCGCATTCTTCAAGATGCAGACGATATATTCATTCAAGGTCTTCGTGACTGGAAAGTAAAACTTTCCGGTGAAGAGGCTCGTAAAGTGCTTGCAGCAGGTGTTCCTGCCGATATGACAAACGGAGAAATTGAAGTTTCTTTGTACGATCAAATCTGGCAAGCTGGTGTTGTTTTATTGCCAATCAAGAGCGTAGGCGTTATGGGCGACGAAAGAACATACGAACGTGCCGTTGCGTTGCGTGCAGTAACAAGTACCGATGCAATGACGGCAGACTGGGCTCACCTACCATACGAATTTATGGCAAAAGTGTCTAACGACATCATAAACAAAGTGAAAGGTGTTAACCGAGTATGCTACGACATTTCTTCAAAACCACCTTCAACAATTGAATGGGAATAAAAAAAGAAAGCCTGTTGAAAAATCAACAGGCTTTTCTTTTTAGAAAAAATCGTTTCAATAATTTTCTTTTGCATAAGACACACAACGATTTAAAATTACATTTAATTCATGCGTCTTTTTAAATTCCTGCAGAACAAACTCTAAAAAATCAGGCGACAAAATTTGTTCTTTTGTTATTTTCTGAATCACATTAAAATCTTTCAACTTATAATATTCAGAATACTTATCTGCAGAATTCCAACCTTGCGGAATACGTTTCAAAGCAGTACTCCAATCTAATTCAAAACCTTCACAAGCTTTTATAGCGTTTTCAAACAACTCACCTTCACACATAATTTCTTCTCTCACACTCTTTAACGCGGCAGGCGAAGGCATATATAATCCGGAAACAAGCATACATTCGCTACTTGGTTCAATATGGACATAATACCCTGCATTTTCACTCTTCTTTCCCTGAGGGCAAACATAAATTCCTATATGTTTTTTGTACGGCGTTTTGTCAATAGAAAAACGTAAATCACGATATATTCTATACGTGCAATCTTTTACCGACAAACCTGCAACATCTTTATCAAATTTTGCTAAACCAGTAATTAAAGCTTCGGCAAAAGCCATAGAATTTTCATGAGCCTGTTTATAAAGGCTTTTATGCGCATCAAACCAATTCTTATTATTGTTTAATGCCAAATCAGAAAGGAAATTCCAAACACAATGTAAATCAATCGAAGCCATTTATTTCACAGTACAAGTTAATAACTGACGCTGTTGCAACGATAAATCAAATACATCTCCTATTGAAACAGGCATTGGAGTTCTTGTTAACGGAACAAAGAATAAATCCCCTATTTTTACCGTATAATACTTCGTTGCCGTAGCAACAAATTCCGGAATCGTTTTTATCACATTAAAATCAAACTCTATTTGTTGTTTATTAAACAAAATAGAAACTTGTAAATCAGTCTTATCAACAAGAATTTTCTCGTTACTTATTGCTAAGGAAGAATCAAAACTGCATGCTATATCCGTTGCTGTTCCATTTTTTTTATTGCGTTCAATTACATCAGCAGCCATAAATTTTACAGCACATCCAACCTCTTTAAAATAACGGTCAACAAAACGAGGTTCTATACATTTTCCAATTTTATTGAACTGCAGATATATTCCTGCGTATGCAACAATCTGATTTGAGAAATTCGGAACATAAAAATCATCATTGTTTCTAATCAACGATGAATCCGGATAACAAGCCATTGCTTCATCAAGACTTGCCACATCATGGCCATATTCTAGTGCAAGTATTTTCATTATTTTCCGAATGTACGTAATTTTATTGCTGTAATCACTTGTTTTGTATTAGAAAGAAAATCGCCATTCATCATCCATGAATAATAACTCGGATCTTTTTTAAATACATCAGCAACAAGCTGTCCTTTGTATTTCCCGAAATTAAAGACTTCCTGTTTTTTCTCATTATAGATAATTCTTCCCGCAAAATCTACATTGTTTGTATGATGCGTAAAATCACTTAAAAAATCCACAGTATTTTGAACATCAGGATATTTGTCCAACTGAGCCTGCAATACTTCGTATGTGGCAAAAGTGTCAGCATCTGCGGAATGTGCTCCCTCCAAATCTTTTTCACAATAGAATTTATATGCAGCCGAAAGAGTACGTGGTTCTTTTTTCAAATAAAGAACATGTACATCAACCATTTTTCTTTTAGACCAGTCAAATATCACATCTGCACGAGAGAATTCCTCAGCTAACAAAGGAACATCAAATTTATTGGAATTATAACCGGCAATATCACAGTCCTCCAACATCAATGCAATCTCTTTTGCTATTTGTGAAAAAGTAGGTTTATCAGCAACATCTTCATCTGTTATGTGATGTACAGCAGTTGCTGCTTCCGGAATATGCATCTGAGGATTTACTCTTCGAGTTATTGCATTTTCATCCCCATTTGGAAATACTTTCAAAATTGATATTTCAACAATTCTGTCTTTTACAACATCAACGCCAGTTGTTTCTAAATCAAAAAAAGCAATCGGTCTATTTAACTGTAATTTCATTTTCTTAAAAATAAAAAGAGTGACGAAAAATCCGCCACTCTTCATAGTTTATCTTAATTTCAATTATTCTGATACCGGCATCAACATCATAGGCATCAACAACATAAGAACATCTTCGTTTTCATCTTCCTTATCTACAGGAATAATCAAACCGGCACGAGAAGGTTCTGACATTTCAAGACTAACATCCTCGCTGTTCAAATTGTCTAATATTGTCAACAACAATTTTGATTTGAAACCAATCTGCATATCTTCACCTTCATAACGGCAGTTCAACTCTTCTTTTGCAGAACTTGCATAATCGATATTTTGTGCAGAAATCAACAAACGTGTTCCAGACATTTCCAATCGAGCTAAGTTGTTTGCTGGATTTGAGAAGAAAGCAACTCGACGTAATTTCTTATAGAAATCGTCTTTGTTGATTAAAAGAACATTAGGATTTTCTGTTGGAATTACTGCACTATAGTTTGGATATTTTCCATCGATCAAACGGCAGCTCATGATATTTGAAGACATTGTAATGACAACCTGTTTTTCATCAAATTCAACTTTCACATCACCATTTTCCTTTGAAAGGATGTTTTTCAAAATATTTGCAGGTTTTTTAGGGAAAATGAAAGATGCAGCTGAATCAGACTTAATGTCTGTTCTTGTATAACGAGCCAATTTGTGAGAATCAGTTGCAACTAAACGTAAGTGTTCATTTGTCAATTCAAACAAAATTCCAGTAAAAATTGGACGTGAATCTTCATCTGAAGTTGCAAAAACTGTACTAGCAATAGCTTTCTGTAGAATGTCCGAAGCAATTGTGAAAGAAGACTTTGTTTCCTCCAAAGACAAATTCTTTGGGAATTCTTCACCGCTTGCACCAGCTATGCTATACTTACCACTTGCAGAAAGTATATCAATCTTATAATTTGTCAAATCAACCTTAAATGTTAAAGGCTCATCGGAGAACAATCCCAACATATCTGTCAAACGTTTTGCTTCAATAGCAACAATACCGCTACCCTTTACATTCTCCAATTCAATTTTTGTTTCCAAACGTGTTTCCAAGTCCGAAGCTTCAATCTTTAGAGTATTTCCTTCCAAAGTGAAAAGGAAATTATCAAGAATAGGAAGAGCATTCTTAGAATTGATAACACCCTTTATTGTATTTAATTGACTTAATAATTCTGATGTTGAAACTATAAATTCCATTGTATATAGTGTTAAAATTTAATTTAGAAATTAATTATGCATCGATATTCGCAAACTTAGCATTTTCCTCAATGAACTGACGACGTGGAGGAACATCATCACCCATCAACATTGCGATTGCAGCATCTGCAGCAGCACTATTTTCAATAGTAACCTGACGCAAAGTTCTGTTGTCTGGACACATTGTTGTTTCCCACAATTGTTCTGGGTTCATTTCACCAAGACCTTTATATCGTTGAACAGTAACTGCTTTATCAACGTCTTTTCCCGCAGCATACTCTTCTATTGCAGCAATACGTTGTTCTTCTGTCCAGCAATAACGCTGTTCGTTCTTTTTACTCTTTGATTTTACAAGATACAAAGGAGGACATGCAACATATAGATACCCTTTTTCTATCACTTCTTTCATATAACGGAAGAACAAAGTCATTACCAATGTTTCAATATGGCTACCATCAACGTCGGCATCACACATGATTATAATCTTATGGTAACGAATTTTTTCCACGTTTACAGCCTTGCTATCCTCATCAGTTCCAATAGTGATACCAAGAGCCTTCATGATATTATTTATCTCATCACTTTCGAAAATTCTATGAAACATAGCTTTTTCTACATTCAAGATTTTACCACGAAGAGGCAAGATTGCTTGGAAATGTCTATCTCGACCTTGTTTTGCAGAACCACCTGCAGAATCACCCTCAACAAGGAACAATTCGCATTTTTCAGGATTTCTATCAGAACAATCAGCTAATTTTCCAGGAAGTCCACCACCTGTCATTGCTGTTTTACGTTGAACGTCACGAGCTTTACGAGCAGCAATACGGGCACGTGCAGCAAGAACAACCTTATCAACAATAACCTTAGCCTGTTTTGGATGTTCTTCCAAGTAATATTTCAACATTTCGCTAGTTGCCTGATCAACCGCACTGGAAACTTCAGAGTTACCTAGTTTCGTTTTTGTCTGACCTTCAAACAAAGGCTCCATAACCTTTACAGAAACAATTGCAGTCAATCCTTCACGGAAGTCATCACCACTTATTTCTATTTTCTGTTTTTCTAAAATACCCTGTTCGTCAGCATATTTTTTCAATGTTCTGGTCAAACCACGACGGAAACCTTCCAAGTGAGTTCCACCTTCTATTGTATTGATATTGTTTACATACGTGTGAACATTTTCGCTATATTCTGTATTGTATTTTAATGCAATCTCTACAGGAATACCATTTTTCTCAGTATCGATATAAATAACATCTTCTATCAACGAAGAACGAGTTCCATCCAAATATGTAGCAAATTCCTTTAGACCTTCCTGTGAATAGAAATTAACAGTTTTAGGATTACCTTCAGCATCCAAAGCTCTTTTATCTGTCAACTGAAGACTTACTCCCTTGTTAAGATAAGCCAATTCACGCAAACGGTTTTCAAGCACATAGAACTGGTAAATTGTAGTCATAAAAATTGAACCGTCCGGCCAGAAAGAAACTTCCGTTCCTGTATCCTCCGAAGTTCCAATTTCCTCAACTTTCGTTACCGGTTTACCCTTTTCATATGTTTGTTGAAAAACTTTTCCATCACGACGGACTGTTACGACACATTTTGTAGAAAGTGCATTCACACATGAAACACCAACACCATGAAGACCACCAGAAACTTTATAGGAAGACTTATCAAACTTACCACCAGCATGAAGCACAGTCATTACAACCTCCAATGCCGATTTATTTTCTTTTGCATGCCAATCAACAGGAATACCACGACCATTATCGCGAACTGTTATTGAATTATCCTCGTTGATTGTAACTTCAACATGACTACAATAACCTGCCAAAGCTTCATCAATAGAGTTATCCACAACTTCGTAAACCAAATGATGAAGACCTTTTTCACCAATATCACCGATGTACATCGCAGGACGTTTTCTCACTGCCTCCAACCCTTCAAGTACCTGAATACTGTCGGCGGAATATTCGTGTTCTTTGTTTTCCTCTGCCATTATTTTAATTTTAATTCTATAATTTTCAAACAGTTAATCTTTTCGTTTTCCCTTTTATAGGAAATGCAAGCGAAAATACACAAAAAGAAAAATTCGACCATATATTTATCTGTGCAAGAAATGAAAAGTTATTAACAACACGAGTTAATTATATTTCACCAGCACATTTTTCACAAAAAGACAAAACAATCTTTGTCACATACACTTTTATACAAAAAACTTTTGTAACTTTGCACGTTAATTATAAGGTATGAAGAAGTATTTGTTTATAATAGCTTTATTAAGCTGCATCGGATGCCAGAGCGAATATCAGAAGCTCTTAAAGTCTGACGATTATGATGCAGTATATGAAGGGGCAGTCAGATACTTTGATGCAAAGGATTACTATAAAAGCTACGGACTCTTAGAAAAAGCCTTACCTGCATTTCGTCTTACAGAAAAAGGAGAAAACATCACTATGATGTTGGCAAAGAGTTATTACGAAGAGCAAGATTACCTTATGGCAGCATACTATTTCGAACGATTTGCAATAACATATCCTACAAGTACTCAAGTAGAATATGCATATTTTTATTCGGCAGTATGCTATTACAATGTGTCTCCAGTTTCTACCTTAGACCAAACCTACACAGAGAAAGCTGTACAAAGTTTTCAATTATACATCAACAAATTTCCTAATGGTTCATACGTAAAAGAAAGCAATGAAAACATAGGTAAATTGAGAGAAAAATTGGAAGAAAAAGCATACAACAACAGTAAAATTTTCTACAATCTAGAAGATTACAAAGCTGCTGTAACATCATTAAAGAATTGCCTTAAACAATATCCCGACACTAAATACCGTGAAGAATTATTGTTTTTAACTCTTAAATCGTCATTTCTACTTGCAGAAAACAGTGTAGAATCAAAAAAAGATGACCGTTACGATCTTGCAGTTGACGATTATCACGCATATATTGACGAATTTCCGAATGGACAATGGGCAAAAGATGCCGAAAAGATATTTTTACAAATAATGAAAAGAACAAAATAATTTAATTTTTATAGAAATGGATTACAAAAAAACAAAAGCACCTGCTTCCACAATTACGAGAGACATTCAAACGTTGGAGAAAGGCACTAACAACATTTACGAATCTATTGCAATTATCGCTAAAAGAGCGGATCAAATTGAAACAGATTTGAAAAAAGAACTTGACTCGAAATTGGAAGAATTTGCATCTGTTAACGATACTCTAGAGGAAACATTCGAAAACCGCGAGCAAATAGAAATCTCTAAATTCTATGAAAAATTACCAAATCCTGTACTTATTGCTGTTCAAGAATTTTTAGAGGATCAGGTTTATTTCAGAAAACCAGAAACTGAAGAAACAGAAGCGTAATATGCTTCAAGGTAAACATATATTATTAGGTATAACGGGAAGTATTGCTGCCTATAAAGCAGCGACACTTACTCGTTTACTAATAAAACAAGGAGCAACTGTAAAAATAGTAATGACTCCCCTTGCTAAAGAGTTCATTACACCTGTTACATTAGCTACATTAAGCAAAAACACAGTTTTATCAGAGTTTTTCCATCACGACGACGGAAGTTGGAATAGTCATGTTGAACTAGGGCTCTGGGCCGATGTATTCATAATTGCACCTTGTACGGCTAATTCTCTTGCTAAAATGGCAAACGGAATTGCCGATAATCTTCTATTAACATCATATTTGTCTGTTCGTTGTCCTGTGGTTATAGCTCCTGCTATGGATATGGACATGTACGCCCATAAAGCCACACAACGTAACATTGCGACATTACAACAAGACGGTGTTTCATTTATTGAACCACCTTGCGGTGAACTTGCGAGTGGACTCGAAGGAAAAGGCCGTATGGCAGAACCAGAAGCCATTACTCAATGGTTATCTGATTTTTTCGACAAAAAAGAATCGCTAAAAAAAAAAATACTGATAACGGCAGGACCAACTTATGAAGCAATTGACCCCGTCCGCTTTATAGGTAACTATTCTTCCGGAAAAATGGGATTTGCTATAGCTGAAGAAGCTGCAAACAGAGGTGCTGAAGTTATTTTAATAACAGGTCCAGTACAAATCACTACAACTAACCCTAGAATTACCAGAATAGACGTAAAGTCAGCCCAAGAGATGTATGAAGCAGCATTACAGCACTTCCCTACTGTTGATGGCGCAATTTTAAGTGCCGCAGTTGCCGACTTTACTCCTGTTACCAAACACAACATAAAAATTAAAGAAAAACAATCGCTTTCCGTTGATTTAAAACCAACTCCTGACATAGCACAAGAGTTAGGAAAAATAAAAAAAACTGAACAAGTTCTTGCTGGTTTTGCATTGGAAACTAATAATGAATTTGAACACGCAAAAGCAAAATTAGAAAAGAAAAACTTCGATTTTATCGTACTGAACTCTTTAGCTGACAAAGGAGCTGGATTCGGCTACGACACAAACAAAATCACCATCATCAAAAGAACTGGAGATGTAATTAAATATGATTTAAAATCGAAAAAAGAAGTTGCATCAGACATAATTTCCGTTTTCAGTAGTTTGTCTTAGTAAAATAAGCACAAAAACATCATACAAATTTACATTCCAATAAAAGCAATTTGTAATTTTTTATATATTTGCAAGTGTTGTTGAAATCAGAAAAAATTTTATTTATTGATAAATTCTAAAAAACAAAAAAATATGAAAGTAACAGTTGTTGGAGCAGGAAATGTTGGAGCCACTTGTGCTAACGTTCTTGCATTTAAGGAAATTGCAGACGAAGTTGTAATGCTTGACATCAAAGAAGGCGTTTCAGAAGGTAAAGCAATGGATATGATGCAAACTGCTCAACTATTGAGCATGGATACTCGCATCATTGGTTGCACAAACGATTACGCAAAAACTGCTAATTCTGATGTAGTTGTAATCACTTCAGGTATTCCTCGTAAACCAGGTATGACTCGTGAAGAACTTCTTGGCGTTAACGCAGGTATCGTTAAAGGTGTTGCAGAAAACATTTTAAAATACTCTCCTAACACTATCATCGTTTGTATCTCTAACCCAATGGATACAATGACTTACCTTGCTCTTAAATCTCTTGGTTTACCAAAGAACAGAGTAATCGGTATGGGTGGTGCTCTTGACAGTTCTCGTTTCAAATATTTCTTATCACAAGCAATTGGTTGCCATTCAAGCGAAGTTGAAGGTTTCGTAATCGGTGGTCACGGTGACACGACTATGATCCCTATGACTCGTTTCGCTACATACAAAGGTCTTCCTGTTTCAAACTTCCTTTCTGCAGAAAAGATTGAAGAAGTTGCTAAATCAACAATGGTTGGTGGTGCTACATTGACAGGTTTACTTGGTACTTCTGCTTGGTACGCTCCAGGTGCAGCAGGAGCAGCAGTTGTTGAAGCTATCCTTCACGATCAAAAGAAAATGATTCCTTGCTCAGTTCTTCTTGAAGGCGAATATGGACAAAACGACATCTGCATCGGTGTTCCTGTAATCTTAGGCAAAAACGGTGTTGAAAAAATCGTTGAACTTCCATTGAACGATGAAGAAAAAGCTAAATTCGAAGCAAGTGCTAAATCTGTACAAGGAAACATCAACACATTGAAAGAATTGAAATTAGTTTAATATTACTTTCAAACAATAGCAGAAAGGGCAAACAAATGTTTGCCCTTTTTTATTTCCTCACATTCAAGGAGAATTAATCCATTATATTTTATTTATATAAAAACAAAAATGTTGATGCAAATTCCTATTTTTGCAAAAAACAAATAAACGTTATGGAATCATTACACGGAAAAAATTTTCTAAAACTTTTAGATTTTACTCCTTCTGAAATTCGTTATTTTCTTGATTTAGCACATAAATTAAAAGCAGACAAAAAGAATGGTGTTGAAAAACAAACTATGAAAGGCAAAAACATAGCTTTGATTTTTGAGAAAACATCAACACGTACTCGTTGTTCATTCGAAGTTGCAGCTGCTGATCAAGGTGCGCACACTACTTATTTAGGTCCAACTGGTTCGCAAATCGGTGTTAAAGAATCAATGAAAGACACTGCTCGTGTGTTAGGACAAATTTATGACGCAATTGAATATAGAGGTTACGAACAATCAATTGTAGAAGAATTAGCAAAATATTCCGGAGTACCTGTATGGAATGGTCTAACAAACGAATTCCATCCAACTCAAATTCTTGCTGATTTCATGACAATGGAAGAACACTGCGAAAAACCACTTAACAAAATCAGTTATGCATATTTAGGTGACGCCCGTTACAATATGGGAAATTCACTAATGGTCGGTGGTGTAAAAATGGGTATGGACGTAAGAATTGTTGCTCCAAAAGCTTTACAACCAGACGCAGAACTTGTTGCTGAATGTAAGAAAATCGCTAAAGAAACAGGTGCAACACTTACTATTACCGACAATGTTGCCGAAGGTGTTAAAGGATGTGATTTCTTATATACTGACGTATGGGTTTCAATGGGTGAACCTAAAGAAGTTTGGGCTGAACGAATAGCGTTGTTAAAACCATACCAAGTTAATTCAGAAATGATGAAAATGACAGGAAATCCAAACTGCAAATTTATGCACTGCCTTCCAGCATACCACAACTTGGAAACTCAAGTGGGACGAGATGTTAACAAACAATTCAGCTTAGACGGAATTGAAGTTACAGAAGAAGTTTTCGAATCTCCTGCATCTATCGTTTTTGATGAAGCAGGAAACCGTATGCATTCAATTAAAGCAGTAATGGTTGCAACTTTAGGCGAATAGTGCATTTCTATTTTTTAGAAAAAAGTTTACCTTTTAGGATAGTAAGCGGCTTTATTACAGCCGTTTTTCTATCCTTTTTGTTTTTTACAGGATGTTGCTATTTCTTTATTCCAACGAATATCACTGACATATTAACAAACGTAGATTTCAATGATAACGAAAGAATACACATCCTCTATTTTCTTTCCATAGAAACTATCAGTATTTTTCTCATACCAGCACTCATTCTACTTTTTGCGATTTTCCTAAAACCTTCAAAGGTATTATTTACCAGAGATTTAAATATCTCTCAAAAAATAACACTCTTTTTTATTGTTATTTTTGTTACTACGGCAAACATTCCAGGAATCAATCTTCTTTCAGAAATCAACATATCAGGAATGCTTGCTCTTTTTGGGGAAAATTCAGAAAAATGGCTTCAATATCAAAAGTTGGAAACATTTACAGAGAAGCTAATTTCGAAAGATTTAGTTTGGACAAACATATTTACAATGGCTTTTATTCCAGCCATCTGCGAAGAAATGTTTTTTAGAGGATTTCTACAAACAACGGCAATTAGGGCTTTAAAAAATAGACATTTTGCAGTCTTTACTACGGCTGCAGTTTTCAGTATCCTACATGGTGACATTTTCAACTTTATTCCACGTATGCTTTTAGGCATTCTTCTAGGATATCTATTTCTTTACACACAAAATATTATATATCCGATTATCACGCATTTACTTCACAACACCTGGGTTATTCTATTTAACACAACCCAGTATTCCAAATATTTTGAAACAATAGGAACTTCTGAAAACAACATTTTATTAGGTATCATAAGTTTTCTTATTCTTGTGGGATTTATAATTTACCTATCAAAACATTCAGTAAAAACAATACAAACAGAATTAGAATCCTAATATGACAAATTTTCTTATACGCATATTTCATTTTTTTGACGAGAGAACCGCTTTATTACGTTGTTTTCTTACTTCAATAATTATTATCTGCATTTGTGCAATTTTCCGTATTTCTTTTGTCGAAGACATCAGTTCTTTTTTACCACAAAGCGCAGAAAATGAACGCATTCAATACGCATCACAGCATATCGGAGCAACAAATAAACTCATGGTTTCTGTTTCTTCAAACACTGCAGACGAATATGAAATAATGGATGCAGTAGAATCTTTCGTTAATGAAATAAATGAATATGACAACGGAAACCGCATTTTAGATATCCTCTATACAATAGATGAACAACAAATTCTCAATGTAGGTAAGTTTGTTATAAACAACATGCCTTATTACTTATCCGATGAAGACTACAATTATATTGAACAAAACCTTAGCATAGACTCTATTTCCGCAAAGATGGAAGGAAATAAAAAACTTCTTCTTTCGCCAATGGGAGGTTTCGTAAAAAATTTCATCACACTTGATCCACTTCACTACTCTTCACGAATTCTTGACTTGCTTAATCAAGCTAATCCAAATTCAAACTACGAAATTATTGACGGATACATCTTTGACAAATCGGGGAAAGAAGCACTTATAGCAATCAGTTCAAAGTTTCCTGTTAGCGAAACATCCGAAAATGCCAAATTAATTGCAGATATTGATTCAGCCATGGCTGTAACAATGCAAAAGCATCCAGAAATAAAACTAGATTGTATTGGAGCATCAGTAATTTCGCTCGGTAATGCCCAAAGAATAAAATTAGATAGTTTTATCTCGACATCAATTGCTTTAATCTTCATACTTATAGTTCTCTTATATTTTTTCCGTGATATAAGAGCTCTTTTTATCATTCTCTTTTCACTGATTTTCGGAGGATTATTTGGAATGGCTTTTGTCTCCATTTTTCAAGACTCTGTGTCAATCATTGCAATTGGAATTGGTTCCATTATTGTTGGAATTGCAACAAATTACCCACTGCATTTTCTTGCCCATTATCAGCAAGGTTACAGTAAAGAACAGACAATTCAAGATATTGTAGATCCTTTAGTAACAGGGAATTTAACGACAGTTGGAGCATTTCTGAGCCTAATCTTCATTCATTCAAACGCAATGAAAGACTTGGGGTTATTTGCATCATTTCTTCTTATTGGAACAATTTTATTTGTGTTACTATTTCTTCCCCATCTCTTTAAAAAGAATTTATTTGCTAAGCAGGAACGTTTAAGTTCCAACCTAGCATTCAACAAAATAGCATCCTACAATATTGACAAAAACAAAATCATAGTTGTTTCCATCATTATTCTAACGATTCCACTATACATCTTAAGCAAAAAAACAACGTTTGAAACCGACCTTCATGCCATAAATTACATGACGGATTCACAACGGGAGAAAATTACCAAACTGAATGAGCAAACAGAAAGTAATAAGCCTACTTTTTTCTGTGTTGCAGAAGGAGAAAATGTAGAATCAGCCCTACAAAACTACGAACAACTACTACCAACATTAGACTCCATCAAACAAAAAGAAGAAATTCACACAACGGGAATTAATCTATTCATACCTTCTCAAAAACTACAACAAGAAAAAATAGCAAAATGGAATAAATTCATTGAAAAAAACAAAAACACAATTTTAGAGAATCTATCAGAAGCTTGTAAGAAAACTGGTTTCAAAGAAAATTCCTTTGCCGATTTTGAATCAATACTTAACAGTGAATTCCATGCTCAAGAACCGACTTATTTTGAACCAATTATAAAATCTATTGGTAATAATTTTATTTCAAATGAGGACAATAGAGTTTTAATCTATACAATTATCGAAACTGAAAATGATACAAAAGAAAGTATCGAGCAACAGCTTAACCACCTACAAAAAAACATTTTCACATTTGACAATGCTACTATTATTAATCAAATGGTTGACGCCCTGTCCGAAGACTTTGATTACGTACTTTATATCTGTGGACTCATTGTATTTATTTTCCTCACATTCTCTTTCGGACGTTTAGAATTAAGCATTACCGCCTTCATTCCTTTAACTGTCGGTTGGATATGGATTCTTGGACTCATGGGACTTTTCGACATGAAATTCAATATTGTAAACATTATTCTTGCGACATTTATATTTGGACAAGGTGATGATTATACAATCTTTGTCACCGAAGGTTTAATGTACGAATACACATACAAGAAAAAAATGCTTGCTTCTTATAAAAACTCCGTATGGCTTTCAGCTACAATCATGTTTATTGGTATTGGTTCACTTATCCTTGCCAAACATCCCGCAATGCGTTCCCTTGGAGAAGTAACAATTATCGGTATGTTTTCAGTTGTCCTGATGGCATATTTATTTCCACCACTTGTGTTCCGTTTCCTTACACAAAAGAATGGCAAAAAAAGACTTATACCAATCACTCTCAAGAACTTATGCGCAACAGTTTTTGCATTTATAATATTCTTAATCGGAACAATTTACCTTACCCTTGCCGGATTTTTCGCAATAACAATTTTAGGTAAAACAGATAATCACAAAAAATGGTATCACAAACGCTTATGCAATATATTCCGTTTCTTAGTAAAAGTAACGCCAAACGTTGATTACGAAATACAAAATATTGCAAAAGAAACCTTTGAAAAACCAGGAATCATAATTTCAAATCATCAGTCACATTTGGACTTAATGTATTTACTGATGCTGAATCCAAAAATTATTTGCCTTACAAACCATTGGGTATGGCGCTGTCCATTCTATGGATGGATTATCCGCTATGCAGACTTCTATCCTGTTGAAAACGGTATTGAAGACAACATTGATACTCTAGAAAAAATAACCCAGAAAGGATATTCTATTTTAGTATTTCCAGAAGGAACCCGTTCCGAAAACTGCGATATTCTTCGTTTTCATAAAGGCGCTTTTTATTTAGCAGACAAACTAAATATGGACATAATTCCTGTTGTAATTCATGGAATCGGACACTTTTTCCCAAAATCAGAATTTTTGCTACGTAAAGGAAAAGCAACAATAAAAATTCTCGATAGAATAACTCCTGACAACAAAGAATTCCGTGAAGGAAAAGAATACAAAGAAATGGCAAAAACATTCCGTCAATTCTATAAAACAGAATACGGAAAAATCGCTGGCGAAGTAGAAACTGCGGATTATTACAAAGACTTAGTCCTACATAATTATTTATACAAAGGCCGTCAAATTGAATTTTCTTGTAGAAAAGTTCTTAAAGAAAAAGATTTAAGCAAAAAAATCGCAGAACTTCCTGATGAAGGCACATATACTATAGAAAATTGCGGACAAGGAGAATTCGCATTGCTTGCCGCATTGGTTAAGAAAAGACTACAAATCACTGCTACTGATACAGATGCTAACAAAATTGCCATAGCAGAGAACTGTTTTTCTGTACCAGAAAACCTTCATTTTCAAACAATCAAGGAATAAAACAGTGAATCTTATTACCAGTTATAAACAATCGCAGACGTTATTATAAATATATGTATATTTGCCGGACTAATGAATATAGCATGTTCAATCCAGCAATAGAATACGAATCTCGAGAGGTTATAAAAAAATATCAAGAGACGAAAATGCAGGAGTTATTGCAATACTTACAGGCAAAATCTCCATTTTATCAAGATATGTTTCTTAGAGAACATATTGATATAACAAAAATCAAAACCTTAGAAGATCTACAAAACATTCCATTCACAACAAAAGAAGATTTACAAATACGCAACATGGATTTTCTTTGCGTTGATCCTTCTAAAGTTGTGGATTACATGTCAACTTCTGGAACATTAAGCGAACCGACCACATTTGCGGCAACAGCGAACGACTGGAAAAGACTTGCCTACAATGAAGCTATTTCATTCACATGCGCTGACGGAAAACCGGGAGAATGCTACCAGCTTATGACTACACTGGACAAGCGCTTTATGGCTGGACTTGCATATTTTGAAGGTATCAAATTAATGGGAGCATCTATTATCCGTGTTGGTAATGGAATACCTGCCCTACAATGGGAAACCATCAAACGCTTAAAACCAGATGCTATTATCTGCGTTCCATCATTCATTCTACGAATTATAAAATTTGCAGAAGAAAACGGAATAGACTATAAAAACAGCAGTGTAAAGAAAGCAATATGCATCGGTGAAAATTTGCGTGACGAAAATTACAATTTGAACCTATTAGGAACAAGAATCAAAGAAAAATGGGATATCAAATTGTATTCGACATACGCTTCCACTGAAATGGGAACATCTTTCTGTGAATGTGGTGCAGGAAAAGGAGGGCATCATCATCCAGAATTAATTATCTGTGAAATTATTGACGAAAACGGAAATAATGTTAAGGAAGGAGAATATGGTGAACTTACCATTAGCACACTTGGTGTTGAAGGTATGCCACTACTCCGTTTCAGAACAGGAGATATTGCATGTTTTCATTATGAACCATGTTCCTGCGGAAGAACAACTATGCGTATCAGTCCACTAAAAGGACGTAAAAATCAAATGTTAAAGGTTAAAGGAACAACACTTTATCCTGCCGCAATATTCGATGTCCTTGATAATGTTGAATATGTTGACAATTATTTGGTTGAAGCAACAACTAATGAAATTGGAACTGATGACGTTACTGTTTCTATTGGATGCAGAAATGCAAACGAAGAACTTATAAAAGACTTAAAAGACCGTTTTAGAGCAAGAATCAGAATTGCTCCAAATATACAATTCCTTCCTATCGACGAAATTAACAAAAGAAATTTCCCTGAAGCGAAGCGAAAACCGATTAAATTTTTTGATTATCGTAAAAAATAGTACTATGCCAAATTTTGACGACATAAGACCATACAATGACGATGAAGTACCAGCTGCAATCCAGCGTATTCTATCGGACATATATTTTCCTTGGTTAGCAAAAAATCTTGCTCCAAACAAACCGATTGATGAAGTCATAAAGAAATTTCAATCAATAAAAACCGTTCAAGAATTTCAGGAAAAAATAGTTTTCTCTGTTCTGGAACGAATTATTAGCGGCACTATTTCTAGCTTTACCTGTGACGGAGGTGAAAAAATCCCAACAGATAAACCTTATCTGTTTATTTCAAACCACCGCGACATTGTACTTGATGCAGCTTTATTAAACTGGCATCTACTTAAAACCGGCCATGAGCAAACTGAAATTACATTCGGAAGTAATTTAATGAAAAATAAAATCTCTGTTGATCTAGGAAAACTAAACCGCATGTTCCGAATAAACAGAAGCGGAAATTTACGTGATTTATATAGAGATTATTTTTCAGTTTCTTCATACATCCGTCACGTAATCACAGAAAAAAAACGTTCTGTTTGGATTGCACAACGAAGCGGAAGAACAAAAGATGGAGATGACAAAACAGAATCTGCTGTACTAAAAATGTTTGCAATGAGCAGTGAAGATTCTTTTGTTGAAAATCTTTCTCAATTATCCATCACTCCAGTTTCTGTTTCATACGAATATGAGCCATGTGCTTTTGCTAAAGCTGCAGAACTTTTTGTGTCATCTTTCACAACCTATAAAAAGGGCAAACACGAAGATTACGAAAGCATTTGGAACGGAATTATTGGCAAGAAAGGCCATGTTAATTTTACCGTAACAAAGCCAATTACCCTAGAAGAATTACAATATTGCGACACTTTTGATAAAAGTGAAAAGTTTGTTCAACTTGCAAAAATCATAGATCAACGAATCTACGATGCATACGTGCTTGAAAAGAACAATTATATTGCATATGACATTCTTAACAAGGGAAAACAGTTTGCAGACAAATATTCAGATGAAGACAAGAATGTATTTCTTGAATATATTGCTAACGGTATAGAACAACTAGACACACCAAAAAACAAAAGCGATATTGAAAACATTGTCTTAACAATCTATGCCAATCCGGTAAAGAATAAGTTAAATCTAAACAAATAGAATTTACTATCTAAAGCCATTAAAAGCAAAAAGATGATAATAAAAGAATCTTCTTTTGTAAAAAGTGTAACAAATCATATACAATGTCCAGCTCCGACATTGCATGAAATTGCTTTTATTGGACGATCAAACGTGGGGAAATCGTCACTAATCAATATGTTATGTGACAACAAACGATTAGCAAAGACTTCCTCCACACCAGGAAAAACACAAACAATAAACCATTTTATCATCAATAAATCATGGTATTTGGTTGACCTTCCTGGCTACGGATATGCAAAAGTCAATAAATCACTAAGACAGAAATTTGAGGATTTTATAAGCGCCTATCTTATTAACCGAGAAAACCTTGACTGCGTATTCATACTCGTTGACAGCCGCCATGAACCTCACAAAATTGATTTGGAATTTATTCGATGGTGCGGCGAAAAAAATATACCTATCTGCATTGTAATGACAAAAGCAGACAAATTAAAGCCTGCTGAATTAGAAAAAAACATAAAAAATTATCAAGACACACTATTTCTTGAATGGGCAGAATTACCACCAATGTTTATCACGTCTGCTGAGAAAAAAATCGGAAAAGAAGAACTTTTAGAATATATAGGTTCCATTGTTGAAGAATAATTCGTTTACAATCGTAAGCTTGTTTTTATTTATAGGACTTTATTATTATTTCTATTGAAATACTTATCTACATTCTAAATCCAAAGGTTTGATGTTAACAAAGTAAATTGTTATATTTGCCTAATAAAAATTAAAAACAATGAAACCACAAGTCAGTATTATTATGGGCAGTACTTCAGATATGCCCGTAATGGAAAAAGCAGCGAAATTATTAGACAAGTTCCAAATTCCATTTGAAATCCTTGCTTTATCAGCACACAGAACACCTGAAGCTGTTGAGAAATTCGCAAAAAACGCAAAAGCAAACGGAATAAAAGTTATTATTGCAGCAGCAGGTATGGCCGCACATTTACCTGGTGTAATTGCATCTATGACAACAGTTCCTGTTATTGGCGTTCCTATCAGTGCAAGTTTACAAGGTATAGATGCACTTCTTGCTATTGTTCAAATGCCTTCCGGTATTCCTGTTGCAACAGTAGGTATTAATGCCGCTGAAAATGCAGGTGTATTAGCAGCTCAGTTCATTGCAATGGCAGACGAGCGTGTTGCTAATGAACTGGCAACATATAAAGAGGCACTAAAAAACAAAATAGAAAAAGCAAACGCAGACTTAAAAGACATACATTTTGAATACAAGACAAATTAAAACCATTTGTTTCGTATTCATTTTCTGTAGTTTACCATTTTCCATTTTTTCTCAAGAGACACAATATACATCTGGAACATTTTCAGGTAAGGGTAGTATATTGTCGTATGCGAAAAACGTTTGGGCCATACAAACAAATCCTGCCCTACTCGCTTTTTGTGCTCCGACAGGAATTGGTGTTTCGTACATTACAAACTACAGCATTTCGGATATGGTCTGTGCTCGTATAAATGCGTGCACACAAATGAAACAAATTTCTTGTGGGACATCACTGTTGCATTATGGGAATCTGCATTTTAGTGAATCATATTTTTCTACATGTTTTTCACGTAAAATAAACTCACATAACGCAATAGGAATAAAATTTAACATTCTTTCACAAAAACAGGAAGAATACGGAACATCAAGATTTATTTTTCCCGAACTATCATATTATGGAGAATTTGAAAAGACTTTATTTGGAATCTCTATTGTAAATCCATTGCAAATCGTAAATAGAAACAAATACATACATTCAACTTTTGCAATTCAAGGAGAATATAAAGTATCAAAGCTTATATCAATTGGCGGCAATGCACAATTAGAAGACAACAAAATGGAAGTTGCGATAGGAAGCGGATTCACAGTCAATAGATTCGTAAAAACAACCATTACATATAGAAATACAGAATCACCAGTCACTTTTGCTATACAAATACCGTTACATAATTTTGTATGCGAATACGAAACAAGTATTAATTTTTATTTAGGATTTTCACACATGATTTCATTCTTTTACTCATTATGACAATTCTTTTTTGTACATTTGTCACCCAAATAGGTTTGTATGAATAGAAAATTATGTCTTTTTGCTGCGATTATAGGATTAATTCTTGTATCTAGCTGTACTTCAAGGAAAAACTTGGTATATATAAACGATCACCCCAAAGGAGACACCATTGTTAACTTCAATCAAAACGATCTCAGTGTAATTTTACAACCAGGTGATGTCGTTTACATTAAAGTCTTAAGTTTGGATAAAGTTACAAGTTCCTTATTCAACTTGGATATGACAGGAAGTTCAGCTACAGGAGAAGTTTCTACTACTTTACGAGGCTACACATTGGATGAACATGGCTACATTCGACTTCCGGTTGTTGATACTATTCAAGTTGCAGGCTTGTCTATCAGTGAAGCAGAACAACTTGTTCAACAACGAATTGACGGATATTTCAAAAACGCAACCGTTATTCTAAAATTGTTGAATACCAAAATCTCAGTATTAGGCGAAGTCAATAAACCAGGAACATATAGTATTCTTCGCAATAGTATAAATCTATTTGAAGCCCTGGCTCTTGCTGGAGATATCACACAATTTGGAGACAGAAAAAGCGTATTGATTATACGAACTATTGATAACAAAAACATCACTTTCCGAGTTGATTTGACGAAAGAGAACATACTTGCTACCCAGCAATTCTATTTATTACCTAATGATATTGTCATCGTAGAGCCACTGCCTCTCCGTGCATTTAGATTAAATTCCCAAACAATTTCATTGGTTTTCAGTGGTTTAACAACATTAGTAACAACCCTAACATTCTTCTATTCTGTACTTAAATAATTAATACTATTATGACAAACGAGCAAGACCTTGAACTTGAAGAAGACATTGACATATTAGCATATGCAAGACTTTTGATTTCCAAATGGTATTGGATTTTATTTTCTTGTATTATTTGTGGTGCCCTAGCATTGTTAATTAACCGTTATGCAACAAAGGAATTTGAGGCCAATGCATCTATTATGATAGTAGAAAAAGAAGATGCGTTAGGTAGCATGAGTTCACTGTTGAAAGAATTTGGTTCTGCTACAGGAGGAAAAACAAACATCGACAATCAAATTGGTATTCTACAATCATACAGCCTTATCAGAAAAAATCTTGAAAAACAGAATTTTCAAATTTCCTATTATGTAAATGGACGTGTTCACGACGTGGAGATTTATAAAAACACTCCATTTATTGTTGATTTAGACACCTCCTATTTTAACTATAACAATAAGAATAAATATAATCCTGAGTTTATTAATGTAGATATTCTTACAGAACAAGAATTTCAACTTACTATTCAACGAGACACCTGCACAATCTCCAAAACTTTACATTGGGATGAGCAGTACCAAGATTCTATTTATAAATTTTCCATAAGAAAAGCACCTACTTTTGATATGGAAGAGTTAGAGAAAACAAGAAAAGTTTTTCTATTTGTTATAAACAACTACAATACATTAACTAAACAATATCAAGAAAATCTTACAGTTGAAGCTAATTCGAAAAAAGGTACTATTGTTAATCTTTCCATTAAAGACAATGTTCCAGAAAAAGCGACTGATTTCCTTAATGGTTTAATTGAAGTTTGCATTGAGCAAGACTTAGAAGACAAAAATGAAACGTCAAAGCGATCTGAAGATTTCATCAACGAGCAATTAGTACAAATATCTGATTCACTGATTTTTGCAGAATCAAATCTTGAAGAATTCCGCTCCAATAACAAAATTGTGAATTTAAGTAACGAAGGAACTATTTTGTATAAGAAACTTGAAGAACAGGAATCTTCTAGATCTCAGATAGACATGCGTTTAAAATATTATGACTATCTGCTTCGTTCAATAAAAACAGATGATGTTCAGGATATTAAAATGCCGTCAATTACAGGAATTAACGACCCACTTTTAAATTCTTTGATTTCGCAATTAAACTCGCTATATACAGAAAAACAAGTACTTACATACAGTGCAACTCCAGACAATCCAAATTTACAGATTGTCAATATGAAAATTGAACAAACTGTATCATCCCTTGTTGATAATGTAAAAAGCTTGATTGAATCAACAAAACTAGAGCTGAACGAGCTTAAAAAGGAAATAGAAAAAACAGATAACGAAATTCAACAATTGCCAGGAACAGAACGAGAGCTGATAAGTATCCAAAGACAATTTGATATAAATAACTCTGTTTACAGTTTCCTATTACAAAAACGTGCAGAAATTGGACTTACTAAAGCAGCAAATGTCTCTGACATAAAAATTGTTGACCCTGCACGTGCAGAAAACGCAGAATTGTCATTTCCACGTTTAAAACTATTATTATTAATAGCTATTTTCTTAGGCATCTGCATTCCATGCAGCATCATTATTATAAGACATTATTTGGATCATACAATAAAAGATAAGAGTGATATTGAAAGTAAATCTTCTGTTCCAATTATTGGTACAATTCTTCACAACAGACATGCAGATCAGTTACCAGTGAAGAACAAACCTAAATCTTCTATTGCAGAGTCCTTCCGTGCAATACGTTCCAACCTTGCATTCTTTTTAAAAGATTCATCAAGAACAAATATAATCGCCTTAACATCAACTATTTCCGGTGAAGGAAAATCATTTTGTTCATTAAACGTAGCAGCAATTCTATCTCTTCTAAATAAGAGAGTTCTTATCATTGGATTAGACTTACGTAAACCAAGATTAGCAGAAATGCTTAATACATCAAATAAAATTGGTGTAACATCACATTTAATCGGACGCGACACATTAGACGATATTATCATAAATACCGAAGTTCCTAATCTTGATGCAATAGTTGCCGGACCAATTCCTCCAAATCCAGCAGAACTTATTGAAAGCAAAGAATTCGAAGAATTTATAGACAACTGTAAGGCAAGAGGTTACGATTACATTATATTAGACACACCCCCTATCGGCTTAGTTGCAGACACTATTGCAATTTCAAAATATGCAGACTGCAATATATTTGTAATGCGTCAAAATTATACGACAACAGATTCTATTACGCTAGCAAATTCCTTGGTTAAAGAACAGCAAATGACAAATCTATGTATCCTATTAAATGACGTAGATATTACAGCTGGCTACGGCTACGGATATGGATATGGCTACGGAACATACCGTGACAAAAACAATCATCACGGATACTATACCGACGAAGATTCTGAAGAAACACCTTGGTATAAAAAAATCTTTAAGAAAGCATAGCCATGCAGAGTCCTCTACGTATCGTATATATGGGAAACCCTGATTTTGCAGTACGTCCTCTGCAAATCATGTTGGAAAACAACTATAATATTGTTGCGGTTGTTACTGGACAGGATAAGCCAGCAGGAAGAGGGAAAAAAATCAACGAATCTGCTGTAAAAATTTATGCTAAGGAACAGAACCTTCCTATTCTACAACCAGAATCCCTTAAAGATGAGGCATTCATTGCACAACTAAAAGAACTAAATATAGATCTAATTGTAGTTGTTGCATTTAAAATGTTACCTAAAGTTGTTTGGCAAATACCTTCAATAGGTACAATAAATATTCATGCCTCTCTCCTACCACAATACAGAGGTGCTGCCCCAATAAATTGGGCTATTATTAACGGAGAGAAAAAAACTGGAGTTACAAGTTTCTTAATTAATGAAGTTATTGATACTGGCAATATACTTCTACAAAAAGAAGTTGAGATCACTGACGAAGAAACCGTAGGTACACTTCATGATAAATTACAAGAAAGCGGTTCACAACTTCTTATCGAAACATTACATCTACTTGAAAGCGGAAAACAACAGGGAATCAATCAATCAACATTGTTTTCTAACGAAAGTGAACTAAAACCTGCTCCGAAAATTTTCAAAGAAACTTGTAGAATAAACTGGGAAAAGGATACAATATCTATTAATAATCAAATACGAGGATTCTCGCCATATCCTGGAGCATGGACTACAGTGACCAAAGGAGGGAATCAACTGGTTTTCAAAATTTTCTCTGCAAAAGTCCTTTTAGAAAAACACACCCTAAAACCAGGACAAATTGTTGAAAAAAATTCTTCAATCGCCATTTCCACAAAAGATGGATTTCTAGAACCTATTGAAATTCAACTTGAAGGGAAAAAAAGAATGAATATCAACGAATTTCTTCGAGGTTTTTCATTCGCTGACGTATCAATCAGTTAACTTATTTTAACAACAATTAAACAACGTTGTGTTTATATTTCTCTTTTGGAGCATCAAAAGAGTTGACTATTTTTGTACCAGAAAAAATTGAATAAATGGCAAAAAGCAATTTTCAGAAAGAAATAACTCTCCATGTCGATTACGACGGAAAAATTCCACCCTATTCTCAGCAAATAGAAGAAACGGTGTTAGGCCAGTTAATGATTAACTGCGATGCAATTTCAGACGTAATGAACTTGTTGAGTAAAAAGGATATTTTCTACTTTCCTAAACATCAAATAATATTTGAATCCATGAGTGAATTGGCTAAACAAAACGAGCCTATCACTTTGGTTACAACAATCGAACGACTACAACAAAAAGAAGAACTAAACAATGTTGGCGGAGCTTCCTTCATCACTGACTTATCAATGAAGGTATCTTCCTCGGCAAGCATTGAAAACCATGCAAAAATATTAGTTCAGAAATATTTGCAACGTGAACTTATCCGTGTTTCTGCTTTAATTAGTGAAAAAGCATTTGACCCATCCTGCCAATTGTCAGAACTAATTGATTTGGCAGAAAAAGAAGTTTTTTCCGTTACAGATCAAAGTCTGCAAAAAAAATCTATTGTTAGTATTGACCGAGTTGCAGCATCCGTATATGAGCATTTTTTGGAGGCAAGCAAAAACGAAAAAGATTTTACTGGTGTTCCTTCTGGATTTACAGAATTAGACAGAATAACAACAGGTTGGCAACCTGGAAGTATGATAGTTTTAGCAGCCCGTCCTGGTATGGGTAAAACTGCATTTGTACTAACAATGCTTCGCAACATTGCTGTTGAATACAATATTCCTGTAGGCATGTTTTCTTTGGAAATGAGCTGTGAGCAATTAGCCACACGTCTTTTTGTTGGCGAAGCCGAAATACAACAAAGTAAACTACAAACAGGAAAAATCGACTTAAATGATATTGGAAAACTTTCGTCTGCAAAAGAAAAACTAGAAAAAGCTCCAATTTATTTAGACGACACCCCAGGATTAAATATTTACGATTTTCGTTCTAAATGTAGAAGACTTGTTGAAAAGTACAAAGTACAATGTATTGTTGTTGACTATTTGCAGCTGATGACAGCCCCTGGAATTGGAAGTCGTGAACAAGAAGTAAGTTCCATTTCACGTCAGATAAAATCCGTTGCCATGGAATTGAAAATACCAATTATCGCATTAGCTCAGCTAAACCGTGGTATTGAAGGACGACAGAATGCAGATAAAAAACCTCGCCTTTCCGACCTCCGTGAATCTGGAGCGATAGAACAAGATGCTGACTTAGTTATGTTTATCCATAGAGAAGCAAAAGCAACAAACTCAACAATAGACAGTTCCGGAAATGATATTTCCAGAGATGCACAGATTGTTATTGCTAAAAACCGACATGGTGCAGGTGGTGATGTTGATTTGTATTTTATTGGAGAATACATGAAATTCATTGATCCTAATACTACTCCAGTAAATCCGAATACAGGATTTAATGCAGAGCAAAACAAAATCTTTAATTCTTCAATAAACAGCAATCCTCCAGATTTCAATTCTGATCCACTTATGTTAAATAATATTCCTCCAGAAAACACATCACCTTTTTAATGAAGAGACTAATTTTTTCGGCATTACTATTTCTTTTCTGTCAAAGCTGCTTTGCTTTTGGTTTTCTGATTCCTATGGACAACAGCCAAAAAAATCATCTAAAAGCATATGGCATAGCCTATTGGATTCTTCAAAACAACCTTTCCATCGATTGGTTGCTGAATTACCGTGGAGGCAGTTTTCTAATGGAATACAATCCTGACATAAAAAACGAATGTGACATTAGAGGAGTTTCTTACGAAATCATTGCCGATACTAAAGTATCCTCAATTCTTGCCGAAGTTTCATCTGACGACGTAAACATGGATGCCGTGAAACTAGAAAAAGCACCTAAAATGGCTGTTTATTCTCCTAAAGACAAACTTCCATGGGACGATGCTGTTACACTTGCACTCACCTACGCCGAAATTCCATACACTGTAATTTATGATGGGGAAATTGTTAATGGGGAACTTTCAAAATATGACTGGCTACACATGCATCACGAAGATTTTACTGGGCAATACGGAAAATTCTATGCAAGCTACAAAAACGCTCAATGGTACCGAGATCAACAACGTAATGCTGAAGAAGCAGCACATTCATATGGTTTTTCAAAAGTATCTGATTTAAAGCTATACGTAGCTAAAACAATAAAGCAATACGTTGAAAATGGAGGATTTCTATTTGCGATGTGTTCCGGAACAGATTCATTTGACATTGCTCTTTCCGCTGAAAACGTTGACATTTGTGAGAGTATGTTTGACGGGGATCCTGCTGATCCTCAAGCGCAATCAAAGCTAGACTATAATAATTGTTTTGCCTTTCAAAATTTTACACTAAAACGTAATCCTCTTGAATATGAATATTCAGACATTGATGTTACGGAAACAAGAAATGTGAACGAAAGTGCGGATTTTTTCACCCTTTTTGAATTTTCAGCAAAATGGGATCCCGTGCCAACAATGCTTTGCCAGAATCACACAAATATTATCAAAGGTTTTATGGGACAAACAACAGCATTCAATGAAAACCTTATAAAACCAACAACCATAATTATGGGTGAACTAAAATCAGCCAAAGAAGCAAAATATATTCACGGAACTTTTGGTAAAGGTACATGGACATTTTACGGAGGACACGATCCGGAAGACTACCGTCATTTTGTCGGCGATCAGCCAACAAATCTCGACAACCACAAAAATTCTGCAGGTTACCGACTGATACTCAACAATGTATTATTTCCTGCTGCAAAAAAGAAAAAACAGAAAACCTAATTCTTTGTTATTAAACCAAAAAGAACTACATTTGTAGTGTTATGGATAAATTCATAGTTTCAGCAAGAAAATATAGACCAGCGACGTTTTCGACCGTAATTGGACAAGAATCAATTACACGTACGTTAAAAAATTCCATTGGTTCAGGACACTTAGGTCAAGCCTATCTGTTTTGTGGTCCACGTGGAGTCGGCAAAACCACCTGTGCCCGTATTTTTGCAAAAACTATTAATTGTCAAAGTCTAACAGCTGAAGTTGAAGCATGCGATCAATGTGCTTCATGCCAATCATTCAATGCTTCTGCATCATTCAACGTAGTTGAACTTGATGCCGCATCAAATAACTCGGTTGATGATATTCGCCAACTGATTGACCAGGTGAGAATTCCACCTCAAGTTGGTAAATATAGCGTATATATCATCGACGAGGTTCATATGCTTTCTCAACAGGCATTCAATGCTTTTCTTAAAACATTGGAAGAACCACCAAAACATGCTATTTTCATTCTTGCTACAACAGAAAAACACAAGATTCTGCCAACAATACTTTCGCGTTGTCAGATATTTGATTTCAACAGAATAAAAATAGATGACATTGTAAAGCACATTGGACATGTGGCTCAGCAAGAAGATATTTCCATTGAACCAGAAGCACTTAATGTTATTGCAACGAAAGCAAGCGGTGGACTTCGTGATGCACTTTCTATTTTTGACCAAATAGTTAGTTTCTCAGGAAAAACTGTTACATATCAAAGTACAATCGAAAATCTAAATGTACTTGACTACGAGTATTTCTTTAGGATGACAGATTATTTTCTAGCATCAGATTATGCCTCTGCCTTAGTAACATTTGATGAAATACTAAACAAAGGTTTTGATGACAGAAATTTCTTGCTTGGTTTATGCAGCCATTTCAGAGATTTATTAGTCAGTAAAGACGTTAAAACACTTCCTTTACTTGAAGTTAGTGAGTCAACAAAAAATCACTACGCAGAACAAGCAAAAAAATGTCCGACCGAATTTCTTTTTGCCGCCCTCGATATGGCACAGAAATTTGATGAAAAGTACAAGGAAAGTAATAATAAAAGACTTCACATAGAGTTGGCATTGTTGCAGTTATGCAACATATTAAAAAAAAAACTAATGTAGAAACTGCACAGCAACCTACAATTCAAAACAACAGAACTGTTTCTACACCACAAGTTCAGCAAACAACAAATCAAACTGAAGTTTCAAAAGAGGTTATCACTCAACGGATTAGCAAGCCTAGGACAAATTTTATGTCCGACATGCTTTCTGGAAAAGTTACTCCACCTCCAACTGTTCAACCACAAAAGCCACAAATTCAACCACAGCAAGAGGCGCCCAAAGTAACGACACAAGAGGCTATACCAAATACAAAGCCTTTGATTTCAAACAAAGACAAGTTCGAAGCACTTTCTAAGGAAAATCCACTTCTATTAAAACTAACCAAAACATTTGAACTCAATATTTCCTAAAAATGATTTGTTTTCCTAATGCAAAAATTAATCTTGGATTAAGAATTACTGAAAAAAGAGCTGATGGTTTTCATAATTTAGAAACCATTTTTTATCCAGTTCATGGATTTTGTGATTGTTTGGAATTTATTGAGTCTTCTAAATTAACATTTGAAAATACTGGTATTCAAATTGATACACCGCCAGAAAAAAATCTATGTGTAAAAGCATGGAATATTTTCAAGGCAAAATTCGACATTCCCCCAGTCCACATGATTCTACACAAAAATATTCCTTTTGGAGGCGGACTTGGAGGAGGTTCAGCTGATGCTTCATTTTTACTCACCGCATTAAATTCTTATTTCTCTGTTGGAGCATCCACTCAAGAATTAGAGAAAATGGCATTAGAACTCGGTAGCGACTGTCCTTTTTTCATAAAAAACCAACCTGTATTTGCCGAAGGACGAGGAGAAATATTTTCATCAACAGATATTTCCCTAAAAGGATATTGGATATTACTTGTAAAACCAGACGTTGCAATAAGTACAGCTGAAGCGTATCGTGGAGTACATCCTTTTAAAAGAGAAAAAAAAATTACAGAGGAAATTTCTACTGATCTACATCAATGGAAAAATCACATTGACAACGATTTTGAAGCCTCAATATTCATTAATCATCCTGAAATTGCAGCTGTAAAAGCTCAAATGTATGAACTGGGAGCCGTTTATGCTTCAATGAGTGGAAGTGGAGCTACAGTTTATGGTATTTTTGATCACGAATTAACTGTGCCGGAACACATTAAACCAATTTGGTTTGGACAACTACAATAATTTTTGCAATTCAAACATTTCGTCACGTAATTTTGCAGCAGTATCAAAATCCATTTCTTTTGCGGCAGCTTCCATTTCTTTCTTGGTTTTTGCAATTAATTCTTTCAACCCATCTTTACTCATATATTTCACAACAGGATCTGCAGCTATACCAGATTTTTTCTCCACGTCGTCTTTTTTTGCTAATGAGCTGTCTATTGCCTTCACAATTTGTTTTGGTACAATATTATGTTCGTTATTATAACGAATCTGTTTCTCCCTACGACGATTTGTTTCATCAATTGTTCTCTGCATGCTTTCAGTTATTTTGTCAGCATACATTATAACATGTCCATTAACATTTCTTGCAGCACGTCCCGCAGTTTGTGTCAACGAACGTTCACAACGAAGAAATCCTTCCTTATCTGCATCAAGAATTGCCACAAGCGAAACTTCTGGTAAATCAAGACCTTCGCGGAGTAAGTTTACACCTACCAAAACATCAAAACTGCCAGCTCTAAGATTTTCAAGAATTTCTACTCGTTCCAAAGTATCCACGTCACTATGAATATAAGCACTTCGTATTCCAAGACGTGTTAAATATTTTTGAAGTTCCTCCGCCATACGCTTGGTCAATGTTGTAACCAAAACACGCTCATTTAAAGCAGAACGTTTATTTATCTCCTCAATCAAATCATCTATCTGATTTTCAGTTGGTTTTACCTCAATTTCTGGATCAAGTAATCCAGTTGGACGAATAACCTGTTCTACAATAACACCTTCGGAGCGACGTAATTCAAAATCTGCCGGAGTTGCACTCACATAAATCACCTGATTACATAAAGACTCAAACTCTTCAAAATTCAATGGTCTATTATCCAAAGCCGCCGGCAAACGAAAACCATTATCAACCAAATTAATTTTTCTTGAATGATCACCACCGTACATTCCATGTATTTGAGGAACAGTAACATGGCTTTCGTCAATCACTAACAAAAAATCCTTGGGTAAATAATCGAACAAGCAATAAGGCCGCACTCCTTCCGCCCTGCCATCAAAATAGCGAGAATAATTTTCTATTCCAGAACAATAACCTATTTCCTTAATCATTTCAAGGTCATATTCCACACGTTCCTTTAAACGCTGAGCTTCCAAATGCCTATCAATACTTTCCAGAAAATCAATCTGCTTTACCAAATCATCTTGAATATCACGGATAGCCTTTTCGAAACCGCCCTTACTTGATATAAATAAATTTGCAGGATAAATCACGGTTTCTTCAAGTTCCTCTATAGTTTTTCCTGTTTCTGGATCAATTGCAGCCAAACAATCAATTTCATCATCCCACATCTCTATGCGGATTGCATAATCATGCGAAGCCTCATAAACATCAATTGTATCACCTTTCACACGGAATGTTCCACGCTTAAACTCCAATTCATTACGAGAATACAAATCATCTACTAGATCCCGAAGTAAAACATCCTGTGCAACCTTTTGTCCTACACGAAGATGAAGTGAACGTTCCTCAAAATTATTCGGATTCCCCATACCATAAATACATGATACAGAGGAAACTATAATAATATCCTTTCGTCCGGAAAGAAGCGTGCTTGTTGTACTCAGACGAAGTTTTTCCAGTTCATCATTTATATCCAGTTCTTTCTCTATATAAGTGTTTGTCTGAGGAATATATGCTTCCGGCTGATAATAATCGTAATACGAAACAAAATATTCTACAGCATTTTCTGGGAAAAACTGTTTAAACTCATTATATAATTGTGCTGCAAGAGTTTTATTGTGACTCAAAATAAGAGTCGGTTTATTCACATTTTTTACAACGTTAGCAATGGTAAAAGTCTTTCCAGAGCCCGTCACACCTAGCAAAACCTGATGTTTCAGTCCATCATTAACACCCTCGGATAACTGACGGATTGCTTCAGGCTGATCACCTGTCGGTTGATATTTTGAGACTAATGAGAATTCCATAATGCGGCACAATAATACAGAATTATTTCTATATGAAAAATAAACAAACCGTCCTTCTTGTAGAAAACAGCAATTTAAAGTACTTTTGTACAAATTGAAATCAGATGGAATTACAATCTCCGCAAAAAGAAATATATTCAAAAGAACGTTTCAATGCTTTACAAGCACAACGTTTAGCTCAAGAAATTGCATTTGGGCCTGTTGTTTTTCAAGTATCAAGATTGATGGTAAAATTCGGTATTTTCCAAATGCTTGATGATAACAAAGATGGTTTGACAATGGACGAAATTGTTGAGAAAACAAAACTTTCTCGTTATGCTGTTCAATGTTTATTAGAATCATCGTTAACAATTGGTACCATTCTTCTAAAAGAAAAGAAATTCTATTTAGCAAAAGCCGGTTGGTTCCTTATCCATGATGACATGGCACGTGTAAACATGGATTTCAACCATGATGTAAATTATCTTGGACTTTTCAATCTTGAGGAAGCTTTAATCAACGGAAAACCAGAAGGATTAAAAGTTTTTGGTATCTGGCCAACTATTTATGAAGGACTTTCACAACTTCCAAAACAAGTTCAGAAAAGTTGGTTTGGTTTTGACCATTTTTATTCTGACAATTCTTTTCAACAAGCATTAGAAATAGTTTTCTCGAACAAACCAAAATCATTGCTTGACGTTGGAGGCAACACAGGACGATGGGCTTTACAGTGCGTAGGTTTCAACAAAGACGTACAAGTTACCATTATGGATTTGCCACAGCAATTACAAATGATGCGTGAACAGACAAAAGACATTCCTGGTGCAGACCGAATCTCTGGACATGGAGCAAATCTTTTAGATAAAAACGTACCATTCCCTACAGGATTCGATGCTATTTGGATGAGTCAGTTTCTTGATTGTTTCTCAGAAGAAGAAGTTACTAGTATTCTTTCCCGTGCAGCAAAATCAATGAACAAGGACTGTAAATTGTACATCATGGAAACTTTATGGGACCGTCAACGTTTTGAAACAGCCTCATACTGTTTAGCACAAATCAGCCTGTATTTCACTGCATTAGCAAACGGTAATTCTAAAATGTATTATTCAGGGGACATGATTCGTTGCATAGAAAACGCCGGTTTACAAGTTGATACAATCCATGACGGACTTGGATTAGGTCATAGTATTATTGTTTGTAAACTGCAATAACATGACAGAAATTTCTATTTTAGAACTTCTACCCCAACGTCCTCCGTTTGTAATGGTTGACAAATTGACTACAATTGAAGAAAAGACTGCAACTTCTCAATTTGAGGTAAAAAGTGATAATATCATGCTTGGCGACAATGGAAAATTGTCAGCAGGAGGCCTTATTGAAAATATGGCACAAACCTGTGCTGCTAGAATTGGCTACGTCAGCAGATTTTTGGAATCACAGAAAGTAAAAATAGGTGTTATTGGTTCAATCAAAAACCTTGTCATACATTCATATCCTGCAGTTGGCGAAACAATAACCACAACTGTAGAAGAAACTTTCAGTGGTTTAATGAATATGACTCTACTGAACGCAAAAGTTGAATGTGCAGGCTCATTACTCGCAGAATGTGAAATCAAAGTTGCACTTACAGATAAAGAAAGTAACTAATGAACGAATCTTCAGTTGTTTTACAGGCAGAAAAAGAATTTGACATTCGCTTCAGCGAAGTCGATGCAATGCAAATTGTATGGCATGGTTCGTATGCTCTTTATTTCGAAGATGCAAGGGAAGAATTTGGCAGAAAATTTCAGCTGGAATATTTACGGATGTACGATTTCGGCTTCTACGCCCCTTTAGTTGAATTAAAATTCAATTACAAACGTCCTCTCAAATATCAAGACAAGGCTAAAATTGTCATTAAATTTCACAACACTAACGCAGCGAAACTAGTGTTTGATTACGAAATTTATGATCTGAAAACAAACGAACTATGCGTCACCGGCCATACAGTTCAAGTTTTCCTTGACAAAGACCGTAACCTTATGTGGGATGTTCCTCCATTTATCAAAGAATGGAAAAAAAAGAATGGAATTGCATAAAAATGATTTATCAGATTTCACATAATATAATTTCCTCACTTGGTTTTTCTTCGGAAGTAAACTACCGAGCCGTAAAACAAGGATTAACAAACCTTAAACTCCAAGAAAACATTTTTGGATTACCTACTCCATTCGTTGGTGCCATAATTGATGAAGAACTACTCAACGAAGAATTTGCTTTAATTAACAGAAACAACTTCAAATACACCAAATTTGAAAAAGCTTCTATTCTCAGTATTTACAAAGCATTAGAAAATACTGATATTCTGGCAAATTCTGATGATGTACAATTCGTACTATCTTCAACAAAAGGAAATGTACATCTACTTGACAATTTAAATGGCTTTGATTCCGATAGAATTTATTTATGGAAATCCGCACAATTAATCGCTAATTTTTTTGAAAATAAAAACACGCCAATAATAATTTCAAACGCTTGTATATCAGGAGCTTCAGCACAAATAACAGCAAAAAGATTACTGGATAACAACCAATGTAAGAATGTTATTGTAATCGGAGCCGACATGCTTTCCAAGTTTATTGTGTCTGGATTTCAATCGTTCAAGGCGTTATCACCTGAATTATGTAAGCCTTACGATAAAAATCGTATCGGTTTAAATTTAGGAGAAGCTGCAGCAACAATTATTTATGGGAAAACAAAGGAATCGGCCTTACCACAGAATACAATAGTTCTTCAAAATGGCTCAATGGCAAACGATGCGAATCATATTTCAGGACCATCAAGAACAGGAGCCGGTTTATTTTTAGCCATTAATAAAGTTTTACACGAAACAAATCCTGACGAAATTGCATTTATCAATGCCCATGGAACAGCTACAGCATACAACGACGACATGGAATCTCTTGCATTTACAAGTGCTAATTTACAGGAAAGACCAATCAATAGTCTAAAAGCTTACTTTGGTCATACTCTTGGTGCTGCAGGTGTTTTAGAATCAATAATTTCATCTTTAGCAATTATTGATAATACTGCACTTAAAGTCAACAACTTAACAGAAAGAGGAACTGTAGCTCCAATAAATTCTTTACTGGAAAATAAAACTTGTACGGAAAACAAATTTTTAAAAGTACTTTCCGGCTTTGGAGGAAGTAATGCCGCACTACTTTTCAAAAAAATGTAATACAAATGAACTTAGAAATCACTTCATATTGCAGAATCACTAACGATAAAGTAATTGTAAACGGAAAGGAATTACAGATCCCACGAAGTGATTCTGATTCATCATGGCTTACGGATATCTATCACTCACAAAACATTTCGTATCCAAAGTTTTTCAAGATGGACAATCTTGCAAAATCAGGTTTTTTAGGTTCCGAACTTACCTTACAATCAATTGATTTTGATAAAACTACACCAAAAGAAGACATTGCTGTTGTATGTTGCAACCGAAGTTCTTCGCTTGATGATGACAGTGAATACCAAAAGACAATTCAAGATAACAACAACTACTATCCCTCACCTGCTGTTTTTGTATATACATTAGCAAATATTGTAACAGGAGAAATTTCCATCAGAAATAAAACAATGGGAGAAAGTGCATTTTATATTATGGAACAATTTGATGCACAAAACTTTTACAATTTCGTCTGCGGAGCTTTTCAAGATGAAACAACAAATTCATGTCTCTGCGGATGGGTTGAATATTACAAAAACAACTGCGATGTTTTATTTTTGTTTATTAACCGTCAAAACAAGCAAACAAAAGAAATTTTCTCTATAGAAAACATACACAAATTATATAAATAATAAGTTTTTTACAACTCAGTTGTTTTTTTCTACATTTTAGAAAAAAACAGGAGTGAAAAAAAGGTATTTTTAAATATTTTATTCAATTTTGTAGTACTAAAAAAAAGAAAATAATATGCGTATTCCTTCTAAAGACGAATTAAAGAAAGAATTATTAAAAACAGAATTAGCAAAACTTCTTTCCTCTAAAGACATAGCAAAATTAGAGAGTTCCTTAAAATTTATCTCTTACTCAAAAGGCGAGAATATTTTTAAACAAGGAGCTACAATTACTGAAATTGCAGTTTTAGTAAAAGGTTTATGTAAGTTTACTGTTGAGAATCCATCTAATGCACATGGAACAATTATTGGCATAAAAAAACCTGTTTCTATTCTTGGTGTTTCCACATTAGCGGACACAACATATAAAACAACAGCAGCTGCAATGAACAACGCTGTTGTGGCATTTTTTAACAAACAGGATTTCTATGATATAATAAAATCGAATCCAAGTTGTGCATATAGAATGTACGAATTTTCATGTAATGCGATAAGAAATCAGTTACGTCAGATTTCTGAATTAAGTCAAAAATCTATACGTTCAAGATTAGCTTGTACGCTATTGAACATAACACAACTTACAGAAGACGAAGATTTTATAGACTTACCTATTTCTAGAAATGATTTAGCAGAATGTTCCGGTATTGCAACAGGAAGCACAATCAGATTATTAAGCGATTTTGAAAAAGAAGGTATTGTTGTTCTTGAGAAGAAAACAATTAAAATCAAAGATAAAGAGAAGCTTCTTGAAATAAGTTACGAATCATAAAGTTTTGAGAAACGATCATCTTAATAGATGGTCGTTTTTTATTTCTCCACAAGATTTTTATTTAGGCTGGTAACTTTAAATAGTTATTATCATTCCATATTCCTAAATCTAATCTTTCCTGAAAATTCAAATACGAAAAACATTTTTGCAACTCTTTCTTAAAGAGTTCCACATCAAATGTCATTACACTCAATATTTTCTTACAATACTCCAACATATCTTTTGTATTTTATATTTTTAATTACATAAAACACATTGATTTATTGTTAATAAAGCATTGAAAAACAAAGAAAATCGATAAAAGTAATGTTTTCATATACAAAAAAGGCGTATTTGTAAATACGCCTTTTTTTCGTTTACAGCAAATCTTATTTTTTTAACAATCTTCTTTCAACAACATTCCAATCTACGATATTCCAAAATGCCGTTGTATAATCTGCCCGTCGACTCTGATAATCAAGATAATAAGCATGTTCCCATACATCAATAGTCAATAATGGTTTTAATCCGTGACGTAATGGGTTATCTGCATTAGCCATTTGAGTTATTTTCAACACCCCGTTATCTACACAGAGCCAGGCCCAACCACTTCCAAAAAGTGTATTTGCAGCAACAGACATTTTTGATTTCATTTCATCAAAAGAGCCAAAACTGCTTTCTATTGCATCAAGCAATACTTGAGATGGATTTGTCAATACAGGAGAGAATTGTTCAAAATACATAAAGTGATTAAATATCTGCCCTGCATTATTTGCAATAGCTCCCTCTGATTTTATCACGATCTCTTCTAATGAAGATTCCGCGAATTCTGTTCCCGGGATAAGATTATTTAAATTGTTAACATAAGTTTGAAGATGTTTTCCATAATGGAAATTAACAGTAGCTTCACTTATCACGGGTGCCAGAGCATCGGCTTTATAGCGAAGCTCTGGCATTGTGATTGTATTCATATAAATTAAAAATTGTCGTTGTGAACCTCAAAATAAGCCTGAGGGTGAGCACATGTAGGACAAACTTCAGGAGCTTTTTCTCCAACTACAATATGACCACAGTTACGACATTCCCAAACTTTCACTTCGCTTTTTGCAAAAACTTCCTGAGCTTCAATGTTATGAAGTAATGCACGGTAACGTTCTTCATGATGTTTTTCAATTGCACCTACCAAACGGAATTTTTTTGCTAAAGCAGGGAAACCTTCTTCTTCTGCTGTTTTTGCAAAACTTTCATACATATCAGTCCATTCAAAGTTTTCGCCATCAGCAGCTGCCGAAAGATTTTCTGCAGTTGAACCAATACCGTTCAATTCCTTGAACCATAATTTTGCATGTTCTTTTTCATTTTCTGCAGTTTTCAAAAATAATTCTGCAATTTGTTCAAAACCTTCTTTTTTTGCTTTTGAAGCAAAATAAGTGTACTTGTTGCGTGCCTGGCTTTCACCAGCAAACGCTGCTTCCAGATTTTTCTCAGTCTGGGTTCCTGCATACTTTGTTGCCATATCTTATATTTTTTAAATTTTTACAATTATTGATGTAAAATTACAAAAAAATCTCTTTTAAAATATTTTATTACAAAATAAAATTTCAAACTTAAATGAAAAAAACAATTATGTTCTAAATAAAAACACGAAACAAAAGGCTCCTAACCACTACGCATAAAATTAGTTCAAATTCAAACGATTAAAGAGGAAAATAATTCAAATAGTTTGATTAAAATTGTACCATAAATTACAGAATAAAAAATTACGATAAAATGAAGAAAGTATTTACAATTTTACTCGCAAGCCTTGGTCTTGCTGCTTGTAACTCACAAACAAAAGATGACTCACAAAAGATTTTAGTTCTTTATTATTCCCAGACCGGAGCAACAAAAACGGTTGCAGAAGAAATAAAACAACAGCTCAATGCTGACATTGAAGCTATTGAAATAGAAAATCCATACGACGGAAATTATAAAGAAACAATTGACCGTTGCATACAAGAAATAGAATCAGGAACTGTTCCAAATACCAAAGCTTTACAATCAAACATCAATGATTACGATATCATATTTCTTGGTTATCCTGTTTGGTTTGGAACATATGCGCAACCAATTGCTGGTTTAGTAAAAAACGAGTCTTTTGAAGGCAAGAAAATCGTAACATTCTGCACATTTGGCAGTGGAGGACTACAAGCAAGCACAGAAAACTTAAAACAAGCATTACCAAAAGCTGAGATTATTGAAGGTTACGGAGTTAGAAATGCAAGAATAGAAAAATCTTCTGCAGAAATAAACCGTTTTCTTATAGAAAGAGGATTCAAACAAGGAGAAATAGAAGCTCTTCCAGCATTTATGGAACATAAACCTGTTACACAAGAGGATGCTGATATTTTTGACGAAGCCTGTGGCGACTATCAATTTCCACTTGGCACTCCTATCGATGTCGCTGTTCGTGAAACAAAAAACTCTACCGACTACGAATTTTATGTACAAAGTAAAAATCAAAATGGTGAAGACATTACAGCAACCATTTATGTTACGAAATCAAAAGAAAACGATTCAAAAGCTGAATTTACTCAAGTAATTAGATAGAATGAGAAAACAAAGCAGACAGATGGACGCAGAATGGGCATTAAAAGTAATGGACCGTGCCCCATTCATTACTGTTAGCATGACAGAAGAAAACGGACTTCCTTATTCAATTCCTCTTTCTCTAGCAAGAACAGATGAAAAAACATTTTATTTTCATTGTGCCAAAGAAGGGAAAAAATTAGATATTCTTAAAAAAAATCCACATGTTTGTCTTAACGCCGTTTCTAAATGTAAACCAACTGTCGGTCCTAAAGACGGAAGTTTCACGTTAGAATTTCAATCAGCTATTGCATTCGGCATAGCTGAAGAAATAGAAGATGACGCAGAAAAAATCAACGCTTTACGAGTTATCTGTCAACGATTTCTACCACAACATATGGAAGCTTTCGACACATCTATTGCAAGAAGTTTGCAAAGAACTGCTGTGGTACGAATCCAACTAACGGAACCACCTGTTGGTAAAAGAAAACAATACGACGCAAACGGCGAAGAAATGAAATACGGAAGAATGAAATAATTTACTTATGGAAAACAATACAATAAAACAAGTCTGTGCGCATAATTCAACTATTGATTGTCCTTGTCCAAAAGAATGTCCACGACATGGAAAATGTTGTTTATGTGTAGCACATCACAGAGAACATGGCAACTTGCCGTTATGTTTAAGAAACCTTGATACAAAACAAACGAAATAACAAAATAAACAGATGAAGTCTTTTTCACCTAAACCATGGTTGGCTCCGCAACCAGTTTTAATTATTGGAACTTTTGATAAAAACGGGAATGCTAATGCCATGAATGCTGCATGGGGTGGTCAATGGGACACAAACGAAATTATTATTTCGATGGGAGCCCATGCTACTACAGAAAACCTTAACGCAAATGGAGAATTTACAGTTGCATTTGCCACAAAAAGCACATTAGTTGCATCTGATTTTGTAGGAATTGTAAGCGCCAAAAACGATCCAAACAAAATAGCAAAAACAAAATGGAAAATAATAAAAGCAGAAAAAATCAACGCTCCTGTTTTTAGCGATTTTCCTATGACACTAGAATGTCGTATTAAAAATAAAATTGATGAAAGCGAAACCGGGTTTTATCTTGTCGCAGAAATTATCAATATTCTCGTTGACGAAAAATATCTTGCAATTGACGGAAAACCCGACATTGAGAAAATGGAATTAATAACATATGATCCTATTCATCACAGTTACATTCAATTAGGATCAAAAATAGGACAAGCATTCTCTGACGGAAACAAACTAAAAGCTTAATCATGCAGGAAATTTTAATGACTCCAGACGTATGCATGCGCTTTCTCGTATGGTCATACTATTACCATGGTATACTTCCGGAAAAGGACAGAAGTTACAAATCTTCCCACAAATTCTCTGATACAGACTCAGAGCATCTTGACGAATTAAAAGAAATGTTGTTCAAATGTTTCGAAGAAGCATCTATAATCAATGCTTGTAAACAATTTCAGTTAGCAAAAGAAAGAAACGAACCGTGTCCATTTACACAAGCAGAACTTGACAACATGTTTGCTAAAGAAATTTAAAAGTGATGCTATTACCCAATCATCACTAAAATAGAACTAACAATAACGTGAAAATTGTCCTTTTCCTTTTGTGGCATCAGCAAATTGGATTGCATTTTTAGGACAAATGTGATAACAGGCTTCACATGTCGTACAATTGCCGTTCCATTGAGGTTTCTTTTGCGAATTCAACGATATATTTTCTAAGGGACAAACAGATGCACATGAACCACAACCAACACAATCTTCTGTAGTCCACCATTTTTTATCTGTTACTAATGCCTTATAAAATATTGGTTTTACAATATATGTTTTTATAAATGGATGTTTTCCTATCTCAAGACTGATTCCATGACGTCTTTCAGCTATAGAATCCATGATATATGGCAATTTTTGTTTCGCCTTCTCGACTTTTTGTATGGCAATTTCTGGTTTATCCACATCCATTCCCGCCATATTAACATAAGTCTCAGGCATCTGCACTCCAAAGCCAGCTGAAAAATCTATTCCTTTTTCAGCCAAAGCTTTTTCAAAAACCCTATCCGTATATCCTGCATTATCGCCATATGTTGTTACAAAATATGTATAAGAAGGTTTTCTCTCGATCACCAATTTACTTATAAAGTCTAACACTAATTGTGGCGGAGCCCAACAATAAACAGGAAAAACAAATCCTAACATCTCATTGTCAGAAAAATGATATTCAAATTCATTTTTTTTCACAGCATCTGGGATAAAAATAAGTTTCTCATTAAGCCTATGCGCTAATTCTAAAGCAACAAACTTACTATTACCACAACCAGAAAAATAGAAAATCATAATTCTTTCAGATTTTTTTCAAATGTAGTGATTTTAGTTACAAAAATCTTTAACGAAGCACTTTTTTGTTTTACCTAAATTCCGCAACACTTTGATCTAAATTAAATTATAAGTTCCTGAGCAACAAAAAGTTGCCCAGTATTTTGCCATGTCAGATTTTTCACTTATCTTAGTGTTGCAATTCAAAACAAGCAAAAATCCCAACAAGACATGGCAAAGGTACAAATAAAATCTGAGAAACTCACACCTTTTGGTGGAATTTTTTCTATCATGGAGCAATTTGACTCCATGCTATCACCTGTTATTGACTCAACATTGGGTCAGAGATGCTGTAGTATCATCGGGTATCAGTACAGCGAGATAGTCCGTTCGCTGATGAGCGTGTATTTCTGTGGCGGATCATGTGTGGA
>JAKSUA010000059.1 GCA_024409235.1 Bacteroidales bacterium | reverse complement strand
TCTCTTCTTATCTTGAATTCGTCAATTAAAAAGGTTAGTAACATTACTATTCCAACATAAATAAATGCCATCCAGAAATTGTTTGGGTAAAACCATCCCGCAATAAATCCAAAGATTAAAACAATTGCCACAAAAGCAAAATATTTCAGAACGTAACTCTTAATAATCGACAGACTTATGAATTCATCCAGCAGATAATTAACACCTGTAATCATGAATGCCAGAACAAACAACAATAAAACGAGTGCGATTTCAGCAGTGATACCTGACCAGATGATTGAGCAGGTAAATACCGTTAGAATCATTAGTGCTGCTAATATACATGTATCTCTTAGTATTTTCTTCATATTGAACACCTCAAAACCTTTGCTTAATATCTTTCAAATATTTTCTCGAAACAATCAACTTTTCATCATTATCAAGTTCAGCCTCTAAATGACTATTCCTAATCTGCTTAATTCCCTTAAGGTGTTCAATATTCAGTAAACATGTTCTTGAAATCCTTACAATATCGCTCTCCCTGGTCATATCTTCTAGTTCTGCCATAGTTAAAGACAGTCGGTAAACATCTTTTTCTGTATATACAAATACCTTTCTTTCAACTATTTCAAAATAGTATATTTCTGTCAGAGGTATATGTACCTGTTTATCATCAACGGAAGCAGCAAAATCCATATCCAAACTATTAATTTTCTTGACAATCTTTGCCACAGATTTATTGTATTCTGGATATTCAACTATTACAGTAAGCGGTTGTTCTTCAACCTGTCTTGTGATAATCTTCATTCTCAATTCCTTCTATTACATATGAGCAACTTGCTCAGCAACTTCACGCTTGAATTTTGCTGAGAAGCACGTATACAAAACAATAATTATAAAAAAGGCAAGTTTTACATACCTAATAAACGTGCCTATATCAGTAGTATAAGGTGAAAGCAACTGACTTCCAAGTAGATTACTTAACATATGTACCAACGCGCCAGCTAATATACTTCGTTTTGTTTTAACATAAACAAATGAAACAAATACACTTAATAACATTACACTTGGTATACACATAACTGCATCAAATAATGAATTCTGTAATAAATCGTACTGAGCCTGTCCAGGTGTAAAGTACCATGCAAAATGCCAGATTGCCCAGATAAATCCGAGAAGCAAAGAAGCCTTTAGAAAACCAAAGCGTACAATGAGTTTATCTAACGAGTATCCGCGCCAACCAAATTCTTCATTTAGAGGTCCGGAAACAAGAGAGAGCAGAATAACTACTGGTAACATTAATGGATTTTCAACAATCGCATGAATAAAATCCATACCTGGCATATCAAACCCTAATAGATTGACACCAACGTAGATACAGATAATCGAAATAACAGAAAAGATCGAAAACACAATCAATGGCCATTTCCATCCCATATACTTAAGACTAAAACATCTTTTGAAATAGTCTTTTCTTTGATCCTTCGAGTATGTCAAAAATACCAGAAACAAACCTACAACTGATGGTGCCCCACCACCGAAGTAAAAAACAAACGTACCAATCGGCGTACCCGTAATCCCTAATATTACTGGTATAAAACCGCAAATCCATGTCCACGCAAGTGTTATAACAAAGAACAGAATCAAATTTCTATCTTCTGACTTCTTGCTTTCTTTTTCCATGTGATACATTCCTCCATTCCTTTTTTGGAATGTTACCGGAATGTTTTTACTATTACTATGTCAATATACACCTGTTGCAATAATAGGAGCGCGAAATACAAAAAGTGCCTCAAAAGGCGAAATCATACTTTGCAAGCAG
>JAKSUA010000058.1 GCA_024409235.1 Bacteroidales bacterium | reverse complement strand
ACAGCACCAATAACAAGTGCGCCTACCCAAAAAATAAGTTGTTTAAGTTGTTTAGTCATAATAAATCCTTTGAAAAATACACTTTTCCTAATAATCTTAAAATTATTTTAAACTTTTTTCTATATATAAGGAAGGGGAATCCTCCCCTTGCGCTCCGTAGTCCTCGCTTCGCTGCGGTCTACTCCGCTATCCCCTCAGCGGGGGCAAAATTTTAATTTCACTAAAGCCCCCGCAACGCCCCCAAAATTTTCTTGACATAGTCATAACATAACCATATTATATAACTATATAATGACTATATTTTAGGAGGTTCAAATGACTGCACCCTTATACGAAGTAAAAGCACGTCTCAGCGAATACGTTACCTATGCCGAAAATGGCGAAGTTGTAGAAATTACAAAACACGGAGTTGCTACAACAGTTATGATAAGCTTAAAAATGTTTCAGGACTTATATTTCGAAAATCAAAGAAGAAATAAACCAAGTTTTATTGAAGCAATTCAAAAGTGGAGACAAGAAAATTTTGAATTACTTGATGATGAATACGCAGATACTGTAGAAAAACTTGTTCAGGAAGACAAAAAAATCATTGATGAAAGAGGTAACCCATGGAACTAAGAAAAATGGAAATGAATAAATTGGAATTTAAGAAATTGTATTTACTTGATACTAATATTGTTTCTGAGCCAACTAGAAAAAATCCAGATTCCAAAGTTGTTTCAAATATTGATGAAAAAAGCTTATTTTCTGTAATTTGTGCCCCAGTTTGGTATGAATTACAAAAAGGGGTCGAAATTCTCCCTGAAGGCAAAAAGAAAGAAATTTTATGGAATTACAATAACGACTACGTCCGCACAATCTACCCAATTCTTCCTTATGATGAACATTGTGCAACACTTCAGGCCGATATTTTTGCCCGTATGCTCAAAAATGGCACTCCAGTTTCTACTTCCGATGCACAAATTGCCGCCACAGCATTAGCTAACAATCTTATAATTGTCACAAGAAACACAAAAGATTTTGAGCCAATTCAAAAAGAATTTTCACTTTGCGTAGAAAACTGGTTTGAAGCATAAAAAAAGCAGCCTCCCGCGGGAAACTGCCTTTCAGATTCTTTGTTATTCTGAATCTTTTTTATCTTTCTTTGCAAGTTTTGTATAAATTACCGAGCTAATTAAGAACATTACAAAACAAAAGGCATCAAGATAAAATTTCACAGAAAAACCTTTGTCCATAAAATCTAAGACACCAACTAAAGCCCAACCAACTGTACAGATGATAAATAAAATAGCTGATATTTTGAATGGTGTAGATATTTTCATTTTTTTCTCTCCTTCGTTTGCTTTTCAACTTTAATTTATACATTTGACGGGTTTCTGATAAATCATAAACCCGTCATCCATTGGAATATTATTCTTCTACATCATAACAAGTAATGTGCAAATCTTTAAGTTGTTGCTCGTCTACAACAGAAGGACACTCATACGCTCGGTCAAGGCACGCTCACCTTCGTTCGCTCTTCGGCCTTGACTCTCACGTTTAGAGGGTTGCTAATAAATTATCAACCCTCTATCCATTGGACTTGCTGCAAGCAGCTTCTGCTCTAATCTTCCTTCTCCACAATCTTGATATGTAAATCTTTAATCAACTGTTCATCTACTTCGCTAGGACAATTATCCAAAGCAGAAGCTGCCAAATTGTTCTTAGGGAATGCAATTACTTCGTGGATTGATTCTTCGTGACGCATGAGCATAATCAAGCGGTCCAATCCTGGTGCAATTCCTCCGTGTGGTGGAGCACCAAATTTGAATGCCTGAACTAAGAAGCCAAATGCTTTTTCTGCACGTTCGTTAGAGTATCCTACAATCTTGAAGATTCTCTGCTGCAAGTTAGGATCGTTAATACGCATAGAACCAGAAGCTAATTCGTAGCCGTTTAATACTAAGTCGTACA
>JAKSUA010000057.1 GCA_024409235.1 Bacteroidales bacterium | reverse complement strand
CATTCTATACTGGCAAACAAAGATTCGTTTCATCTGATGGCCGTGTCGATCGTTTTAATAAGAAATACGGTTTAAAATAAGAAACAGACTTAAAAAATATGAAACTCGCGAATTGGTCGCGAGTTTTTATTTATTTTTCGCTATACGCAAATTATATTTTGCTTTATTTATATAAATAACGGTTGTATAATATTTCAATAGTGAGGATATAAAGATGAGACCACTAAGATTTGTATTCATATTATCGGCAGTTGTTGCTACTACAGTCGTTTGCGGTGGATGTGGAGAACAACCAGTTGACCCGAATTTAACAAAAATTGCAATCATTGCTAAACCAACAAAAACAAGCTATTACGTTGGAGAAAAATTTGACACTACAGGAATGAAAATTTCTGCAACTTACAATGACGGAACCAAGAAAACAGTTACTGATTACAAATACACTCCAGATGGAGCCTTATCTTTACAAGATACAAAGATTACAATCACTTACTATGGTCAAGAAACTTATCAATCAATCACAGTTAAACAAAAAAGCAGTGGTGACGATAAGTATTATGAAGATATTGATGAAAATTCATCAACATTACTTAATGACTTAAATGCTTTAAATAAAAAGAAAAGAACTAGAACCGTTGGTTATAAAGCCATGCTTAGTAGCCCAAGTAAAGGTTTCTATGTTACAGATCCTGGAGAAGGTTCAAATACGATTACCACTTTCTATTCTGGAAGAAACAATAAAGGCACTGCCGGATTAAATCGTGAACACGTTTGGCCAGATTCCAGAGGTGGCAACAAAGTTGAAAATGATATTCATATGCCAAGACCAACACTTTCTAAAGAAAACGGCAGCCGTGGCAATTCATTCTATGTTGAAGGAAAATGTAAATCATCCGGTGGTTGGGATCCAGCAATGGAAGATTTTGGCGAAGAATCATATCGTGGCGATTCAGCTAGAATTATATTCTATTGTGCAATTGCAGATCTTAGTTTAACTCTTGTTGATAAAGAAGATGACAATGCAAGCAATAACACAATGGGAAAATTATCTGACTTACTTAAATGGAATTTAAAATATCCAGTTTTAGATAGAGAAATGGTTAGAAACGATGGTGCTGAATCCCTTCAAGGAAACAGAAATCCATTTATCGATCACCCAGAATACGCATGTAAAATCTGGGGAACAAAAACCGCAGAAACAAGAAAAGTTTGCGGACTTTAATTAATTAAAACAAGAACAAGGAGTACCTCATATGAAAAACAAGTTCTACATTACTACGCCAATCTATTATCCAAGTGCAGAAGCACACATTGGGCACGCATATTGCACTACCATGTGTGATATTCTCGCACGCTCAAAACGAATGCGTGGTTTTGAAACTTATTTCTTGACAGGTACAGATGAACATGGTGAAAAAATTCAAAAGAAAGCTGCTGAAAAAGGCGTAACTCCTCAACAGTATGTTGATGAAATTGCAGCTAAATTCCAAGACTTATGGAAAGCCATGAGAATCTCAAATGATGATTTTATTAGAACAACTCAAGAAAGACATACGACTGTAGTTCAAAACATCTTCTCAAAACTTTATAAAAACGAAGACATTTACCTTGGTAAATATGAAGGTTGGTATTGTACACCTTGCGAATCTTTCTGGACTGACACTCAAGTTGGTGAAGAACATCTTTGCCCAGATTGTCATAGAGAAGTTCATAAGGCAGCTGAAGAATGTTATTTTTTCAAGACAAATAAATATCTTGATGAACTTTTAAAATATTACGATGAAAATCCAAAATTCATCACACCGGTCAACCGTAAAAATGAAATGATGAATACATTCATTAAGAATGGTCTTGATGATTTATGTGTATCAAGGACTACATTTGATTGGGGAGTTCCTGTTTTGGAAAATCCAAAACACGTTATGTATGTTTGGCTTGATGCTCTCTGTAATTATATTACAGCATTAGGTTATGGCTC
>JAKSUA010000056.1 GCA_024409235.1 Bacteroidales bacterium | reverse complement strand
AAACTTTTTCATTATATTTTAATATGAATTAAACCTTTGCAAAGATACAAAAAATTATTTGGTTTCATTGATACCCGAATTTTGGCAAACATTACCAATTATTCGGGGGGAAATGTGAAGACGCAAGTGTTTTTATAACAGAAAACGTGCCCAATAAATAAACAACTTCGTTGTAGGCACTGGAAAACAGACATCAAAATGTCTTGAAAACACCTAACTCGGAAAACAAAAACATAAGAAAACTTGGAACGGGTTTTCAGACGTTAAAGTTTTCCCCGTTGGGGAGTTTTCCAGAACAAACGAGTTTGTGGGTTTTCCAAGCGTGAAATATTTTATTAAAACGCTGTTTTCTGTTTTGTTAACCACATTAATGACATATACGAACTTAAATATCTTTCTTTTTTGTAAATTGCGGCCGTTTTAACAAAGACAATACAAGACATGCAAAACAATTCAGTAATCAATTTGATATTTTTCAAAATCCTGTTTTTGGGAATCATCGCACTATCATCAAGTTGCTCGGTGAATAAAAAGATGTACAATAAGAAAATCGAACAGATAAAAGACTCCACAGGTTTTGTGTTCCACCCTACCCACACAATGGAACCAGTGAAAAAGCCAGACGGGTTAGTAGATACCGACTTCGGCTTCGAGCTATGGTATAAATCATCCGACGTCGACGGGGATATCGCCCTATTGACAAAGGATCTTAAGAATCAGTCGCAGGAACTCAGCACCAATATTGAACTTCCATTATTCTGGAGCACAAGTTGGGGCAACCGTTGGGATCACCTTGGCAGATGGGGACGAGAGAACATGTCGGAATGGCATATCGCGCTTCCCAACACAGAGATTGACGCCAAGAGAAATAATGCCGACGTTTCAGAGAAAGGTCAGGTGTGGAAAGTGTCAATCACTCCATACGACGGTTATATACGCACGTATTTCCAATTGGATTGTATCAAATCCGGAGACCGATATTATCAGTACGATTTAGGTGATCACGATATTTATATACATAAATGATGACAGACATTTAGAGAAAAACTGTGAATGTTAAAATCAAAAGAATAAAATGGAAGAATCTAAAATTTCTAATATAGTTACAAACGCAACGCAAACTATAAAAACAGCCATACTGCAAAGTCAAGCTCGTGCGGTAAAAGCTGTCAATCAAGAGCAGCTTGCTTTATATTTCGGGATTGGCAGATTTGTATCGGAAAATACTCGCAATAAAAACTGGGGGAAAGGCGTAATAAACGCAATAAGTAACCAATTAAAGCAAGAACTACCAGGATTAAGAGGATTTGGAGAACGCAATCTAAAAAATATGCGTGCTTTCTATGAAACATGGTGTGACATAGAATCAAATTCGGCAGTCAAAACTGCCGAATTTGGCAAAGAATCGGCAATCGCGACTGCCGAATTAACACAACACGTTAAGAATAAAGCAAATACAATTCATCAGTTACAACTAACAAATGTGCCAAACTTTCCTCTATCCGAATTTTTAGGGATAAGTTTCACTCATCATATAACAATTATCACATACACAAAGGAATTTGAGGAACGACTCTTTTACATCAGATACGCATACAACAACAAGACATCAGTAGATGTACTTGAGCAACTGATTCGCAAACAAGATCTTTATCACCATCAGGATAATTTACCAAACAACCTTTTCAAAACCATACCTGACTTCAAACAGGCCTATCATGCAATAAACATGTTTAAGGATGAATACCTACTTGACTTTATTAATGTAGAGGAATTAGGTATGCATGAGGAAGATGTTGACGAAAGAGTAATAGAACAAAGCATTGTTCATAATGTCAAAAATTTTATCATGACATTTGGTCGAGGTTTCGCATTTGTTGGCAATCAAGTTCACTACGATAAACTCGGACATGACCACTGGATAGACCTTCAGTTCTACAACCGTGAATTACGACGCACCGTGGTATTTGAACTAAAAAAGGGAAAATTCAAAATTGCTTATTTAGCTCAACTTTCAGCCTACTTACGTATTCTCAATGACGATGATCGTCTAGAAGGAGAAGAACACCCTATAGGTATAATACTATGCAAAGACATGGACAAAGCTTATGTTGAATATGTAATGCAAGATTACTGTCAACCTATGGGTGTGGCGACCTATAAAACAGCAGAG
>JAKSUA010000055.1 GCA_024409235.1 Bacteroidales bacterium | reverse complement strand
TTGGCTACAAGTTCCGTCAGTGCGAACTGCAGAAGGTTCCGTACAAGATTATTGTCGGCGAGAAGGAAGCCACCGAAGGCGTCATCTCTGTCAATAAGAGAAAGGAAGGCGATAAGGGTCAGATGACTGTCGCTCAGTTCCTCGAAATGACCGCAGATGACAGAAAAGTCGTCCGTTAGTCAATAGCGAACTAAGTTCAAATTGCGTAGGCTTCTTTGGAGCCTACGTTTTTTTATCGACGAATCCAACGAAAAGCGTGCAAACCGAGTGTCGCAAAATTATGCTCGCATAATTTTACCTGTCCTCGCTTGACGGGGATGACCGAGGTGCAGCCGCGGACGCCGCAGGCGTCAAAAGCTCGGCTACAGGTTCCGCCAGTGCGAACTGCAGAAAGTGCCTTACCTCCTCATCGTCGGCGAGAAGGAAGCAACCGAAGGCGTCATCTCTGTGAACAAGCGTAAGGAAGGCGATAAGGGCTCCATGAAGGTTGCCGACTTCCTCAAGATGACCGAAGACGACCGCAAGGTCGTGAGATAATCATCGCGAGGATTACATTTTGAAAAACGCAGACTCAATCGAGCCTGCGTTTTTTATTCCGTTGTGTGTTCGTTAATTACACTCTCTGCTCACTTAGGGAAAACAGAAAGAATCAATCAGGAAGTAAATATTGAAGTTCAATCTCTATAGTATTCCAAGCAAGAGGTCTTCCCGTTATGGATAAATTTGCGGGAACTGCAGGAAGTTGCTTTGTTATGCATAATTTAGGCTCTTCAAATTTAATTTCATTTTCTTTTTCGAACCGTTCTCCTTTCCAGACTATATTTTTGATGTCTAATCCGCAAATTCTATCTTCAATAAAAATTTTTTGAAATTTACATTCACATTCGACTATATATCGAAATCCATTAATTGTAAAAACAATCGGAAGAATCCCGTTTGTTTCACAACCATATTTCAAAACAGACAATTCGTCATCGGGTACATCTTGCACGAACGGGAAAGATGTTATTTTTCCTGCTTTTAACAAAGATAAAAAACGTATTGTGAAGCGACAATCATTATTGTTTAAATCAGACAAGAAAAATTTTGAAAAATCAATACTCGTATTTTGGGCGAGAGCTATGACATCTGCAGCAAGTTCAAAACAGTAGCCAAGTTCTGCATATTCATCATGAACATTTTTTATGTAAGTGCAATCTTCAATAGCGAATAGGGATTTTTCATTATAGGAACTAATAAAATCACAATCTTCAATACAAGTTAATAGAGGGTACTTAGAATCTTCTAAATCAAACGAGAAATGATGACAACCCTGTTCACATTTAGAAACAATCAATGTAAAACCAGATTTCATTTTATAGTGCAAATGATCCTTGTAAGGGTAGCAAACTGTTTGCACTTCTTTGTTTCCAAAGGAAAACTTTGACTCAAAGCAAACACGTCCGGAGATTTTTAAGCAATTGTAATCTGGGTAATATGTTTTCAAAATTTCACGAATGTCTTCATTCAAGATATACTCTGGGCTCAATTTCTGTTTTCCAAAAATTGAAATCGGTTGAATGATGTTCGTGACAGCCGGTGTAGTAAATTTTAATGAAACTAAGCCATCAGAATTTGTTTCTGATTTCACAACAGTACCCGGAGCAAAAGTACTTATAAGTTTATCTATTGTGTAAATTCGTTTAGATTCGGCCAATGCCGGCTTGCAATATTTCAAGCAATCTGTATAAAAAGATGTATCTTCATGCAATTCAGAAAAAGGAATTGAAAGACTCTTTTGCTTTGCCATTATAGCATCGCAGTACTTGTTAATTAGCTCATTGTCAACAAATCGATATTTTATTGTTTCAGTTACTGTATCAACGCCCAACAAACATACGGACACATTTGAAAGTAGATGGAGTGATAAGTCATCCTCATCTAATCTGACATACTTTGTAGATTGTTCAACAGCTTTGCATTGAGCAACAAAAACTTTACCATTGAATTCATTTTCTTCAAGAACCTGAAAAGAAAAGTCAAAGCCAACATCGTATGTGTACTTAGACGCTTTGGTATTATGCTTTAAAGCCCATGGGATAATTAAGGCTTCGCCTAAATCACCAATTTTCTGCGCTTTGCAATTTGTTTTCGACATTCATCCCCCAATTCTATTCAAAAACTCCGAATACGAAAGAATTGGTATTCCAGCATGGCTTTCTAGTT
>JAKSUA010000054.1 GCA_024409235.1 Bacteroidales bacterium | reverse complement strand
CATTCTATACTGGCAAACAAAGATTCGTTTCATCTGATGGCCGTGTCGATCGTTTCAATAAGAAATACGGTTTAAAATAAGAAACAAAACAAAAATATTAAAACTCGCGAATTGCTCGTGAGTTTTTTATATTTTTTTGCTTATGTTAAACTTTATTTTTAAATAAAAAGGTTTATAATATGTGTAATATGAAAAGAAAAATTTTATTAACATTATTAACAATGACAAGTGCAGCCTTAACATTGACTGGTTGTGGAGAACCAGAGCATGTTCATACATGGGCAACCACCTGGTCAAGAAACGAAAATCAACATTGGGTTATCGCAACATGTCACCCGGAAGTGTGTTCCTACTTAGGCGATCATAGTGACGGAAACAATGATGGCTATTGTGATGCTTGTGGTTACAAAATGTCTGGTGAGAATCCAGATCCTGGCCATATTCATACATACGAAGCCGCCTGGTCAACAAATTCAACTCAACATTGGCATGCCGCCACATGCGGACACGATGTAAAAAGTGAATTAGGCAACCACATTGATTCAAATAACGATAATTATTGCGACACATGTAATTATCAAATTAGTGAACCAGACCCAAGTGATTACTATAGTTCAATCACAAATGACTTAACCGGAACAAACTTATTATCTGCTTTACAGAGTTTAAATAAGTCAAAAAGAAGAAGAACCGTTTCTTATGCTGGAATGAAAACCTTTGCTCCTATTTGCGATGCAAATCCTGATAAACCAAATAGAATGGTTGGTTTTTATAATAATAAAGATTTACCAAATTATTGGGATGATCAAGAAACATGGAATAGAGAACACGTCTGGCCAAAATCTCTAGGTGGAAACCAAGTAGAAGGCGACGCATTTATGCCAAGACCTTGCGATGTTGACATCAATGGAGGCCGTGGAAATAAAGTTTATTCAAAAACTGCCTATGATCCTGGATGCGAAGGTTATGCAAACTATAGAGGAATTTGTGCAAGAATCATTTTTTATTGTGTAGTTGCAAGTCCTTCTTTAAGAATTCTTGATAACAACAGTGGCGATGGCAGTTCCATGGGAAAATTATCCGATTTACTTGAATGGAACTTAGCATACATGCCTTCAAAAAGTGAAACCGCAGCTCTTGAATTAAGAGTTGAACAAAATAGAAACAATGTTATCCAAACACACCCAAGTGGACAAGGAAATAGAAACCCATTTATTGATCACCCAGAATATGCATGTAAAATCTGGGGCACCACAAACTCTGAAACTAGAAGAATTTGCGGAATGTAATTATTTATAATTAGGACAAGGAGTACCTCATATGAAAAACAAGTTCTACATTACTACGCCGATTTATTACCCAAGCGCGGAAGCACACATTGGTCACGCTTATTGTACAACCATGTGCGATATTTTAGCGCGCTCGAAACGAATGCGTGGTTTTGAGACTTATTTTTTAACTGGTACAGATGAGCACGGCGAAAAAATCCAGAAGAAAGCTGCTGAAAAAGGCGTAACTCCTCAACAGTATGTTGATGAGATTGCAAGTAAATTCCAGGATTTATGGAAAGCCATGAAAATCTCTAATGATGACTTTATTAGAACAACTCAAGATAGGCACACCACCGTTGTTCAAAATATTTTCTCAAAGCTTTATAAAAACGAAGACATTTACCTTGGTAAATATGAAGGATGGTATTGCACACCATGCGAATCTTTCTGGACTGACACTCAAGTTGGCGAAGAACACCTTTGTCCAGATTGCCACAGAGAAGTTCATAAAGCTTCTGAAGAATGTTATTTCTTCAAGACAAATAAATATTTAGACAAAATTTTAAAATACTACGAAGAAAACCCAAAATTTATTACCCCAGTTTCACGTAAGAATGAAATGATGAATACTTTCATCAAAAACGGTTTGGATGATCTTTGTGTTTCAAGAACTACTTTTGACTGGGGAATCCCAGTATTAGAAAATCCAAAACACGTTATGTATGTTTGGTTAGATGCACTTTGTAATTATATTACAGCTCTAGGATATGGTTCAGACAATCAAGAAAAATTTGAGAAGTTTTGGAATGATGCAGATGCAGAAATCGTGCACTTAGTGGGCGCAGACATTACACGTTTCCACGTGATCTACTGGCCAATGTTCCTAGAAGGACTTGGTTTAAGACTTCCAGATAGAGTCTTTGTCCATGGTCTTTTAGATTTGAATGGCGAAAAGATGTCAAAGAGTCGCGGAAACGTCGTCTCTCCATTACCACTTATTGATAGATATGGTGTCGATACAGTTCGTTGGTTCTTAGCAAAAGAATTCTCATTTGGT
>JAKSUA010000053.1 GCA_024409235.1 Bacteroidales bacterium | reverse complement strand
ATAAATTGGCGTAGTAATGTAGAACTTGTTTTTCATATGAGGTACTCCTTGTTCTTTTTTGTTAAAAATTAAAGTCCGCAAGCTTTTCTAGTTGCGGCATTAGTGTTTCCCCAAATTTTACATGCGTATTCAGGGTGATCGATAAATGGATTTCTGTTGCCTTGATATTTGCTTTCAATAACATTGTTTCTTTGTTGCTCAATAACTAATTCAAGGGCTGCATTTTCGCTTCTGGTTGGTGGATATTCGATATTCCACTTAAGCAAATCAGACAATTTGCCCATCTTGTTTGAACCAGTAGAACAATTGGTGGAATCAACCAAGCTTAATGAGGCGTGGGCAACAACACAATAGAAAATAATTCTAGCGCTAATACCACGGTAGTTTTTAATACCTAAATCGCCTGGATCATAAGCATCATATTCGGCATAGGCTTTATTTCCTCTATCAGAATTTGAATCAACCCAAGCAGGACGTGCCATGTGTGCATCAGCTTCAACAGCATCCCCACCAAGTGATTTTGGCCAAACGTGTTCTCTATTCCAGGTTTTACCTGAATCCCAAGACGGCCCAACAAGATGATTGTCATAAAATCCAACAATTTTCTTTGTCTTTGGATCGACATCTGTACTCTTGTACACTGTTGGTAAAGCACCATATCCAACAAGCTTTTTTGTTTTTTCTTTGTTTAAAGCTCTCAAGTCTTTAAGTAATGTTTGAGAGTCAGGATTAATTGATTGATAGTAAGTATCAACAACTGGATCTGGTCCTGGTTCATTGTTGTTGTTACAGCCAGATAAACCGACTACTGATGTAATAAAGGTTAAAAAAGTTAGTAAGTGTTTTTTCATATTATTTAATTCCACAAATTTGTCTTGTTGTACTATTTGTGGTCCCCCAAATTTTGCAAGCGTACTCTGGATGATCAATGAATGGATTTCTGTTTCCTTGTAAGGATTGAGCTCCGTCGTTTCTGATCATTTCTCTTTCGAGTACAGGATATTTAAGATTCCATCTCAATAAATCAGATAACTTACCCATGGTTTTATTTCCAGTGCTATCATCTTCTTTATCAACTAATTTAAGTGTTGTGCTAGCAATTGCACAATAGAAAATAATTCTTGCAGAATCACCGCGATAGCTTTCTAATCCAAAGTCTTCCATAGCTGGATCCCAGCCGCCTGAAGATTTACATTTGCCTTCAACATAGAATGAATTTCCGCGACTTCCGTTTTCGGCATTCAATGTTGGTCGTGGCATATGAATATCATTTTCTACTTGGTTTCCACCTCTGGAATTTGGCCAAACGTGTTCTCTATTTAAACCACCTGTACCATTATTGTTTCTTCCGGAGTAGAAAGTGGTAATTGTATTTGAGCCTTTACCTGGGTCTGTGACATAGAATCCTTTTGAAGGATTATTTAACATGTTTTTATATCCGACAGTTGATTTGCGTTTACTGCTGTTTAGTCTATTTAAATCATTGAGTAAAGTTGAAGAATTTGGATTAATTCCTTGGTAATAAACATCATCTTCTTTTTCTTTAACTTCAACGTTGATGGTTGCAGTCTTTCCTTCAAATAAAATTGTAACTTTGGTTGTATCTTTTGCCATTACAGAAGGTGAAACAGTATAATTTTTTATTTCAACCTTGTATGAGCCATCGTATATGGCATTAACAACCATGCCTGTTTTATCAAATGAATCTCCAACATAATATGTAGTTTTGTTTGGCTGAGATGCAATTTCAATTCCCGTTAATTCAGCGCCTTCTGGAATAACAACAATATCAACAAAAGTAGAAAATCCATCACTTGTAATTCTGATTCTGTTGTCTGTTGTATCTAATTCGCCTTCCGGTGAATAAGAGAAATCGGTAATTTTTGAACCAGTTCCATCGACATAAACTTTTTTCACAACCATTCCAGTTGGATCAAATTCTTCACCTGCGTGGTAAATAAGTTTATTTGGTAAAGTTGTAACTTCAATGCCTGTTTGAACACGAGGAGTGTCAGAAACAGTGATGTCTTGAGTGCAGGTTTTTCCTGCATATGAAATTGTTACATAAGTAACGCCCATTTCGAGTTCATCTTTTGGTTCATAAGTGTAAGTTTTTATTTCAACATCCCTTCCGCCAATGTAATTGCCCATAACAACCATTCCGGTTGGATCAAATTTCTCGCCTGGAGAATAGACTAGAGTCTCTGGAGAAGTTGCAACTCTAATGCTCAACAAAGTTGGGTCTTCTCCTTGCTGACAACCAGTACACAAAACAGCAGCTGATGCTACTGTCGAAATAATAAGCGAAAATCTAAACTTCTTCATATGACAATATTATAAAACCGTTTATTTAAAAAATAAAGTCGAATATAAAACAAAAATATAAAAAACTCGCGACCAATTCGCGAGTTTCATATTTTTAAGTTTGTTTCTTATTTTAAACCGTATTTCTTATTGAAACGATCAACACGGCCATCAGATGAAACGAATCTTTGTTTGCCAGTATAGAATGGGTGGCAAT
>JAKSUA010000052.1 GCA_024409235.1 Bacteroidales bacterium | reverse complement strand
TGGCAAAATGGCAGACAAATCAAATCAGGAGTCTTACGTGGAGAATACATTCACATCATATAGTAAATACTACCCTACAGAAGGAAACGTTTTCAACTATTCTGTCACAGGAAACACTTCCTTGTTAATGTATTCCACAAGTTTCAATTCTGATGGAACAATTGTGAAAGAAGAGCAAAAACTTTATCGAGAAGATACATTGAATTCAGGAACGACATTTGTTTACAATTATGATGCGGACAACCATCTTGCCTCATCTTTCAAATATGATGTGTTGACAGGAGAAAAAGATGAAGGATTTATGTGCGAATGGACTTGGGAAAATGGAGACTTAACCTCTTTCAATAGAAAGGAAATAGATAGTCACATTAGTAACGTCACTTGGTCTTTCAAATACACAAACGACGAATACCCTACTCCAATCAAGAACGAAACTGATGTTTTATTCCTCTGCTACAACAACAAAATGATAGGACACTGTAATAGATATGGAGCGGTTAGTAAACACTTGCCTGTTTACATAATCAATGAAGTGACAGGCTATGGTGAAAGAATATCTTGGACATTTGATAACGACGGTTATCCAACCAAGATCGAGCTTTATTGGGCTGACACTAACGGAGACTATCTATACGACAAAGATGGACATAAATGTTTTATTGAAGCTATAAACTTTGTCTGGGAATAACATTTTAATTCGTAAAACTATGGAAAAAATTCATTTTTTATTAGGCATGCTTGCTATGAGCGCAGGTATGTTCACGTCGTGCGACGACGATATTGAGAACGATGGAGCGTCTGACAACCATTCTGAAAATGTAAACAAAAAGCAGAAGCACCTTGTGGCAAGATCCAATATCGACCATAACGGAAACAACTACGCTTCTTACATTTACAATGCTGATGGCAAAATGGCAGACAAATCAGATCAGGAGTCTTACGTGGAGAATACATTCGCACAAGAAAGAGAATACTTCCCTACAGAAGGAAACATTTTCAACTATTCTGTCATTGGCAAAGCGTCCTTGTTTACGTTTTCCACAAACTTCAATTCTGATGGAACAATTGTGAAAGAAGAGCAAAAACTTTATTTGAAAGACACTTTGAATTCAGGAACCACATTTGTTTACAATTATGATGTGGACAACCATCTTGTTTCATCTTTCAAATTTGATTATTTGACAGGTGTGAAAAATGAAGACTACATGTGTGAATGGACTTGGATTAATGGAGACGTAGCAACCTTCAATAAAAGGGACAAAGATAGTATCTCTTATTCTTATAAAGATAGTGTCTTAATTAGTAACGTCACATGGTCTTACAAATACACAAACGACGAATACCCTACTCCAATTAATAATGAAACTGATATCTCATTCTTTTGCCACAACGACAAAATGATAGGATATTGTAATAGATATGGAGCGGTTAGTAAACACTTGCCTGTTTTCATAATTAATGAAGACACAAACTATGGAGAAAGAATATCTTGGACCTTTGATAACGACGGTTATCCAATCAAGGCCGAGCTATATTGGGCTGACGCTAACGGAAACTATCTTAACAACAAACCCTTTGAAACCATAAATTTCGTTTGGGAATAATTCTTTTTAATTCGTAAGACTATGAAAAAATTTCTTTTTTTATTAGGCATGCTTGCAATAGGTGCAGGTATGTTCACGTCGTGCGACGATATTGATGATGAGGACAATGGGTTAGTTGAAAATGTCACAAAACAGAAGAAACTTCTTGTGGCAACTAAACAAACTCAGTATTATTTAGACAACAAGGTCACAGAATTCAGTTTTGAATATGACACCAATGGCAAGGTTATCCAGAGATATGCTCAAGAGTCAGACACTATAGATGGCACATTGTTCAACTTTACAGTGTTAGATAGTACTTATGCCATTACTGGTACTGCAGAATTCAATTTTGATGGTTCTATTGAAAGCAGAACAATAACTAATAAAAGGTTCTATGGCGACAGAGATACAATTACGACTGTTACCAAAGTCATATATAAATATGACGAAAATGGACATCTTATTTCAGAAATAGAATACGATGCTATCACTGGTGAACAAAATTCCAATTATTCTTATCAATGGATTTGGAAGGATGATAACATCATTAAGTTTATTGAACATCATGGAAATAGTACACCAGAATGGTTGTATGAATACACAAATGATGAAATTTCTATCCCTATAGAAAACAAGACTGATATTCTATTTTATGGTTACGGTGGCAATTTGACTTGCATTAACAGATATGGTGTTGCAGGCAAAAATCTTCCCGTAGCAATAATCAACGGTAAATCTGGCACTCGACAAAGTATTGATTGGACTTTAGACAAAGATGGATATCCGATCAAAATGGAAGTCAAATGGGCAGATAATAAAGATATGATAGTCACAATGGATTTCGTTTGGGAATAATTCTTTCCAAAAAATTAAAGAATGGCGACGGAAATCATCCCCGTCGCCATTTTTTTTATCACAAAAAAGACAAATTACAAAATAAATTATATATTTGTTGAGGATGTGAAAGCGAAACGCATCAATGTAATTATCAAAAGTGTTGTACGATCAGATTTTCTTAAAAATCTAAGCAAACTGTATAAATAGAAAGTTTAATTTTTATTTTTTTGAGAGTAATCCCTGAGTTGTTGAGTTTGTTTATTGTTTTTACAAGTAAGAAATCAAGTACTTGCAGTCCA
>JAKSUA010000051.1 GCA_024409235.1 Bacteroidales bacterium | reverse complement strand
CATTGTATTAATCCAATTGATTGTAGATTTCGTTTATAACACTACTCTCGGCACCATTAATTTTACTACCTTTATAGGTTTCATATTCTGCTTTAAAATCATTTCTGTCAATGCTGTTAAGAAGTTTTGCATCGTCATAAATTTCTTTATGTTTTTTTTGAATATATAAACTGACTTTTTCTAACGCATTTAGACGAAGTGATGGATTTGCCAAATTTCTACTTTGTAAATCCTTTATAACTCTTTTTTGTATTTCTTGAAAATTCATATTTGATGATATTATTGTTGCAAAATTCTTAGTTCTTCGAAAGTCTCTGTTTATTTTGTTTCATCATTACTGATTGCAGATTTATTAGTCTCGTAGATTTGCAAATGGACGCATTCCATTGTGCTCCTGCTTGAATTTTTCAATCATTTCATGTTCCACACTTCTTGGTTCTTTGTCGCCACCCAATGATTTCCAACAAACGATAAGTTCTTGTGAATCTTTTAATTGCCAAATATAACGTCCGCCTTTGTGGCCGATTTTCTTTCCTTGACCAAATTCCATGTATTGTTTTAGCCGAGCTTGCAATGTTGCTTTTACTCCTGTTCCACCAGCTTTACCTATATACATTATTGGGGAATCGTCAACCCAATTGTTTTGCAATTCCGAAATTGAGACATTGGGATTTTCGTCCTTGAAAAATCCACCAGTTCCTACTTCCATAAATTCAGGAGAATCTAGGGTTTTACGTAAGATTATGTAAACACCTTTGGATTTTTGGACTAACAATGGGTTTGCTGTCAATTCTTTGATTGTTACAAATCCTTGGAATTTATCGTTTTCCAATTCTTTTTTTAATTCTAAATAGTTCATATCTAAATTCTTTTATTGAGACAAATTTACGTAACATACTCATATTTGGAAAGCATTCAATTAGGTCAAAATCAGGTCAAAGTTAGGTCAAGATTGAGTCAAGTTTCGGTAGAGATTTGAAAAAACGGACAGATGTATTTCATTTGTCGTATGAAAAGATATTCGGAGGCATATAACAATTTGGTTGAAATGGTACGAAATCATTGCAATCAAAAATATAATATGAATCTTGAAGATTTGGGTGAGTTAAAACGGTTGAGAAAATTGTTGGACGAAAGGCTTTCGCTTTCTACTTTGCAACGTGTTTTTATGGGGACAAACAGGAAACAACAAAAAGTAAACGACACCACACTTGATATTCTTGCTCAATTTATTGGTTATAACAATATTGATGACTGTCTTTCTAAAAACAACGAACAAAATAGTGATTTGTCGCATTTTTGCTAATTTTACCAAAAATCTCTTATGGAGAGAAATTTTCAAAATATTGAACTCCTGAAAAAAGCAATTGGTAAAAAATATAAACGGCCGATTGGAACAGTGAGCGAGTGCAGTTCGCTTGCAAAAGAAATCACGAATTGTGTTCAAGGAGAACAAATTAGCACAAAGACGGTTCAGAGACTTTGGCAACAAAATAAGACAAATATCTCAATTGGTATTTTAAATATACTTGCTAAATATCTTGGCTATGAGGGTTTTTATTCAGCAATTGAGGACTTGCAAGAAAAAGAATCGGCTTGTAAATATTTCAGTCATTCATTGTCGGTTGGAAAATACAAACTCCACGACGCGATGATAATTGTTCTAAGCCAAAACAATTATGAAATGACTCCTCAAGCGTTGGCAGACAGTATCAACGAACAAAATCTATACGAACGCAACGACAAGCAACCATTGCCAGCAAGTCAAATTTTACAACGAATAGAAATAAAAAAACAATATTTCTCGTATGACGAAAAATCAAATATCGTTTCGTTGAACCCAGCACATCGAAGACCTGAAGAGTAGCTTCTTAAATTCAATAATTATGAAACGAAATGTTAGGAATAGAATTATTAATGCAATCTGCGGTCTTTCAATCGTGGCTATATTCGTTGTGTTTTTTTATGTCCTACCAAAACATTGGGACTTGTATGAAACCAATGAATCAATTAAAGAGAAGGATAGCATTTATGTAAGTAATCAAAAGGTGGTTGATTCTCTTTGGCGACAAGAATGGAAACATCGGTTAGATCCTGAACCAGACACAGGGGAACCTTATAAACTGCCTCCAATACCAGATAGTCTCAAATTTGAGAATTCTGTTTTGGGATTGCTTGAACTATTGAAATAATAATAACAACTATAAGAAAGTAGCACCACAATAGTTGTTGTAAGTAAATTTTGTTAAATCTCTGAAATAATATTTTTTTTCTATACATTTGCTTATCACATCAAAAGATTAGCAATGAAACAAAAGAAGGAAGAGAAAAATATTGTATCGGAACCGTCTGTACAATATGTGCCACAAACAGAAGTTGCTGTTTTGAGAAAAAAACTTCATGATAAAATCAATTGTATTGATGATGCGAAATTACTGGCAAATTGTTTGTCTATGTTGTCGTCTTCAATGCCTTGTCTTTTTTCCGATGAGGAATTTAATATAGAAATTGAAGAATCGGAAAAAAGTGGATTTGTAACTAACGAAGAAGCGAAAAGAATTTTTGCAAAATGGCTTTAACAATCGAATGGACTCGCCGAGCCGTTCGACGTGTGGAATCAATATCTGTGTGGTATAATATTCATTTAGGACCAGTAGCTACATCAAAATTTTTAAATGATTTGTTTGAAACTATTGATTTACTAGCCAGTAATCCTACTATTGGTATAATAGAAGAACGGAGGTGTACACAAAACAAAACGTATAGAAGTTTTTTAATACATCCCAAATATAGGATTGTATATAGATTTACGGAAAGTAAATTGGTAATCGTTGCTATACGTGCTAATGAAATGAAAAAATAATCCTCGATGGACTTGTTCCTTAATACAAGTCAAATTATAAATTGGATTCTTTATTCCACCTGCAAAACCAATCCTTTCAGATATTCACCTTCGGGATGGTAGATGTTTATTGGGTGGTCGGCTGGTTGTGTTAGCTGATGAAGAATACGAACTTTGCGCTTTGTGTTGGCTGCAGC
>JAKSUA010000050.1 GCA_024409235.1 Bacteroidales bacterium | reverse complement strand
ATGCTTCTATATTTTCCTTTTCAAAAGGAAGCAAAGGCAAAAAAATGCTACTTCGCAAGTTGGTAATCTCTAAATTATCTTTCATATTTGTATCTATTTTTTTTCAAAAAACTCTTAGTACTAAATTATTCTGTTCGTTTGCAAAAATAGCAAATCTATTTTTGCAAACGAAGAAAAACTACTAATATTGTATAACTTTTCAAAAAATCAACAATTATTCAATTACTCTTTCCCCGCCACCTTGCCAGTGTCGGGCATTTCGTTTTTAATCCTTTCTTCCTTCCTCTATACTTCCCTTTATCAATATCGGGCAAAGGTCCTTGATTTGTGATTTCAATAAAACATTGAATTGTTTTCTTTCTCTATAAATAGTGAATAAATTAGATAATGCACGCTGAACTTCGATGGGTGGAATAGGAATTTTAACTTCTTGTAAATCTGTCCAAGTAAATGTTTCCCTTGCGCTTCCCCAAGAATTAAAGCGAGCATATCTGTCAAATTCACTTCTGTTAAAGTTAATGCACAAATATTCGGGAAGAATCATCGATTCATCACACTCAAAAACTTCATTAACTGATGTAACAAGAATCACATCGTTGGTATTATTCAAAGCATTACAAAATACATGTTCGTTGTGAGTTGTTTGGACGAATGCAATTTGACGCGGCCGAACGATTTTGTATCCAGACAATTCATTTTTATTCACTTTGGATGAAACATCTGAAAATTCTTTGGTGACACTTACGTTCTTGACATTTTTATATTTGTTACCAATGTTCCTTTCATCAACACGTTTGATGTATTCGCCAAATGATTTAATCGGATAATTCTTCTTTAAATCTTCAAGTGTTGCGTCGCACACGAGTTTCAAATCCTCCAGGCCGCGTTCGTAAGTCTGCTGGTTGGCCAACATCGCGTTATATACGTCCACGTACTTCTGCTGGATGTCGAGCGAAGGAAGGTCGATTTCAATGTCGCTTAATTCTTCAAACGAAAACAATTCAGTTGCACTTCCCCAAGAATTGGTTATTGCGTACCTATCGAATTCACTTCTGTTAAAATACATGTATAAATATTCTGGAAGAATGATCGACTTGGCTGTTTCTTTTATACAGAATGCAATGTTGTTGAAAGAGAATAATAAAGGATTTTCAGATCTGTTAAAACCTAATCCGACTTTATCACCCATTCTGGTTGTCCTAGGATTATAAACGAATTCCCCAGGATTAACTATGTAAAATTTATGAATAACAGATTCATCAACATCTGCTTTTGTTTGTGTTATTGTTTTATTGTTAGAAATGCCACGAACGTAGTCAATACCATATTCCAACTTGTCATTTTTTCGAAATGACTCCTCAATCAGCTCGCCCAATTTGTATTTACTCAATGCCATAATCTATTTTCAGATTCTTTCTGCAACATTGCAAGTTTGTAATTTGTCCTTATTGTTTTTTTCCACGGCCAATCTTCTTCGCCAATTTTGCCACATCGTTTATACTTTGTAGATAGGCTTCTTCAACGGGGCTGATAGTGTTGGCGACGAATTTTTGGTATTCTCCGTTAGCTTTGGCTAAAGCCTGGGAATGGCTGACTGTTCCAGAGCCTTCGAGCAATTGTCTGCCGCCTGAAGTCAAAATTGTGTCAAGCTGCCGTATGTAATCACGCATATACATCGGTTTGTGTTCAATTGCATTGATTTCAGCAAAATCAAAATATCCGGAAACGAGATTGTTCAGTATCTTGAGTTCATCTTCAGAAAGATAATTCTTGGCAATTGAAATATCTTTTTTAGTAGGGTAGCTTCCCGAGAAAGAAAGCAGGCCCATGAAAGGCTTTTCGGCAGAAACACGCTCATAAATCACTTCGGCAGCCGTGTGCCCATGTGCTGCGAAATGAAGTTTGTTTTGCACAATCTTGAAAAATTCTATTGACACATCAGCCTTCGGGTTATAGTCGACACTTGTAGCGTAGAGGTCAAGAACTTGACGGTAGAGCACCTTCTCTGAAGAACGAATATCACGGATGCGGTCAAGCAGTTCTTTCCAATAGGCGCCACCACCATTGCCCTTGAGACGCTGGTCATCAAGCGCGAAGCCCTTTATAATATACTCCTTGAGGCGTTGGGTCGCCCACATACGGAATTGTGTTCCTCGAATGGATTTAACACGATAACCCACAGAAATAATAACATCAAGGTTATAGTATGTAACCTCGTAAGAGCGTTCACGGGTGTCAGGTACAAATGCAAATTTTGCACTTGTACTTTCCCGCATAAGTTCCCCTTCCTTATATATATTCTGTATATGTCTGGTTATAACCGATTTGTCTCTTTGAAAAAGTTCCGACATCTGTTCTTGTGTCAGCCATACCGTATCTCCTTCGAACTTCACGTCAATTTTAGTAAGTCCGTCTTCCGTCTGGTAGATTATTATATCACCTTTATTTAAATTGTCCATATTCATCTTGATGTTTCTTTTTGTTAGGGAATTGCAAAGATACCTATTTACTCAATGCCATAATCTGTTCCTCTTTGATAAATGTATTTTTCTGCGTGATTGAATATTCTATTTTTCCATCGCCTCGTCACTAATAATTCTTTTCAAATCTTCAAGATCGGGCAATGCTTTCCGTAAGTCCTCAGGCATATCGGCGACGGTTTTATAGGTGGCCACGCCCATAGGACATTACCGCCTTGCGCGCCATAGATGAATTTGTAATGGTTTGAGAAAAGTTGTTGGGTAGTTTGTCCCGATTTTCAAATGCCTGCTGTTTGATGATTTTTTCAAGCGCATCGACCGAAAGATGCTCTTCCGCAGTGCGATGTATGTAGTAATAACGAGCCGAAAGGTCTTTGCATTTTGCCATAATGCGAGTGTGATGCGTAAACGGAACTCTGAAAAAATCTTCGATTGGGAAATCAGCTATATCTGGAATTTTAATGGTTTTGTAAATATCTATCTGATTATTAACCATCTGCAATTTGTCGGTTGTAACCGGCAAATTACACTGGCTAAATTCGTCAGTTGCGACCGACGAATTTTCAACCGACAGATTTTTGTGTTGTTGAGTGCTTGCATCAAGAATTTCCCAACCTTCATAAAAGCTGCGCATTTCTTTAAGTTGAGTTTCTGAAAATCCTCGAAGTCCCGGCATTTCTTTCTTAAGTTGCAAACTTATTTGTTTTAAAGCACCAGTTCCCCAAAAACCTTTGCGCGTATTTTCTGACAAATATTTTCCAATCGCAAAATAAACAGCGAGTTGCACGCGGTTAACATCTTTCAATGCCTCGTACTGGCCTTGCAAAATTGCAGTTTTGATTGCCTCAACCGCTTCGGTCAATGATATTAACGATTTTTCTTTATCCACAATGTTGCTGTATCTTCTTTTATAATTCACATTTCGTTTCCGTCATTCCGTTATTTAGTCTGCAAACCGGCGTGTTAATGCCCGCTTTGCCGACCTCAGGAATGTGTGCAAAGATACAATATTTTTGTATGCGAAACTTTTATCTTATATTTACTCAATGCCATAGCCAATCCCTCTGAACGCCTCTTCGAGCATTTTCTGCGACTGTTTTTCGGCAGCCATTATCTGTTTCATTTCGTGCTGTATGCGGGCCATCTCCGCTGGGTAGTCAATATCCAAGTCGTGGTCGATGAACTCGATGTACTTGCTGGGCGTGAGCGTCCAGTTCTTGCTTTCAATTTCGCTGATGCCCACGCTGCGGTAGAGCTCCGGCA
>JAKSUA010000005.1 GCA_024409235.1 Bacteroidales bacterium | reverse complement strand
ACTTTGTTTGAATATCCCCATTCGTTATCGTACCAAGAAACAACTTTAACGAAAGTTGGATCCAATTGGATACCAGCTTTAGCATCGAAGATAGAAGTACGAGAATCGTTACGGAAGTCAGTTGAAACAACAGCTTCGTCAGTGTAACCAAGGATACCTTTCAATTCGCCTTCAGAAGCAGCCTTCATAGCAGCGCAGATTTCTTCGTAAGTAGTTTCTTTGTTAAGTTCAACTGTCAAGTCAACTACAGAAACGTCAGAAGTAGGAACACGCATTGACATACCAGTCAATTTACCGTTCAATTCTGGAAGAACAACACCTACAGCTTTAGCAGCACCTGTTGAAGAAGGGATGATGTTTTCTAGGATACCACGACCACCTCTCCAGTCTTTCTTAGAAGGACCGTCAACTGTTTTTTGAGTTGCAGTTGCAGCGTGTACAGTTGTCATCAAACCTCTCTTGATACCGAATTTGTCATTCAATACTTTTGAGATAGGAGCTAAACAGTTAGTTGTACAAGATGCGTTAGAGATGATTGTTTCACCTTTGTAAGTTTTATCGTTTACACCATAAACAAACATTGGAGTTTTGTCTTTTGCAGGAGCAGACATGATAACTTTCTTTGCACCAGCTTTGATGTGAGCTTCAGCAAGTTCAGCTGTCAAGAAGAAACCAGTTGATTCAACAACTACATCTACACCAAGAGCACCCCAAGTGATTTGAGCTGGATCTTTTTCAGCGAAGATTTGGATTTTGTTACCATCAACGATCATGTAGTTACCTTCTACTTTGATGTCGTGGTTGAATTGACCATGAACTGAATCATATTTTAGCATGTATGCTAAATAATCAGCGTCCAAAAGGTCGTTGATACCTACTACTTGAATGTCCTTGCCGAAGTTTTCTACAGCAGCACGGAACACCATACGGCCGATACGACCGAAACCGTTAATACCAAGTTTAATTGCCATAATAAATAAATTTATAAATTATTGTTAAAAACATTTTTTGACGGCTCAAAGTTACATTAAAATTAAATAAAACAAAATGTTTGTTTCCGAATTTGTTAAAATTTTAAGGCTTCTTGCGTTTGAAGCTTAATATCTTCAGAGATTCAATTGCCATGTTGAATTTGTTTCTGACTTTTTTCTATTTTTGCAAATGTTATGGCGGACGATTTAGACATAGGTGAACAAGAACTGTTTGAACACTATCGTTATGTTGCAGATAAAGGACAGTCTTTGTTGCGCGTAGATAAGTTCTTGTTTGATAGAATCGAAGGGATTTCGAGAACTAAAATTCAGGAAGCCGCAGAGGGTGGCTACTTGTTTGCGAATGGTAATCCAATAAAAGCTAATTATAAGGTAAAGCCAAATGATGTGATTACCATTGAGTTCGAAACCCCAAAACAACAACTTGAGATTATTCCTGAAGATATTCCTTTAGATATTGTTTATGAAGATGACCAGCTTATGGTTATCAATAAGAAACCTGGCATGGTTGTTCATCCAGGTTGCGGAAATTATACGGGGACGATGGTAAATGCTATTGCATGGCATTTGAAGGGGAATATTCAGTTTGAAGCAAATGATCCGCGCCCGGGCTTGGTTCATAGAATAGATAAGGATACTTCCGGCTTGCTTGTTGTTGCAAAAAATGAACAGGCAAAATGTTTTTTGGCAGACCAGTTTTTTCATAAAACGACTCAACGCACTTATGTCGCTGTTGCATGGGGCGTTCCTGCTGATTCGGAAGGAACTATAACCGGCTTTATTGGACGAAGTTTGAAGGATAGAAAGGTGATGACTTTGTTTCCTGATGAAACTCATGCAAAATGGTCTGTTACTCATTATAAAGTTTTGGAAGAGCTTGGATACGTATCTGTTGTTCAATGTAATTTGGAAACGGGAAGGACTCATCAGATTCGTTGTCATTTTAAATCAATAGGTCATCCTTTGTTCAATGATGAAACATACGGAGGAAATCAGATTGTCCGCGGAACAACTTTTACAAAGTATAAACAGTTCGTTGAAAATTGTTTTTCTGTGTGTCCAAGGCAGGCTCTTCATGCGAAAACACTCGGTTTTGTACATCCAACGTCAGGCGAATTTATGCAGTTTGATTCGGAAATACCTGCTGATATGACTGCACTTATTGAAAAATGGCGTCAGTACGGAGCAGCGAAAAATCTCTGATATTTCGGTCGTTGTTTGAATCTTTTTGGTACTTTTGGAAAGGAATTTTAAAGCAATATAATAATGAAAAAAACATTTGTGACGGTAGGATTACTTCTGTTGTCAGCAATGTTCACTTTTGCTCAGGAAGAAGAAGTGAATACTGTTGTTGTAGAAGAAAATCAGGAAGCAGAGTTGGCTTACAATAAAGGTGTTTCTTTAATGGATGCCAAACAATATCAAGAAGCAATTACTCAGTTTGAGGAGGCAATTAAGCAAAATCCTGAGTTTCGTCAGGCCTATGTTAATTTAGGGGGCGCAAAGTCTGCGGTTAAAGATTATGATGGGGCAATAGATGCTTATGAAAAAGCTTTAGATTTGGATTCAACGCAAGGTCAGGTATGGTATTCAAAAGGAATGGCAATGTATTATAAAAGTAATTACCGTAATTCTTATAATGATTTAATGAGTGCGGTAAATAACGGATATAAAACTGCTGAAACATATTATTATGCTGGCGTAGATTTGTTTTTCTTAAAGGAATATGAATCTGCTGTAAAACAATATACAAATGCTATAAAAGTTGACGGCTCTTATGCCTATGCTTATAATGACAGAGGTAGCTGTTACAGAAAGCTGGAGAAATATGACGAGGCTGTTCGTGACTATGAAATGGCACTTAAATACGATCCTCAGCTAGCCAATACTTGTGATAATTTAGGCTCAGTTCTTGTGAAAAAAGGTGATTATGAAAGTGCAATAAAATATTTTTCTATGGCAATTGACAAGAAACCTGATTTTTATGCTGCATATAATAATAGAGGAGAGGCTTATTTTAAACAAGGTAATGTGAAAGATGCTTTTAGAGATTTTAAGAAAGCTACAGAGATTAATAACCAATATGCATTGGCTTATAATAATTTAGGTGTGGTTTATGCAACGCAGAGAAAGTATGAGGAAGCGTTAAAAATGTATTCTAATGCGATTAAAATTAATCCGAATTTTGGTTTAGCATATTATCATCAGGCTGCTGCTCAGGAAATGCTACGCAAATTCGATGAATGTTGCATGTCCCTTGTAAAAGCAAGGGAACTTGGTGTGGATGTTCCTGCAGCTTTAACTGCTAATTGTAATTAATGTATGATTAAGATTGTTTTGGAAATGAAAAATGTTATGAAATATATAAATGTTGCGTTACTACTTTTTGTAACAACATTTTCGTTTGGTCAGAATAAGGAATTTAGTAAAAAGTTCTTCCCTGATGATGTGAAAGGAATTAAGGAAGCTTTGAAAAATATTGATGAAGGTGATGCCTATGTTGAAATTGGTGATTACAAAACTGCTGTAAGTAATTACTTGAAGGCACAAAATTTTAATCCAAGTAATGCTGATCTGAATTATAAAATAGGCAAATGTTACTGGATGTCTAAACAAGCTTCGGAAAGTATTCCATATTTTATTAAAGCTGTTGAATTAGATCCTGTAGGTGCAGGACATGCGTATGGTATTCTCGGTATGGCATATCAATGTACGTATCAGTTTGATGAAGCAATTAGTGCTTTCCAAAAAGCTCGTGCTCGTTTGACTCCTGAGGAAAACAAAACAAGTGGTGCAGAACTTGCAGAACGTATTGATCAATGTAATATCGGTAAAAAATTAATGGCTGATTCCGCACGTGTTTTTATTGATAATATGGGACCATCCATTAACTCAAAATATACAGATTATGCTCCGATTATCTCGGCTGACCAGTCGATGTTGATTTTCACTTCTACTCGTGAAAATAAATATAACAAGAAACCATATGATGATGGTGAATATGATGAAAACCTTTGGGTTTCGTATCGTACGGGAACTTCTTGGTCTCAGGCTGTTGAAATGGGTGAGCCAGTAAACACAAAGGAAAATGACGCAACTATCGGTTTGTCTGCAGATGGACAGAAATTGTTCACTTTCTATGGAGGAAAAAATAATGGTGACATAAAGTATTCTGAGAGAAAAGGTGACTCTTGGACAAAACCTGAATTTTTTGATGCTATAAATACGGAAGCACATGAAAATTCAGCGTGTTTTTCTTATGATGGCAAAACAGTTTATTTCTCAAGTGCATGCGATCAACGTGTTCAAAACTATGGTCAGCATGATATTTTCATGTGTAAAATGAATGAAAAGGGAAAATGGGGAAAACCTGTAAATCTTGGTCCTGTGGTAAATACTGATAAGGATGAGGTTGGCGTTTACATGCATCCAGATGGCAGAACTTTGTATTTTGCGTCTAACGGCCATGAAACAATGGGTGGTTATGATATTTTCTATACAACTTTGCAGGATGATGGAAGTTGGTCAAAACCAGTTAATATCGGATATCCGATAAATACTCCTGGTGATGAACAATTTTTAGTTGTAGATGCGAGTGGTATGCATGCTTATTATTCTTCGGAACGTAGTGATGGCTTTGGTGGTTTGGATATATATATGATAACTTTCCTAGGCCCTGAAAAGAAATTGAATATGACTACGGAAAATAATTTGATTGCTGCAATTGCTAATCCTATTCAACAAGAGGTTGTTATGGAAAAATCTGTTGAAATTAAAACTGCTCGTTTAACAGTTGTAAAAGGTGTTGTTTCTGATGCCTTTGCAGATCCTAAGAAATATCTTGATGCTCAAATCGAAATTACCGATAATGCAACAGGACAAATCTTGTTTACAAGTAGTTCGAACTCAACAACTGGAAAATTCTTGATTCCACTTCCTTCTGGAAAGAACTATGGTATTGCAGTGAAAAAAGATGGCTATTTGTTCCATTCTGAAAACTTTGATGTTCCTCAAACTACAGACTACCAGGAGATTTTCCTTGATATTCAGTTGATGCCTGTTGCAAAAGATTCTAAAATTGTTTTGCGTAACGTGTTCTTTGATACTGATAAGTCAACTTTGAAGCCAATGTCATACAATGAGTTGGATAAGTTGGTTGAAATTTTAACTTCTAATGCTAAGATGAAGATTGAAATTGGTGGTCATACTGATAATGTAGGATCAAAGACCTATAACCAAAAATTGTCTCAGGAACGTGCCGAAGCGGTTGTTAATTATTTGATTTCGAAGAATATATCTTCGGACCGTCTGTCTTTTAAAGGTTACGGCTTTGATGAGCCAATCGCAACGAACGATACACCAGAGGGTAGAGCACAAAACCGTCGAGTTGAATTCAAAATTGTAAGTAACGAATAGTTCTTACATAAATGTTTGAAAAGAGACGTTGGAAAATCCTTCGTCTCTTTTTTTTTATTTTATAATGAGGAATAAAAAAAATACGTATATTTGGCACATTAAAAGAAATGTTGTGTTGTGACGGGAATAAAAACCTGCTGGGATTTGAAAGCACAAGCTCTTTTATATGGTATAGAAACAATAAAAATGTATAATTATAAAGAAAGTTTTAAAAGTAAAATTATGAAGAAAGTATTTGTATTCGTGATGGCGTTGGGTTTGTTTAGCCTAACTTCATTTTCACAAGAAAGTGTTGAAGCAAGCAATGATACTGCTGCAACAACTGAAACAGTAGCACAAGATTCTGCTCAGGCTGTAGAAACAGCTGCAGAAGCTGCAACAACAGAAGAATTTGTTGCAGAAGAAAAAGGTTTCCACCAAGTTTTGAAAGAAAAAGTTATCGAAGGTGGTGCTGGTTTCATGGCACTTGTAATTATCTGCTTGATTTTAGGTGTTGCTATTTCAATTGAAAGAATTCTTTATTTGAACTTGGCTACAACAAATACAACAAAATTATTGAATGGTATTGAAGAAGCTTTGAATAAAGGTGATGAAGAAGCTGCAAAAGAACTTTGCCGTAATACTCCTGGTCCTGTAGCAAGTATTTTCTACCAAGGTTTGACTCGTCTTTCTGATGGCCCAGAAATGGTTGAAAAAACAGTTGCTTCTTATGGATCTGTACAAATGGGTCTTTTGGAAAAAGGTTTGACTTGGGTTTCTCTTTGTATCGGTTTGGCTCCATCTCTTGGTTTCTTGGGAACTGTAATCGGTATGATTCAAGCTTTCGATGATATTGCTATTGCTGGTGAAATGTCTCCAACTGTTGTTGCTGGTGGTATTAAAGTTGCCTTATTGACTACAGTAGGTGGTTTGATCGTTGCTATGATTCTACAAGTATTCTACAACTATTTGTTGTCTAAAATCGATGATTTAACAACAGATATGGAAGATGCTTCTATTTCATTGGTTGATGTAGTTGTGAAATATAACGCTAAAAAATAGTCTCTGATGGATAATCAAAAATTTAATAAAACATTTAAAGTCGGATACGTAGCACTACTTGTTGTTGCTTTGTTAGCAACAGTATGGTATTGGGTAGCTGCAGCTGGCAAGGATTGCTTAGCTTGTTCGTTATCTGTGTGCGAAGGTGTTACTCCAGACGGAGAATCTTATTTAATGTCTGCCGACTCTTGTGCTGTTTCGTATGCAGAAATTATGGAACGTGAAGCACAACAAGGTATAGATATTACTGAATGTAGTCAAGAATGTCTTGATTATACAGGTGCATATCTTTGGTTTGCTATCGCATTGATTATTATTGCTGTAGTATTAATGCTTGCTTTAGCAGTATATTCGTCATTTACAAATGGTAAGAAATTGTCAAAAACAACTCTTGTTACTGCTGGTTTTGTTGTTGTTGTATTAGCAATTGCAATCGCAATCGCTGTCTCAACTGTTGTTATACCAAATATTATTGGTTACGAACAGACAATTACAGAACTGGAAGTTGAGTTGACAGATACTATGTTGTATGGAACATATTTCATACTTGCAGGTGCTGTTTTAGCTATTTGCTCGTCATTTGTAATTAAATTTTTAAGAAAATAAATAAGTGGGGGTAATTCCCCACTTTAATGTATAAACTATGGGAAAGAAAGTTCCAGAAATAAATGCTTCTTCAATGGCGGACATTTCGTTCATGCTGTTGATTTTCTTCCTTGCTGCTACAACAATGGATACAGACAAAGGTTTGTTCCGTATGTTGCCTCCTTATCAGGATCAAACTGAGCAACAAGATGATATCAAAGTGTTGGATAAGAACTTGTTCGTTGTGCTTGTCAATAAAGATGACAAGTTAATGGTTGAAAAGCAACCGATGAATTCTCGTGATTTACGCAAGGCTTGCAAGGATTTCTTGTTGAATATGAACAATGACATGAATGATAAACGTTATCCTGGCTATACCGAAGAAGATATTCCTCGAATTGGTAAGGTTAAGGTTACTAAAGCCATTGTTAGTATTCAAAATGACCGCGGTACATCATATGAGAAATATATTGAAGTGCAAAATGAAATTATTGCTGCATATAATGAAGTAAAAGATATTTATGCAAAAAAATATTTCAGAAAAGCATTCAATGAATTGAAGGAAGATCAACAGGATTTAATAAAACAGATCATTCCTCAAAAGATTTCGGAAGCTGAACCTAAAAATATCGGAGGAAAATAATATGGCTCAATTTAGAAGTAAAGAAAAAAAGACTCCACCTCCAATTTCAACGCAGTCATTGCCTGATATCATTTTCATGTTGATTTTCTTCTTCATGGTGGCAACAACAATGCGTGAAAGTACTTTGTTGGTAAAAAAACCTCACTTGCCAAAAGCAACTGAATTTGTCAAGTTAGAGAAAAAGTCGTTGGTAAGTAATATCTATATTGCTGCTCCAACTAATGCGTTGCAAAAATTGTATGGTACTCAACCAGTTATCCAATTGAATGAGTCAATTGAGGACATTTCAAAGATTGCTAAGTTTGTTGAAACTGAAAAAGAATCAAAACCTGCAAACGACCGTTCTCAAATGACTATATCTTTGAAGGTGGATTCTAAAGCAAGAATGGGTATTGTAACTGATGTGAAACAAGAATTGCGTAAAGCAAATGCGTTGAAAATCAGTTATTCTGTAGTTCCGAAATAAATTTTCTTCATAAAACTATTTTTGAGAAAGCTCGAAAAAATCTTTGATTTTTCGAGCTTTCTCTTTTCCTACAACTTCGGTAAGTTCTGCTTCTGATGCTTTTTTAATTGTAGAAACGGACTTGAATTCTTTGAAAAGTATTTCAATGGTCTTAGGACCAATACCTTCAATTTTCTCAAGTTCCGACGAGGTGAAATTCTTTGAACGTTGGTTGCGGTGGAAAGTTATGGCAAACCGGTGAACTTCATCTTGTATGTGTTCCAGAAGATGAAATAAAGGGTCGTTTGGCTTTATGCCCACAGCTTTGGGTGGAAATCCGAAAAGAATTTCGTGAGTGTGGTGTCTTCTGTCTTTAGCAAGACCGGCAATTGGAATTTCAAGATTGAGTTGGTCTTGAATTACCCGTCTTGCCACTTCCATTTGTCCTTCTCCACCATCAACGATAAGTAATTGAGGCAATTCCATACCGTCTTCTATGAGATGCTTGTATCGCCTAAAAATGACTTCTTCCATACTTGCATAATCGTCGGGGCCTTTTACAGTTTTGATGTTGAATTTTCGATATTCCGATTTGTTTGGCTTTCCGTCGGTAAAATGAACCATTCCTGCTACTGGATATGCTCCCTGTATGTTGCTGTTGTCAAAGCATTCTATGTTTCGTGGTAGTTCTTTGAGTTGAAGAGCTTGTTGTAATGACTCTAAAATCTTTCTGCTATGACGCTCGGGGTCAACTCGTTTTAGTTGTTTAAGTTTTTCAACTTTGTATAAATGAGCGTTTTGTTCGGAAAGTTTCAGCAAATTTAGCTTATCTCCCCGTAGTGGAACATGAAAAGTGATTCCTTCCAACTGAAAGTCTGGCTCGAAAGGAACAATGATTTCCTTTGCCGTGCTTGGGATGTTTTGACGAATGTCAGTCATTGCGAGCCCAAGAAGTTCTTCAGGTGTTTCGTCAAGCTGTTTTTTGATTTCAAGAGTGTGAAGCTGGACAACAGCTCCGTTTACAACTTTCAAAAAGTTCACGTAAGCAGTATCGTTGTCATCTAAAATAGAATAAACGTCAACGTTGGTAATGCTTGGATTGACAACGGTGGAATGGCTCTGATAGCGAGTAAGTTCGTCAAGTTGCTGCTTGATTTCTCCTGCAGCTTCGTATTTCATTTCCGAGGCATATTTCATCATACGATTTTTGAGAACCTTGATGACTTCACCAATATTTCCTTTGAGAATGTCCCGTATTTCGCATACAGCATCGTCGTATTCTGATTTTGTCTGCCGTCCTACGCATGGTCCGCAACAGTTCTTAATGTGATATTCGAGACAAACGTTGAATTTGCCTTTTTGAATGTCGAATGTGTTTAGACTAAGGTTGCAGGTGCGTGGCTTGTATAACTGTTTTACAAGTGTAAGCAGATTTTTTGCCATATGGACGTTGGCGTAGGGACCAAAATATTGTGAGCCGTTTTTAACAAAATGTCTTGTTAGGAATATTCTTGGAAATTCCTCGTTTTTGATGACTATCCATGGATAGGTTTTGTCATCTTTCAGCATTACGTTGTAACGCGGTTTGTATTTCTTAATTAAATTGTTTTCAAGCAGCAGTGCATCCTGTTCGCTTTCTACAATGAAATGCTTGATTGTTACAATTTTACTTACTAAAACTCTGGTTTTTGGATGCGTCTGTTCTTTATTGAAATACGACGAAACGCGACGCTTTAGATTCTTTGCCTTACCAACGTAAATGAGCGTTTCATTTTTGTCAAAGTATTGATAAATACCAGGATTGGTTGGCAGGTTTGCCAACTGCTCTTTGATAGAATTAAGTCGTATGTCATCCTTTTTTATCATTTTGTCAAAGATATACATAGAAATTTAATAAAGGAGAATCTAAGTTGATAATATTTTGATGTAGAGAGCCTTTGTACGATAATGAAAGGTTAAGAAAAAAATATTCTCATTTGAGTGAAAATGAATGATATTTATTTGCTTTTGATGTTTTCAAAGGTTATTTTTGTGTTTCAATGCGTAAATATACGGTGTTAAAAATACGATTTGTAAGTTGTTGAAACATAGAATGTTTACGTGTCATTAAAATGATTGTGATGATGAAAAATATTATGGGTATGAAGTTGGTTTTGAAATGTTCGGCGTTAAGATTTTTGATTGCAACTTTGGTTGGTGTAATGTGTGTTTCATTTGTCAGCTTTGGTCAATATGCAATAGTTGTAAGTGGAAGTGTGACTAAAAGTGATGAAGGAAGTTGCGGTAATTTGACCTATGCGACTGTGACGAGCAATCATCCGGATTGGGAGCGGTTTAATGTTTCTTATAATGGACAGGCAATAGATATATCTTCGGTTTCTGGAAATGTTTTAATACATAAAAATTGGGGGGGGGATGACAGTAAAAAATTGAAGTTTACAACAGGTGGTACTTGTATAGTGGTGTATAATTCCGTAACAAATTCGGTGTACACTCTTGGAGTTGGAAGCGAGGTTTGTCCGGAGCTTGATCCTGCGGAAGAGACGGCTAGCTTTACTTATGATGTGAATAACGTTTTTTATTATAAAGGAGCGACGGGATCTTCGTCGGATGTGTTGAACCTTTTGAATTGGGAAAATGTGAGTGGCGCACATCCGTCCTCGTTTACCGCTGATAATTGTAAGTATATTGTTGATGTAGAGGATGTGGTTGTGACGGAAAAATGGATTGTTTCTGGAAATAATACGAAAATTGTTGTGGGAGATGGCGAGAATCCTGCTTCCTTAAAAGTGTCTGCTAGAATAAAGTATTCTAATGGTGTTGATGTTCAGTCTAATGCAATATTGGATATTGCTTGCTCTTCGGTCCCATCTTTTGGGAAATTGTATGATAATTCTACAGTGAAATATTCAGGCAATGAGAATCAGGATGTTAAAAATATTCGAACTTATTCGAATTTAATTATAGAAGGTAGTTCCAGAGATGTCGTATTTTCATCTGGTGATTTATCTATAAGTGGAAACTTTTCTGCAGTAAGTGGAATAAACTATGTTACTACTGGTAATACGGTGAAGTATGTGAGTTCTGGTTCTCAGACTGTTACAGCGTTTCCTTACAATAATTTGGATTTAGGAACGGGTAATCGTGTATATACTACAGAAGGAACAATAAAAATAGCTGGTAATTTTATTCCAAGTACGGGAACAAATAATGTGACAGGAAGTACGGTGGAATTTAATGGAAATAATCAGAATATTCCCGCATCGGAATACTATAATTTGGTTTTCAATAATTCAAGTCAGGCAAGATTGAATGGAAATGTGACAGTTAGGAATTCGTTAACTTTTCAAAAGGGTATAGTTACGAATGTCAGTAATCAGATGATTGAGGTCCTGAATACAGAGCCATCTGCTGTGACGGCAATGATTGGCGCATTTACAAAAACTCCATTGGTTAGACATATAAAATCCAATATGACTTCTTCTTCGGAATCATATTTGTTTCCTGTAGGTTATAATACTTCTTATTATCCGTTGGAATTACAGAATATAACAACAGGAAGCGGTGACGTTACCGTTCAGGTTCAATATAATAAGAATGGCTATTGGTATGTGTATAGTAAAGGTAATTATACGGAAGGAAGTGTCTCTTTGTCTGTTCCTCAAGGTGAGTTAGGTGCAATGAACTCTGTTTGGGGATCTTCTGATAATTCAACTTATGAAAATCTATATGGAAATATCTCTGGCTCATCTGTGAAGAATTCTAACTTGTCAAAATTCAAGTATTATAAATTGTCAACTAGAGCAACGAATAATGTTACATATACGTATAATTGTTCTGGAGATATTACGGATCCACGTTCATGGTCGCTAACTTCAGGGGTTGGAGTTCCAAATCCTCCTGTTGATTTTAATGTGAATGATGCAACTTGGTCTGTTACATGTTCAGCAACTGTTCCGAATGGAAAAGTATTAAATATAGGAGGCTTCAATTCAAAATTTGAGGTAACAACGGATAATGCAAAATTGTTTGTTTATGGTTCCTTGTCTGTTGATGGGGAGTTTGCTTTAAATGATAAGGCAACAATGACTGTTTACAGTGGCGGAAAGTTAAATATATATGGTAAATACTCTCATTCTGGAAGTAATTTTTCTAAAATTGTAAATAAGGACGGGGGTGTGATAAATGTATATACTGACTTAAGTTTGGAAAAAATAGGTATTTCAAACTCAGGAACTATTAATGTCTTGGGTAATTTAACATTTGATAATCGTACGACGTTAACAAATGATGGAACCTTAACATGTACAGGCGGAGATGTTACTGTTAAAGCAGGAAATAATGGATTGGCAGCACCTACTATAACGAATTCCGGAAAAATGGTTTTCACTGATTGTAATGTGAATTTTCAGAGTGGGGATTCTCCAGATTCGTGGCCTCAGTTTACAAATGCAACAGGCGGTGTTATTTTAGTTGATAATACGAAATCCGTAGGAAAAGATGTAACCTTCTCGGAAAGAGCAGTTTTTGGAGAAGGATATATGAATGGTAAAACAAAAAAATCTTATGATTTCCAGGCAGGAAGTACGTTGAAAATTATGGGATGTGATCTGAAATGTACATTACAAGGTAGTTCTGGAGAAATTCCGAATGTGATTGATGGAGATATTTATATTGTAGATGGAAATTTTATACAAAGGACAGCTGGAGGTGGTGGACATTTAGCATTTGGAGCTAATTCAACACTTATTTTGCGTGATTCGGATGGTAACGGTGATGGAATTTTAGACATGAGTGGCGGTGGCGGCGGTAATGTGGTTTCTGTTATGGGAACTATTTATGCCGAAGGGGTGTCTTATCAAGCTGGTGGTGGTGGAAATCAGTTAAATGTAGAATCTGGTGCAACAGCTTTTGTTGGTCAGTTAGGTGCAACTTTGGAAGGAAATTCATATGTAACTACAATTAATATAAAGGGAGGCTCAACAATGTATTATTGTGGAAATATAACTCCACGAGGCGATGATATTGGCACTGTTGAGGCAGGGGGGACATTGATTTACGCTCAGGAGTATTATGAAGATAACCCTATTACGGAATTAGATTTTGCAACTCCTGGTGGTGCTGAATCTGTTAGAGTGGAGGCTAACTATACTTCGAAAGAAGAATGTACGGCATCTTTTAAGGAAAAAACAGGAACCTTGTTGCCTGTAGAAATGACAACAATATATGGTATTTGCAGTAACAATGCCGTTGAAATCCATTGGCAGACTGCTTCGGAGAAAGACAATGCTGTATTTGAAATTCTCCGTTCTTTTGACGGAATAAATTTTGAGGAAATTGGAACAGTGTTAGGTCTTGGAAATTCTAATCAGGTTCATAATTATGAGTTTGCAGATTCTGATGATGATAAAACAGGTATTGTATATTATAAGTTAAAACAAGTTGATTTTGATGGAAAGACAACTGAATCAAAAATTATTGTTGTTCAGACATGTGGTAAAAATGCTCAGTTCTCAGTGTCTGATTATGAGATAGTTGTTCAGTTCAAAAATCCAGAAGAAACCAATTATGTGATAATGACGACTATATCTGGAAAGATTGTGTATTCAAAAACATTCAAAGCTGTTGAAGAAGCAAGAATAGTTGCTCCAAAAACAAAAGGAATATACATAATTTCGGTTGTAGATAGCAAACAAATAACGAGTGAAAAATTTATAAGATAGAAAAATTTGGACAAAATAAAGTGATACAAAGTAATAAATCCCTAAATAAATGGGGAAATATGTTTGTAGTGTAAAAAAACATTTCTATTTTTGTTCGTTCTAAAAAACTATAAAGCAATTAATTGTATAATTCAAAATCTTGAAAATGAAGAAAAAATCTATTTTTCAAATTGCAATGGGTTCAGCAGTCGTTCTTGCTGTTGCTTGTAGTAGCCCAAGCAAAATGTTAAAGAATGCATCGACAGTGCGTTATACTGTAACTCCAGATCCTCTTGAAATGAAGGGTGATAGTGTAGATGTGTCTATTAATGTTGTGTATCCTCCAAAGTATTTCTTGAAGAGTGCTGTAATGGAAGTTACTCCAGTTTTGAAGTCAGAGAATGCGTCTGCAGAATTTCCTTCTGTAACATTGCAAGGTGAAAAAGTTCAAGGTAATGGTGGAGTTATCTCAAGTGCAGGTGGTTCTTACACTTATACAGGAAAAGTTGCTTATCAAGAAGATTTGTTGCAGTCAGAATTGATTTTGCAAAGCAAGGTTTCTGTAAAATCAAAATCTCTTAAATTGCCAGAAGTAAAAATCGCTGATGGTGTATTGGCAACTGCTTCTTTGTTGCAAAACGAAGCAAAAACAATTGAAGCAATGAACCAATTCAAACGTGCTGAAGTGTTGACTTCTGAATCAGAAATCGTATTCTCTATCAATAATGCAACAGTTCAATCTAAAGAACTTTCAAAACAGGGTATTAAAGATATGAAAGCATTTGCTAAAAATGTGGATGCTGATTCAACAATGGAATTGAAAGGCGTATCAATCGTAGGTTATGCATCTCCTGATGGACCAGAAGACGGTAACGAAAGTTTGGCTAAAAATCGTCAAGCTGCTGCTGAAAAAGCATTGAAAGGTTCTATCAAGACTTCTTACGAAGCTAACTACACAGCTGAAGACTGGGATGGTTTCCGTATGTTGATGGAAAATTCTTCAATCCAAGATAAAGAAGCTATTTTGAATATTCTTTCTCAATATTCTGATCCTGTTGTTCGTGAATCAGAAATTAAGAAAATGGGTACTGTTTATAAAGAAATCGCAAACGACATTCTTCCTCAATTGCGTCGTTCTAAAATCGTTGTAAGTGCAGAAAAAGTTGGAAAATCTGATTCTGTTCTTCTTTCAGCAGGTTTAGGAAAATCAGATGTTCAATTGACAGAAGATGAATATATGTTCGCTGCAACAATCGCAGAAAATTCTGATGATGCAGAAAAGATTTTGAAAAACGGTGCTACTGCAATTTCAAATTCTTGGAAAATAGTAAACAACTTAGGTTGTGTTCAAATGGACGCTGAGAAATATGATGACGCTCAAGCTTCTTTCGCACGTGCTGATGAACTTTCAGAAGGTGACAAGGCAGTGAAAAACAATATGGGTGTTCTTGCTGTAAAACAAGGCGACTTGGCTAAAGGTTTTGAATACTTCGAAGTTGCTCAAGGTGCAGGTCCAGAAGTTAAGTACAATATGGGTACTGTAAAAGTAAAAGAAGGTGACTATCCAACTGCAGTTGAAATGTTTGGCAGCAATAAAACATTCAACGCGGCTTTAGCAAAATTGTTGGCTGGTGACGTTGACGGTGCATTAAGTACAGCAAACGAAATCGAAGAACAAGATGCTGCTACGGATTATTTGAAGGCTGTTATCAGTGCAAGACAGAAAAATTATGATGGAATCATCAATAATTTGAAATCTGCATGTGAAAAAGACGCTTCATTTAAAGATAGAGCTAAAAAAGATTTAGAATTTGCTGATTTCTCAGATGACTCTGCTTTTGAAGCAATCGTTAAGTAAGTTCTTATAAAATTTATATGTGAGGAGGAATTACGAAAGTAGTCCTCCTTTTTTTGTTTATACGGTGTTAGGGATTGTTAGTTTTTATTTGTCTTTTAAATGTTCTGGTAAAAAAGATTTCTTTTACGTGATGAAAAATACAAATGAAAATAGTATCTTTACAAACTATATTTTTGAAAGTATGAAGTATATGCAGGCATTTAAAAAATCTATAACAACATTAATAGCTGTTGTTTTCTCAGTAACTATTGCTTTTTCAGCACCTACTTGGACTCGCGTGAATTATACAAGTTCTACGGCTTTTATCGGGAAAGTCATGATTAATTATTATGATAAAACTTTTCCTATTACAGTAGAAGTTGGGGATTATATCGGCGCATTTGTCGGTGATGAATGTAGAATGGTCGCAGAAGTTTTTTCGTATAAAGGTGGCTTGTACGTGTCGTCTGTGATTCATGGTGGAGAAGCTGCAGATATGCAAACTCCTACAAGCACGCCTGAAGAAGTTGAATTTAAGGTTTGGGATAAATCGGCAGATAAATTGGTTGATGCAACTGTTTTGGGTACATTGTTTACTAAGTCAGCAGGTGAAATCTTTGATTACGAAATAGGTAAGCCAAATACAGGAAGTGAGTTGGGGTCGTTATCTGTTGGTGATTTTGTGTTGAGTCCTGATTTTACATCTACAAAAACAGAATATACAATTTCAGTAGCTTATGGTACAGCTCTTCCTGCTGCTTCATTATACAAAGCTGTTGCAAAAGATTCTCGTGCAACTGTAAAAGTAACAGCAGCTTCGGATTACGATAAGAATGGTGAGGCTGTTTCTAAGATAACTGTTACTGCAGAAGATGGAACAATTACTGTTTACAATGTGACATTCAAACAAGCTGATTGTCCGTCAGTAGCTCCGTTGGCAAGTGAAATTCCCAATGTTTCTACTTGTACAAATGATGTTGCTGATTTGAAAGCAACTTTTGCATCTAAAAGTGATGTCGCTGTATGGTATTCTGATGAGTTTGATGGAGAACCTATTAAAACCGCAAATGTGTTTGAACATGGAAAAACAGAAAAAGGTACTTATACATATTATGTTGCAAGAAACGATGGCTCTTGTGAAAGTACAAAACGTTTGGAAGTTACATTGAAAATTGTGGAAAATCCAACTCCTGTTATAAAAGGTCTTGAATCAGCGTATTGTAATGATGACGCTACTGTTAATTTGTCGTTTGTACCAGAAGGTGGTGTTTTGTCTTTGAATGGTGTAGCGATTAAGGCTTTTAATCCTGCCGATGCAAAGGTTGGCTTAAATAATATTTCTTATAAAGTAGTTGTTGATGGTTGTGAAGGTTCTGCTATAGAGTCTGTAAATGTAAATGCCACACCAATAATTGATTTGTCTTCTGTAGCAACTACAGCTTGTGTGAATCAAGAAATCGCATTGTCACCAAGTGCTGGAACATGGATGGGAACTGGTGTTAGTGGCAAGACGTTTAAATCAACAATTGATGGAGAATATACTTTAACATATTCGGAAACAGAAGATGGATGTTCTGCATCCGATGAAGTAACAATCTCTGTTGTGAAAGTAGCTTCTCCTACGGTAACTTCAGCTTCTGTGGAATTAAATGGAAAAGTTCCTGCATTGACGGCTTCTGCTTCTGGTACAATTTCTTGGTATGAAAAAGAGAATGGTGATGCTGTTTTCACAGGAAAATCTTTTATTCCTGAGGTAGCGACAAACGTAGAAAAAGTTTTTACATATTATGTAAGTAATACATCCTCAGGTTGTGAAAGTGAAAAGGTTCCTGTAACATTATCTGTTACTTCGTGTACAACCGAGGCTCCTTCTATAGCAGAAGTAGAACCTATTTGTGAAGGTGATGCATTCCCTACTTTGACAGCAACTGGAAGTAACATTACATGGTATGATGCAATTACCGATGGAACTAAACTTGGAACTGGTGCAACATATTCTCCAACATCAGAAGGTACATATTATGCGTCTCAGAATACTGGATGTGAAGGTGCAAGGGCTTCAGTAAAGGTCACAGTTAAGGCAAAACCAGTAGCACCAAAAGTTACGTCGGCTTCTTCTTGTGCTGGTGCGGAATTGGTTGCGTTGACATCTAATGAAAATGCTGACTGGTATTCAAGTAAAAAGGGTACTCCAATAGTAACAAATGTGAAGTCTTATACTCCAGAATCTCTTACAGAAACTACAAATTTCTATGTAAATAGAACAGAAAATGGTTGCACGTCGGATTTCTCAGAAGCTGTTTATACGATAACTCCTCTTCCTGATGCACCATTGACAGATGCAACTAAGGCCTGTTTTAATGAGAAGGATGATTTCATAGTAAGAATATCTGGTAGTTTAGCTTCAAAAGATGCTGTGGTACAATGGTATGATGAAAACAATGTTCCAAAGGGAACGTCAACAATTCAGGAAGTAGCTGTTACTACTCCAAAAGAATACATGTATTCTGTTACTCAAACAGTAGGAAATTGTACAAGTAAGGTTGCTTATGCAGTGTTAACTGTAAATGCTTTGCCAAATCCAAAAATCAATCTTGCAGGTAGTTATTGTTCGGATTCAAAAGAGAAGGTTGTGTTAAGTGCGGATTTGACTGGTGGTGATTTTGATTTGGATGGAAAATTGTGTGAGTCTTTCGTTCCAAGTTCGTTAGAGAAGGGAATGCATACTGTTACTTACACGTATGAAGATGATAATGAATGTTATGTTGACGTTGAAAAACAATTTTCTATAGATGATTGTTCTGCACCAGATGTAACTTTATTGTCTTTAAATGAAACTTCTCTTGAGTTAGTGAAAGGTGATACATATACTGATTTTGTAGTAACGATAGCACCTGATGATGCTCCACAAACAGTGTCGTGGGAGTCTTCAAATACTTCTGTTGTTACAGTTGATGCAAAAGGTAATGTGAAAGCTGTTGGTGCTGGTAGTGCAGTGATAACAGTGACTTCTACTTATACAAAATCGAAGAGTGCAGTTTGTCAGGTGAAGGTTATTGCACCAGTTGAATCAGTTGTATTTAATAATGAAGATGATTTGCAAGTGGATGAAGGTGGTTTTATTGATATGTCAAGTTATTTGGTTGTAAATCCAGAAAATGCCAGCATAAAAACTGTTACTTGGAAAGTTTCTTCATCAGATGTAACAATATCTAATTCGGGAGTGTTGACAGCAGGAATTGTTTCTGGTGATACCGATGTCACTGTGACGGTTACTGTAACATCGGAAGACGGTTCTGTTGTGTCTTCAAATGTGAATGTTACAATTGTGAAAAACTGTAGTCTTTCGGCGCCTGTTGTGTCAAATGCAAACCAATCAATCTGTGAGGGCGAGGGCCCTGTAACATTCAATGCATCTGGTGATGTTGTTGCTTATTGGGTGTGGGAAAATGAATCGGGAAAAGTTGTTAATGAAAATAGCTCATTTGAAACAAATGTGGCAGGAACGTATTTCGTATATCAACAATTTGGTGAGTGTTCTGGAACAAAAACAAAAGTTTCATTGTCTGTGAACGAAAATCCACAACCTCAAATATCTGTGGAAAGTTCATATTGTAATGATGCGGAAATGGTAGAACTTGTTGCAAGTCCAGCAGGTGGAACATTTACCATTGATAATGTAACTAAAACTTCAATCAATCCTCGTCAAATGACAGTTGGAAAACATACGATTGTATATACATACACTGATAAAAATAAATGTTCGGGAAGTGATCAGGTAACTATTTCAATTGATGACTGCTCTTTGCCTCCAGTTACATCGTTGGTGTTAAGTGAAACTAATGTGGAATTGCAGAAGGAAGAATCTGTAAAATTAAGTGTGTCAATCCTTCCTGAAGAATCTCCTAAAACTGTAAATTGGAAATCTTCCAATACAGCTGTTGCTACTGTTGATGATAATGGAAATGTAAAAGCTGTAGGAAAAGGAACTGCTATAATAACTGCAACTTCAACATATACGTCTTCTCAATCTGATGAATGTGTTGTAACAGTTGTTTCTCCATTGCAATCTGTGTCATTCACAAAAACTTCTGTGTCATTAATGGCTGGAAAAACAACAGATCTTTCTAATTCTTATGTGATAGATCCAATTGATGCTGAAATTGTTTCTATAACATGGTCTTCTTCTTCAAGTGATTTACAGGTAGATAATAATGGAACACTTACTGCAGGAAATGTAGATTCTGAAGTTACAGCAACTGTTACATTGACAGTAGTTTCTGATGAAGGAGTAACAAAAACAGCTGAGATTACAGTGACAATGATGCCATTCACTATTGATTTGACAGCATTGCAAGTGAAAATATCTGAAGCTCAGAATGCTATAAAAGAAAATGAATACAGAAGAGGAAATAATGTTGGAAATATTCCTTCTGCAAGTTTTGAGGCTTTACAATCTGCAATTGTGGAAGCTCTTGCTTTAGAAGCAAATCCACCTTCGGAACAAAGTACTGTTGATGCACAGGTTATATTGTTAAATTCAGCAATAAAAACATTCTTGTCGTCGGAGGTTCCAAATAAAGTTTCTTCGATTGCATTTGAATCAACAGTGAAATATATGGTTGTAGGAGAAGAATATGAACCAGATTTAATTTTTGAACCACAGGGAGCATTCTCTGATTTGTTGTGGACATCTTCGAATTCAGATGTTGTGAGAGTTTACGGATCTGGAAAAATCGTTGCTCTAAAAGCAGGAAGTTCTGCTGTAACAGCTTCGTTACCAACAAACATGACAATTTCAGCTCGTATAATTATAATTGTATCTGATGCTCCTAAGTTGTTGTCGGTAGATGTAAATCCTTCTAATCCTTTGGCAAATGAACTTATTTTGACATATTCTGAAGAAATGGATCAGCCAGAAGCACAGATTTATACCGACTTGTATATCTACGGCAGCAATGTTGCAATTTATAATATTATGAATGTGCAAGTTGATCCAAAGAATAGTAAACGAATCATTGTCACTGTGGGAGCACCTGTAGATGATCCAAATGATTTGTATCTTGTATATAATGGAAAATCGTTGAAGTCGAAGGCTGGAGGTGTTCTTCCTAGTTTTGAATATCATGTTGGTACAACTGCAATAGACAATGTTGATGCTGAAAATATTATTGCATATCCGACATTTGCTGATGATAAGGTGTTCTTGTCTGGTTTAAGTGAAGGTATGCAGATACATGTTGTTTCTGTAGTTGGTACTGTAGTATCTTCAAAAATTGCGACAGTTGAAACAGAAATGATAAATGTTTCAAAATTACCGTTAGGAACTTATTATATAATTATTTCGAACAACGATAAAAAACAAAAAACAAAACTTGCTTTTGTAAAGAAATAGTTGATAAGTAAATTATTAGAAAAGGCTATCCAATCGGGTAGCCTTTTATTTTTGTAAAAAATATCATTATGAAACGCTTTTTTATTTTATCTATTTCAGTGTTCTCATTTGTGTTTGCAGGTGCACAGATAAAAACTGCAGCTGATGTTAAAAATACATTTTCACCAAAGAATTCAATGTCAAACAGAATAGAGTTTCCGGTAGAAACAGCTCTTAATCAATATAATCTTGATTTAATGAATTTTAAAGGTTATGCGAAGGCTATAAGTTACGATAATTCAGGAAAAAGCGGATGTGAATGTGTTTTTAACGAAAGTAATCAGCTGATGCAGATTATGAGTGATGGGAAAAATATATGCTCATTTTGGTATAATACTAATTCACAGTTGGAAATTATGCAGTTTGGAAAACAAATTGTTGCAAAAACTTATGATAAAAAAGGCAATGTTGTAAGTGAAGCTTTGTTGTTTCCTGCAAAATCGAATGCTTCAACAAATGTGAAATCAAAGAAAATTGAAACTACAATGTCTGGCAATTATATTTATACAAATATTTGGCAGTATCAGGCAGATACTACAGAAAAAATCTATTTGTATGAAGTGTTCGACAATGGTTTAACACAAGCTTGGGCTATAGATAGATTGATTGTGTATAAATATAATGGGAAAGGTCTGTTGGTTAAAAAAGTAGAAACTGCAAAAGATAAAACACGTGAGGCTTTGTATGAATACAAATACAGGAAAGGTGTGCTACAGCAGCAAATAAAAACCTATAGTAATGTCAATATGGTAGAAAGTTCAAGGTTTATGTATGAAGAAGGAAAGTTGATTACTGTGGATAAGGGTTATTTTAAACATATCTCTAAAAGAAAATCGGAATTGTTAAGTTCTGAAGTTAATATGATGAAGTATGATTCTGTTGGAAATATTGTTGAATATATAAGTAATGATGGACATAGATATGATTTTTGTACCATGATGTATGATGAAAATAAAAGAATCGTAAAGGTTGAGAAACGTAGAGAAGATGGAACAATGTCACCTATGTTTGAGTGTCAATATAATGAAATGGATTATATTTCTGAAAGTGAAAGAAACGAGGTTAAAACCCAGTTTCAATATGAATATGATATAAATGGAAACTGGACAAAACAGACTATTATAAAGAATGCTGGAACACCTTCTGTAATAAGTCGTGAGATTGAATACCGTTAAAGTTTTGAAACAATTTTAACGGCTTCTTTTGCTTCTTTTACATCGTGGACGCGAATAATATTTGCACCTTTTAAAAGTGCGATTGTGTTGAGGATAGTTGTTCCGTTTAGAGCTTCATTTACAGTGCAGTCAAGAACTTTTTGAATCATAGATTTTCTTGAGATACCAACAAGTATAGGAAGATTAAAGGTTGTAAACCTTTCCATATTGCTCATTAATTCATAATTCTGCTCAACTGTTTTACCAAAGCCAAATCCTGGGTCAAGGATAAAGTTTGTGTGTTTGTATTCCTCTGCTATTTTAATTTTTTCTGCGAAAAAATCAAAAATGTCATCAACAACATTTTTGTATTGAGGATTGTTCTGCATTGTTTGTGGTGTTCCTTGCATGTGCATACAAACGTATGGTAAGTTTTCCTTTGCAGTGAAAGGTATCATATCGGCGTCGTAGTTTCCTCCGGAAATGTCATTGACCATAACTTCTCCAAAAAAGTCGAGAGTGTTTTGTATCACACTTAGTCTAAAAGTATCAATAGAAACTAACGTGTTTGGAAAAGTTGTTTTTATGATAGACAAGGCTTTTTTGAGTCTGTTAAATTCCTCTTTTTCGTTGATGTCTGCAGCGCCTGAACGGGAAGAATAAGCTCCAATGTCGATAATATCGGCACCTTGAGAAAGCATGTCCTCAATTCGTTGAGTAATCGTTTTGTCAGAATTATAAACTCCGCCGTCGTAAAATGAGTCAGGGGTAACGTTCAAAATTCCCATTACTTTAGGAGAACTGTAGTCGATTGATGCCCAAGAAAGTACCATGTGTTTTTTTTTCAAAGATAATATTCTGATACTTTATTACAAATACACTTTTCAATTATTCTATTATCTTTGTGCAATTAATGACTGTGATGAGTAGAACAAACGAAGAATTTGATGACGTAAAGAAGATTTGTTTGAATATCTTCGAAAAAAAATACGATGATTATGGAACGGCGTGGCGAATTATGCGTCCGGAATCATTGACAGATCAAATTTTTATTAAAGCAAATAGAATTCGTAGCATTGAGGAAAAGGGGTTTTCTAAGGTTGACGAAGGTATAGTTCCAGAATTTATTGCCATTGTAAACTATGGTATTATGGCATTGATTCAGTTGGAGTTAAAGAATACGGATGCTCCTGTGGATTTACCAAAAGACTTAGCATTGTCTTTATACAACAAGTATTTTGATGCGACAAAGGAATTGATGACGAATAAAAATCACGATTATGGTGAAGCGTGGCGTAGTATGCGTGTAAGTTCATTTACAGATGTGATTTTGCAAAAAATTCATAGAACAAAGCAAATAGAGGATAATAAGGGTGTTACTCAAATTTCAGAAGGAGTTGACGCTAACTATCAGGATATGATAAACTATTCAATATTTGCTTTAATTCGTTTAGTAATAGAGAAATAAAATGGAAAAGAGACGGATTTTATTTTTTATAGGACTTATTGCAATGTTTCTTTCATTGTCAATATTTGCTAATTTCGGAAGTATTGAAGATGCTTCGTGGACAAAATTGTGGGTGTTGGTTGGAATGATATTCAGTGCATCCGCAGGACTTGCATTAGTATTTAATCCAGAACAGATTTTGCTGAATATCTGCCGATATTTTTCTGGAATACTCTTTGTTTTTTCCGGTTTTGTAAAAGCAGATGACCCGCTTGGTTCAAAGTATAAGTTTATTGATTATTTTGAAGCTTGGGGTATTGATGAGATTTTTGCTCCAACAGCTCTGACGTTAGGTATTATTTTAAGTACTGTTGAATTATTGGTTGGTTTGGCTTTGCTGTTTAAATTATTTCCAAAACTTTCTTCCTTAGGTGCTTTGTTGTTTATGGTGATTTTTACGCCAATCACGCTTTATCTTGCATTACAGCAGAACATTTCGGGAAAAGAATTAGTTCATGATTGTGGTTGTTTTGGTGATGCTTTGGTTTTGACTAATTGGCAGACGTTTGTTAAGAATCTTATAATTTTAATTCCTGTATTTTTCACATTCATTTTTAGGAGAAAATTTACTGATTTGTTGTCTGATAAAAAATCTTATGTGATTTTATCTTGTTTGACTGTAGCAATTTTAGGCCTTTCAATGTATGCTTTACGTCATTTACCACCAATGGATTTCCGTCCATATAAAGTAGGTGTAAAATTAGTGGGGGAAAAATGTAGTGACATACAGATTGCAAGTAATGTGAAAACATACCAATATGCTGATTTTAAGAATTTGCAGACGGGTGAACATAAAGAATTCGATATCGTAAACAATTATCCTGATTATACTATTTGGGAATATAATCCAGATGTTGAAATCCGAATTGTTGAAGAGAAATTAGAACAACCAAAGGATTCGGTAAAAGAAAACATCTACATTGTTGATAATTATATGTTTTCTAAAGATGGAGAAGATGTTACCTGCAATGTTGTTTCGGACACATCTTATGTTTTAATGGCAATTCATTACGATATAAATCAATCTGATAAAAAACATCAGGCAGATATAAATGAGGTTTATAAGTGGGCAAATTCTAAAGGTTATGCGTTTTATGGTGCTACATCAAGTCTTGATGATGCAATAGAACAATATTCTCAGGAAACAGGAACTGAATATTCATTTGTGTCGGCGGACGATATTTTGTTGAAGACAGTAGTGCGTTCAAATCCTGGACTTGTACTTATGAAAAATGGCTTGATTATCGATAAATGGCATCATAATGATATTCCTTCAACAGAAACATTAGATGCACTTTGTAAATAGAAATTAGTACTAATTTTAATAAATAAAAAAATGAGAAAAAAAATTGTAGCAGGTAACTGGAAATGCAATACAACTTTGCAAGAAGGTATTGCTTTAGCAAAAGAAGTAAACGCAATCGTTAAGACTTCAGATGTTCAAGTAATTTTAGGAACTCCTTTCATTCACTTAACTGAAGTTGTTAAATTAGTTGACAATAAAGCTATCGCAGTATCAGCTCAAAACTGTGCAGCAGAAGCAAAAGGTGCTTTCACAGGTGAAGTTTCTGCAGCTATGGTAAAATCAACAGGTGCTGAATATGTAATCCTTGGTCACAGCGAACGTCGTGGTTACTATGGTGAAACTAGCGAAATCCTTAATAAGAAATTAGCTTTGGCTCTTGAAAACGGTTTGACTCCAATTTACTGTTGTGGTGAAGCTCTTGATGTTCGTGAAGCTGGTAAAGAAAACGAATTCGTTATCAACCAATTGGAAGAAACTATTTTCCAACTTTCTGCAGATGACTTCAAGAAATTGGTTATCGCATACGAACCAATCTGGGCTATCGGTACAGGTAAAACTGCTACTTCAGACCAAGCTGAAGATATGTTGAAGACTATCCGTGAAGCAATCGCTGCTAAATATGGCCAAGCAATCGCTGACGAAACTTCTATTCTTTACGGTGGTAGCTGTAATGCTAAAAATGCAAAAGAATTGTTCGCAAAACCAAATATTGATGGTGGTTTGATTGGTGGTGCTTCTTTGAAAGCTGAAGATTTCAACACAATCGTAATGTCATTCTAATAAAATAGAATAAACATAGTAAAAGGCGGGCTAAATGTCCGCCTTTTTTATTGTTCCTGGTCGAATGCGTAGCGGAATGTTTCTACCAAGTCTGGACTAAGCAATGTTTTTGAAAATCCACCGTCGTTGTAAATCGTTTGCATGGTAACAAATTGACTATAGTCGGAGAACAACATAACACAAAGTTTTGCCAAATCGTCGGCAGAGGCGTTTCCCAATGGAGCAAGTTTGTTGGAATATTTATAAAAATAAGATTCCTCTTTCCAATGACTGCCAGCTTTAGTTGGAGTAGGAGATTGAGAAACTGCATTAACGCGGATTCTGTTTTTTTCTCCTAGTATTCTTCCAAAATTTCTAACAATAGACTCTAAAAGAGCTTTAGCATCGGACATGTCGTTGTAGCCGTACATGCTTCGTTCCGAGGCAATATAAGTTAGTGTAAGAATAGAAGCGTTTTTCTGCAGTGCATCAAGACGTAAAGCTGTGTGTAGAAGTTTGTGTAATGAAAGAGCGGAGATATCCAATGTTTCATGAAAATAGGCATAGTTCGCTTCTTCGTATGTTTTATGTCTTCTCAAATTTGTGGATTGTGCAACTGCATGTAAAATAAAGTCAATTTTTCCTCCAAGTATTTCCTGTGATTTTGTTAGGAGTGATTCTAAATCGGATTCCTGTGTAGCGTCACATTCAATAAATGGTGTGTTGATTGTGTTTGAAAGTTCTTTTACAGGGCCAAGCATTGTAGCATTTTTTGTGTTTGTGATTACAATGGCAGCACCTTCGTTTACACAATGTTGTGCTACAGCCCAAGCAAGGGATTTTTCGTCCATTACGCCAAAAATAATTCCTTTTTTCCCTGCAAGTATATTGTTGGAGATGTTAGTCATATTGCTATAAAATCATGCGAAAATACTATTTCATCTGCAAAATTTGAAAAAATACAGGACAAAATGAAGATATCGTTTGTTTACTTGTATGTATATCCGTCTTTTTTTGTTTTTTTATATAAAAATTGAAAATTTCAAGATAGATGAAAAAGGTTTTGTTTTTTGCAGCATGGTATCCTAATCGTTATGATGCAATGGCAGGACTTTTTGTTCGTAAACACGCAGAAGCAGTGTCTAAATATGTTGATGTGTGCGTGTTGTTTCCCTATGCAGATGAAAATGTATATGATTTCGATGTAGAAATTAAAAAAAACGGAAGTGTTACTGAAATATGTGTGTACTATCCTTTTGTAAAAAATAGATATTGTAAGACTCTTTCTAAGGCTATCAATTATTTCCGTGCTTTTAATAAAGGATATAAAGAAGTAGTTGAATATTTTGGAAAACCAGATGTGACTCATACACATGTTTTAACTCGGGCGGGAGTTTTTTCCTTCTTTTTATGGAAAACTAAAAAGATTCCTTATGTGATTACAGAACAATGGTCAAGATATTTCTCTGTGAAAGCTTCGTATAAAGGATTCTTTCGCAAAAGGATTACGGAGCTTATAGTTAAACATGCAAGCGCAGTATTGCCGGTGTCTTCGTTGTTGGAGAAAGCAATGAAGGAAAATAGCCTGCATAATGATAATTATCATGTGATAGGAAATGTTGTTGATGATTTCTTCTATGACTATCAGGAAAAACAAAAACGTGACCTGAAAAGGATATTACATGTGTCGTGTTTTGATGACAATGCAAAAAATATTTCGGGAATCCTTCGGGCAATCCATAAACTTTCTGACGAACGTTTTGATTTTGAATTAATTGTAGTCGGAGTCGGTCCGGATTACGAGAAGATAGTAAAAGAAGCCCGTAATTTGGAATTGCTTGATACGGTTGTATATTTTGTTGGTGAAAAAACACCTGAACAAGTTTCTGAATGGATGAAGCAAAGTGATTTCTTTGTGTTGTTTTCAAACTTTGAAACATTTGCAACGGTTATTCCTGAAAGTTTGGCTTGTGGAAGACCTGTTATAACATCAAATGTGGGAATATCGCAGAACTGCATTACAGAAAAAAATGGAAAGATTGTCCCTTGTGGTGATGAACATGTTTTGTGTGAAACAATAAATTGGATGCTTAATCATTTTCAGGAATATGATGAAAGTGAAATAAGAAACTCTGCACGAAAATTTTGCTTCAGCGAAATCGGTTCGCAAATTAATTCAATTTACGAGCAAATATAGAGGTGTACGGATTTTTCGGAAAATATGGAAGTTTTAATTTGAGTTACGATTTGTCGTCGATTAAGGGAAAGACGATAGAACGTGAAACCTCATTTTTTGATTTTTCTGTACAACAAAAAACGTTAGACAAGTTCCTAAATGATAAGGTGTTTGTTAATACAGAAAATTATTTTTTTCTAACAGAAGGCGTTTTGTTGAACAGTAATGAATTACTTAAACAATATGGCTTCTCAGAATTAGTGGATTTAATACCTTTCCTTTATGAGAAAATAGGAGAAACATTCTTCAACAGTTTTCGAGGTACATTTTCCGGCGTTTTTTATGATAAACAAAAGGATGTTTGTTTGATTTTTAACGATCAGATAGGAAGTAAATTAATCTTTTATACAAAATATAAAGACGGTTGTTGTTTTGGTTCAGATTTAAGAATTTTATTCGAAGCTTTGTCGGATAAGGTTACATTTCAGTATGATATGCAGTTTGTGTATTCAATGTTGACTTTTGCGTATTCTCCTGTATGTCATACAATTATTGATGGTATTATGAGGGTTCCGGCAGGACATTATTTAAGAATAGAAAAGAATAATGTTCGGTTGTTGAAATATCACATGTTTGGTAATATTCCTCAAAAAATAACAGAAAGTGAGGCTGTTTCAAAATTAGATGAGTTGTTTCGTCAGGCTGTGAGTCGTGTTTTGAAGAAAAATGAGCAATACAATTTGGAAAATTACATGCCATTGAGTGCTGGAATGGATTCCCGTACAACTTTATGGGTCGCAAAACAACTTACAAAAAACAAGATTGTTAATGTAACTTATTCTCAGAGTGACTTTTATGATGAAAATGTTCCAAAATCAATCGCAAAGTATTTAGGGAATGAAATGAAGTTTAAAAAACTTGATGGAGGTGAGTATTTAAAAAATATTGAGAAAAGTATCTCGCAGTCCTGTGGTTTGCTTCATTATAGCGGAGTTGCGCAAACGGATTTTGGGTTTGAAGATGTTGATGTTGATTCTGTTGGAGTTGTTGCGACTGGAATGGATGGTGAACAGGTAATGGGAACGTTTTATACTCAAAAGAGTGAAATGCAACAGCCGGAATATGGCGAAAAGGCGTATTCAAAGATGTTTCTTAAGGATTTGAGAAATTATTTGTCTTCGGATTTCATGAGTGTTTATCCAAATATTGAAATCTATACATTGTATGTACGTGGTTTTGGTTGTGCTAATTTGGGCTCTCCTTTGTTATTTCAGAACTACACAGAATCTTTTTCTCCTTTTTGTGATGTAGATTTTATGGATTTTGCATTCTCTATTCCACATACTATGAAATGGGATTATAATCTGTATGACTTATGGATAAAAACAAAGTATCCGGAAGCTACATCGTGGTTACATAATGGCAGTCGTGTGATTGGAGAAAAAAAAATGTATTTGTCAGTTTTAGGTCGTCGTATTGCGGTAAAGGATTTGCCTAAACGTATGTTGATGTATCTTTTAAAGAAGCTGAAAGTTTACAATTTCGAAAAATGCACAAAAGGTAACTCCATGAATCCAATGGATACTTGGTTCAAGGAAAATGAGTCGCTCAAGAAATACATAGATGCGTATTTCAAACAAAATATTGATTTACTGCTATTTGATGAAAAAGCTAAAAACTGTGCCGCGATTTTGTATGAAAAGGGAACAGTGATGGAAAAATTGCAGGTGATTACGCTTTTGGGATGTCTGAATTATTGTAAAATTCCTCTCTCGTAATCATGTATTAACTTGCCAAACCAAATTAATTGTAAGGCAATTATAAGTGTACTGACACTGCTGTAAAGGCTAATTGTAAACAAGAAGTCATCGTTTCTAATTCCAATGAAAAGCGCCAAAATTCTTGCAGCTATTAAAATCAATTCAAAAAACAATCCTATTTTCTGTTTTTGGAAAATATCTGGTAGATAAGCAATTGGAGCTGTAAGTATAACTATAAATAACCAAGACATCATTGTGTTGATGTATATGCCAGTTTGTTGCCAGTTTTTTCCTAAAAGAAATGTGGTTATTTCTGGTAAAAAATAGAATAGGACGAAAAAAGCTGGCAATAAAAATGCTGTCGAATAAAATAAGAGTTTTAAATAAAATCTTTTTATACTCTCATGTTTTTGTACCATTTCTGTTGTTTTTTGGAAAAGTACTTGATACAATGAACTGGAAATCATTGTAATAGGTTTGAATGCAAGTGTGATTGCCATACCAAAATAACCAATTTCAGAAAGTCCAAAAAAAGGTGTTAATATAAAAATCGGTAAATTGCTGCTAAAGAAATTTATCAAGGCACGTGGAAGTGAGTATTTCGGAAAGTTGGAGTATTCATGGAATGTGATACAATACTGTTTATCATTATTAGAAATTAACGGCTTTAAATACTGCTTTCCTGTTTTTATTATGCTGGTAATCAGTGAAAAACAAGGCGAAAGAATGGCTGAAATAATCAATCCTCCGTTAGAAAAACCACAAAATCCGAATCCGCATTTTGCAAGCGCGTTGGACAGGCATTGATTTACTTGGTATCTGCTTATTTGCCCAAAGAGTTTTTTTCTTGTATACCAGTAATTTAAGAGAGTCCATGTTGCGGAAAGAAAAACAAAAATAGGTATTGCCCAATACCAATCTGCTAATTGAGGCGTATTGAAAATTGTGTTGGAAATTTGGTCTGAAAAGGGAATGCTGAGTAATATTAGAAATATTAGTCCTAAAGTTACGAAAAAGCCTAAGTGAAAGCATTCAACAGCTTTGTTTTCGTCCTCAGGTAGAAGTATTGCATACTGAAATTCGGCTGTTGCTATTAATGCAAGAAATCCGGAGATGCTAAGGAATAAGTTGATTAAACCAAAATCTTCCGGGGTATAAAGTCTTGTAAGAATAGGATAAACGAGTAATCCTACAATTTGTACAATGACACTTGCGGTAAGTAGCTTTGCCGAATTTCTTATGATATCGGACGCAAGAAATTGAGCTACTTTTTGCCGCATTTTCATTAGCGTTTATTTATTGGAATCAACAACCTTGTATAGTTTGTCACCACGGCGGATTTTGTCTGTTTTCATAGAAAACAATTCACCTTTTACAGTTTTTTCTACTGTTTTCAAATCAACACGGATGTCTTCAGCCTTCATTTCGATAACGCCGGTAGTAGGACCTGTAATTAAGATTTCATCGCCTTGGCAAAGTTCGTCGGACTGCATTAAAAATTCTGCAACGTCAATATTTGAAAAATAATTCGTGCATTTCCCAATAGCAATTTTTGTCTTTGTTGCACTGCTTCCGTAGTGCGAACTCCATTCGCCCAAACGTTGGCCAAGGTAATATCCATTCCAAAATCCTCGGTTGAACACGCGCGAAAGTTGTTTTTTCCAGGTTTCGATTTTTGCTTCTTTATTGTCGTTGTATGTTCCGGAAAGAATTTCGTTTATTGCTTCGTCGTAACATTCAACAACAGTTTTCACATATTCAGCACTTCTTGCACGGCCTTCAATTTTCAGAACGCGAACTCCGGATTCAATCAGTTCGTCAAGAAAACCAATTGTGCAGAGATCTTTAGGCGACATTATGTATTCGTTGTCAATTTCAAGTTCGTTCCCTGTTTCTTTTTCTGTAACTATATATGCTTTTCTGCAAGTTTGAAGACAAGCTCCTTTGTTTGCGGAATAATTTCTTTCGTGCAGACTTAAGTAGCATTTCCCCGAAATTGCCTGGCATAAAGCACCATGGCAGAACATTTCCAGCTTTATAAGCTCGCCTTTCGGACCGCAGATGTGTTCGTTTTTAATTGCATTGTGTATTTCTTTTACCTGCATAAGGTTTAATTCCCGTGCAAGTACAACAACATCAGCATATTGCGAGAAGAATTTTACTGCCTGTGTGTTTGAAATATTTAATTGTGTTGAAATATGTACTTCTACTCCGTATTCTATAGCACATTGGATTGCTGCAATGTCGCAGGCAATGATTGCCGAAACTTTATTGTCTTTCGCAGCCTGCATTACCTTATGAAGGGTTTCTATATCCTTGTCGTAGATAATTGTATTTACAGTCAGATACGATTTTATGCCGTGTTCATTACAGATTTTTACAATGTTTGCGAGATCTTCTGTTGTAAAATTGTTGGAAGAACGTGCGCGCATGTTCAGCATCTCTATTCCGAAATAAACTGAGTTTGCACCAGCCTGAATGGCAGCCATTAATGATTCGTATGAACCAACTGGAGCCATTATTTCTATATCTGATCTTTTTAAATCCATTGTCTTTGATAGAATTACTTCGGTTACAAAAGTAATCCTTTTATTTTTTTTGACAAATGAGGAATTTTCTCTAATTTTGCTCAATTTATAAATCCAAGAAGTATGTCATATAAAACAGATCGAATTATAGGGGAAGGTTTAACCTTCGATGATGTGTTGTTGGTACCTCGTTACTCTGAGGTTTTGCCTTATCAGGTTGACATCACAACAAAATTGACTCGAAATATTTCGTTGAATTGTCCGATTGTTTCGGCTGCAATGGATACAATCACAGATTCACGTTTGGCAATTGCTCTTGCCCGTGAAGGTGGTATAGGAATTATCCATAAAAATATGCCGATAGAACAACAGGCTTTGGAGGTAAAACGTGTGAAACGTTGTGAAAACGGAATGATTTACGATCCTGTTACTATCACTCCTGATGCAAAGGTTATTGATGCTCTTGGATTGATGGAAGAATTTAAAATTGGCGGTATTCCTGTAATTTCAGCAGAAAGAAAACTTGTTGGTATTGTAACAAACCGTGATTTACGTTTTGTTTCTGATAAATCAAAAAAGATTGCTGAGGTAATGACCAAAGATAATTTGGTTACTATTACTCAAGGTTCCGATATGTCGAAGGCTGCTGAAATTCTACAACAACATAGAATAGAAAAATTGCCTGTTGTTGACGAAAATGGAAAATTGGTCGGTTTGTTGACATACAAAGATATTTCAAAAGCTATAGATAATCCTCATGCTTGTAAAGACAGTAAAGGACGTTTGCGTGTAGGTGCTTCTATTGGTACTGCAGCAAATACTTTCGACCGTTTGGAAGCTCTTGTTCAGGCTGGTGTTGACGTAGTTGTGATTGATACTGCACATGGCCATTCAAAAGGTGTAATTGATACTGTCCGTAAGGCTAAACAAATGTATCCTCAAATAGATTTTATTGCAGGAAATATTGCAACAGGCGAAGCTGCAAAAGCATTGGTTGAAGCTGGTGCAGATGCGGTAAAAGTTGGTATTGGTCCTGGTTCTATTTGTACTACACGTATTATTGCAGGTATTGGTGTTCCTCAACTTTCGGCAGTCTTTGATGTGGCTGAAGCTTTGAAAGGTACAGGTGTTCCTCTTATCGCAGACGGTGGTATTCGTTACTCAGGTGATATTGTTAAAGCTTTGGCTGCAGGTGCAAGCTCTGTAATGCTTGGCTCTTTGTTCGCTGGTTTGGAAGAATCTCCTGGTGATACAATCATCTATCAAGGTAGAAAGTTCAAAGCATACCGTGGTATGGGTTCATTGGAGGCAATGCAACAAGGTTCAAAAGACCGTTATTTCCAATCCAATGTTGCTGATGCTAAGAAACTTGTTCCTGAAGGAATTGCAGCCCGTGTCCCTTACCGTGGAACTTTAGCGGAAGAAGTTTATCAGCTTCTTGGCGGACTTCGTGCGGGAATGGGATACTGCGGAGCTCCAACAATCTCAGAATTACGTAACTGTAGTTTTGTAAAAATTACAAGTGCTGGATACACAGAAAGCCATCCACATGATGTTACTATAACTCGTGAAGCTCCTAATTATAGTAGAGAGTAATATACATTAAAAAAGATTGAAAGAGGAATATGAGTCATTCTATTCCTCTTTTTTTTATAAATTATCTCTTGAAAAAAGAGTAGTTAAAGGTCAACGAAACTGTCTTACTTAGCTATAAATCGTCTTGTAGCCAGTTGCACGGTATTTGCGATGTTTTTGTTTATTTTTTTAGCACAAAGTTATTACCCAAATATACTCTTCGCACTTCTGGGTCTTCGGCTAATTCTTCTGCTGTTCCTGATTTAAAAATAGTTCCTTCAAAAAGAATATTAGCTTTATCAGTAATAGAAAGTGTCTCGTCCACATTGTGGTCAGTAATAAGAATTCCGATATTGCGGTCTTTAAGCTGTCGGACGATTCTTTGGATTTCTTCCACGGCAATCGGATCGACGCCGGCAAATGGCTCGTCAAGAAGAATGAACTTAGGATCGCTTGCCAATGCACGGGCAATTTCTGTACGACGGCGTTCTCCACCGGAAAGTTGAATACCAAGGTTTTTACGGATGTGCAGTAAGTTGAAATCCGTAAGCAGTTCCTCTAATTTCTCTTTTTGCTGTTTTCTTGAAAGTCCTGTCATTTCCAGGATAGAAAGCACGTTGTCTTCAACAGAAAGTGTGCGGAAAACAGAAGCTTCCTGAGCTAAGTATCCAATGCCGTAGCGGGCACGTTTGTAAACCGGTTCGGAAGTAATGTCTCTGTCGTCGAGGAAAATTTTCCCTCCGTCGGGATTGATGAGCCCCATTACCATATAGAACGAAGTTGTTTTTCCGGCACCGTTGGGACCAAGTAAACCAACAATTTCCCCTTGTTTTACACTAAAAGAAACACTTTGTACGACAGTTCTGTTGCCGTACTTCTTCATTATGTTTTCTGTTCGTAGAATCGACATCTTCAAAACTTTATGAGCCGAAAGTATAAAAAAATATTGGAATTATTTAGCTTTTACTTGTTAAATAATGCTTTTGTATTAATCTACTTTACCACAAGACTAAAATAGATTAATGCACAATGGATTACAAAACGTATTTTATGAACTATCTTTTTCTGTAAAAAATTATTGTTATGTGGTGAATATGTCCCAGGTGAACTCTGGTTCGGGTGCTTCGTTTGTTGCGTTAGACTGTAAAGGTCAAGTTTGGGGATGTGGAGGTAATGCGTATGGTCAGACTGGTGCAGGCGAAGGTTCTGCGAGCGTAATAAAAAAGCCTACTCAAGTGGAATTAGGAACTTCACCATTAAAGAATACTGAATATGATGACGGTTACTGACATTTAACTAACGTTGAGGTTGTTGGTGCGTCGGAATTGTCAACTCAGATAATGTTTGCGGCAATGATGTGTGATATGGCAATAGAAGGAACAAGCGTAGGCTTGTATAAACCTGGTTCAAAAGAATTACTTCTTTCGTATATAAAACAATCTCAAACTGTTTATGATGATTTGGAATCATCCCAAACTACAGTTGATGCCTCAAAGTTAGCTTTACAGGATGTTGTGGAAGCATTCAAAAATTCAAAGATTACAGAGGAATCTGTGCAAGAAAATAAATGTGGATTGGTTGTGAATGCAGAGATTATCCATAATAAGTGTTTTGGCGGAGAGGAAGGCAGTGTTAAAATTTCTGTGTCAGGCGGTGTAGAACCATATATGTACAGATGGAGCAATGATAGAACAAGTGTTGGAATTTATAATATGCCCGCAGGTTTCTATACTGTGGAAATAGTTGATTCTACAGGATGTTCAGCTGTACAGGAATACGAGATTAAAGAATCTCAGGAAATACAGATTGATGCAATGATTACGTCGCCTTTATGTGGTTACGAAAATGGCGCGATACGTGTCGAGGTAACTGGTGGTAATTCTCCTTATGTTTGCAAGTGGATAGACTCCGACAGCATAGTGTACAACGTTCAAAATCTAGAAAATTTGCCTTCAAAGACATACACTATAATGAGTAAATTGTGTAAAAACTCAAAAACATTCCAACTTTCGGATGAGGGAGCCCCTGTTATAACTTTGGAAGAGATTATGAATTCAAACTGCGACGCGAATACAGGTGCAATAGTAATAGATGTTACTGGCGGCGCGGGCGGTTATAGCTACTTGTGGAATGACACAGTAAAAACAAAAAACCGTTTGGCTGTTGGCCCAGGTGAATATTCTTTGATTGTAACTGACATTGCGGGCTGTAAGAGTTCATTTTCAGCAACAGTAACAACAAAAACAATGAAACAACCAGAAATAGCATTAGTTACTTATGGGGAAGAGTCTCGTCATAATTTAGTTGTGTGGCAAAAAGAGGAAACCAAACTGATTGATTTTTATACAGTATATAGAGAGTCAACATCGGCTGGAGAATATGACAGGATTGGTACAGTTTCATATAAAGATCTTGGTTTGTTTGTCGATGAAGATGCAGATGTGGAAGAACAGGCTTGGCGTTACCGATTGACAGCTTCTGATTTCTGTGGAAATGAAACATCGATGAGTAAGGAACATAAGACAATATTCTTGCAGAAGAATATTGGACTTACAGGTGAGGTTAACTTGATATGGGATGCCTATGAAGGCGTGGATTATTCAAGTTATCTTATTTATAGAAAAACTCTTTTCGGAATTGAGCAGATTGCGCAGGTTTCTTCAAGAAACGTACGTTACAGCGACAAAAAGCCAGCTCTGGGAACTATAGGATACTTTGTGGCTGTTCAGATGAAAGATACAATAGATATAACAAAACCTCTTAAGTCAGAGAGTGGACCTTTTGTTATGGCAATCAGTAATATAGCAGAGGTCGAAAACGTTTCTGATAATATCGTTTCTGTTTCGGAGTCTTCGGCAATGGTACGTGTTCAGAATATGAATGTGATTGTAGAGAATTCAGGAATAAACGATGTAGAGTTGTATGACATAAAAGGATGTTTGATAAGTAAGGTGTCAGGTGCTGAGAAGTCAGACGGTTACTGTGTGATTCCAGTAAAGCTCAAAGGAGTATATATAGTAATTGTCGGCAAACAGGTGTTTGAAGTTCTTGTGAAATAAAAAAATATTGAAATTCAAGTCAAAAGGGCGGGGTTTTACTCCGCCCTTTTTTTTGTTTATAGTAATCTACTTCTATGTTGTATTTGAAAAAATGAATTAAAACAACGTTTTCAAGAAGAAATGAAATTTATGAAATAGAAAAATGTGCTAAAAATGCAATAACGTGTAATAATCATGTCAAAAAAGAAAAAAACACTAGCAAAAACACAAAAAGTCTTAAAAAAACACTTATTTTGCAAATAGGCGATAAAATAGATTTTTAATAACCTAATATGCATTTGCGTTTCAGAAAAATAAAATTTCTTATTGGCTTGTTGTTAATGGCAATTTCTGCTGTTGGACAGGAACCCGAAGAAACAATGAATGTAAAAGGCGTTGGTCAGGTTGAGATTTATGTGATTCAGCCAACGTGCCCGTCGCCTTCAAATGCAACGCTGAAGGTTGTTTTAACTACAAACGCAACTCTGTCTTATACATCAGTGGAAATAGGCCATCAGGAATGGACGGCAGGAACTTCTATTTCTCCTAGTGAAACCGTAACAATATCTCCTTCAACTGTTTATACGTATGAATATACAAATCTGTCGTATAAAACAGAGGAAACGTCGAATTATAACTTTTTTATAAAGAAAGGTAATGGAGATATTCTATATACTTCGCAATGGTACAACTTTGAAAGACCTGATTATAGTGAAAGTATTTTGCTTTTGCATGGTGCAGGTTGTGGAGGGCAGGCTATAGGCGAAATATCTTTTGAATCTGTGTCTTTGGTGCAAGGTGACGAAGAAAGTGAATTCACTCCAAAATCAATTCAATGGATAAAGGAGGGTGATGATGCTTTTCCAAAGCACAAAAACGAGAATTCAATATCTAATTTAGGTGTTGGAACATATTATGTGAATATGGAGGTAGGTGACGGGTGTATGGTAAAATCATCTCCTGTCGAAGTGACAACAACAAATCCAACTATTTCGGCAACGGTTATTCAAAATGTGGTCTGTAAAGGTGAACATACAGGATATGCAACGGCAACTGTTGGAAATGTGTATGGAGACTACAAAGTTTTGTGGTACAAGCAGGAAGGTGTTGAAGGAGAATTCACTATTATCTCTGAAGATGCTTCTCAGTGCGATGTACTTCCAGCAGGTGAAAATATAAAGGTTACGGTTACGGATGAAATTGGTTGTTCTGCGGAAACTTCAATAAAAGTAACTGAACCTGAAGTAGGTCTGACTTTAGTTGAGGAGTCCCGTAAAAATCTGTTGTGCCGCGATGTTCCTATGGGTGAAATCAGTTTTTTATCGGAAAATGGAACTGGTACGGTGGAATATTCATGGAAAGATGATAGCGAAATTGTAAGTCCTTCGCGAACTGAATTGGCTGGTGATAAAGATTACACTATTACGGTTAAAGACGAAGTTGGTTGTGAGGATTCAAAGACATTCCGTTTAGAACAGCCTGAGACAAAAGTGTCGGTGGCTGTTTCGTCGGACAAGCAACCAAGCTGTTATGGGTATTCGGATGGTTCGATTACGGTGGCAGCAAAAGGTGGAACGGTAGCAAGTCCATCCGATTACACTTATGCGTGGATGGTAAAAAATGGCGATGATGTGGATGTACTTGCAGAAACTGGTACAACTATTTCTTCCATTCCTGGTGGCGAAACGGTTTATATGATTGTAGGCTACGATGCAAATGGCTGCGAAAGTGAGCCATTACCATATAAGCTTGATCAGCCAAAATCAATGGATCCTGTTGTGAAAATAAATGGTGTAGTTACTCAAAATGTTGCCTTGCTATGTAATGCAGAAATGGCAACAGTGGAAATTTCTGCTACAGGTGGAACAGGAACAAAATCATATGATTGGGGTGATGGTGTTTACAATGTGATAAATAAGAAGAATTTGGAAGCTGGAGCGTACAACCTGAATGTAAAGGATGCAAATGGTTGTATTGAGCCGATGCCTATTTCTATTGCAGAACCTGATGTACTCACCGTAACTATTGTGGAATCTCAGCCTATAGCATGTTATGGGGAACAAGGCGAGTTGCAGGTAGTGGTGACCGGTGGTAGCGGAGTGTATCAATACGATTGGTCAACTGGTTCAAAAACAGATAAGTCGGGGCAAGTAAAAGTGGGAAAATATTCAGTTACGGTGTCTGATGAAAATGGCTGTAGCGCAGGAAATTCTTATGAATTGAATCAACCTGACATTTTGAAAGTTCATATATCAGTGTCGGAAAAAACATGTACTGAAGTAACTCTTGGAGAATTGTTGACAGATGTGAATGGAGGTACTGCTGATTATACGTATGCTTGGTCAAAAAAGGAATCAATTGAGTCGGAAACTTCTGAATCTGTGGAAAACACAACAGAATCTTTGTCTGGTCTTGATCCGAAAACATGCTATCAGCTTGTTGTGACAGATGCTAATGGTTGTACTGCTGAAGATGCGATTGATATGAAGAAAATCGCAACATATCAGTTGGAGATAGAACAAAAATTGGTTTCATGTTCTGTAAATGCAATAAATCAAGCAAGCGCAGCAAATACAAATGATGGTATTTTGACAGCAAAAGTAGTTGGTGGTTATACACCTTTTGATGTTAGCTGGACGGATGGAAAAACAACAAGATTGTTTGAGGGAGTTGATGAAAAACAGGATGTTGGAAAGATATGGAAGTCTGATAAAGATTATTCTGGAACGAAACCAGAGGAAAACCTGTCGAAAATATCGGTGAAGAATGTTCCTGTTGGAACATATACTGCTACAGTAACAGATTTCCGTGGCTGTGTACTAACTCAGAGTGTTGAGTTAGAATCTGTTCCTCAGATGAAGGTGAAAAAAATCACTGCAACAGCGTCGGCATGTAAGATTTCTACAGGAAAGGCTACTGTGTTAATGGAAAGCGATTGCGGAAACGGAAAAGTAACCGAATTTAAATATGACTGGATTGATGATTCGCAGGATGTGGTATTTTCTGGAGTAGGAAAAGATGGACAGTCCGCTTCGGGATTGGCAGCACAGACATATACACTCCGTGTTACCGATACAGAAGGCTGTGTGCTTGATGTTCCTGTTGAAATTGTACAAAAGTCATCTTTGAAAGTTACTCCAATGGTTATTAACGATGAAATTCATTGTGCCGGAGGTAAAACTGGTTCTGCGATTGCTACTGCTTCAAACGATAACAAGGAAAATCCTACGTTCAAATTTGAATGGTCCGATGGAAAGTATGATGCGGTTACAGGTAAAGTAACAAATTTGCCAAAAGGTATTCATACTGTAACAGTAACTGACGAGGATGGTTGTACGGCTACTGGAGAAGTTGAGATGAAAGAATCTGACTTGTTGCATGTTGAAAATGTACATTTAAATAATGTTGTGTGCTATGGTGAGAAAAATGGTTCTATTTCAATTACAGAAATAAAAGGTGGTGTGGAACCATATTCGCTTTCGTGGAACACGTCTTCAACATCATATACAATTACAGATCTTGCAAAAGGAACATATACACTTACAATAAGTGATAATAGCGGATGTTCAGTGAAGGAAGAATATGAGATAACAGAACCCGATAAAGTAACATTGTCTGTTACAACAACAGAAGTACAATGTCCGGGCAATTGCGACGGATCGGCAACAGTAATTACTGCAGGTGGAACAGCTCCATACCGCTATAAATGGGATGACGAAGATTATGTTTCTGAGAACAAAAGAAATAATTTCTGTCTTGGAGATTATTTTGTGTCGGCAATAGATGTGAATGGCTGTTTGTCAGATAAATATTATTTAGAAATTACAGGTAGGGAAGAGGTTCTAAAAGTTAGTTCTGTACCAGATTTAATTTATCCAAAATGTGGTGAGGCACCTTCTGGAAAAATCAGGGTAATAGCGGAAGGAACAATCAGTAGTTCTCCAGCTACAGGTTATTCGTATTATTGGACTCGAAACGGTGAAACTTTTTCTCAAACAGAAAATTCTATAAACGAAAATACTATTTTAGGATTGTCGGTTGGTACTTATAAGTTGCATTTAACGGACGGTACTTGCTACTACGACGAAACTTTTGTTTTGAAAAACAGTGATATGACGGCGGTTGGAACTGTTTCTTTTGAGCAGTCAACTTGTGTAGGCGATGATTATACATTACATATAAGCAATGAAGCGACTGCAGGTTATCACTCGTATGCGTGGATAAATATGGAAACAGGACAGAAAGTCTCTTCAGATGCACGGGCAAACGGATTAAAGTCTGGTCAGTATATGATTTCAGCAGTAGATAAGACTGGTTGCGAATTTATTACAGATGAACAGATTGAAAATAAGGAACTGAAAATCACTACAACAGCAGCGGATGCGAAATGCTATGGTTCAGAAGATGGTATGCTGTCGGCAGTAATTACAAATACTACGGGAACAGTAACATACGAATGGTATAGTTCTGATGAAAATGTACTTGTTGTAACTGGAAATAATGTAAATGTCCGAGCTGGAAAGTATTATGTATTGGCATACGATGAAAATCACAAGAATTGTAAGATACAGTCGGAAGACGTTGTGGTTGGTGAACCAGATGAGATGATTATTACACCTGCGGTTACGGTATTACCATATTGTGGTTTTAATACAGGAAAATTATTTGTTGAGGTCGCTTACGGTGTGAGTCCGTTTACATATGAAATACGCAATGCATTGGGTGAGTTGGCTCGTCCGTTAAGAAGCAACTTACCAGCCCGTTCCTGTACATTTGACCGCTTATATGCGGAAGAATTGTATTCTGTTCGTGTAACGGATGCAAATGGTTGTGTTGCAGAAGTAACAAAAACATTGTATGATTCACCTCATTACACTTTACAGGGAATTTTGACAGAGCCTGTTCACTGTGTGGGCGATGCAACAGCAGAATTAACAGTAGTTGTGTTGGCTGAAGACGAAAATCGATTTGAACCATATACATATATTTGGTCTCATAGTGAACTTGAAACGGGAAATGTTGCCTCTGGTTTACCTTCGGGAAATTATCAGGTAACAGTTCAGGATTCAAAAGGTTGTAAGATAACGTACAAATTTGATAATGTACAGGACGCAGAACCAATGGCATTGGATTTCTATGAGACTCCGGGAATTTTATGTTATGGCGGCGAAGGTAATCTGTTAGTTGACGTATCTGCCGGAGGAAGTGGAAGTTACGTGTACGAGTGGTATGATGGTGAAGATAATTTGTTGCAAAAGTCGGAATATCCAGAAATTAATGATTTAAAAAAGGGAGCCTACAAGGTTGTTGTAGAGGATAGTTATGGTTGTTCTGGAAGCGAAGAATATTTCTTGAAGGAACCAAGTGAAATCAGTCCAATTTTCGATTTTCAGCCAACAGGTTGTGGCGATAATGAGGCAACAGGTTCTATCACATTGGTTGATATTTCTGGTGGAGTAGATGAAAGCGACTATAGATTCCGTTGGAATAATGAAGGTGAGTGGATAGAATTTTCATCAGGTGAAAATCGTGTGTTAGGTGGATTAACAGCTGGCGAGTATTTATGTACAGTAACAAACGCAAAAAATCCAGAGGATTGCTTTGTAACTCAATCAGTGGAAACTAATCCGTTAATGCCGATGTCTATTGAACATAGAAGTACTCATGCCCGTTGTAATTATTATACTGACGAAGAATTGGACAATGGTGCATCAGACGGAAGTATAGAGGTAACAAAATTGCTTGTGTCATCGGGTGATTATGAAGTTATGACGACAGCATCGTTAGATGATTACACATTCTTGTGGAATGACAGAAAAGCACAGACGGGTGTAAAAGCATCAAATTTAATTGCCGGAGAGTATGAAGTGACTGTTACAGCTCCGAATGGCTGCTCAAAAACTTTTGATGCAGGTGAGGTTACTGCAAATATTTCATTAACTGCACAAATCATGGCATCGGAAGATTCTTCTTATGAAAGAAAGAAAATATGTTTTGGTGATTCTTTGGAACTTACTGCAACAGTAAAGGCAAGATTCTATAATGGTTATATGCCTTCGATGGAAGAAGTTTCTTTTAAATGGGAAAGTGTTGAGAATAACTGTGGTACAAAGATTTATTTGTCAAATTCGTTGATAACATGCGTAAAACCAGAAACGAAGTATTATAGTGATAGTTCAATGGTAAGAATGACCTATCAAATAGATGGTTGTTCCTCACGACCAGCAGAATTCAGTATTTCTCATTACGATTCAGTTGGTTTTGCAATTGAAGTTCTGGATACATTAGGTGTATCTCTTGGATTTGATTCAGTTCGTGTGATTAAAGATCTCCGTTATTTGATAAAACCAACGGAAGAACCTTGGTATGCAAATGGAATAGGTGAGTCGGGGATAGAATCGATAATTTGGAGATCGTATAAACCTGATTTATTGGATAGAGGAAGTTTTTCAGATACTGTCACGAATGCAAAAACGTATAATGCTTCTGGCGAGTATGGTTTGTTAATCACGGTTCCTGAAGCTGAGTATATTTATGCTTTTGCAAACACAACGTATGGTTGTAGAGAGCGTGCAATTGTTTTTGTTGATGTGTATTCTTCCGATTTTATACCTTCAGGCTTTACTCCTAACGGTGATGGAATAAATGATACTTGGGTAATCTCGTACTTAATCAACTGTCCAAAAGCAAAAGTGACTGTGTTTAATCGTTGGGGAACAAAGGTTTACGAAAATAAATATGAATATTATTCCCACCCTTGGGATGGAACGGCAAGTAATGGAAATCCATTGCCAATGGGAACATATTATTACGTGATAGAATATAACGATAAGGAAAATACACCTACAAAAACTGGTTCAGTTTCAATTCTAAGATAAATGAAGCGGATATTGTTGTACATAGTTTTGTTATTGTTCAGTGCAAATGTTTTTGCACAGCAGTCGCCTTTATATTCTATGTACATGTTCAATGAATTCGCTTATAACCCTGCTGTTGCTGGTTTGTCTAATTATAGCAAAGCACAGGTGAATAACCGATATCAGTTTGTCGGAATAGAGAATGCTCCGATTACTGCAACAATAACATTGAACGGTAAGGTAAGCACTATGCCGATGGGTTGGGGCGGTATGATTTATAATGATAGTCAGGGAGCTTTTGGAAAATTGGGTTTTTACGGCGCGTATGCGTATAATATGAAAGTGGGACGTGCTTCAAGATTGTCTTTCGGATTAAATGTTGGTGTAATACGTTATGCCATAGATATGTCGAAGATTCAGTTTGCTGAGGAGGAACAGAATCTGAACGAATCAATGTATAAATCTATAAGACCTGATGCTACCTTCGGTATGTATTACGATATGCGGCATTATTTTGTTGGTTTCTCTGTTGACCAGCTTTTTAATAACAGAATAGAAATATACGATGATACTTTGTTGGTTGACAATACTTTAAATCGTTTTAAAAGCCATTTAAACACGATGGCAGGCTGCCGTTATAAAATAACAAATGGTTTGAAATCAGAATCGTCGATTGTAGTAAGAAAAGTATATGCCGCACCTTGGCAAGTTGAGTTGTCTTCTCGATTGACTTACCGGGAAACTTTGTGGGGAGGCTTGTCATTTAGAACAGAAGATGCTGTTGTGTTGTTCTTAGGATATACATATAGAGAAGCGTTCTCGTTTGGTTATTCTTACGATATCACATATTCGAAGTTAAAGAGTGGTTCCCGTGGAGCTCACGAGATTTTCTTGTCATTTGAATTCAAACCAAGAGAAAACGAATGAAATCTTGGAAAGTAATATTGTCTATTCTTTGTGTTCTTCTCATTATTTCCTGTGGAAATAAAAAAAGAAAAATTGCAAGTAACGGCTTGTTGACGGAAGAGGAAATGGTTGCTGTTCTATATGATATCCATATACTCGATGCAACTGTTTCGACATATAATTCATTGCAGAAAACTGATGCGAAACTTTTACAGGAATGCTATGATTCCATTGTATTTATTCAGCATGAATGCAACGACAGTATTTTTAAGAAAAGTTTAGAATACTATACTCTTGAGGGAAAAATCAAGAATATTTACGACGAGGTTGTGGATTCATTAAATACCAGAAAAGCCTTGCTCGAAAACGAAAATCGCTAATTGTATGCGAAAACTTTCTGCTCAGTACATTTTTGACGGAAAACAATATCATAGGTTGGCTCTGCTGACAATTGATGATAACGGTAATGTAGTTGCTTTGGAAAAAAATGAACAAAGCTATGTTGAGCAGGCTGGTGTCGAGTTTTTTAATGGGGTAATCTGCTATGAAAGATCAAAAAAATCAGACATTGTATTGTTGGAGAATTTTGATTTTGAAAAATTCCAAAAAACTGATAAAACAACCCGAATAGTGCTGGTTTCAGCAAACGACTGAAACATCGCCTTCGTCGTTACATTCTTCTAATAGCTGTTTGTGATTTTTCATTAAAATAGGATGAATAAAATCGGGAAGAATTTCGCATAATGGAGCTAGGGCGAATTTTCTATTTTGTAAAAGTGGATGAGGAATCGTAAGTTCTTCAATATCAATTATATCATTATTGAAATAAAGTAAGTCGATATCTATTGTGCGTGACTCGTATCCTGTGGTGTTGTGTCGGATTCTTCCACACTTCGTTTCTATTGCCTGGCATCGTTTTAGAGTATCGTATGCGGAAAAATCTGTTTCTATTATAAGTGCCTGGTTGTAGAAGTAGTTTTCGGATTCAAATCCCCATGGTTTACTAGAATAAATCGCAGATTTTTTGATGCAGTCTCCGATATTTTCGGAGAGATATTTTTCGACTGTCTCGAACATTTTCTTTTTGTCGCCAAGGTTTGCACCAAGCAAAATGACAACGAAGTTTTTTTGTGACATTAATCTAAAAAATTATTTTTGTAAAGGTAAAAATCTTAACATTACAAACAAGATGAAACAGTTTTTCAAGATATTTTTTGCTTCGATTTTTGGCACTATAGTGGGTTTGTTTTTACTCGTTTTATTTATAGTGGGATTTTCTGCAGCGTTAGTGGAGGATGATTCTGCTAAATACGAGGAAAAAAATGTGCTGTTGCTAAAGAACACAATTTCTGTTGGCGAAATAACAACTCCTTCCGCTCCTGGTGTGTTGTCGAAGTTGGAACAAAATAATTCGGAACTTGGATTGTACGACATTCTTAGAGTTCTTGAAAATGTGAAAACAGACAGTCGGATTAATGGTGTTGTTTTAGAAGATGTTTTCGTTGATGCCGGTTATGAAACTGTCGGAGAAATTACTCAAGCCTTGCAGGAAGTGAGAAAATCTGGAAAATTTGTCGTTGCCTATTTCAACACTTTGTCTCAGAAATCGTATCTGCTTGCGTCTGCATGTGATGAAATTTCTATGAATGCCGAAGGAATGGCCGAGTTTCATGGGGTGTCTTCTTCATCCGTGCACTACAAACATTTGCTGGAAAAAATAGGGATGAAACCGGTTGTAATTCGTTGTGGAAAATATAAAAGTTATGTGGAATCTGTAACGAATGATAAAATGAGTGAAGAAAACCGCGAACAGAAACAGGCATATATAGATACACTTTGGAAAACGTATGAGATTTTGGTGAAAATAAATAGACCAGAGGTAGATGTAAAAGATTTGAATTCTTTTGCGGACAGCGGGCTTGTATGTCTTCCTACAGAATTGTTTGCAAAAAGATTTATTGATACCATACAATATGCCGATGAATTTTGGAATTCTGTAAAAAAACGTATGGACGTTGACGAGAAAAAATCAATTGCAACGGTTTCTTTGCGTTCATATATTGAGGACTATCAGAAGGAATTGACGGAAAAAAAGAAAGAAAATGTTGCGGTAGTTATTGCTCAGGGTTCTATTGATATGGGAAAATCGGATGGCGAATCTATTGGCGGCGATACGTATGTGAATTTATTCAGAAAGATACGCAAGGATTCTACTGTGAAATCAGTTGTTTTCCGTATAAATTCTGGAGGTGGTTCGGCTTTGGCTTCAGAACTAATCTGGCGCGAAGTGGAATTAACAGCAAAAGAAAAACCGGTTATTGTTTCTATGGGCGATTATGCTGCTTCGGGCGGATATTATATTGCTGCTCCTGCAACACAAATTGTAGCTTCGCCAATGACATTGACAGGATCAATTGGAGTATTTGGAATGTCGCTTACGGCAGAAGGACTGATGGATAAAATTGGCGTGAGTATAGATAATGTAAATACTCATGCAAATTCGGATTTTGGCAATATGACGAGAGATTTGAATCCGGTGGAAATACGGGCAATAGAAAAAACAATAGATAATACGTATGCAACTTTCAAAAACAGGGTTTCTGTTGGTAGAAATATGAATGTGAATCAGGTTGAAGAAATTGCCCAAGGTAGAATTTGGAGCGGTATGAATGGCAAAGAGAATGGTTTGGTTGATAAATTAAGTATTGCAAGCTTAAAAACTGCATTCCGTTGCGCGGTGGAAGCTGCTGAATTAACTGGTGTTGATTATGGAGTAGAAGTATTCCCAAAATCACAAACTTTTTTCGATGTGATGATGGAAAATCTTGACTCGCAGACCTCGGTGTTGGAGAAATATACAAAGGATGCCGGTTTGCTGGAAATATTACAGAATATTCCTGAAAAATCAGGTATATACGCTCAAATTCCTTACAGCTTGACTATTAAATGATAAAGTATTTAAAATATATACTGTTCCCGTTTTCAATACTTTATTGGTTATATACGTATTGCCGAAATGTTTTGTTTGACTGCGGGATTCTTAGTCAGACGAAGTTTTCTGTTCCAGTAATTTCAATAGGTAATATTACCGTTGGTGGAACTGGTAAAACTCCTCATGTTCAGTATATTATAAATCTTTTAGGAGAAAAAAATATTGCCGCCTTAAGCCGTGGTTACAAGCGGAAATCAAAAGGTTTTGTGCTTTCGGAAGAAACAACAATGGTGAACGATTTGGGTGATGAACCTTATTTGTTGCAGAAAAGATTTCCGAATGTTCATGTGGCTGTGTGCGAAAAAAGAGTTGAGGGAATTAATCGGTTAATAGGTAAATTTGCTGATTTACAGGTTATTGTGTTGGATGATGCTTTTCAGCATAGATATGTGAAACCAGCATTACAGATTCTGTTGGTGGATTATAACCGGCCTTTATGGAAAGATTGCGTTTTCCCCGTTGGTTTTTTACGTGAGGGGAAATATGCAGTAAACCGTGCTGATGCAGTAGTTGTTACAAAATGTCCGAAGGAACTTTCAGATGCAGAAAAAGATCTGTGGAGAAAAAAACTGCGCTTGAAAAATCAGAAACTTTATTTCTCTTCGATGGAATATGGAAACATTTATCGCTTTTCAACGAAAGAATGTTTTGATAATGCGGATTTCTTAAGAAACAATAAGGTGTTTGTGGTTACAGGTATTTCTCAGCCAAGTCATTTGATTAACTATGTGCTACGTTTCTGCGGAAACGTACAGCAGAAATCCTACCCCGATCATTATTCGTATTCCGATAAGGATATAGAATTCTTAAAGACGATGGCAGGAAAATACACAATGGTAACAACAGAAAAAGACGTGTACAAACTGCAGGAGATTCTTCCTGAAGTTGATTGGTATGTTGTTCCTATTATGCCCGAAATATTGTTTGGAGAAGAACAACAGTTTAACAAGTTAGTTTTGGAAACAGCTTCCAGTATAGTACGTTAGTACATATCTATTAACGTATCTCTAAAAAGAAGTTATGGAAAAACGTGTTTTGTTTTAAATTTGAGAGTGTTGCTTTTGCTTAGTGCTGTTTTGACTAGCTTTTATGCGTGTGATAAAGTTGAGCCTCCGCCGCTATGTGGGCAAGAGCGACGGTTGCCGCTAAGACGGACGATCTGTTCGCCCTGTTCTGGGTTCATAATAATCAAGTCTTTCCAATCCAATTCCAAGCAAACGCTATCCTCTGCGGTTTCCATCCACGAAGTGACCACAAACTGCAGAACCCTGCCGTGCGGTCATTTTATTCCCCGGAAAAATATTTGTTAATCATCATAATCGTCGTAGTCATCATAGTCGAAGTCGTCTTTCTTCGGCTTCTTTTCTTTTGCCGGTTTTGCTGATTTTTCTTTTGCAGTCTTTTCTTTTGTCACTTTTTCTTTGACAGGTTCGTCGTCTTCGTCGCTGTCGTCAGCATCGTCGTACTCGTCGGCAGGTTTAGATTTCTTTGTCTTTTTCTTTTCTTCAGCCGCAGGTTTTTGCTTTGCTGCCGCAGGAGTTTCTTCCACTGTTTTATCAGAATCAGGTTCATTAGCTGTTTCTTCTTCAACAAAATCTTCTTTCGGTTCAGTTTCTTCGTTCTTTTCTTTCTTTTTCTCTTTTTCGGCTAAAGCTGCCGCCGCAGCCGCTTTTTCTGCCGCAATTTCTTCTGGATCTTTGTTGTAATCAGCATATTTCCCTTCTGTATCTTTTATAAGATAGTTCTCTAATTTTAAATATTCCGAAGGATCGTAAGGCTTTGTTTTGGGAGGTTCCAGCTGTTTTTCCTCTTCTACCTTAAATGTTCTTTTACGAATTAATGTGCTTGGAATCATGCGTTTAGCACGAGTTTTTGTTTCATAGTATGCCCATGCTTTCATGTCGTCCCATACAGCATTACACCATTCTTCCACTTCCATGCATTTTCCCGAAGGAACTTTGTCGTAATCCATCAGGCGCCCGAACGATGTGCTTCCGTATTCGGTGTAACGAGCTTCGTGAATAAAATTCGAGAATTTTGTAATTATTATTGAATCCTGAATTTCAATGCTGATTGAAAACACAATATTTCCTTTTGTTTTTTCTGCCGCATGTGACGAAAGATAAATGTCGGGAATATGGATGTAGTTTGCATAGGGAAAATAACCTTTTCCTTTGAATTTCAGTTCCTTGCGGTTTTTTGCAAGAAGTTTCTGTCCCTTTTCTTTTTCAAACCATTTGTTAATGTTTCTATACAGTCGGAGTTTGTTTGTGCCATGTTTGATAGGAATAGTATCATAAACCACATACGGTTGGCAGAAAGAATCGAAACAGATTCCTAATAACAAAGAAATGCATATTATGGAAAACAATTTCTTCATTGTTGTATTTCTGCATTAACCAAGCGGCAGGTAGAGATAGTACCTTTTGTTATTCGTTTCTCAATAGGCAGGCTTAAATCAATCTTAGCGTGGTTTGGCTGCGATTCAACATCAATCCGTTGCCTATAGATTAGACCAAAATTCTTAGCAAAATGGTCTTCCGCAAATTGATAGGTATATAAAGACTTGAAATCATCCTGTAAAACAATAAGCACTGAGTCATAGACCACGTTGAAAATCGTGTCCTGCATGTTTATTTTTTTATAATAGATTGATTTTTCCAAATCGGTGTTGTATAAATTCAAATCCCAGGAATAGTCGTATTTGGCTGGGAATCTGAGAATCTGATATGGTATGTTTTCCTCTACGGTTACAATAGAATGAGCATACTGCTGAATGCTCATTGATGAAAAATCTTCCCATGGTCCTGATTCCGAGGAACTTTTGAATTTGTTTATTGCGAAAACTTCACATTCGTTAGTGTGGGATAAAAGAGAAATAGTTTTTTCTTTTATGAAGAAAATGTCGGTGTCTTTTATGCCGGCAGGTAAATCTATTCTTATGTTCGTGTATTCGTAGATTCTTTCATTTCCTATTGCAATAGGATAATAGTCAGACCAGGAGAAGTCTTTTTTTATCTGTTCTTTCTGGCATGAAAAACAGATAAACAAGGCTAAACAGTATGGTAAAAAACGTTTCATATCAATGTCAAATGTAAAAAATAAAGAACAACAGAACAAAACAAATATACGAGTATTATTTCTTGTTTTTATTTTAAAGGAATTTTATATTTTTGCACGGCTAAAATTTATAATATGGCAGAAAGACAACGTACTATAGCTCAAAAGGTATCTTTTTCCGGAAAAGGACTGCACACAGGCAAGACTGTAACAGCTACGGTATATCCGGCAGAGCCTAATACGGGAATTAATTTTAAAAGAATTGACATAGAAGGTGTTCCTGTGATTCCAGCTATTGCAGAAAATGTGGTTGATACAGCTCGTGGAACTGTGATAGGTGTGAATGGTGTCGTTGTAAGTACTATAGAGCATTTAATGGCGTCGTTCCATTCATTGCATGTAAATAATGCAGTGATTGAAGTTGATGGACCCGAAGTTCCTATTCTGAACGGAAGTGCAAAACCGTTTTTTGATGAAATTCAGAAAGTAGGTACGGTAGAACAGGATGCTGATGTTGAATATTTAGAGGTTAAAGAAAAAACAACATACGTTGAACCTGAGCGTGGTGTAGAAATTATTGCCTATCCTTGCGATACATTTAGATTGGATGTGAAAATAAGTTATGATTCTTTCATGCTTCGTCATCAATATGCAAGTTTAAACGACTTGAAAGATTTCGGTACGGAAATAGCTTGTTGCAAAACATTCTGCTTTTTGCGCGAAATCGAGATGATGCTTGCCGCTAATCTTATAAAAGGTGGTGATTTGGACAACGCACTTGTTTTTGTTGACCGTCCGGTGTCGCAGGAAGAAGTAGCACGTTTGGCTGCTTTATTCAATAAAACTGGTTTGGAGGTAAAGAAAGAAGGTCTTCTGAACAATACTCCGATGTCGTTCGAAAATGAACCTGCACGTCATAAATTGTTGGATTTAATTGGTGATTTGTGGTTGGTTGGAAAACCGATAAAAGCACATGTAATTGCAACAATTCCAGGACATAAGGCAAATACGGAGTTTGCAAAGATTCTTCGTAAACAGATAAAATAATTTGGATAGAAAAACTAATAAAATGGAACAACCTTTAGCATTTATTGATCCAAAAGCAAAATTAGGAAAGAATGTTGTTGTGAAGCCTTTTTCATACATTTATGACGATGTGGAAATTGGTGACGGAACTATAATAGAGCCAAATGTTACAATTATGCCTGGTGCGAGAATTGGGAAAAATTGTCATATTTTCCCAGGTTCCGTTATTTCTGCTGTACCACAGGATTTAAAATTTGCTGGAGAACATACAACTACTGAAATCGGCGACAATACTGTTATACGTGAATGTGTAACTATTCACCGTGGTACTGTCGATAAAATGAAGACTGTGGTTGGAAGCAACTGTCTTTTAATGGGTTATGTTCATATTGCACATGACTGTATAGTTGGAAATAACTGCATTTTTGCTAATTATGCAGCTCTTTCAGGTCATTGCATTGTTGGAAATCATGTGATTATCGAAGGTAAAACTGGTGCTCAGCAATTTATGGTAATCGGTGACCATTCTTTTATTGGCGGTGGAACGTTCATTAGAAAAAATGTACCTCCATTTGTGAAAGCAGCGGAAGAACCTATTCAATATGTTGGGGTAAATTCAGTTGGACTTTCACGTAGAGGTTTTTCTGAAGAAAAGATTCGCGAAATTCAGGAAATTTACCGATTGATATTCTTACAAAAAGGTGTATTGATGAAAGATGCCTTAGAAATGGTTCGTCAGCAGATTCCTCAGTCGGAAGAACGCGATTTGATTCTAAATTTCATTGAAAATTCTCCAAATGGAATCATTAAACGACCTTAAAATGAAGATATTTCACAATAAAAATATACAGCGATATCTCTTAGGAGTTGTCGCTGTTTTATTTTTCTGTTCATGCAAAACAGCAGAAAAAAAATATTACGAAGTAACAGGACTTGCGCAAGGCACTTATTATCGTGTGGTTTACGAAGATTCAAAAATTCGTAAAGATGAATTTGATTTTATTCTGAAAAAATTCGACACTACTTTCAGTGTGTATATACAAGAGTCTGTGATTTCACGGATTAATAATAACGACAGTTCTGTTGTTGTAAATGAACAGTTCAAACATTTTCTAGAACAGTCAAAACGCATTTCGGAGATGACGGATGGTTTATTCGACATTACTGTTGGACCTCTTGTAAAAGCATGGCGTTTTGGTCCGGAGGTTACAGGTGATAATCTCCCTTCACAGGGACAGCTTGATAGCATTTTAAACTTTGTCGGCATCAATAAAATATGGCTGGAAGGTGATAAGTGCGTAAAAGCAGATCCGCGTGTGCAAATCACGGGAAATGCTAATGCCCAGGGATTTTCCACTGATTTAATTGCTTTTTATTTGGATTCGCTTGGCGTGGAAAACTATTTAGTTGACGTGGGAAGTGAAATGAGAACAAAAGGCGTAAATTCACGTGGAGTGAAGTGGACCATTGGAATTACCCGCCCGGAAGAAGGTATCGACAGTCTTCCTGTAGAAATGCAGTCGGAAATTGCAATTGTGTTGGATAACAAGTCTTTAGCAACGTCGGGTAATTATAGAAAGTTCTTTTATGCTCATGGACAAAAATATGCTCATACGGTAAACCCTATTACAGGCCAGTCGATTCCGACAGATTTGTTAAGTATAACGGTGGTTGCTGACGAATGTATTGACGCTGACGCAATCGCAACCGCTTGTATGGCTATGGGTGTCGAAAAGTCTAAAGAATTTTTCCGGAAACATCCTGAATTCGATGCTTTGATGATTTTTGCTGTGGGAGATTCTTTGGCAACGTATAAAACTGACGGCATTGTAGTGAGATAAAAGTGTCAGTTTAGTTGTGTTGATAACTGATTGATAACTAAAACAGAAACTTTGCAAACCCGAATTGCAGTCTCGATAAATTTGTAATCATAAAAATGGTTATGAATTTAGAATCTCTTATACGTTCGGTTTTATATGAAGAAGGAAAGGTGTCTGTTTCGGGACTAGGAACTTTTTCATTGCAATATCAGCCTGCACGCTTGGTTAAAACTGAGCAGATTGACTTCAATCCACCGCAGAGAAATGTTGTTTTTTCTACTGAATGTACTAAGGATTTGATTCTGACGAGCGCTGTTTCGAGAGCAGCGAAATGCTCTCAAGACGAAGCGTTGAAGAAAATTTCTTTATTTTCGCTGAAAGTGAAAAATGAAGTGAAGAAAAATGGCAGTTTTTCATTAGAAGGTGTTGGAACCTTGCATGAAGACGGCACTTTTGTCTCTTTGTTGCTTCCCGATAGCTTTCCTGAAACATTCGGTCTGAAGGGATTTTCGATACAGAAAATATCGGAAGTCGAAAAAAAAAAGCCTGAACTAGAAAATAAATCTTTTAATGGTGTTGCTGGTGTTGTAAAAACACTTTTTTTAGCGTCGCCCATTTTGTTTGGAGCCATGTTGATTCCAAGTATTTTGCAGGTGTCGCAAAATGCAGATTTTGCATCAATGTTTCGCAAAACGGAGGTTTCGGTTGATTTTGTAGAACCGGAAATGCCTCGCCCTCATACTTTTAAACCTTCGGTGAATAATAGTGAAAATAGTTCTCTTGTGACTGAAACAGTATCAGTTTCCGAAAATGCAGGAACTATTGAATCTGTTGAAACTGAATATTATGTAATAGCAGGAACATTTTCCGACATTGCTAATGCCGAGCGTTATGTGAAAAGATTGAAGGCAGAAAAGTATAATGCGGGAATCATAAAAGGAGAAAAAAATAAAGTGTATTTAGCTGCATTTGAGAGAAAAGAAGATGCCGTACATTTTGTTGATAATCTTCAGAAAGGTCAGGTTTTTAAAAAAGCGTGGATTTTTCATAAGAAATCATAAAAAGAACGACTTTTTATTGCTTAAAAATCCGTACTTTTCAAACAATTTTGTTTAGGTATGGAAATCTTGGATTTAGAAAAAGAAAATCAGAGACTTCGTGATGAAATAGAACATCTGAAACGTTTGCTAGATGATGCAAATGTTCAGTTACAGCAGTTGAAAAATGCTGAATCTGAACCAGTTACAAATTCTGATGAACTGCATAGCCGTCGGTTTAAGATGGTAACTGTGATGTATGCAAACATTGTTGGATTCGAACATTTGGAAAATGTTGAAAATGCTCCAGATTTGGTCGATGAATTAGATGGTATCTGGTTTGATATTGATAAAATCGTAGAAAAGTACAATATCAGAAAAGTAAAATCCATTGGCGATTCTTATATGTGTGCCGGTGGCATTCCAGAAAAAAATTGTACCAATCCTATCGAAATGATTCTTGCTGCTATGGAAATTGTCCGCTATATGCAGAACAAGAATAATATATGGAACATCCGTTTGGGAATTCATACTGGTCCTGTTGCAGCAACTATTTCTGGTAAGAAAAACAAAAGATATTCATTGAAGGGTGATGCGGCAAATATTGCCTGCAGAATAGAGTCTTGTTCTAAGGCCGGGAAAATTATGATTTCCGAAATGACGTATGGCTTTCTTCGGGATATGTTTTCTTGTAAACTTGTCGGTGCACTTCCAGTGAAATATACTGGTGTGGTAAATATGTACGAGGTAACTGGTTTTGCTCAGAAATATACCGATGATGTGAAACTTCAATTACCAAATCATAAGTTCTTCGTGCGTCTGGCACGGGTCCGTTTCCCTGATTTGGAGGAATATGTGCTGAACCGTCTGGAAACAGAATTGCCTCCTTTTGTGCATTATCACAATGTGAAACATACAATGGATGTTCTTGTAGGTGTTGAGGTAATTGCGACTGCAGAAAATGTGAATGACGATGAGGACATGCTGTTATTAAGAACAGCTGCCTTGCTGCACGATATGGGACATATTGTACAGGCAAAAAATCATGAAAATATCAGTTGTGAATTTGCCCGTGAAATTCTTCCAAGATATCAGTATTCACAGGAGCAGATAGAAAAAGTATGCACACTTATAATGGCAACTCAACTGCCGCCAAATCCGAAAACATTATTGGAGTGTATTATGTGCGATGCTGATCTGGATTATCTTGGCCGTTCGGATTTTATTCCTGTTTCGGATACCTTGTATGACGAGTTACATTCTCAAAATATCGTCAGTGATAAAAACACGTGGAATAAGCAACAGATAAAGTTTATCTCGGGACATACTTATTTTACAAACTTTGCTAAAAATAATCGTGAAGTCAATAAACAAAAACAAATAAAACGTTTACAAAATCTAATAAAATAATGGTGAATCAGGATAATCCGGAAGCTGTGCTGCTTGCGGTAATAAATAAAGTGTTGGAGTTCTCAAATGAGGGAAAACAGGCAAAAGCACAGCATATTTTACCTTTTGTGTATGAGTCAACTATGCGTTGTCCGCAGTTGCTGTGGAATAATGTGGAAATATGGAAGGTTGCAAAGTCATTGTTGGTGATGCATCATTACGACATGGTGGAGGAAGAGGAAGATGAACTGAAAATGTTGCAGATGGCTTTAGTGTTTTCTCAAAGAGCAATTGAATTATGTGAATCTTCGGAAAATAAGAAAACCTCCGATTATTTTAATGCTTTGCATACACAGATTATGTTATTGACTTCGTGTTCAGATTATTATGTGGATACGCTGGCGGATTTGTGTTCAAAAACTGTGATGTCGTCGGAGGAACGTGTTGTGGCAATGCGTCTTGCGAATAAAATACTTCCAATGCTGGCGTATAATGTGGTTGTGAAAGTAGATGATACTTTTGAAAATTTTAATGGTGATGAATTTCTTTCGGAGATTTGCCAGGATTTTGAAGAAAATAATCCTGATGTAACGCCGAAACAATTAGATGACGCGTTGAAAATTCATAAAATGTTGGTGCATACTTATTTGAAATTGTTCAAATAAAATGGTGAACTGATAAATAATCGTAAATTTGCGCCGAAATTTTTGACTATGAGACAACTTTATATCATTTTATTTTTATTGGCAATGAGCGTAGGCTCTATTGCACAAACACGTGAAATCTCCGGAAAAGTTACTTCTGCACAAAATAAGGAACCTTTAGTTGCTGCTTCTGTTGCCGGAATGTTAAAAGGTGATGGTGGAAATTATATTCCTACAATGTATGGTGCATTTACCGAATTAGACGGATCTTTCGTGATGGATATACCTGAGGATGTTGTTGCGTTGGAGTTCAGCTATATGGGTATGGAAACGAAAATAGTTCCGGTAACTTCTGAAAAAGTCTATAATGTAGCCTTGAAACCAGATGCCTTAATGATTGAAACTGTTGTGGTAACAGTTCCTTACGGTAAACAAAAAAAGGAATCTTTTACGGGTTCTTTGTCATCACTTAAAGCTGATGATATTGTTTCTTCGCAGTCTTCGAGTTTCGAGAAATCATTGCAGGGACAAGTTCCAGGTGTAGTTTTAAGTACAAATTCCGGTCAGCCGGGAGCTTCTTCAGAAATTCAGTTACGTGGTGCCGGTTCAATCTCTGCCGGAAGTTCACCGTTAATTGTTATCGATGGAGTTCCAATGTTTTCTGGTGAAACTTCGCAGAATTCTGATGCATCGTCTGTGCTTACTTCATTGAATCCAAGTGATATTGAGAGCATATCAATTTTAAAGGATGCTGCTGCAACATCATTGTATGGTTCACGTGCATCGAATGGTGTAATAATGGTGACTACAAAATCAGGAAAGTCGGGAAAAACAGTGTATAATTTCTCTACTTCTCAAGGTGTAGGAATGATTACAACAAATGGTTTTGAGCTGATGGATGCTGATGAGTACAAATCGTGGCTGACAGATGCTATGAGAAATGCCGGTAAAACAAATGAACAAATTGCCGAAGAATTACTTGACGACACTGCAAGTACAAACTGGTTTGATGAGGTTTATAGAAAAGCATGGAATCAATCCTACGAATTTTCTGCTCAAGGTGGTACTGATAACACAACATTCTTTGCCTCAGGACAATACAAAAATGAAAAAGGTATTGTAACAGGTACAGATTTGGAAAGATTTTCGGCACGTTTGAACGTGAATCATAAGGCGTCGGAGAAATGCTCTTTCGGTTTGAAATTCAATCCTTCATATACTATTCAACATAGCACGGTGGAACCTGGATATACTTCAAGCCCTGTTACGACTGCATATACGGCAAAACCGACCGTATCGGTAATGAATGGTGAAGACTACAATTTTGTGAATAAATTCTATAATCCCGTTGGTGTAATCAATTTGAATGAAAACTATAATAAGACCAAACGTATGCTTGGCAATGTTTTCGTTGAATATAAGTTTCCTTTGGATTTAGAATTCAAGACAATTGCCAATGTTGATTATATTAATGTTGAGGAATATGCATATTTGCATCCTGAAACTCCAGACGGATCGGACAAAAATGGTGTTTCTTCGTATTATTCAACAAATGTAATGACGTGGACTTCGTCTTCTACATTACGATGGAACTACAAACATTTGAAGCATGCTTTGCAGATTATGGGCGGTGTTGAGGTTGAGTCAAATGCCTTGAATTACTCAAATATGATTGCTTCAAATTTCGCATCGGAAAATATGTCGAGTATCTCAAATGCTTCGCAGATGGAGCAGATGAATGAATTTGGTAGAGAATCAACATTGCTTTCTGGAATTTCAAGCTTCCAATACAATTTTGCAGCGAAATATTATTTAAGTGCAAGTTTCCGTGTTGATGGTTCTTCAAAGTTCAGTCCTTCAAATCGTTGGGCTCCGTTCTGGTCGGTTGGTGGTTCATGGATTGTTTCGGATGAACGTTTCATGCAGTCGGTTGACTGGATTGATTTATTCAAGGTTCGTGGAAGTTATGGAACTTCCGGAAACTCTGATATCGATGATTATTTGTACATGCAGTTGTATGCGTTTGGACAAAACTATATGAATGAGCCAGGAAGTACTCCTTCAACAATGGGAAATGATGACTTGACTTGGGAGAAAAACCATAATGCTGATTTGGGTATTGATTTGAAATTTTTCAGGAGATTAAATTTTGGCATAGATTTTTACAATAGAAAAACATTTGATTTATTACTCGCAGTTCCAGTCTCAATGACAACAGGTTATGAAAATCAAATGCAGAATGTGGGGTCAATGGTAAACCGTGGTGTTGAATTGTCTTTAGCATCAACTGTGGTGAATCACGACAAATTTAATTGGACAACAACGGTAACTTTTGCAAAAAATCATAACGAAATAACTGAATTGTATGGCGGTGATACTATTGTTGTAAGTACAAAAATCCGTACAGTTGGTCAGGCTTTGCAGACATTCTATTTAGCTGAATGGGCTGGCGTGAATTCTGCGGACGGTTCTCCAATGTGGTATGATGCAAATGGAAATCTTACAAAAGATTACAACAAGGCAAGAAAAGTAATTGCTGGAAGTGCAGATCCTAAATTTACGATGGGATGGACAAATAATTTGAGTTACGGAAACTTGTCGTTGAATTTTATGTTTTATTGTAGCTATGGAAATTTAATTTTCAATCAGTTGAATAATGAGTTGATTTCTGATGGAGCAACAACAAGTTTGAATCAGTCTGTAGAAGCTTTGGATTATTGGAAAGAACCTGGTGATAATGCAAAAAATCCTAAGTTAGTTCAGAATAATGGTAGCAATAGCAATGAGTTCTCTACACGTTATTTGGAAGACGGCTCGTATATTCGTTTGAAAAATATTCAGTTGAATTATACAATTCCTTCTCAGGTCTGCGAGAAAATGAAGTTGAGCCGTTGTATGGTGTATGCTCAGGTACAAAATCCATTTGTGTGGACGAAATTCTCCGGACTTGATCCAGAAACAAGAGCAAATGGAATCTATTACTATGATTATCCAAAACAACGTTTGTTCTTGTTGGGATTGAATATGTCGTTCTAATGGAATATCATAGTCTTTGCATAGATGACATAACATCTGAAATGATTTCGGATGTGGAAGTTCGGTTGCCTCAAAGATTTGCAAAGGCAAAAAGATATAAATTCGAATCCGATTTTAAAAGAAGCATTGGAGTTGGTGTGCTTTTGTTGAGAGCTTTTCCTGATTTGAAAGAAGAAACCATTCAAAAAAACGAGAATGGCAAGTTGTATATTCAAAATCAGGATTGTTTTAATGTTTCCCACAGCGGAAAATATGTTGTTCTGGTAAAGGATAAAAATCCAATAGGAGTTGATATAGAGCAAATTAAAGAACGTCGTTTTTCAATAGCAGAAAAAGTTTTTACCGAAGAAGAACAACAATGGATGGAAAACAAAAAAGAACGTTTTTTCTATCTGTGGACTCAAAAAGAAAGTCTTGTAAAGGCTGTTGGATGCGGAATAACAGTTCCTTTGGAGTCAATTACCGTGTTACCATTTGAAAGAAAAGAACCGGTTTTTTTCTGTGATGAAAATTGGTATTGTACAACAAAACAGATTGAGGACTATGTTGTAAGTATCTGTGGAAAGGAAAATTTTCAGTTTTAGAATTGCAGTTTCAACAGAACTTCTTTTTTAATCCTGTGAAATTATTGGGCTTCGCGGTGTTTTGCGTTTTTGTCGTCCATAAAAGTCAGATAATTCTGATATCTGGAAATAGGAATATTTCCTTCTTCAACAGCTCTTATAACATTACATTTTGGTTCGTGTGAGTGTGTACAATTATTAAACTGACAGTCTGAAGAGTATTTGAAGATTTCTGGGAAATAATGACACATCTCTTCGCTTTTCATGTCAAGCAATCCAAAAGCTTTTACTCCAGGTGTGTCAATGATGCTTCCATAGTTTTCTGTTTCGTACATTTCGGCAAAAGTTGTAGTGTGCTGTCCTTTGTGAAATGATTTTGAAATTTCGGAGATTTTTAATTCTTTTTGATTGGTAATTGCTTGGATTAGAGATGTTTTTCCTACACCTGAATTTCCTGATAAAACAGAGATTTTTCCTGCAAGACGTTTCTTTAATTCGTCAATATTGTATCCTGTTTTTGTAGAAATACACATGATGTCATAACCTGCAAGACGATAAATTTCTTTCCATTCTTCTATGATTTTCTGGTCTTCTTCGGACTGAAATAAATCATATTTGTTTATCAGAATTGTGCATGGAATGTCGTAGGCTTCCGCAGTAACAAGAAATCTATCAATGAACTGCAGCAGCGTTTGGGGAGAATGTATGGTGACAACAAGATATGCCATATCTACATTTGCGGCAATAATCTGCGATTCTTTCGAAAGATTGGAAGCCTTGCGAATAATGTAGTTTTTTCTTTTTTCAATATTTGTGATTACACCTTCGGTTTCGTTTTCAAGATCAAAAGAAACGTAGTCGCCGACGGCAATTGGATTTGTGCTGCGAATCCCGTTCAAACGTAGTTTTCCTTTGATTCTGCAGTCAATTATTTCTCCTTTTTCGTCTTTGACTTTGTAGTTGTTTCCAGTTGATTTTAAAACTAATCCTTTCATTCTCAGAGGAATTTCTATTTAAGTTTAAGATTGTCTATTCCGTTTTTGCCAAACTCTTTTTCGTATTTTTGAATTAGCTCATTTTGTTTTTTCTCAAATTCTTTTTGTGGAAGTTTGTCTGCTCCAATTTCCTGCAGGTCGCGGTTGGCAAGACGTATAATAAGTTCTTCCCAGAAAGTATGTTCGTCATATTCTTGGATAATTTTATCGCAATCTTCTTCAAATTCCTGACATGGAACGTATCCACCTAATTTTTTGTCGAATTCAATGTCGTCGTTTCCCTGGCGATATGCAGATTCATAAAGTTTTTGTTCCAATTCATCAATATTTCCTGCATTAGGAGCAGATTCGTATGCGTTTAAAACCCATTCTCCCATATATGCTAACTGAAGCAGGTCCTGAAATTCTTGGTCGTTTAATTCGATTTTCGCCATAAAATTGATTTTTGTCAAATGTACAAAGAAAGATTAATGTTAAGTGATTATAAATTACTGTTTTTTGCTTGTTGGAAATTGTTATTTTTGTAAAAACGAAGATTATGAAAATTATATCATATAATGTGAACGGAATCCGTGCTGCGTTGTCAAAGGGATTTATGGAATGGTTTGAGACAGAAATGCCGGATGTTATTCATATTCAGGAAACTAAAGCTATGCAGGAACAAGTGGATGTTGATATGCTGAGAATGTATGGATATGATATTTATTGGTTTGCAGCAGAAAAAAAAGGATATAGTGGTGTCGCTACATTTACAAAACTAAAACCGAAAAATGTAGTAAAAGGAATTGGAAATGAATTCTTTGATTCGGAAGGTCGTTTTCTTCGTTTAGATTTTGATGATTTCACATTGATAAATTCGTACTTTCCTTCGGGAACATCGGGTGATGTCCGTCAGGAAAAGAAAGAAGAGTATCTTGAGTTAGTGCTAAATTATACAAACGAACTTCGAAAAACTCATCCGAATATTATTGTATCGGGCGACTACAATATTTGTCATAAAGCTATTGATATTAATCATCCAGAAAAACATGAAAATGTGTCGGGATTTCTTCCAAACGAACGGGAGTGGATGGATAGATTTGTGGCAAGTGGTTTTGTTGACAGTTTCCGAAAATTTAACACACAGCCGGAACAATATTCGTGGTGGAGCTATCGTGGCGGATGTAAACCTAAAAATCTTGGCTGGCGTATAGATTACCATATGGTAACAACTGATATGGCAGAAAAAATGACTAATGCGAGAATAATTCCTCATGTGGATTTCTCTGATCATTGTCCTATTGTAGTTGAATTTTAAGAGTTGCTATGAAAAGAAGTGTATTAATATTTCTTGCGGTAATAACTTTTGGTGTCTCTTTTGCTCAATCGGTAAAAGAAGAAGTCTTTGCTGATGTTAATAAGATGTGCAGCAATCATTTGCGGTATCAAATTCCAAACGAAAAATATACTGTAGCACCGAAGGGATATAAACCAGTGTATATAAGTCATTATGGTCGGCATGGATCACGCTATCATTGGGGAAATTCCGATTATCAATATTTTTATGATCTATTTAAAAAGGCGGAACAGGCTGGTGTTCTAACTGATTTAGGAAAGTCTGTTGCCGAAAGAATGTACCGTTTATATGCAGATGCATATTTACGTGCAGGCGACTTAACGCAAACAGGAAGATTGCAGCATGCAGGTATTGCCGAAAGAATGGTGAAAAATTTTCCGGAAGTGTTTGATGGTAAAGCAGTTATTGATGTGAGTGTATCTACTTCGCAACGGTGTATAATGAGTATGGATGCTTTTTGTTCACAATTGAAGGCAATGTGTCCGGATTTACAGATTACAGCGGAGTCAAGCAAACGCTTGATGTATTTTATTTGTAATGATTCGTGGGACACTGTTGCCAATTATTTAAGTAATCCGAAATGGAAGGATGGCTACGATGATTTTCATTCAAAACATGTGAAACCGGAAAGAATGATGAAGGCTTTGTTTTCCGATTCTCTTTATGTATTGGAAAATATTGATGCTGTAGGTTTTATGAGAAAACTTCATGAGATTCATGGTACAATGCAGGGAATAGATGATCTGGATTTTGATTTTGCTGATGTGTTCACTCAAGAAGAATTATATGGCTGTTGGTTGGTGCAGAATGCTTGGTGGTACGGAGCTTATGGGGCTTGTCCGATGACAAATTCACGTGGGGCTAAGTTTGCGAAAAATCTATTAAAGCACATTTTGGATGAGGCTGATAAAGCATTGTCTGGAGATGGCGCAAATGCAACTTTACGTTTTGGCCACGATACTGGTTTGCTTCCACTTGCAAGTTTGATGCAGTTGGAGGGTTGTAATTCAAAGATTACAGATTTGGAGAAATTGAGCGAATCATGGTGTGATTTCAAAATAATTCCTATGGCAGGTAATCTTCAGATGATTTTTTATAAATCAAAAAAATCAAATGATGTTCTTGTAAAAGTGTTGTTGAACGAAAGAGAAGTTGATTTACCTATTTCGAGTGATATTGCTCCATATTACAACTGGAATGACGTTGAACAATTCTATAGAAATGTAATACTTGAGGATTAGTGAGAAAATTCAAATTACATATTATTTACGAAGATAAATGGTTTGTCGTGATAGAAAAACCATCTGGATTGTTATCTGTTCGGAATAATTCTGAACATGAGGAAAATGCTTGGCATCTGGTTCGTGAATATGTAAAACAGAAAAATCCTAAGGAAGACGCTTATGTTTGTCATAGGCTTGATCAGTTTACGTCGGGAATTTTGTTGTTTGCAAAGGATGAAAAAATTCAACATACTCTTCGTGATAATTGGAATGATTTTGTTCTAGATAGACGTTATGTCGCTGTAACAGAAAAGATTCCGACTGTACGAAAGGCGGAAATACGTTCGTATCTAACTGAAAATTCAGCGATGTTTGTGTATTCAACCAGAAACAGAGAAATTGGTAAACTTGCAGTAACACGGTTTAAAATTGTTGCAGAAAACCAAAATATGGCAATGCTTGATGTTCAGATTCTTACGGGACGGAAAAATCAAATCCGTGTACATTTGTCGGAACATGGTTGGCCTATTGCCGGAGATAGAAAGTATGGTGCAAAAACTTCTCCCGAAAATCGTTTGATGCTTCATAATAACCGTTTGGTGATAATTCACCCTGTTACTCATGAACAATTAATATTTGAATCACCGATTCCATATTCGTTTAAGAAATATTTTAAAGATTATTTTCAAAATGACTCGTCAGGAAGCAATTGATAAAGTGTTGAGTTTGTTCAACGAAGGCTATGCGTGTTCTCAGGCTATTTTGTTGGCTTTTGGACCAGAATTTAATGTAGATGAAAAATCTGCCAAATTGTTGTCAGCAACTTTTGGCGGAGGTATGGGTCGTTTACGTGAAAAATGTGGTGCGGTAACTGGAAGTTTTATGGTTTTCGGACTTGCGTATGCTCCGGAAAATCCTAAAGATATGGACAATAAATTATTGTCGTACCGAAGAGTTCGGGAGTTAAATAATGCAATTGATGAGGTTTACGGAACAACAGCTTGTGGCGAATTACTAAAAAAGTTTGCTACTCGCGAGGCAGTGGAACAACGTCAGCATCATCAGATGATTTGTACAAAAGTGTTAGCCGAAACAGCTGGAAGGTTGTTCGATATGCTAAAAGAAGACGGGAAAATATAATAATGCTTTGGATAGAAAATAATGTATTCGTTAACTACAATAATCAATAATATTGCGAAGACTCTTGGTTTTAAGCGTCGAATGTTTATTCAAACGCAATGTTCAGCAAAAACAAATCAAACGATTTGCTATACAATCACGGTATGTGATGAACATGAAGAGCTTTCAAACATTCTAAATTTAATAGTAAAACATATTCGCAAAGAAGACGAAATTCTTGTTCAATGCGATAAAGACAATACAACCCAAGAAGTTCGTCAGGTAATTGCACAATTCGAGAATATAATTACCAAAGTTGTTGAGCATCCATTATTAGGAGATTATGGACAGTTCAAAAATAATTTGATTGCAAATACATCATGTGATTTTCTATTTCAACTGGATGCCGATGAACTTCCTTCACCATATTTATTGGAGAAGCTTCCTGAAATAATATCACAAAATCCTGACATTGAATTGTTCAAAATTCCACGCTTGAATGTCATGATAAACAACGAGGAATCATTCATGACATGGGATTCTGTTCCTACTATTAATCAGAAAGATTTGATAAACTTTCCGGATTATCAGAAAAGATTATTCAAACATTCGAAGGATATTTTCTGGACCAAGAAGATTCACGAATTAGTTGTTGGATATAAAACTTGGTGTTATTTACCAAAAGACAATGATTTCTGTATTTTGCATTGTAAGAAATGGGCAAAACAACAGAAAAGATGGGATAAATAATTGCTATGGATATTGATTTAGTATATAGTTGGGTTGATGGACGAGATCCATTATTCATTGCTTCTAAACAAGAAACAATGAAAAAATTAAATATTCCATTTGTTGAAACGCATACAGGAGATATTCGCTATGTGGAACACGACGAGCTACGCTATAGTCTTCGTTCGGTGTTGAAATATGCACCATGGATTCGTCACATCTATATCGTTACTAATAATCAATGTCCTAAGTGGTTACGGGAAAATCCAAAGATTACAATTGTCAACCAAAACGACATCTTGCCACCTGCAGAATATCCAACATTCTCGTCGGTTAAAATAGAAATGTATCTAGACAAAATTCCTGGACTTTCTGAACATTTTATTTATGGTTGCGATGACTTTTTCTTTGGAAGAAGTGTACAGCCATCTGATTTTTTCAAGAATGGTAAACCAATTGTATATTTAGATTGTCACCGTATTCCACAAAATACCAATGGAAAGACATGGATTGATACCGTTGTAAGAGCCTATAATCTTTATTGTACAAAAAGAAAAAAGGTACGCTTTTATTCTCCTGCACATTCATTTGATGCATATACAAAAACTCTTTTTCAAAAAGCAAAAGAAGATTTTCCAGAATTTGAAAAAGCGAATCAAAACTTCTTTAGAACAGGCGATGAAATCCAACGAATCATCATACAATATGCAATGGCTTTTGATTATGGATGTCCGTTAAAGAAATGTCATCACGGACAATTTGTAATCCGAACAATTCGCAAAATAATACCATTCCAAACATATAGAATTATGAGAATGGATTTTAAAAAATTCTATCGTGATTTCTTGATTTTCAAACCATTAACATTCTGCGTGAATGATTTAGCAGAAAAAGATGAAGCTGATTTCTTAAGGTTCTTACAGGAAGAATTTCCAGAACTTTCTCCTTGGGAATTTATAGAAAATCAATAATCTCCTGAACAGCTGATTTTAGATTTTCCAATGCAAGACGAGTCTCCCATTTCGTTTTATCGCGTTCACCAACATAATTAGAAACTGCACGAATATGTACAAATGGTATTTCTTCCTTTATACAGACATAATGTACATAGGCACCTTCCATTGATTCTATTCCCGGTTGAAATGTGTTAAGCAATAATTTTTTCTGTTCTGGTGTCGATGTAATTGTCTGAGATGTTACAGCAATAACTTTTGGAAAAAAACAGAAGTCATTTTGTGGAGCAACAAGCTGGCCTTCTGTAAATGGCGATTTATGGGTGCTGAGTAGTTTTAAATCAAAACCTGTTTTCCATTTTCCATTTTCTATTACACCAAAGTCTGCAAAGTGATCTATCATCACATTTACCACTTCACCCAGTTGTAGAGTCTCGTCAAACGCACCACAAATACCGGCATGAACAACAAAATCCGGTCGGTTTTCTAAGCAGTATTTTGTTAGATTATACATTGTCGAAAATCCGCCAGCACCCGAAACCAATAAATCTACGTTTTCGTATGAGGAAACATCAAAATCGCGTGCCTCAAGAGCTGATGGAATGACTAAAAGTATTTTCATTATCGTCTTACGAATTTTTGAAACGAATAATCATACTCATTTTTTTCATCTGCAGAACAATGTTCTTCTGAAACAAGTTCCCATTGATTCGTATCAATTTCAGGGAAAAAAGCATCTCCGTCGAATGAATGATGTACCCGCGTAACATACAGTGTGTTTGCAAAGGACAAGGCTGCCTTGTAAATTTGTTCGCCACCAATTACAAATGCTTCTTCTTCATTTTGTACCTTAGAAATAGCATCTTCTACAGAATGAGCAACTATACCGCCTTCAGGCATGTCGTAATCAGTATTTCTTGTTATAACAATTGATGTTCTATTTGGCAACAAACGTTTTCCTAGTGAGTCAAATGTTTTTCTTCCCATAATTATATGATGTCCAGTTGTAGTTTTTTTAAAAAACTGCATATCACCCGACAAACGCCATAGTAATGCATTGTCTTTGCCAATGACATTATTTTCAGAAATAGCAACAATAATGGAAAGTTTCATTTTTAAAAATGTTGAGGTTAAACACTTACTTCACCTTTGATGTGTGGATGTGGATCGTAATTAATGATTTCAATGTCTTCGTATTTGAACTCAAATAAGTCTTTTACATCCGGATTTAGTTTCAATGTAGGAAGTTTTCGAGGTTCGCGGGACAATTGTAATTTACATTGGTCGATATGATTTTTGTAAATATGAACGTCACCAAAAGAATGTACAAATTCACCAACCTGTAATCCGCAAACTTGGGCAATCATGTGTGTCAGAAGTGCATACGATGCAATATTGAAAGGAACGCCGAGAAATAAGTCGGCACTTCGTTGATACAACTGACAAGACAATTTTCCGTTTGCAACATAAAACTGAAACAGTGTGTGACATGGAGGCAGTGCCATATTGTTTACCATGGCTGCATTCCATGAACTTAGAATCAGTCGGCGGGAATCCGGGTTGTTTTTTATTTGCTCAACCAAATCTTTTATCTGATCAACTTCGCCGCCGTCGTATGTCGGCCAGTGACGCCATTGATAACCGTAAACAGGACCTAAGTCACCGTTTTCGTCGGCCCATTCATCCCAAATGGTTACGTTGTTGTCATGAAGATATTTAATGTTCGTGTCGCCTTTCAAAAACCATAAAAGTTCATGAAAAATGGCACGTGTATAAAGTTTCTTTGTAGTTAAAAGAGGAAAACCTTTTTGCAGGTCAAAGCGCATCTGATAACCGAAAATACTAAGTGTTCCGGTTCCTGTTCGGTCTTCTTTAGGAGTACCTTCTTCAAGTATCTTTTTAACTAAATCTAAATATTGCTGCATAGTACAAAAATCCTATTTTTGCAAAGATAGAATTAAATTAATAATGAAAAGATTTTTTCTGATTCTTTGTGTGATTGTAAACTGTTTGTCGTTGTCGGCACAGTTTTATAATGGCTATCAGCAGGATTTTGGAAAAAATCGGGTGCAGTACGACAAAAAGTACTGGTACTACCTTCGTCGCGAGAAGTTCGATGTGTACTTTGATAAAGGCGGTAGAAAAATCGCGGAATATGTTGTGCAAAATGTAGATTCCAGTTATGCAGAATTGAAACGCATTTTGGAATTTGATTATTCTCGACGGATTGTGTATGTTGTTTATAATACATTGAGTGATTTTCGTCAAAGTAATGTTGGCTATTCTACCTCTGATGATGATTATAATATAGGTGGAACCACACAAATTATTGATAATAAGGTTGTTTTATATTTTTCTGGAGATCATAAAGATTTGAATCGCCAAATAAGGAAAGGAATCTCTGAAGTAATGATGAGCGAATTTCTTTTTGGCGTTGGGAATTATCGGAGAATTTTGTCGAATTCTGCACTTGCGTCTTATCCGGAATGGTTTTTTGATGGAATGACAGAATATTTCTCGGGAAGTTGGTGCTACGATAAGGAAGAACTGTTTTGTCAAAAATTAGAAAAGAGTTCATTGAAAAAAATATCGCAGTTATATGCCGATGATGCTGTTTTAGTTGGACAGGCATTGTGGAACTATATAGGACTGAAGTATGGCGATAAAGCAATATCTAATATACTTTATATGAGTAAATTAGGTGAAGATATTGATGCGGCTTTTCAATATGTGATTGGTAAAGATTTACAGTCCACGTTGCTGGAGATGAGTGATTATTATAAACAGAAAAATATATCCATAACTTCGGAGTTCGAAAACAATGTGAAGATTCCTAAGAGATTAGCGAAGCGAACAATAACAGAAATAGAATTGAACAAGGAGGCTACAAAGCTTGCTTATGTAACCAATAAAAGCGGAAAAACTGGACTTTGGATTTATGATTTTAATACAGGGAAAAATAAAAAGATATTCGGCTTTGGATCTGTAATAGAACAGGTTACCGATTATGTGTATCCGTTGGTACAATGGCACCCAACGCAAGATGCTATATCGTACTTTTATGAAAAAGGAGGACTTTTATGGTTCGCAATCTATAATTGTGAAACAAAAGAAACGAATGTGCGTAAATTCCATCATTTTGAACGAATTCTTGACTTTTCCTATTCTAAAGATGGTACGAAGATTATTTTTTCGGGAATTCAGGCTGGGCAGACAGATATTTTTACTTATAATCTTCATACGTTTGAAAATGAACAGATTACTAATGACAAATCGGATGATCGTTATCCATTATTTGTGCAAAATGACTCAAAAATCTTATATACTTCGAACCGTGCGGACGATGAATTGAAAAATACTAACGAAAAAATTGTATCGACGTATGATTTATTCTTGTTGTCGTCAGGACAATTAAAACGGTTGAATAATTCTACATCAACAGAACAAAGACCTTACGAGTTGTCGCCGGGAAAATATACTTACTTATCTGATTTGTCGGGGAAGAATCATTTGTATGTTGTTGAGACAGACAGTGCTGTAAGCTATGTCGATACAGCATTCCATTATTCCTATTTTTCTACTGATTTTAAGTTGAAGAATAATTCATCGTATGCTATAAAGAATTATTCATTTTCGGGAAATTCCTTGTTGCTGCTTGCTCAAAAAAACAATAGACAGTTATTGAACTTGTCAGATTATGGAGATTCTGATTTTGAGGAAACTGAACTTCAGGAAGCTGAGAGTGTATTGGTTGATACAACTTTTTTTGAGCATGAGTCAGCGAATCTGTATAAAACAAATTTTTATATTAATAATCTGGCAAATCAGTTGGATTTTAATTTTATAAATACTGGTTATCAGGAGTTTACGGGCGGAGCTTATGATTATACCCAAAACATGAACCTACTTCTGAAATTAGGAATAATTGATTTGTTTGAGGATTATCGTTTAACGGGTGCTTATCGTTTTACAGGTTCTTTGGGAACAAATGAATATCTAATCTCAGTGGAAAATCTACGTAAACGTCTTGACCGTCAGTATGTTTTCCATCGTCAGTCTGGTTTGACTTATGGTACAAATTCGTCACGGTATTATCAGAGAATTCAGGATAATAATTTTTTGTGCCGCTTTCGCTATCCGCTGAATCAATTAAATTCTCTTTCGGTAAATCCCAATTTCCGTTATGTGCGGAATATAACGTTGGCAACAGACATGAATTCATTGGCAGAACCGAATGATGATGAATTTTGGGTTGGATTGTCCTGCAATTATGTCTTCGATAATGTTCGCAAACGTGACCTGAATATATATGAAGGAACACGTTCAAAAGTATTTCTAGAAGGGTATTCTCAATTAAATAAATCAGATTCATATTTGTGTGTTTTCGGATTTGATTTTCGTCATTATCAGAAAATTCATCGAAATCTGATTGTGGCCTCCCGTATTGCATACAGTTCTTCATTTGGAACCTCGCCATTATTGTATTATTTGGGCGCAGTTGATAATTGGATCAATCTTTTTGGAAAAAATTCTTTGTATAATTCTTCAATAGAATACGATCACACTGTTGATTGGGCATATCAGGCAATTGGAACGAATATGCGTGGATTTTCGCAGAATATTAGAAATGGAAATTCTTTTATGGTTGTCAATTTAGAACTTCGTTGGCCAATAATACAATATCTGCTTACAAAACCTTTAAAGTCGGATGTTTTAAAGAATTTTCAGGTTGTGGGTTTTGTTGATTTCGGTGGAGCGTGGAACGGTTTAATTCCTGGTGCAAAGGAAAATGCTTATAATTATACGATAATAGATAATCAGCCAATTCATGTGGAAATTGATGAAATGCGTCAGCCTTTTGTTGGGGCGTATGGTTATGGATTTAGAACAAGACTTTTTGGATATTTTGTAAGGTTGGATATTGGTTGGGGATACGATGAAGGTTTTATTCAAAAAATGAGTCAGTTTTCGTTAGGAATGGATTTTTAATAATTCCGAAAAAAACTAACTTTGTAAGTAAATAATCTTTAAAGATTAGGATATGAAGATAAAGATATTTGCAGTTTCATTATTAATCTCGTTAGGAACTGTTGCTCAAACTAATAATGCTATTGATAGTTTAGAGAAAGTTGTGGAGTCAGCAAAAGGAAACGACAAAATTTCCTCAATGTTTGAGCTGTCTATGCAATACTTGAACGAATCTCCCGAACGTGCTTTTAGAACGGCGTACAAGGCATACTATTACGCAGCATTTACTGCAGATCCAACAATGATTTCGGAAGCATATTTTACGATTGGATTGTTGCATCACAAGACAAGTGCTTTTGATTCCGCAATGGTATATTTAAATAAAGCTTTAAAAACTTGCGAGACAAATGAACGTTCTGCCGACATTCTCGATAATATGGGAATTGTATATAGGGATTTAAGTCGTTATGATTCTGCTATAATCTATCATAATCAGGCTTTGAAGATGCAGCAGACTATGGGAAACCGTGATGCAGTTGCTTCCTGTTATAAAAATATCGGAAATGTATATATGCAGATGGCTAAATATGAAGACGCTTTGAATTTCTATAATTTATCAATGGATGAATATTCGTTGATTGATGATCAGAAATCTATTGCAGTTCTTTGCAATAATATTGCTTCTGTATATGTTGGCTTAAATAAATATTCCGATGCATTGTCGTTTTTGACAAAAGCGGTAAATATTCAGGATAAAATAGGAGACAGGGCGGGCGAAGCATTTACATTAAATGGAATAGGGAATTTCTATTTCCGTTTGAAGGTATATGATATGGCTCAGGAATATTATACACAAGCCTTGCATCTTCGTTTAAAACTGAAAGATAATAATGATATTGCTGCTTCTCAGTTTAATATTGCTACTGTTCATCGTGATTTGGGAAACTACCGTGAAGCATTGAAATACTATAATCAGGCATTGGAACTCCGCGAAGCAACAAATAATAGAGAAGCTCAAGCGTTGATTTACAATGCAATAGGTGGTACATATAAAAATCAGAAGAGCTTTTCTAAAGCTATCGAAACTTATCAGAAAGCTCTTGATATTAACTTAGCTATCGGCAGTCAGAAATCTGTTGCAAGTTCGTACGAACGCTTGGGAATGGTTTATCGTGATACATGTTTAATCTATCGAAGTGATGAGGTGAATGAGCGAACTGCATTGGAAAATAAAGCGACGCTGTTCTATAAAAAAGCCTGCGAGGTTTATAAGGAAATCGGTGATTCTTTGAATGCTGCGCGAGTTTTGAATTATCATGGAAATATGTTTCATGATTTAGGGAAAATACAGTCAGCAAAAATATATTATGAACAGGCTCGTAAATTATATGGTAACAATAAATTAGGCGTAGCCTATGTTGCATACAACGAAGGAAAACTGATGCATGAAATTAGTAATGCTGATGCTGAAAAATATTACTTGGAAGCTTTGGCATTAGCCGAACAATGTGAGGAGAAAAATCTCATTTGTGACGTGGCGTATTCTATGTTCGAAATGAAAAAACAGGCTCGTCAGTCAGAGCAGGCTCTTGCTTATTATGAGAAATACGTGTTGCTGAAAGAAGAAATCGATAGCGACAGAACAAAGAATCGTATAGCAGAAATGGAATTTGAATCTGATATTAAGGTTCTTGAGCAAATAAATGAAAACCAACAACTTAAAATACGGGAAAACGAAATGAAACAGTCTCAGTTCCGTATTCTTATGATATTGTTGGTGATAGTTTTACTTGTGATATTGGCATTTTTGTTCTTTATGTATCGTCAATATGTTCAAAAGAAAAATGCATATTCAATGTTATCGCAAAAACAGTCTGAATTGGAATCTGCATATGATGCTGTAAAGGTGGCAAATGAGTCTTTGGAAAAGAAAAAGAACCAGATTATTGACAGTATGACGTATGCAAAACGAATCCAAAAGGCAGTGCTTCCTTCGGAAGAGGAATTAAAAACCGTTTTCCCTCAAAATTTTGTGTATTATTTATCAAAGGAAATTGTAAGCGGCGACTTTTATTGGTTTTCTGAAGTGAATGATTTTGTGTTCTTTGCTGTTGCAGACTGTACAGGACACGGCGTACCAGGTGCATGTATGTCTATGGTCGGCAATACGCTTTTGAACCAGATTGTTAACGAAATGAATGTCACGGATCCTGCAGAAATATTGAATATTCTTGATAAAGAGGTCATTCGAAATCTTCATCAGAATGAAGGTGATGATAGTCAAGAGGATGGCATGGCAATATCACTGATTCGTTACGATAAAAAACAGTCGGAAATAATGTTTTCCGGAGCAGGACAAAAAATTTTAGTGGTCGCTGACGGCAAGGCTCAGGCAGTATCTACGTCAATGTTCTCAATAGGTGGAATGCATGCTTTAAAACAGGATAAAAAGGTTGTTTTTGAGGATACTGTAATACCTGTTAAAGAAGGAACTATGATGTATTTATATACTGACGGTTATATGGATCAGTTTGGCGGTGAGAAAAATGAGCGTTTTTCTTCTTCACGTTTCGAAGAAATGATACTAGAAATGCAGGCACTTGATATGCCTGAACAGTATATCAATGTGTCGCGGAGATTCGATGCGTGGAAAGGCAGTGAAAAACAGGTTGATGATATCTTGATTGTCGGTCTTAAATTTTAATTTTAACAGTATGGCAACACCTTTAGCTCAGGCTTTACTATTTATCCGTCATCATCAGGATGGTGAAATTGCAGAAAAAATGCGTAATGGCGGATTGCAATACAATATGATATATGGCGTTTCTTCGCTGTTGCTGTTGAATTATGCGAAGTCAGTTGGACGAAATCAGGAATTGGCAGATTTGCTTTGGCAGGAAAATTTCCGTGAAGCCAAACTAATGGCTTTTATGCTTGCAGACTATACTTCTATCTCTGACGAAACTATTTCTCAGTATATAGCTGGATTTACAAACAATGAAATGGTTGAAATTGCTGTGATAAATTTGTTTTCGCAGCTTCCAAATGCTCTTCAATTGTTGAAGAAATGGATAAAAAGTGAATACCGTTACGAAAAAATGGCAGGCTATTTAACGATAGAACGTTTAGCTATGCGAAAACAATTTGGCGACGAAAACGATTTGGTGGATATATTGCATTGCTACGAAAACGATTTGCTTTCCACAGATTATTTCGTTTATCAGTCGGTGCAGAAAGCATTCCAGGAATTAGCTTTCCGCCGTCAGGATTTAAAGTCATTGATTATTGAAAAAACAAAATATATTTGCGAACAAAATAAAGGGACAGATTTTGAGTTACAAACAAGTGAAATGTTCCGAATTTTAGAATATTGTTAATTACTAAAAACGTATTGATATGTTAGAAAAAACTTCAAACCCAGCATTTTCCGACAAAGTTTTCGGAAATCTATCGTTCTCTTATGGAAACACAATGACGATTAAAGGGACTGCAAACAAAGCGTTGACATTGTTAGCAGTGATTTTTGTTGCTGCTGTAGCAACATGGAGAATGGCTTTTGCAGGAAATGCAATGGTTATGCCGTTGATGATAGGTGGTTTAATTGTAGGGACAATTTTTTCGTTCATAACAATTTTTAAACCTGAAAAAGCAAAGGTAACTTCAATCATCTATGCAATTTGTGAAGGTTTAGTTTTAGGCGGTGTATCTGCAATATACGAAATGCAGTTAGGAGGAATCGTATTTAATGCTGTGATGCTTACAATTGGTGTATTCTTTGTAATGCTGTATTTGTATAAACAAAGAATCATTCAGCCTACTCAAAAATTCACGATGGGATTGTGTGCAGCAATGGGCGCAATTGCAATTGTTTATTTAATTGATATTGTTATGGGCTTTTTCGGAAGTTCGGTTGGTTTCTTGCACAGCACAGGACCTCTAGGAATTGCAATAAGCTTGATAATAGTTGTAGTTGCAGCGCTAAATTTTATTCTTGATTTTAAAAATGTGGAAAATGGTGTTGCACAAGGTGCACCAGAATATATGGAATGGTATTGCGCATTCGGTTTAATGATGACGCTCGTATGGTTATATTTGGAAATCTTACGTTTGTTATCAAAGTTAAATAGAGATTAGCTTTTTCAGGAAGTGCTTCTTCAAAAACAAGTGGATAATTCCATAATTGTTTCATAAAAGCAATATGTCTTTTTCTCAGAAAAATGTACTTTTGTAAAAAACAGCTAATGATTCTTGACAATTTTATTTAGTGAGGTATCATTGCTCAAAAGATAAAGATATGAATAACGATTTTAGAAAATTTGCAACAAAACATTTAGGAATCAATAGCCTTGCGTTCGATCAGTATGTTTCGGCAATGGAAGGAAGTTATATCTCTCCAACAATTATTGAGGAACGTCAGTTAAATGTGGCTTCAATGGATATATTCTCACGTTTAATGATGGATAGAATCATCTTCCTTGGTTCTCCTATTGATGATTATGTAGCAAATATAGTTCAGGGACAGTTATTGTACTTGGAATCTGCTGACCCGTCAAAGGATATTCAGATTTATTTGAATTCTCCTGGTGGTTCTGTTTCTGCTGGATTGGGAATTTATGATACAATGCAGTACATAAATGCTGATGTTGCTACAATTTGTACTGGTATGGCTGCTTCAATGGCAGCTGTTCTTCTTGCTGGTGGCACTAAAGGAAAACGTATGGCTTTAACACATTCAAGAGTTATGATTCATCAGCCTCTTGGCGGTGCCCAGGGACAGGCTTCCGATATGGAAATTACTGTTAAGGAAATACAGAAGTTAAAGAAGGAATTGTATGATATTCTTGCTCTTCATACAGGTCATCCTTATGAGAAAATTGCAGCTGATTCAGACCGTGATTATTGGATGACGGCAAACGAGGCAAAGGAATACGGTATGATTGATACTGTGATGGTGAAAAATAAATAATATGATAGGGATGGCGCAAGCTGTCCCTTCTACTTTTATGATAAAATTATTTCTTATTGTACTTGTAATGATAGCCTTAGCTTTTATCGGCTTGGGTATAAATATCATTTTTTTCAGAAAACCATTTCCAGAAACAGAAGTTAGCCGTAATAAAGAAATGCACAAACGAGGCATAAAATGTGCTAAATGTGAGGAAATGAAGGCTTTCCGTGCTCAACAAAATATAAAGAACCGGCTTACTCAGGTATCTTTGGATGTTGATAGACTGCAAAATTAACGAATGAGTATCGACGGTAATATTCCCAAGTTGTACATAATCCGTTGTGCAAAATGGTTTATGTTGTATATGCCAATTATTGGACTTTTTTATGCCGATAATGGGTTGAATGCTACTCAGCTGTTTCTAATTCAGGCAGCATATTCATTTGCAAGTGCTTTTTTTGCAATTCCTTCTGGTTATTTTGCGGATGTATTGGGCAGAAAGAAAACTTTGATTATTGGGACAGTATTTGCAGCTTCTGGTTTTTTTATCTATGCAACAATACATAATTTCTGGGCTTTCTTTATTGCGGAGGCTATCATGGGAATTGGAAATAGTTTCATTTCAGGTACAGATTCGGCAATGTTGTATGATTCGTTGCAGCAGTCACAAAATCAGGAGAAATACCTGAAATATGAAGGAAGGGTAACCTCACTAGGTTGTCTTGCGGAAACAACGGCTGCTTTGTTTGGTGGCTCCGTAGCGGCAATAGTTTCGTATAATTCAGTATTTTGGATTCAGGTTTTAATTGCTTCAACAGCAATTCCTGCTGCGATATTGTTGGTGGAACCTTCACGGGAAAAATTACTTCATAAATCGTTTAAACAGGTTGCAGATATAGGATTTTATGCTCTTTTTAAACATAAAGGATTGAGCCGTACAACAATGCTTTCTTCAGTGACGGGCATTGCTACTTTAACAATGGCATGGACTATTCAGACATTTTTTGTTGAACAAAATTTCTCGGAAATGCAGACAACTGCTGTTTGGGTATTGTTAAATTTAACGGTTGCAATGGCTTCATTTTTCTCGGATGGTCTGGAAAAATACATAGGCGTTAAAACAATGGTGCTGTTGGTTGTTCTTCTTTTACCGATGGGATATTTTGCTTTGGGAGGTTTTTCAATGGTTTTCGCATTGTTCTTCGCATTTTTGTTCTATTTTGTCCGCGGTTTTGCTACACCGATTTTGAAGGAATTAATTCAAAATTATTGTGATTCTGAAATAAGGGCAACGGTTCTTTCTGTACGCGATTTGATTATAAGATTGGGATTTGCTGTAGTTGGACCATTCATAGGTTATTTGTCTGATAACTATACTTTTGAATTTGCAATGATTGCAGCAGGTGTATTGTTCCTAGTTACTTCATTGTCGGGATATCTTTCGTATCTGAAGTTACTGAATATGGAACAGAAATCTTAGTTTATATTTGGGGATATTCAATGTTGCAAAGGCTTAGTCCACAGGCAGGAATGGATTGTCCAGCGTTTTGACGGTTTTTGCTCGCCAGGATTTTTGAAAAATCTTCAATAGAAGTTTTACCTTTTCCTACATCAATTAATGTACCTACAATTGAACGGACCATATTTCTAAGAAAACGGTTCGCTGAAATGGTGAATATCAGTTTGTTATCTACAGAAACCCATTCGGCTTTGGTGACAGTACAGATGTTGTTGTTTACATCTGTGTGTAGTTTACTGAAACTTGTAAAATCCTGTTCACCAATTAATTGCTCCGCTGCTTTATTCATGGAGTCTATGTTTAATTCTGTCGGAAAATAATATTCAGTTTCTATGGCAAATGGATTCTTTATTGTTGTAATTGTATAAGTATATGTTCTTGAAACTGCAGAAAACCTTGCATGTAGGCTGTCGGAAACAGGGAAAACAGAATATATAACTATGTCGTTTGGCAACATTCTGTTTAACTTGTATTTCAAATCTTTTAATGAAATATTTTTCTCGCTGTCGAAATGTGCGTAGTAGCAAGAAGCATGAACTCCGGAATCGGTGCGTCCAGCTCCGGTAATGTCGATTTTTTCACCTAACAGTTTTGAAAGAACAGTGTTTATCGTTTCTTGAACAGAAGGCGAATGTGGTTGAATTTGCCAGCCACAATAATTTGTCCCGTTATATGCTAAATGTAGAAAATATCTCATTGCAAAGGCAAAATTAATGGTTTGTTGAATTGTTAATAAAAAAAATAGGTAGAATTTTTTCTTAGCTTATTTTTTTTTATTTTTGTTTCTTGCAAGGATTTATGGAATTTCAATTTGCGTTAATATTACAGGAAAGTGAAAACTTAGGTTGGATACTTTCTTCTTTCGAAATAAAGAAGGAAGAGGGGCGCGAATTTTTCCAAGTTTCGGAATATCTGACTCCTGAAACTAATAAAAAATACCTGGCTTCGCACGAAAAGAAGATCATTGCTACGTTGGCTTATTGCGAAGAAAGTGCTTTGTTTAAGAAGTTTGAACGTCAGCGACATAAGAAAGACACTCTAAAAGATTTTATTTATAAGATAAAGGAGCGTGACAAGAAATTACCTTTAAAAGAACAGAAATTTGATGGTATTATTCGTCCGTATGTAGAAAAACATTTGGCCGAGGCTTTTATGCTTGCCCGTGAAAATAATGTTCCAATTTATAATAAAGTACGCGGTGCGAATTTTTATCCGGAAGATAAAATTGAAATTTGTGAAAAGAACCCTGAAGTAACTTTCAATTTTAACCGAATTCCAGAGGGTTTGGAACGTAGTGTAAGTGTTCGGGTTGGGCAAAATGAACTGAAATTGTATCGTCAACCAAATCTGATTCTTTCAAATTCACCAAGTGTAATAAAAATAGGACAGACTTTTTACACTTTCCCGGACATTGATGCAAGCAAACTGAAGGTTTATTTTACGGTGGAAAAACCAATGACAAGTCAGTCGTATCTTCAACAGACTTTCGACGGATTTGTGTTAAACTGTATCCGCAATTATAATGTTTCTGTAAAGGGTTTTGATCTGAAGGATGAATGTATAAAACCAAGCATTTCTGCCTCGGTTGTACGTGATATAAAAGGTTCTGCTTTTATTGAATTTTGTCTAACATATAAATCTTGGAAGATAAAGAACTTCTCGGAACCTCGTATGTTTGAGGTTGATTATCAGAATATTGGCGGAAATCCTCGATATACCCGTTTGCAACGTGATATTGCTTATGAGCAGATGTTTGTGGGTGATTTGAAATTAGCAGGTCTTGTTGAGGAAAATGGATTGTGGCGTGTGGAATCAGCTGAAGGGGAGGGTTATTTTTCTGTATTACATTGGATACAAACATACAAACAATTGTTTGATACCTACTCTGTTGAGTTGTTCGACGAATCTGATCAGAAAATTCAGAATCTTCAGGCAAAACTTGAGATGGAAGTTGTTTCTGAGTCAATAGACTGGTTTGATGTGCGTGCTGTTGTTACCTTTGGCGAATACAAAATCCCATTTAAAAAGCTACGTAAAAATATACTGAACGAAGATCCGGTTGTTCAACTTCCTAATAATCAGGTTGGTATAATTCCTACAGAGTGGTTTGCAAAGTATAAGGAACTATTCTTGTTTTCAACAAGGAATGGAAATCAGGAGTATTTTTCTGTAAAAACCGTTCACTATAAAACAATACAGCGTTTGCCGGTAAAATTGTCGGATGCAATGAAAACCCGTTTGATGCATATTGAAACAAATGGATTGCGTGACAATGAGGTTCCTTCCGAAATAAAAGCTCAGTTGCGTCCTTATCAGGTCGAAGGTTACAGATGGCTGTGTTTTTTGCATGCAAATAATTTTGGAGGTTGTCTTGCCGATGATATGGGTTTGGGAAAAACCTTGCAGACAATTGCATTGATTCAGAAGGTGCTAAATGTTCAGAAAGAAAGTGGACAGCATAAACCAAGTCTGATTGTCTCACCAGCTTCAATTGTGTATAACTGGAATAACGAGTTCGAAAAGTTTGCTCCTGGGATAAAGGTGTTTAAATATATTGGAAATGAACGAAATAAATCGTTTTCATATTTCGATAATTACGATGTGATTTTAACTACTTATGGTTTATTGCGAAATGATATTGAAAGTTTTGAAGAGTATAAATTCTATTATATAGTTCTTGACGAAAGTCAGATGATAAAGAATCCGGGCTCGAAAATCTATGCGAGCGTTTTGAAACTTAATTCGGAAAGAAAGCTATTGTTGACGGGAACGCCGATAGAGAATACTTTGATAGATCTTTGGACGCAGTTGAACTTCGTTAACCGTGATATGTTGGGAAGCTTGAAGTTTTTCAAGGACTATTTTGTGAAAAATATAGAAAAACATGACGAAAATGTCACTTCTCAATTAAAAAGAATCATTAAACCATTCATTTTCCGTCGTGAAAAACAAGAAGTTGCAAAAGATTTGCCTCCATTAACCGAACAGGTTCGTTATTGTAAGATGTCGGAAGTACAGGAAAAATTGTATGAAACCGAAAAATCGAAAGTTAGAAATATGATTTTCGAGTCAATCGAACAGGCAACCTTCCAGAAGTCCACGATAAATGTACTTCAGGCACTGATGCGTTTGCGTCAATTAGCAAATCACCCTCAGCTTGTTGAAGGAATGCATGGTGGCTCGGGTAAATTTGATGAAGTATTGCGTATGCTTCCAAATATTATTCACCATCACAAGGTGCTGATTTTCTCTTCATTTGTGCGTCATCTTGATTTGTTTAAGGAACATTTCAAGAAAGAAGGATTAAAATATGCGTATTTAGTCGGCAGTACATCAAACCGTGAGGAGGTTATAAAAAAATTCCAGGAAGATGATGATTGTAAGTTATTCCTAATTTCGATAAAAGCTGGTGGAGTTGGTTTGAATTTAACTCAGGCGGATTATGTGTTCATTTTGGATCCATGGTGGAATCCTGCTGTTGAAAATCAGGCTGTCAGCCGTGCTCATCGAATCGGGCAGACAAACAATGTTACTGTCTATCGCTTTATTTCTGAAAATACAATAGAAGAAAAAATCCAGAAATTGCAGCAACGTAAAACAATGCTCGTTTCTAATTTTGTTCCCGACGAACAGACTATTCCTTTCTCACAGGAAGAGATTTCGTATTTAGTGGAATAAACGGTACAATTTATTTAATCATTGTCGTAAGGTTTCATTCTTTTTTGTCGCGAGAGAATCGCTTTTAAGTGCATTCATTGATGTTCATTCATCAATTGACTAAAGAGCTTTTGCAATATGTTTGCAAGTTGTTGAAAAGTTGTTTATATTAGTCGCCGTTTTTCTTGGAATCTATAAGTATGAGAGTTTTACGACGAATAATATTAACAATCAGTTTTATTAACATATTGCCTTTTTTTGTTTTTGGCCAGGTTGATACGGCTGAAGTTTATCGTAATGCTCGTCATGTGCCTCGTTTTCAGGCTAAAAGCGTGGAAAAACTGTCGGATGCACTGGCAAAGAATTGCTCGAACGACGAAGAAGTAGTTCTTTCTTATGCGTATTGGATTTGTAAGAATCTGAAGTTGGATTACGCTGAGTATGAAAAACGTCAGGCAGAAACGAAATCAATAAAGAAAATTCTTCGCTCGCGAAAAGCACTTGCCGACGGATATACAAAATTGTTTGTTGAGTTGTGCAGTTCGCAAAAAATTCCTGCTATTTATGTGTCTGGTTATACAAAAGATTATGATTATGTTGCTGGAGATACATTATATCGCGCAGAATATGCCTGGGCGTTGGTAAAGTTGGGAGATGAATGGAATATCATGGATTTAACAGCAGCTTCGAGTAAAGTTACTTCTGTTGTAAGTCCTGTTTCTAAAGTATTGTGGACTTTATTTAAAGTTCCTTATTCGTCTCATCTAGTTGCAGTTAAGGATTATAATCCGGCTTTTTTGTATGTTGATCCAAAGACTTTTGCAAAGCAACATTTGCCTGCTGTAGATGTATTTCAGTTGATGCGTTATCCTCTACCGATGTCGTATTATATGGCTGGTGATTCTGCTATAAATGTCTATTTTGAAAATTATCCTGAAGTTCAGAAGAATTCAGAAGAACTGGATGTTTTTGAAACGAAAGGGTTTTATGACAGAAATCTTTATTTTGCCGATAAGTCTTTGGAAACGAATGCCTTCACACAATATACAAAGGCTCTTTATTATTATTATGCGGTGAAAATGTTCTTCAATGCAACTTATATTGAAGAAAAAGGAAAAGTGTTTGCTTCTTTAGAAGAATCGCAAAAAGCCTTACGGTATGCTCAGGTATCGGATTCTTTATTCTCTATTGCGACGCAGAACAATGTGCAGGAGCAAATGGCTAAGCAGGTGAGAAGTGAAAAATGGAAAAAGAATTTGGTTGAGTCGAACAAATTACTCGCTTCGCAATTAAGCACACAAGGAAAAATGAATTCTCAGCAAATTCGTGAGTTGGGGAAAATAAACAACCAAAACAAGAAGATTCAGGACTACATTAATAAATATAGAGGCAAATATGTCTTGCGTGATATTGTAGATCTTTCCAAACCAATGATTCAGAATAAGGAATTGAAAGAGGAAGGAATGGAGAAGATAAACCGCAGTATGGAATTGTCAGAAAATTGTGCATCTATGATTCATGATTACGACTCTTTGATGCAACCGTTAATGAAAAATAAGGTAGATTCTGTTTATCGAATGCAGCAAAGTGTGTCTAATTTGTGTAATCAGGAGTTGGCGAGTTTGTCAAGATACCTGGATAAAAAAGGTAGCAATTTGTCGTTAGTGTATTATTCCGATAAATATGTGTTCAAGAAAGGATATTTTGAGGTTTTTGCAAAAGTTGGTGAGATGAACGACACATATACTGATCCGACTATAGAATTTTTGTCTGAGCGTATTCCATTGATATATGATGTAATACAACGTTATGTGAAAGAAACTATAGAGTCCCTTCGTCTGCTAAAAGAGGCTAAAGTAGTTTTGGCAAATGACTATGGAGAAGATGATATGTATGAAAAAATTGCGCTTGCGTTCAATAAACAGCTAGGTGTTTTTGAAAAACAAATAGCCGATGTGACGGATTTTTGTACAAAAATGTCTGCATGTTTGGATGATGATGTGGTAGTATATAAGGATATTTCCAAAATGCTGCAAAATGATAACACAATGGAAAGTTATCGTCATAAAGAATATATGAATTATCGTAAAAGCTTGAAACAGGCTGAAAATGATAAAATTAAATACTACCAGGAAACACTGCGGAATTATCAAAAATTGATAGCAAAAGCTGTTAATGGAAAGTGATTTTTCTTTTAAATTTATTTGGAAAAAATCATATCTTCATCTATCTTCGCTAATCATTTCAACAAATGAAAAAAATAATTGTAATAATAGCGATTCTTGCTTCTAGTTTTGTTGCATCTGCACAATTCTCGAGATTCATGTTTTTTTCTGCTGGATTTAGTTTCCTGACAGATGTAACGGTGACTGATTCTCATTTGGCTGATGTAGTTGATGGAAAGGGAATTCCTTGTCAGGAATCTTTTCAGTCGGTGCAATGGAACTTTGTTTCGGGAATGTTGGGGGCACGGATGATGCTTCTGCCTATGACGGATAACTCTTCGATTACAGTGTCTGCAATGCCATCTGTTAATATAGGTGCAATCTATCCTGTTCATGATTTGGGAGTTCGATATGGAATGAATGTTACAGTGCCTGTTTTTGCAGAATTAAATATTGGGGCAGCTTCTCGTTATATAGCATCAAATGATTGGGGAATTGTACTGGGTTTTGGTTATGAATATTTTTATTCTCCATTACTCTCATATGCGGTTACGGATGACACTTATAAGAATGCGGACTTTGTAAATTCATGGATTTTACCGACTGCAAAACTCGGTTTTCGCTATTGGACGAAAAAAAATAGAGTAAATGAAATTATTTTGAAGGCAGGAATAGGTGAAAAACAAGATAATTTTTTTACATTTGACTTCAAGTTATCAAAACAATATCGTCCAATTCATTTTGGTTTGATATTTTCTAGAATTTTAAATTATTGAAAGTTTTACAAAAAATAGTAAGTATATGAAACGTTTATTTCAATTAGTTGTTTGTTTTAGCTTGATTTCAAGCGTTGTTTTTGCTGGCCGTGGTGGTATTGGTGAAAGACTTTTCTTCCAGATTGGTGGAACTGTTGGAGCTGACGTTATGAATATGACAGGTACGATAGCAAAAGGAGAAATTGATGAGAGATTGGAAACACCTTATACAAGTACAAATGTGAATTTTGCAACTCTTGTATTGGCTGGCCGTATAAATTTCTTGGAATTGTCTAATAACTCATCTTTAGGTTTAGTTTTGAGACCATGTGCAAGTTTTGGACGTGCTTTCAATGACTATGGTGGAACATCTACAATGGTAAGACTTCCATTTTCAATTGAATTAAATACTGGTGCTGCTGCAACGGTATCAACTCGTGCAAAAACTGGTGTAACTTTCGGTCTTGGATATGAGTTGGTTAAATATCCAGTAGGAAATGGTATTACGGTGGCTAGTGATAATGGTCAGGAACGTGCTATTAAAGCAGGTTGGGGACAATATGTTGGTGTTGTAGGTATCAAATTCTTCGGAAAACATTATTTCTGCCGTGAAATAAACTTTAAAGCTTCTTACTCTTCTCGTGGTGGAGACAATTATGTAAGAAACTTGGCTGAGGAAGAAAATTCATATTATAAAAACATTGGTGACTGGCAAACAGTTGGTTTGATGATTTCTTTCTTGCAATATTTGAATTACTAATTGAATTATATACAGATGAAATGCCGGGTGAACAACTCGGCATTTTTTTTATATGGATATGAACAACTTTACATTATCGCAATTTGGAGAAAAATCATTGATACCTTCTCCTGTAAACAATATGACGGCTTCGTTCTCAAAGGATTTTCGTCCGGGAGTCGATATTAATCTTGGTGTTGGTTATGTAAATGACGAAACTATTCCTCACAAAAGGTTGGAAGAATGCTTTCAGTATGTGCTGGAACATACTGAAATATATAAGAATCCGTTAAATTATGGTTCAGCCGACGGCTCTGAAAACTTGCGAAATGCAATCAAAAATTACTACGTTCGTAATACAATCGGCGGTGTTACCAAAACTATGATGGACAGAAAGTCTATTTGTATTGGTGCAAATGGTGCTACAAGTATATTGGATTCTTTTGCAGAAATAATGCCTAAAGGCATCGTGATTACTGCAGAGCCTAATTATTACATTTATACAGAAACTTTAATTAGAAAAGGCTTTAATGTTTTAACAGTTCCTGAGGATTCCTGTGGAATGCGTGTAGATGCATTACAGCAGTTGTTAGATTCTATTGATGTAGATTCTATCAGTTTCTTTTATATAGTAACTGTAAATAATCCGTCCTCTGTAATAATGACAAATGAACGGCGAAAATCTATTGTTTCAGTTGTGACAGATTTATCAAGAAAAATTGGTAAGAAAATCCCTATGATTTTTGATAAAGCTTATGAGGATATTATTTTCGATAATGACATAGAAGCTCCGGTGTCGGGTATGGTGTATGATGAAGATGGATTAGTTGTTGAGTTGGGAACGTTGTCGAAGATAATTGCGCCTGCATTACGCATTGGGTATGCTATAGGCGATGACTCTAATTTGTTTAGGGCTTTGATACAGAAAACAAGTGATATCGGTTTTAGTGCTCCTTTAATTAACGAGGAAATATCCGCACATTTTATAGATAAATATATTGATGGACACGCCTTGACTGTTCGTGCTGGTTATCGAGAAAAATCAGATTGTTTGAAATTATTGATTGATGAACATTTAGGAAAATATCTAGAACGTTATTCTGGTGGACAGGCTGGTTTCTATTTTTATTTGACATTTAAAGAGATAGAAACACATACACAATCGCAGTTCTTTAAGTATTTATCGAGAACAACAGGAGATGCTGAAGTTGACGGAAATCCAATGAAATCACGTTTAATATATGTGCCAGGAGAATTTTGTGTTTTACAAAATAAATCTGAAGGAAATCGTCAGTTAAGGATTTCCTATGGTTTTGAAGATATCACAGTATTGGAACGTGCGATTTTACTTATGCGTGACGCGGCAGAATATGTAACTTTATTGAAGTAATTTTGAATATTCTTCAATTACAGCCTCTTGGCATCTGCATAATTCTGCAATGTTTTCATCTTTTGTCATTAATCCGGCGTTGAACATAATTCCTTGAACAGTTTGCTTTACCATACGAGGATAGTCAATAAATACTGGCCAAATAAGGAATCGCATTGCCCAGAAAATAAATACTGTCCACCAGGGAAGTGGGACGAAAACAAGCCATAACGTTACCCAAAGTAAACTTGTGATAATTCCGAAGAAACGGCCTCCGACAAACATTGCAGAGTTTTTAAACAGTGGATCTTTAGCAAAAGTTGCAATTTTTTTCATTGCAAAGTAATCAATTGTCCAAAGTATTAAACTGCAGATGTATAGTGGAAGAGCTATAATACAAAGTAAAGAGTTCCAGATTAAATGGAAGGCGTCGTATCCATTATTTTCGACAATATCCATTGTGAATTTACTTTTCTTGAAAATAGATTCAAATGCGTTAACTTTTTCTTTAATAGAAGATAGATATGTTCCAGTTTTCTGTTCCTCATTTTCAATGATTTCAATCGTCTTTTTGTCTGCTAAGAATTCACGTTCTTTTGGCACACCAGCGAATGAAAATTTCTGCATTGTTGTTTTCCTGCAAACTAATCGCATTGTCTCAACAGTGTTATATGAATCGTCCATTTGTGGAATGTCAATCATACAATTTCTTAGACCTGCGTCAATAGCTTCTTTTATATCTGTCTCAGCAGTTTGAGGATTTTCTTTTAACGCTTCAATGTATTGTTTCATCGGGATTGGTTCACCGAATTTTATAAACATGCTGGAACGGATTTTCTTGTAGTCATCATAGTAGATTCCAACAGGAATAATCTGCATGTTTAATACAGGATTTTTCTCTGCATCAAGAGAGTAATCGTATGTTTTCTGAGCAAGTTCAACAATACGTGGAATTGCTTTTTTTGTCTGTCTTAAACGACGGAATCCCCAATGTGTTCCTTCTGGAAATAATCCTATTATCTGATTTTTGGCAAGTAAATCAACAATTTTTCTGAAAACTAAATCGTTGTTTTCTAGGTTTTTAAGCCCGTCTCTTTGTCTGAAGATAGGTAGGATTTTAAAACTATGAAGAATAGGAACTAAGGCTTTGATATTGTATAAATCTGCACGTGCAAGCCAAATAGTTGGTCTGGCAATAATTCCAACAAGAGATAGAGGATCCATTGCCGTGTTCTGGTGATTGATGGCAAGAATTGTTGGTGTATTTCTTTTTAGATTCTTTTTCCCTACAACAGTGATTTTCTTATACCACAAGAACAACCAAAAAGTCATTAAAATGAATTTGGTATAGAAATGGAGTAAATTAAATTTTTCAGGTTTACCTAAATCTAACTTTGCCATATTATTTGTTGTTCAATTGAGATTTCAATTCTTTGACTTCTTTTTGTAAGCTACGCATTTCTTTCACAATCTTGTCAAGATTTCTAAAATGAATGTAAGCACGTCTGTATTCTCTACCGTCGAAACATGGCGCACCCATTAATTGTGCGTTGTCTGGAATATCATCCATGACACCTGTTTTTGCAGCAAGATGAACACCGTTTCCAATATGAAGGTGACCGGCAATACCTGTTTGTCCGCCAATCATACAGTTATTTCCCATTTTTGTTGATCCTGCAACACCCGATTGTCCTGCTATAACGCAATCTGAACCGATAACAACATTGTGACCAATCTGAATCAAATTGTCTATTTTAGTACCGTGTTCGATAATTGTAGAACCCATTGTAGCACGGTCAATAGTTGCATTTGTTCCGATTTCAACGTTTTCTTTTAACACAACATTTCCTGTTTGAGGAATTTTCATGTATGAACCATCTTCAAGCGGAGCAAATCCAAATCCGTCGCCACCAACAACCGAACCTGGCTGTAAAATACAGTTGTCGCCGATAACACAGTCATTTAAAACAATTGCGCCAGCGTGTATTAAAACGTTCTTACCAATTTTTGCATAAGGATAAATTGTCACGTTTGGATAAATCTTACAACCATCACCAATTTCTACGTGAGCTCCGATAGAGGTAAATTCACCAATGTAAACATTTTTACCAATCTTAGCTTTTCTGTGAACTTTTGCTTTCCACGAAACACCTTTTAAATTTTTGTTTTCTTTTTCTTTTTGGTAGAAAACAAGTAGTTTAGTAAATGATGAATATGGATCGTCAACACGGATTAGTGTCGATGAGATTGGTTGGTCTGGAACAAATGTTTTGCTGCAGACAATTGCAGTTGCATTTGTTGTATAGATATATTGAGTGTATTTTGGATTTGCAAGAAATGTGATAGAACCTTCTTTTCCTTCTTCGATTTTAGAAACGCGGACGATTTTTGCGTTTTCGTCACCTTCAACTACACCGTCAAGAACTTGTGCAATACGTGCAGCAGTAAATTCAAATTTCATTCTGATATATTTTTTACAAATGTAATAGATTAATGTGAAATGTTGCTTGAAATTCGTAGAAACTAAAGTGTTTCAATGAATTTTATAAGACTGGAAGTAGTGTCTTTGAATCCATTTTCATCCCAAAGCTTTGTTATTATTCTTTCCCTGTCATCTATATTAATGGAATATTTATTTTCCTTTATAACCTGGATTAATTCGTTGAATGTTGATGTTTTGGCACCGATTGTATTTTCGTTAAATGGGAAAATAAAAGTGCGGTCTTTTGTATATTCTTCAAAATCATATAGATAGAGAATGATATCCTTGCCCTTCATTAACATATAGTCATACATAATAGAAGAATAATCTGTAATAAGAGCGGATGTGTATGGTAAAATTGTATAGACGTCTGATTTAGAATCAATTAGTTTTATGTTTCTGAAATTTTTTAGTATAGAATCGTTTATAATAGTATTTGCGTGTGGTTTTATGAGGAATAGCCCGTTAACTTCCTGCATTGTTTTTTCAATGGTCGATAAATCTAAGTTCGAGGAGATGATTTCTTTTTGAGAATCTCTCCAGGTCGGCATATAAATGAATGTTTTTTCAAATTTACTTAGCTCATCGATAAGTTGGTGTGTTTCTTCAGGTTCGTACTGCCGAATGAATTCTTTACGTTCATTTTCATCGCATGTTAGAATGGTAGTTCGTGGGTAACTGAATGATATACATTGTTTTTTATCGATTCTAAACGCTTGAGAAAAATAAGATTGATAAAATTCACTCGGTGCCAAAACATGATTTGGGCGTTTGTAAACTTGAGGATAGAAAAATCTGCTTTTAAAAGTCTTTTTGACAAAAATATCTTCTAAAGGTCCTGCGTTTATGTCAAATTCTATGTTTTTTATTGCTAAACCATGCCATAGATTAATAGTTGTTGTATTGCCAGAAAGGCAAAAAAGAATGTCGGATGTGTATGCGTTGTATATCCAATATTTTGATGTGAGAGCATGCCAGATTCCTTTGCAACTAAATAAGTAATAGGCTGTTAAGTTGCAACTTCTGATTTTTTTTACAGTTTCCTTGTTGCATGATATCCATGCAGAATTGATTTCAGGATGCTTTTTTTGTACTTCAATAAACAGATATTTAGAATTGTCGTTGAAGGCGCCTCTAAAACTACCGAATGTCCATTTTTTCTTACTTCTTGGTGTAATAAAAGAAAAAGGATAGATGCAGTAACTGCATAAATATAGAATAGTCTTTATGAAAGGATTACTTATCATTTAGAACAGTTAATGTCATCCTTGATTTTAGTGGTGGAAATTTCGGGTGTACGTTCTAAATAAACAACTTCGCATTGTTTCTTTAAAAAATCAAATTTACCTTTCCAATCGTCACCAATTACGAAAGTGTCGATGTGATATTCTTTAATGTCTGTAGTTTTTTGTTCCCAGTTTTCTTCTGGAATAACTAAATCAACATATCGTATGGCTTCCAATAATTGTTTACGCTTTTCGTAGTTAAAGTAACACTTCTTATTTTTCTGATTCAGGTTAAATTCATCAGTTGAAAGTGCAACAATTAAGTAGTCACCAAGTGCTTTTGCTCGTTTCAGCAAATTTATATGGCCGTAATGCAGGAGGTCAAAAGTACCGTATGTGATAATTCTTTTCATTGTTCAATTTGAATTCCCAAAGATACAATAAATTGGAGATTATAAATTGTCTTTAGTAAATTTCGGAAAAACATCCATTGGAAATTTCTTTATCTCGTTTTTATATGTGGAATGTTTTCCTCCGCAACATTTATCTAATAATGCGTAAAAGTCTTTACTATGATTCATGAATACGGTATGACATAATTCGTGAAGTATTACATAATCAATAAGATGGAATGGTAATGTCATAAGATAAAGCGAAAAGACAATACGTTTTTGTGAGTTACAGCAGCCCCATCGTGTTTTTGCACTTGAGATTTTTATTGAGGAATATGAAAATCCATGCTCTTGTGATAATAATTTCACTCGTTCGGGTATAAAAATCTTTGCTTCTTTTCGTAAAACTATTTCTACTGTTTTTATTAGCTCATCTTGGATTCTTGGGTCTTCAACATTGATGGTTTGTGGTATGATAGCTTTTATAACTCCATTTCTTGTTGAGATTCTAAAGGAATTGTCTATTCCGGTAACAATTTCTAAATCGTGAAAATGGGTGAATTTTTCTTGACTTTGTGTTATTAGTTTCTGACTGTTCTTTCTTTTATTCTGTTGATTATTAATCCATTCTGTATTTTTTAGAACGAAAATCTCGGCTAGTTTTATTGGATATAGCCAAGGAACGGAAACGTAGGTTTCTCCATTTTGCAGTACTTTAACAATGACCTTACGGCATCCTTTCTTTTTGTTAAAATGTACAATGCCGATGTTCGGAAAGATTTTGTCAGTCATTTTTAAAGTTGATAAGACAAAACATATCGATTTAATTTATCAGTATCGATATCGCTGATAGTAACAAGTATCCCAGTTTCTTCAACGGCACCAAATCCTTTGTTCAGCGATGTTCCGAATGTTTTCATTGTGTCGCTAAGATTAATATAGGAATTTATGAGTGGTGGAATGTTTTGTTTTCTCTCACGTACTTTTGTAAAAAGAATTTTATAATCCTCACGCAGATTATTTCCATTAAAAACTTGTTCTAAGTCTTTTTCTTGGTTAAAATAACCGAGTGGTTCTAATGTAGTTACCAAATTCTCTTTGTCTCTAAAATGTTTGTTCAGAAAATATAAAATGTAATCTCTTGCCAATTGGTCATAATTCAAATACATCGTTACTTTTCCAAACAAATATTTGATTTGAGGATTAAGTGCAATTACAGCTCCAATACCTTCCCAAAGATTGTCAAGAATAAAAATGCTTTTTCGTACTGTGGCGCCAATAGTAGATTCTTGATAAACGAAAGAACGTCCAAGTTCAAGAGTATAAGGAAGATAGTCTTTCTTAAATTTTTCTGAGAAATCGAATAGTTCTGTTGTCGCCATGTCGTATAAACCATCCTTGTTTAATGCGTCTTTACAAAGAATGTAACGATAGCCGCCAAGAATTTGTTTGCTTTCAGGATTCCATATAACTAATTGTTCGTATGGATGAGTTGGATGAATGTCGAATTCGTCGATGTCGATTTCTTTTCCTGTTCCTCCGCCAGAATTTCTAAATGCTAATTCACGCAAACGTCCAATTTCTCGCATCACGTTTGGAGCGTTGTGAAAGTTGACAGTGTATATTTTATTTGATCCGAAATGAGATTCTCTAAGAATTTTATCGTCGGTTAATTCTGCAATAAGCAGTTCTCTTTCAACTGGTGCAATTACTTGTTCCATTGTCATTCATTTGGTAATGAATATGAAATCTTTTTTATTTCTTCTGCCCATTCCTTGTCTGTCTTTTCTTCAGACAAAGTTTTATAGGAAATAGGTTTTCCAAAATAAATAGACATATTCTCATTTTTATGTTTGTAGAATTCGTCAATTAAATATAGTTGCTCAATGTTTGTTTTTATTCCTAAGCGTTTTCTCCAGTTAGCAAGATTATAGAAAAATTTTGAGTTTTGTCCACTGATAAAAACAGGAATAATATCTCGTTTGTAGCGTTTGGCATAAGATACAAAGGATTTTTTCCATTCCAAATCGATAATTTTACCTTTGATTTTTCTGGAAACAAGTCCAGCTGGAAATATTATGATTTGAGAATCGGAGGTAAGACTTTTTTCAAAAGTTTCTGCATATTCTCTTTTATTTTTTCCGAAGCGATTAATTGGAATAAAAACTTCCTCAACATCGGGAATGTTCATCAGCAAATCGTTTACCATCAGTTTAGTTTTTGGGAAAATACTGCCAACTGCGGAAACAATTAAAATACCGTCGGGACCTCCGAGCGGATGATTTGATGCAAAAATAAATCTACCGTCTGCCGGTATGTTTTCTTTTCCATGGAAGGAGATTTGTATATTGTTGATTTCAAGATGTTTGTGAAACTTTTCTACGCCTTGATAGTTCTCCATCTCATGTAGGTCGGAATTAATTTCGTCCTGATGTAAAATGTATGTGAAATATCGTATGATGAATTTTGGCAGCTTCTTGTAAAGTTCCGGCGCTTTTTTCATTAATATTTTCTCAATATTAATGAATTCCTTTTTGTCTTTATATTCACTCATCTTAATCTCTTTGTTACAAAGATACAAGATTTTGCAGTAGAAAAGAGAATCGAAATGAAAAACTTAAAACTTGAAATTTATTGATTTTCAGGTTGTACAAAAAGTATAAGTCCTCCGAAATATGCACTAAAAGCTAAGCCGGCAAAGGTGTTCATAGTATCTTCGCTAAAAAAAGAAATCACAGTAATTAGCAACCAACCTAAGGTAATGGCATTCCATTTTTTTCTTGAGAAGATGAACAATCCAATAAGGCAGAGTATAAAAATAATAAGTCCTATATAGCCGGTGGTTATTCCGATGAGTGCAAATTGATTGTGTGGTAAATTCCAATGGTTTTCACGAAGAATATTGTCTTTTTCGTAGAACTTGAACATTTCTGTTTTTGCATAAGCTCCGGCACCAATCCACGGAAATTTCTGTATTACTTTATGGGCACATTTAATAAATTCCCATCGTTGGGTTATTGAATGTCCGTCCGGATTATCTCCTAAATAATAGCCGTGAATTTCCCAGAAAGCTTCATAGATTCTTTTTTTGGGATTAATGTTGGATGTAAACCTAAAATTGGTGAATCCTTTTTTTATGTTTTCGATATCATCATCGGAAAGTTGTGCGAATCCTTCGGCGTCTTTTCGCAGATTTTTTGATGTCATGTAACGACATAAAGTATTAATATATGGGTAATTGTCTTTGTTTAAATCCCAAACAGAGGCCATTCCTGTTTTTTGTTGCCAACAACTATCTAATTCTTCTTCGCATATATAGAGATTGTTCCAATGTCCGTTTTCTGTTTGTGTTCCTTTTGTGAATGGTTTGTATGCGTTACCAGAATTTGTTTTTGTATCAAGTGTGGCAATGTCGATTTTGTCTGGATAAATAAAATATTTCGCTTCGGAATAAAGAATAGCGCTAATTGCAATTATACTAAGGCAAAGTGCAAGAATAAGTGCTGTTCTGCTTTTTTTAGATGTCTTTTTTCTAATCTGATCAATAAAGAATAATCCTGATAAAACAGAAAGAGCTACATATGCAGTGATTGTTTTTGAAAACAAGATGTATGCAATGAGCCATGTTAAAGAAAAATAGAGAAATATACGCTCCGATTTTCTGACCGGGTAGATTTTGTTGTAGAATAAATAATAAATGCAGATTGTAGCACCCAAAAGTGAGAATAAAGATAATCTTATATATGACATGAAAAAACCGACACTTCGGAAAGCTGTTGTGTCGGAAATGTTAATGAAGTAGTTGCAAAGGCAGAAAATTGTGTTTATTGTAATAGAAAATACATATGCCAACATAATTGTGTGGAATTCATTATGACTAGCTTCTTTTCTACTACCGAGCGTGACTATGAATATAAAAAATGGAAGATATTTATTTAGTGCGTTTAGTGCATCTGGATGGGGGATTTGTAAAGAAAAACGTGCTAAAAGAATGCTACATATAATTAGAAAACACAAGGATGTTTTCCTGGATAAAATGTTCTTGATACTTGCTGTATAATTACCATTTAAAATCCAAAATGTTGATAGTAGAATGCAGCTAAGTGTAATGATGAAGTTTCCCCAAATTATTGCAGAAGAGCATACTAATAAGGTAATGAAGTCTGCAAGTCCAGAATATCTTTTAAATAAAGATTGCATTGTGCGACTCTAATTTTGTCGGAAAAGCTGAATAAATCCTGCAGTGTTATGACGTTTGTCGCTGTTATTTGATTTTACAACGTAATAATATGTTCCTGAAGGGCATGGATGCCCGGAGTTATCGTCTCCAGTCCATGAAATTGCTTTTGCAACTTGTTTGTAAACCATATTACCATTGTTGTTGTAAATCCAAATAGAAAACTCATCTACACCATTTGTGCTGAAGTAGAAAACATCATTTTCGTCTCCACCGCCAGGTGTGAAAATATTAGGAATTGAAGTTTCTCTTTCGTCTATATCTTTTTCGGTACGGCTACTGTCAGCAAAGAAATGGTCAGTGACCTTAACATTAATGGTCTGACTTGCAGCACAACCGCTTAAATCATAAAAGTTTGAAAACTCATCTTGATAATCGAATTTAGAACTGTCTAAGGCAATTTTTAATGTTACATTATAGCCAGGATCAAAGTTCTCCGAAGGAAATATATAACGGTATTCAGTGGAGTCAAGTGCAAATTCTTTAATAAGCTTTTTATCGTTGTAGATGCTCCAGTAGTATTTCCAAACATTGTTTTTATGAGGCTTAAACGTATCTTTGTTTACGGATAAAATATATACAAATGATTCTAAACCAGCTTTATGAGTGTCGGAACTAGGATCGTTTATTTCGTAAGTGAAATTAGGACCATCCGTAACGGGACTGTAAACCTCAATGCATTTTTTCGATACTTTTTGTCCAAAATAAAGATATGAGATTTTAGTAGTTGATTGACATAATGTCTTTTCTTCGTCAAGATAGGTTAGAGAAAGTGTAACGCTCTCAGCATCTTGAGAAATAAATTCTGCGTATTTTAAAGTACCTCCTTTAATAATTCCAGAGATAGCATCTGCGTCAATTGTAAGCAGACTTACAGTGAAAAATCCGTCTTTTTTGTATTGATGTTCAACATTTGGTGCAAAAACTTTGGTTACAACAGTGGAATCTGCGGAATTGTCTCCAAAATTCCAGATGTACCAACATTCCTTGTCGTAATTTGTTGAATTTTTGAATCTTACAGTTGTATTCTTTGTGGCAATTCCATATTCGTCTTCTGTGTAACAAAGCACTGTTTGGTTGCTTGTAGCAGAAAACTTAGCCTCTATTTGAGAAAATATCGGCATGGTAAATAGTAAGAATACGCAACAAAGAAAAATGTTTCTCATTATCAAAATTTTATTCATTTACAAAAGTAGTTTTTTGTCTCGTTTCTACAAATTTTAGACTTAAATAATTTCCTTTTTTGTCTTCAACGTGTTTGTGATTCTGTCATAAGAAATTATGAGAAAAACTTCCAGGAGAACAAAGAAAATTGTAATCCACAGTGTACATTTCCAAAGTGCTTTTCCTTCATTTAATTCCTTAATATTTTCTGCAATATTTTTTTCGCTGGTAACAATGTCGCAAAAGGACAAATGATTTGCCTGTTCTTTTAATTCATCAGTAGTGTAGAAATCAAGTGTGGATTCTTTTCTGTCGTAATTGTATGAAATTCCTGCAATTGCATTTTTGCTTTGCGTTATGATGTAATTCCCAGCTTCAGTTATCTGTTGCATAGGATTTATGATTGTTTTTGCTGTTTGAATGTCTGTGCGGTATTGAGGAATAATGTCGATGTTTTTTGCTTGATTTTCAATATGCAGAGCTTCTTCGCTTAATTTTTTCGAAATGTAGATTTCGCTGGATTGTCCTAATGTTGTTTGTAGTTCATTTGAATGTGATGCACAAAGAAACATATTGTATAAACCAACAAACAATGGCGAAGAAATGAATGTTCCTGCTTTAGAATTCAGTGGTGAAGTGAATAAAAACAATGTGTTGTTTCCTGACGATTCTTGAATAACGAAGGCATCGTTGTTTTGAAGCGAAATAAGCACATTATTTTTCTGAGGAACAATCTTATAATGAGAGAAAACTTCTGGATATTTATTGTTCTGCTGTTTTTTCTCAAAAACATTTTTGAATATTGTGTTTTTCTCGTCAACGTTTGTGATTTCTGTCTTAGTGGAGTCTTTTTGAGTGATTTGTTCTTTGCCGAAAATAGCTAGAAATTTATTGTATGATTCAATGTCAATACTTTCCGATGGGGCACAAATAATGGTTTTTCCAATGAATTTGAGTTTGTTTAATTCGTTGGAAAGTCCGCTTGGAATAGTAGTAAGATTATCCAATAGAATGATGGAGAAGTTTGCGAGTGAGGAATAATCAATGTTTTTAATATCTTGGTATTCAATAGAAAACTCTTTCTGGTTTTTTATGAGTGCAGCAATATTTTTGTTTGGTGTATTTTCAAAAATGTCAAGAATTGAAATTTTGTCTTCGATAAAGTAAGAAAAATAATAGGTGTTGTCGTATAAAATAGGAAAATCTTCTATTTCGATTCTACCTGAAATAATTCCGCTTTTATGTGTGTTGAATTCTATTGGAACAGAGGATTTTGCATTTGGTTTTAATGTTGTAGTTGCTATGGCTTTAAGTGTGTCGTCGATGAAAAGTTTTACAGGAATGTTTGTGAAATTTTCGTCGGAATGATTGCTTATAGTGGCAGTGATTTTTTCGGTTTGATTGTTGCTGTGATGTTTGCTTTCGAAGAAACAGCTGTCAATAGAAATATTATTTTGTTGTTGATTAATGATGGGATAGATATTTGTTGTAACAAGTGAATCATCTTCGATTTCCTGAAGATTAAATGTGGTTTTCTGCAAATCGGAAAGAATGTGGAGTTGCAGAGGATTTGAAGTCTTTTTAGCACAAAATGCAGCTCTTTTGTAAATGTCGGAAACGAGAAGCTGATTAGGAGAAACCTGTATCAAGGAAATTTCGTTTTTAATTTCATCTTTTGTCAATTCTACTTTCTCAGTTGGACTGGAAGAATTTGTAAACAAGAAAAATTTTGTTTCGGATGAGTAAGCGTCAACGATTTCCAAAGCTTTTGTTTTCTCGTGTTCAAGTGCAATGCCGTATGTTGTTTCTGATTGGCTGCTGAATGAATTGTCGATATATATTGCAGCATAATTTTGTTTTTGTGAGATCTGAGTGTTTTTGAGTGGAATGTACGGCTGTGCAAAAGTGAGGACTAAAAATAGAATCATTCCTATTCTTGAACAGAGTATGAGTATCTCTTTTAATTTAGATTTTGTGCTATTTTGTTCAATCTGAATGTTTTTTATGAATTGTAAGTTGTGAAAATAGACCTTCTTATATTTTCGGAACGAAAACAAATGAATTATGATTGGAATAGCAATCGTAAGTAGAAAATAAAGAAATTCCGGATGTTTGAAAGCTATCATATCTTCAATGTCAGTTTTAAGTTCAGTCTTCTTGATGTAAGGTAGTTAGGGACAGCGTAGTAATTGTTTGAAACATCCTCAATCCAGAAATATGAGATTTTATTAGGATTATCAAATAGATTGAAAATTTCTAAACCTAATGTTAGATTCTTGACAGTAGATTTATTTTCGATCTGTTTTTGTTCATCGATGAAAACATACAAAAAGCCAATGTCAAGGCGGGTATATGAAGATATTTTGAAATCATCGAATTCTTCGTAAGATGCAGTAGGTGTTGCTGTAGGAATATTTGAACCAGCCATGAATGTTAGATTCATTTTTAGCTTTTCGCTGTTTGGCAAATAATCTTGGAAGAACATGCTGAAATTTAAAAGTTGGTCGTTTGCGCGGCGGATTTCCGAACTTGCTGTATTTGTAAGATGTTCTCTTGCACGCATTAAAGACAAATTTATCCAGGATTCTATGCCAGGAACGAATTCTCCGTTAATCTTAGTGTCAATTCCGGTAATATATCCGTCGGCACACAAATTAGGATAATATACGGTAGAAACATTGTCTATAGTATAAGGAATAATATTTTTAAGTTTTTTCATATAAAGTTCTGTGTTCCAAAAGAATGGTCGGTTCCATAATGTAAGTGTCTGAGAATATCCCAATACAAAATGCGTTGATTTCTGTGGTTTTACGTTAGTGTGAAATTGTCCGAATTTATCTATAAGTTCTTTAAACTCTGCCGGTTGATAGTAAATACCTGTTGAAAAAGAGATTCTATTGCTTTTGTCTTTACTTGGTTTGAATAGGAATCTCATGCGGGGATTCCAAAGTAGTTGTGATGAGTATGTATCAAATGTTCCACGGATTCCAGCGTTGATTTTTAATGTGGATTCTTTAGAATTATCAAAGTAGATTCGTTTTGAAAATCCTAGATATCCGGCACTAATTGTTTGATTATGAGTGATTGTTGAATTTGCAGCATTTTTAAGATTGATGGCTGTGTCGCAGTATGGTTGTGCGTAATTTGCAGAATCCATAAATGTCCATTCGTTATATTGGGCATTGTAATATGAGGAACTTACAGAAAATCCCCAGTTAAGAGAATATGAACCAAAGAGTTGTTTTCCGTCGTGCATGACAGTAATATTGTCGTTCTTGAGCTTGTTACGTCCGTGTTCTAAAAAGCTTCCAACGGCAAGAAGTGCGGTAGAGTCTTCAATTAAAGTTTCACCGTTACTGAAACTTTCGCTTAATCTATATTGACTAAGTACATCAAATGTCTCATTTTCCGATGCATGATAGTATAAGGCATTGAGGTCTAGGAAAGTGCGCTCTGTTGGTCTGTAATTGAGAGAAAGTGCGTTTCCTAAATTTCTATATGTGTATTTTTCTTCTCCTTCAAAATATATGGTCATTTTGTATGATTTCACTTGGCTCCCAAAGTCGGTTACTCTTTTGTCGGGAAGGAATGAATAGGTGTTGTTTGCACCATAAATCCAATAGGAAAGGGTAAGTTTAGGGTTAATTTTGTATTTCAGGAGACTTTGAAAATCATAAAAAATGGGTTTGTATTCTCCTGTTTCGTCAAGTGTTGATAAAACCAACGATGTGTTTTTGTATCTCGCTCCGGTTAAGATGCTGAATTTCTGTTTTTTGTCGGTTCCTTGTATGGTTACGTTTGCGTCCATGAAGCTTGCGTCAGCCTGTATGTGGAATTCCTCGACATCTTTATAGGTTACATTCAGCACACTCGACATTTTGTCCCCGTAACAAATATCAAATCCGCCGCTAGAAAAATCCACATTGTCAACCATGTATGGGTTTATAATACTCAAACCTTCCTGTTTGTCGGAACGTGCCATTGACGGTTTAAATGCAGGAACACCATTAACATAAACAAGATTTTCGTCGTAACTACCGCCACGTACTGAATATTGAGAACTAAGCTCTGATTTGGCATTAACGCCGGCAAATGTTTTTAATCCTCCTTCAATTCCCGCCATCGAAAGCCCTGTGATTGCAGTCGCTTTTTCCGAGGAAATGCTGGTGACATTTTCTTCGGCATCTTTATCGTATGTGATTTTTACTTTGGGTATTTCGAGGGCGTTTAGTCGTAATACTGGAGAATAGGTTTTCTTTTCCGATGTAAGCAGAATTTCGGCTTTGTGTTCGAAATAACCTATTTTACTGAAATAGACAAAAACTTTCTGGTTTATTGGAAGTTCTAATTTATATGAGCCGTCATCATTACAGATTAGGCTTGTTTTAGTTTCTTCGCAGCTAACAGATACAAAAGAAATAGTATTGCCTTTTTCGTCAATAATTTTTCCTTGCAGAACACCTTTCTGCTGTGCAAAAAGAATGTTTGTGAAGCATAGAAAAAATATGAATAGCAATTGTTTCATTTTACAAAGGTAATCATAAAACGCTAGAGGAAAACGTGTGTTTTATAATTTAATTGTGTTTTCTAAAGGTATTTTAAGAAACACATGCCTAGGAAAATCGTGAAAAAACCAACAGCATATCCTGCATAAATCTGCAGAGGAGTGTGTGCTTTTAAATAGAGGCGTGATGTGCCTACCAATCCTGAGAGAATTATAAAAAATGGAATTAATTCTATAGCAAACGTATAAAATAGAGGTTCTTCTAAATAGAATGAGGCGAGCAATCCTAATAGACCACCCATACCAATTGTATGCAGACTTATTCTCCAAAAATAAGTTATCAGATTTGCGATAAAGATTGTTATTATGCAGAGAAGAAGGTATGTGCGGAAAAATTGCATTATGGAACCATTGAAGAAACTTATGGTATATGCAATATCTATGATGAAGAGTAACATTAGCCTATGATGTTTGTTGTCGAAGTTGGCTTTTTTCATAAAAAATACACCGTAAAAAAGACAAAGGACCAATGGCAAAAGGTAAAAAAGTTCAAAAACAGGTAAGATTACCTGTGGAACTGTAAAAAATGCTGTTTCATGAAATACTGGTACAGAATAACATAGTACGTATAGTATGCACCCCAAAGTTGGCATACCAAGAGGGTGAAAAATGATGGAGATAATCCATGAAAAAATGGACAGAACTTTCTGCATGTTTACAGTTCTTTACGAAGACGACCAACTGGAAGTCCTAATTGTTCACGGTATTTTGCAATAGTTCTGCGGGCAATAATAAACCCTTTTTCTTTTAATACTGCAGCGAGTTGTTCGTCTGTATATGGCTTCTTTTTGTCTTCCTCTGCTATTGTGTCTTGAAGAATTTGTTTGATTTGTCGTGATGACGCTTCTTCGCCAGATTCTGTTTGCAGACCTTCGGAAAAGAAATATTTTAATGAGTAAACTCCGTATGGCGTCTGTATGTGTTTGCTGTTTGCTACTCGAGAAATTGTTGATATATCAAGCCCGGTTCTGTCTGCTATATCTTTCAAAATCATTGGTTTAAGCTTTGCCTCGTCGCCGGTTGTGAAAAATTCCTTTTGGAAGTCAAAAATAACCTGCATGGTTGAAAGCAAGGTGTTGTTCCGTTGATTTATGGCATCAATGAACCATTTTGCGGAATCTAATTTCTGTTTTATAAAGTCAAATGCTTCTCTTTCTTTCGATGAACTTTTTTGTGTAGGTTTATATTCCTGCAGCATGTTCACGTAAGTTCTGCTCACTTTTAAGTTTGGAACGTTTCGTGAGTTTAACGAGAGAATCATTTCATTGTTGATATTCTCTAAATTAAAGTCTGGAATAATAGTCTGATTTATAGTTTTTGCGTAAGAATCAGCAGTCCCGTTTCCTGGTTTTGGATTTAATTTCAGAATAACATCCATGGCTGCTTTAAGGTCTTCTTCCTCAATTTCGAGCCCTTGTTGGATTTTGTCGAAGTGTTTTTTTGTGAATTCTTCGTAAAAATCTTTTAGGATAGCTTTTGCTGTAACAGTTTCTGGGGTTCGCTGTTTTCTGTCAAGTTGAAGAATTAAACATTCTTGTAGTGATGTTGCTCCAATTCCTGCTGGGTCAAGTGTTTGAATCGCAGAAAGAATTCTTTGCAGTTCTTCTACGGAAACGGTGTTGTTCTGCAATAAAAGAATATCGTCGGAGATGCTTTCTAAATCACGACGCAAATAGCCATCTTCATCAATATTGCCAATTATGAAATCGGCAATAGACAATTCTTCGTCACTTAAATCTAGAAGTCCTAATTGTGATTTCAGATTTTCCTGGAAAGAATTGCCTCCAGAAAAAGGGATTTCTTTCCGGTCGTCGTCTGGCGAAGAATTGTTTGCAGAATATTTATAATTTGAATATTCATCTTCATCAAAATAATCATCGATGTCGAATTCTTTGTTGTCGTCGGTACTGGTTAATCCGTCGTCGGAATTATCGTCATCGTAGTTATCAGAATCGGATGTGTTTTCGTTTGAGTCAATCTTTTCTTGTTCTTCGTTGTCATCATTGTTGTCGTCAACTTCCAATGCAGGATTAGCCTCTATTTCCTCCTTTATACGGGTGTCCAACTCCATAGTTGGAATTTCAAGCATTTTAATAACTTGAATCTGTTGAGGTGACAGCTTTTGCTGCTGTTTAAGTAGAAGTTTCTGATCTAACATAGTGAGGTAAAATAACAACTATTTGAATTTTCTTTTGTCTAATGCTCTTTTTGCCTTTCCTTGGCTTCGTTGGATTGAATCAGGACCGACCAAATTCAATTTTGGCTGGATGCCAACTACACTTTGAATTGCATGAACTATCTTGTTTTTCAATGCTCCCATTTGATTTTCATCTTCGGAGAAATAAGCCTTTTTAACTTCTACATCAATGTCGAATGTATCGGTGTTGTTTACACGGTCAACAGTGATAAAGAATTGTGGCTCAACTTCGGCAATGTTACAAAGAACAGACTCTATCTGAGAAGGGAATACATTTACACCACGGATAATCAACATGTCGTCGGTTCTACCAAGAATTCTTGCCATACGGACAAGTGTACGGCCACATTCGCATTTCTCACGAATCAGGTGAGTTAGGTCGCGCGTACGGAAACGAATAAGTGGCATACCTTCTTTTGTTAAAGTGGTAAATACAAGTTCTCCTTCAACTCCGTCAGGTAGTTGTTCGCCTGTTTCTGGATCAATGATTTCTGGATAGAATAAGTCCTCGCTAAGATGAGTTCCGTTTTGGAAAGAACATTCAAAACCAACACCAGGACCGGAGATTTCTGTTAAACCATAAATATCGTAGGCTTTTATTCCTAGTCGCGTTTCTATTTCTTTACGCATTTCTTCTGTCCATGGTTCTGCACCAAAAATGCCGGCTTTTAATTTAAATTCATTTCGTGGCATTCCCGATTTTTCAAGTGATTCTGCTAAATATAATGCATACGAAGGTGTGCATGCCAATGCGGTTGCTCCCAAATCGTGCATCATAAGTAGTTGTTTTTCTGTATTTCCAGCTGACATAGGAATTGTTGTTGCGCCAATCGTCATTGAAGCGTCATGTGCACCAAGTCCGCCGGTAAATAAACCATAACCGTAGGAAACCTGAACAACGTCGTTTTTATTTAAACCAAAAGCGGTAAAACAACGTGCTCCTGCTTCAGCCCAGGCATCGCAGTCGTTTTTTGTATAACCTACAACGATAGGTTTACCTGTTGTTCCCGAAGAAGCATGGATTTTTACAATTTCAGATTGTGGAACACTCAATAAGCCCCATGGATAGTAATCACGAAGGTCTTTTTTCGATGTAAATGGCAACTTTTTAATGTCATCAATAGATTTGATGTCATCAGGAGTAACACCGGCTTCCTGCATTCTTTTGCGATATGGCTCACAGTTTTCATATACGCGTTTTACAACTTGTTGAAGTCTTTCTCCTTGTATTTTACGCATGGCAAGTTTTTCCATGCATTCCATTTTCTCGTTCCAAATCATTGTATTATAGTTTTTTATTATATTCAACACCAGTTTCAAATGCTTTAATGTTCATAGCAACAACATCTTCTCCTTTTGATGCAAAAAGTTCCTTTACGCTTTCCTTCATAACTTGAGAATCAATACCGATAATCGGAGCGACAGCGCCTGCGATAACAACATTCAATGCTCTTTCGTTAAGATTTTTTGCAATCTCTTCAGAGTCGATTATAATATATTTGAAACCACTGTTTTTTATGGTTTCAAGAATTTTATTTTCATCCGGATAATTAGGAATATTTTTTAATGGAGCTGATGCAGTAATAATGATACCATCTTTTTGCAAGTATGAGATATAACGTAATGCTTCAAGAGGTTCCATGGAAAGAATAATATCCGCTTTGCCTTTGGGAATCAAGTCTGAATAAATTTCCTCGTCGGAAATGCGGAGGTTTGACTGCACATCGCCGCCGCGTTGACTCATACCGTGTACTTCTGCCTGTTTTACGTTCAGGCCGGAATGCATTGCTGCAAGGTCAATAATGGAGGCAATTGTTAAAATACCCTGACCGCCGACACCTGATAGTATTATGTTTTTAATCATAAACCTAAAAATCAATAAAATTGTTAGCAAACAAAATTCATGTTTGAACAAGATAATTGCAAATATACAAGTTTTACTCTATTGTGAGATAGAGTTTTTAAGAGAATTGTAGATAAAATTACACTGTTTTTCTTCGAAATTCAGAGCAAAGAATTGCTGTGGCAACAGCAACATTTAATGACTCGGATGTTTTGCCTGTTTTATTGAATGAAGGAATGTGGATTGTACGGTTTGCTAATTGAGAAACTTCGTCGCTTATACCATTACCTTCGTTTCCCATTACAAGAATTGCGTTTTCTGGAATTTCTGCAGTATAAACATTTTCTCCAGCCATGTCTGCAGAGAAAATTTCAGTGTTTTTTACGTTTTTCAAAAATGCCGGTAAATCAACATAGTTGACATTTATTCGAAAAATAGAACCCATTGTTGCTTGGACAACTTTAGGATTATAAATCTCAACGCATTCATTAGAACAGATAATCTGTGAGATACCAAACCAGTCAGCCAGTCGGATAATGGTGCCCATGTTTCCGGGATCCTGAATTCCGTCGAGGGCGAGGACAAGCCCGTGCGTGTTTATTTCTGAGTTTGATTGTTTGCAGTTAACTAGTGCCCATACGTCCTGAGGATTCTGTAATAATGATATCTTAGAAATGTCCTCGTGGTTTGCTATATAAAAATCGCATTGAGGCTGATTTTCATCAATCCATTGTTTTGTGGCAACGACACATTCTATTTTGAAATCTGAGTGTAAGAGTTCTTCCACAAGTTTATTGCCTTCCACAATAAATTTGTGTTCTTCCTCGCGAATTTTCTTTTTGGAAAAGGAACAGAAATATTTTATTTTGTTTTTGCTAAGTTCCATACAATGCAAATATGCGATTTATTTTGCTTGTTGCAAGGCTGATTTTGTTATTTTTGCGCAATAAAATTTACATGATGAACATCGCTGATATCATTAAGAATTCAAATAAACCGCTGTTTTCCTTTGAGGTTTTGCCTCCTTTGAAAGGAAGAAGTATTGAAGGTATTTATAACACGATAGATCCTTTGTTGGAATTTAATCCTCAGTTTATAAATATAACAACACATTGTGAGCAATACGACAAAAATGGAAAAAGAACCCGTAAGCGTCCTGGAACAGTAGCGGTTGCAGCGGCAATAAAAAATAAATATAATATTCCTGTTGTTCCTCATATATTATGCGGTGGATTTACTCGTGAAGAAACGGAGTATGTGTTGATAGATTTACACTTTTTAGGAATAGAAAATCTTCTTGTGCTTCGTGGCGATGGAAGAAATAAAGAAAACTATACTCCAGAAGATGGTGGAAACCGTTACGCAGTGGATTTGCTTCGTCAAATAAAAGATATGAATGCGGGCAAATATATTGATGACGAACTTCCTCATTCTTCTTCAGAAACTTCGTTTAAGTGTGGTGTTGCTGGTTATCCGGAAAAACACTATTCTGCAACAAGTCTTGATGAAGATATTCTTCATTTGAAAGAAAAGGTAGATGCAGGTGCTCAATACATTGTTACTCAGATGTTTTTCGACAACCAGAAGTATTATGACTTTGTAGAAAAATGTCGCAATGTGGGAATCAATGTTCCTGTAGTTCCAGGAATAAAACCTATTGGTTTTATGAGTCAGGTAGATGTTTTGCCTAAAATTTTTGCTTGTCATTTGCCGGAAGAATTCGAAAAAGAACTTCGTAAATGTAAGTGCGATGCCGATGCTGCAAAAGTAGGAACTGAATGGGCTGTATATCAGGCAAATGAATTAGCTAAATTTGGCGTTCCTCTGATTCATTGGTTTACGTACTCTGATCCTTCACAAGTAGTTGAAATAGCAAAAGCCATTTATTAATGATTTCGATAAATAATCTGGCCGTTCGTTTTGGCGGTTATACACTTTTTGATAATGTATCGGTGATGATTTCCGATCAAGACAAAATTGGTCTTGTTGGAAGAAACGGTGCTGGAAAGTCAACATTATTGAAAATAATTGCAAAACAGGATGAACCAACAGAAGGGGAAGTGGTAATTTCTTCGGATTGGAAGGTTGGTTATCTGCCTCAGACAATGAAGGTTTCGGACGGAAAAACTGTTTTGGAAGAAGTTCGTGGAGCATTCGAGGAGTTGAATGCAATGCAGGCAAAACTTGAAAAACTTAATGCAGAGCTTGCTGAACGCACAGATTATGAGTCGGATTCTTATTTAAAACTGATTCATCAGGTAACGGAACTTTCCGACCAGTTGGAAATGCATGGTGGTGGTTCTGTTGAAGGTGAAATGGAGCAGATGCTTATTGGTTTGGGATTTTCACGTTCGGATTTTGAACGGAAAACTTCTGAATTCAGTGGAGGTTGGCGTATGCGTATAGAGTTGGTGAAAATTCTTTTGCGTAAGCCTCAGGTTCTCTTACTCGATGAACCTACAAACCATCTTGATATTGTTTCAATTCAATGGCTTGAACGATTTCTTGTTCAATATCACGGAGCAATTATTTTAATTTCTCACGACAGACGATTTCTTGATGCCGTTACAAAGAAAACTTTTGAAATCAGTATTAATAAGTTGACGGTATATCCGGCTCCTTATTCTCAATATTTGGTTTTGAAAGAGGATAGATATGCTCAGCAGCTTGCGGCTTACGAAAACCAGCAGAAAATGATAGAAGACACGGAAAAGTTTATTGAACGATTCCGTTATAAAGCTACAAAATCTGTTCAGGTTCAATCTCGAATAAAACAGTTAGAGAAAATCGATCGAATAGAGATTGAGAAAAAGGATGCAGGTGCATTTCATATCCAGTTTCCACCAGCTCCTCGTTCGGGGACGATTGTTGTGAAAGCAGAAAAAGTCACAAAAAAATATGGTGAAAAAACAATCTTGAAAGACATAGATTTTTCGGTAGAACGAGGTCAAAAAATAGCTCTTGTCGGAAAAAATGGTGAAGGAAAATCAACGTTCATAAAAACTATTCTTGGCGAGATTGAACATGACGGGACTATTACACTCGGTCATAATGTGAATGTTGGCTATTTTGCTCAAAATCAGGATGAAATTTTGGATGAAAATGCCACCGTTTTCGATACGTTAGACAAAATTGCGGTAGGTGATATACGTACAAAACTCCGTGATATTTTGGGTGCTTTCTTCTTTAGTGGCGAGGATGTTGACAAAAAGGTGAAGGTACTTTCCGGAGGGGAAAGAAACCGTCTTGCAATGGCAAAATTGATGCTTCAGCCATATAATTTGTTAATTCTCGATGAGCCTACAAACCATCTGGATATTCAGTCAAAAGAAGTCTTGAAACAGGCTTTGCTTAAATATGACGGAACGCTTATCTTAGTTTCACACGACCGTGATTTTTTAAATGGTCTTGCGACGAATATTTATGAAGTGAAAAATCAAAATATTCGTGAAGTAATGGGCGATTTGCAAGATTATCTAACTCAGTTGAATCAGGAAATTCTGATGTTTTCAAAACCTGCTGTTCAGGAAGAAAAGAAAATATCTGTTTCTAAAGTTGACTATCAGCAGCAAAAGGAAAAAGAACGCGAACAAAGAAAAATACAGACACAGGTTTCTAAAATTGAAACTAAAATACAGGAATTAGAGGCTGAAGTTCACGAGCTTAATTTGAAGTTTATAGAGGATTCTGCTAATGTAACTGCCGATGACTATAAACATCATGCTGAATTACAGGAACAAATAGAAGAATTGACAATGCAATGGGATGAGTTAGTAAGTAAGCTGTAGTTTACAGCATTATTTAAAACTCATATAATTGCATTTTACACCTTTTACTCCAGGTTTTACAACAAACAATTTCCCAGCTTCGGGATAATGTGAAGCTTTATCTTCAGGCATATAGTAAGAAGCTGTGGTTATGTATAATTCATCAAGGTTTTCTCCTCCGAACGCTACTGCTGAAACATTGAGTGCCGGCACATCAATCTTTTGTAGTAGTTCGCCTGTATGGGGATTCCAACGTGTTACGCAAGCAGCTCCCCAGTTTGCAATCCAAAGCATTCCTTCTTCATCAATAGTATTTCCGTCGGGAGTACCAAGGTTTTCAGGAAAGTGGATTATTTCTCTGCGATTGGAAATCTCTCCTTTTTCTTCATCAAAATCAAATGCGGAAACGTTTAGTGTGGGAGTGTCTTGGTAATACATGGTTTTGTTATCAAGAGACCATGCAACGCCGTTGGAAATTGTTACATTTTCAAGAACTTTTTTGCTGTTTTTCCCATCAAAAACAAAGAAGTTTGCTTTATGTGGCTCGCAGTTATTATCCATTGTTCCAACCCAAAGTCTTCCTTGTGAGTCACATTTTCCGTCATTGTATTTGTTCGTTTCGATTCCTCCTTCAGGCGCAGACAGAAAAAAGAGCTGTTCTGTTTTCAGATTTAGTTTGTAAATACCGTCTTTTAATGCAACAACAACAGTGTCCTCGCTATATGGAACAACAGTTCCCACCATTTTATCAATTTTGATTTCTTTGTTTATTCCATTGGAAGGTGTATAAATGAAGACACTTCCTTGAGTATCAATCCATAATAATCTGTTGTATTTATAATCCCAAATCGGACCTTCTCCAACACGTGAGATAAATGGTAATACAGGTTTCACTACTGTTGTAACTTCTTGTTCCATGTTAGAATTATTAGAAGATGTTGTGTTACTACATGAAAATAGTCCTCCCATAAGAAGGACTATTAAAGTTGACTTGAAAAAATTATTCATGATAATTTCTCAAATTTTATTCTTTTATAATTTGTTTTGTTTCTTGAATGCCGTTGCTATAAAGAATTGACACCGTGTATGTTCCTTTTTTTAATGCTGAGGTATTAACTGGTGATTCTGTAGTTTCCAACATCTTTTTACCCAATAAATCATAAACCTTGATTGATTTTATGTTTTTATCGGAAACGTAAAATTCATTTCTGCAAGGATTTGGATACAAAGCTGTTTCTGACGCAAGGTAAGGAATTGATAATGCCATGCGTCCCTGAATTGTTAGATTATCGATTGCCCATCCCCATGCGTAGTTTGTTGCATCCGATTGCAGACGGAAACGTACGTAAATAGTGTCTCCTGCTCTAAAATATTTGTTTTCTAACAAATTGATTTTGTGAGTCTTGAATAGTGTTGAATCGCCAACAGCAAGACTATTGTCGTTTTCTCCGTCATTTTTGGTTGATGAGTAATATCTCGTTTTCCATGCGTTGTAAATCTGTGAATCCCAACCAACTTTACCTAGCGCATACCAAGTATCGCTGTTAAGGTCTTTTGTTCCTTCCACAATCACAAAATCCCAGAAACCGAATGTTCCGTATTCAATGCCTGCTTTTCCTGGCTCAACTAAAACAACTTCATCAAAAGTCATTATTGCAGGATTTGATGCAATGATTATAGGTGATTTCAATGTGGCCGTGTATTGGTTGTATTTACCATCAATGCCTGTATATGCGTAAGGGTGGCTCGTGTGCAGTGCTTTGGATGCAAAACCGTCTTCCATTTTTATAGAACATTTGTCTAAAATGAATTGACTTGATGCATCTTCATCGTCGAAGTCGGTTATAAAAAAGTGTATTGGTTCCTGTTTTTCTTCCAAGGTAATTGCCTGAAATTTCTCTTCTCCAAAGAAATATGACGTGTTTCCAGCATTATCAACAGCAATGATGTTGTAATAAATAACATCTCCCGGCTCAAATATCTGATTTATAGATGAAAGAGATATTACTGCTTCGGTTGAAATCACGGTAAATTTAAATTTTGATATTACTGTGTCAACAATGTTGTTTTTGCCTCTTTGAACAAAATATTGAACAAATGCTGTGTCTATTTCAAAATTATCGTTAATGTCTGCAGAAATAGTAATGTCTAGATTGTTTGTTGTGGAAAGAGGAGTATGGTAGATTTCTGGAGCTTCAGTATCTTCTCCTACAAAAACAGAATAACTGTTTTCTGGGAAATTAGATGGAATAAAAACAGAATCTTTATTTGTTGTCACAGAAAGAATTGAGTATGAAATTGTATGGTCGAATGGTAAAGCAGGAATTTCTGCTTCAAAAAGATTGTTCTCTTCGTTGTAGATTGCCGGAATTTCTATCGAATGTTTCCAGCCGTCGAATGAATAGAATACCGATTGTGAGTTTTTGTCAAGCAAGGTATCTTTCACTGAGAATGAAATCAGCGTATTAGATTTTAATTCTGTACTGTTAGAAATTTTTTCATGAGTAATGAAAAAATCATTCCAACCAAGGTCTGCAATTATTGCAATTGTAGCGATGTCAGGTGTTCTAAATATTTCGGAAGAACGTAACACAGGTGTCATCAATTCAAAACCGCAGCCTGTAAGGTAGGTGTCCTCGTCAAGGTGATAAACTGTAGAACCGCTGTTAAATTTTTCAGGAGCGTAAAGCTTCAATTTTTCTCCACAATAAGCTTTAGCAAATTTTCCGTTCCAGTATAATGCATTTGTATTCAGCAATGTGTTGTTAAGCACAAAAGAATCGTTTTTTCTTGTAACAATTGGATTTCCGTCTTTATCAGAAACAAGCATGTCGAAAATCGTTGGTGAAGGAAAATCTGTGGATTCCAAACTTTCTGAAGTGATATTTCCAATGTAACCTAAACCGTGTGCAAGTTCGTGCATTAGAGTTGTTGTAAGATCGTACTGACTTTTTTCAAGAGATTCCGGAATTTTGGTGTAGTCAAGGTACCATTTAAGCGTTTTATTGATTACAACCTCAATATCGGGATTTGTTCCGTTAAGATTTTTCCCTTGGATTTTCTCTGCCAAAGCTGCAGGGTAGTACACACCATTAACTGCATAATAGTTTGTTGGTTTTGCGTATGCGTTAACGTTAGACTTCAATTCTTGCCATGACACACTTACCTGAATAGGAACATCAGTAGAAATGTATTTACTCCATGTTTCAGCACAATATTCCATAACTTTCATAATGGAATCAGGAACTTCGGTTCCTTTAATGGAGAATATGTTTTTGCTTTCTTTTAATGTGTTTGCTTGCGCAACAGAAAATGAAAAAAAGCATAGAATGAAAACTATGCAAAGTTTATATGTACGATTCACCTTTTTGGAATTTTATATCATTAACAAATTGACGGATTTTTTGTTCGTCATCGCGTTTGCATATCAGTAATTTATCTGCAGTGTCAACGACAATACAATTTTCAAGACCGTCAACAACTGCAAGTTTGTTGTTTGGCATGGAAATAACGCAGTTCTTTGTATTATAGGTCATTACGTTCTCTCCAATGACAGCATTTTGCATTTCGTCTTTTTCTGCATTTTCGTAAAGGGCACCCCAAGTTCCTAAATCGCTCCAACCAAAACTAGACTGAAGAACATATACATTCTCTGCCTTTTCCATAATTCCATAATCAATGGAAATGTTTGGACAATTGGAATATACGTCATCTAATACAAATTGTTCAGCTGTAAACAAATCGTAAACTTTTGGTAAATATGTCTTAAATGCACAATCGATTGATTTTAAAGACCATAGAAAAATTCCTGAATTCCAGAAGAAATCACCGCTCTTTAAAAACATTTTCGCAATCTCTAATTCTGGCTTTTCTGTAAATGTTTTTACTTTATTGATTTTCAGAGAGTTGATCTCCGAAACTTCTTCTTTTATCTGAATGTATCCAAATCCAGTGTCGGGACGTGTTGGTTTGATTCCAAGAGTCAATAAAGAGTCATTGTTTTGAGTAAATTCCCAACCAGCTGTTACTGTATTTAAAAAATCCTCTTCGTTTAGAATTAAATGGTCTGAAGGGGTAACAATGATGTTTGCATCTTCGGTACGTTTTCTAATTTCGTGATTTCCGTATGCAATACAAGGTGCTGTGTTTTTACGTAAAGGCTCTTTCAAAACTTGATGTGGCTGCAAATCAGGTATTTGTTGGAGCACTATATTTTCGTATTGAGCATTAGTTACAACATAAAAATTTTCAGGTGGAACAATTTTCACCATTCTTTCGTAGGTAAGCTGAAGTAATGTTTTTCCTACGCCAAGAATGTCAAGAAATTGTTTCGGTGTTGCTGTTGTGCTTAATGGCCAAAAACGGCTTCCTACGCCTCCTGCCATTATTATGCAAAAATTCTTTTTTGTCATGCTGTTATTGTTTTATAAAACAAAGGTACAAAATAAGTTGAATTATTTGGGGTTATACTTTGCTTTACTCATAATTTCTTTTGAGGATTGTATCGAAAATAATTCTTCCAGACTTACATCGGGATTGTTTTGCATAAATGATTCTATGATTTTGAATCCAATCCATTGACCAACACGTGCGGGAGAATCTTTAGAAAAAACAATTGTGAACGGACCGTCATCTATAAAACGTTTTTGAGTCATATAGTCGGTGGTAAATAGAATGTTGTCGGTACTGATTAAATATTTCCAAAATTCACCTTCGGATTTCTCGCAGAAAACCATTTGTTTTGCCGAAAACCCCCATAACAAGGAATCAGGCTCGTCTGGTAGCATACATTTTACAAAATATTGATATCTACCGTGTTGCAGCATTATGGCTAACAGATAATCTTCGTCGAATTTTTCGGGAAACTCGCTCTCTGCCATTGCACGCATTACATCTGCAGGTACTTTTTCTGGAATCATGTTTTTCTTAATGTATGATTCCATTATCATTGAATTGTAAAAATCACAGTTTGCACCTAAATACTTGTCGATTCCAATTGCTATAATATTGGAATCAATTGCCATTGAGTAGTTTACACCGCTGATGAATGTGTAGAAATCGGGTATTTCCTTGTCAGGAAAGTAATATTTGTAATATTTCAGGGCTTGAGATATTTTTTTATTCCAAACATCTTGATTCTCTGTAAGTACGCTGTCGCTTAGCTGATATAATTCATTGATCCATGTGTCGGAGACAAACGTTTTCAGAACTTCTTTGTTTGAACAGCTGTCGGGAATTCGCATAATTTGGCGTATGTCCGAAATATATGTGTTGAGGAAGTCCCCGTATTTTTTCTGAAGTTTGTTGAACTCGTCGTCGGAAGAATTTAGTGCAGCTTTTTTTATCTCTGTATGAAAGGGAATTGTCTGAAAATCAGCGTCAATACCTGAAATGTTTTTATGGTAGGGATTTTTGTCGCATCCAGACAAAAAGCAAAGAAATAAAATGAAAATACAAAAATGTTTTACGTTCATCTTGATGATTTTCTTGCAAATATATGCAAAATTAAGACTTTGCATTTTCTTTGTTTTGTTCTGCCGCCAAACGTTCTTTTCTTTTACGTCTGTTTTCTAGATGAACTGCAAGTATTTCGGGTGTGGTATTCCAACGTTTGTGCATCCATATCCATTGGTCTGGATATTCACGGACAATGGATTCAATTACATTATTGTGAATCTGTGTGTTGTGTTTGATGTCATAGTCTTTGTCTCCTGTGATTTCCATAGGAATTTCAGGAAGAATTTTGAATAAATAGTGGTCGTCGTCAAGGCGGATTGTTGCCATAGGAACAATTGCAGCACCGCTGTCCATAGCCATTCTTGCACAGCCAAGTGGGGTATATGCAGGGTGTCCAAAGAAATCCAAAAATTCGCCACGGATATTAAGACTGTCTTGATCAATCATTATAATCATACAGTCTCCGTTTTTCAATGCTTCTATAAGCTTGTCGTAGCAATGGTCCTGACGGGAAAAGTTCTTCATTCCTCTGCTTTCCCTTTTTTCTATCATGAAACGGTTTAATGCTGGATTTTTTATTTTGCTGCTGACTGCCGACGTTTCATATCCTAAAATTGGCGGAAGAATTGCCGAAAATTCCCATCCGCAGGTATGTGGAATTAAGCATAGAACGCCTTTCCCACGTTCATAAGCGGCTTTCAAATGTTCTTCGCCTTCAATGGTGAAATATTTGAGGAATTCTGCACGTGTTTTCTTCTGTGACCACCATGCGTAATCAGTGAATGTCTTCACCAAATTTACAAGAATATTCTTACCAATCTGGTATTTTTCCTGATCACTTTTTTGGTCCCCGTATGCTAATGTTAGATTGTCATGAATCCTTTTTTGCATAGGTTTTAAAAATGGATAAGCTATTCTAATTAGCAGACTATGCCATGCAAGTGCAACTTTTCTTGGAATTATATATCTCTCCAAACATAAAAATTGAACGAGATAATAAACGCAAAAATTTCGTACAGGTCTGATAACGTATTTTTTCAGTCTTTTTTTACGTCCCATTTCTATTAAAAATCGTGCGAAATAACAAAAAATCTTAGAATTAACACGCTAATCTTGTAAATATGTTCATTTATGAAACAAGAAAATCTCCTTGATGTATGTTACAAGGCTAACGTTGATATTCCCTCAATACTTTGTTTTGGAAATTTATATCGGAAAGTTTTCTCAGAAAAGGGAAAGCTGTTGATTTTGTATAGATGTGTCCGCTGTTTTTTCCTGAGCTTCCGAGTTCCCAATCATTTCGTAAAATTCATTTTCGCTAATAATTTGGATTCCAAACGTTTGTGCTTTTTCTAGTTTGCTTGGACCAATACCTTCTCCTGCAAGAAGATACGAGGTACTTTTTGAAACACTTGAAACATTTTTCCCTCCGTTACTTTCTATCAAATCTTTCATTTCGTCGCGGGAATGTTTCTGAAATGTTCCTGAAATCACGAAGGTTTTTCCTGCTAATGTCGAACTGCTTGCTTCTGTATTTTCTTTAGTTGCAAGCTGGACTCCGTTTTCTTGCAGTTTCTTGATAAAGAGAATGTTATCATTGTCACTAAAAAACTGTTGTATGCTTAAAGCAATAGTTTCTCCAATGTCTTCTGTTTCCTGCAGTTCTTCCAAAGTTGCATTTTGAATTGCTTCCATGGAATGGAATTTTTTTGCAAGTGTTTTTGCACTTGTTTTTCCTATATGACGGATTCCGATTGCGTATAAAACTTTGTGAAAAGGTATTGTTTTCGATTTCTGAATGCTCTCAATTAAGTTTTTTGCAGATTTCTCAGCAAAACGGTCTAGTCTAATTACATCGTTGTATGTCAGAGAATAAAAATCAGCTGCGTTTTTTAGAAGTCCAGCATTGAATAACTGTTCTATTGTTGCGCCGGCAAGAGCAATGTCCATGGCTTCGCGGCCGACAAAATGTTCGATTTTTCCTTTAATCTGCGGTGGACAGTTCTTTGAGTTCGGACAATAATAGTTCGCTTCGTCTTCCATTCTTATTAATTCTGCACCACATTCAGGACAATGGGTGATAAAATGTAATGGCTGTGAGTTTTCGTCACGGGCTTCTGTGTCAATGCTTACAACTTTGGGAATAATTTCGCCACCTTTTTCTATGTAAACATAGTCGTTTATGCGGATTCCAAGTACTTGCATCTGATCGGCATTGTATAGGCTTGCACGCTTGATTACGGTTCCTGCTAATAAAACTGGTTCCAAATTAGCAACTGGTGTTATAGTTCCTTGTCTTCCTACTTGAAAATCAACAGAAAGAAGTTTAGTGCGGGCTTGTTCTGCTTTGAATTTGAATGCAATGGCCCATCGAGGGGTTTTTGCTGTCATTCCAAGTTCGTTTTGCAGGGCAATTGAATCTACTTTTATTACAATTCCGTCGGTGTCGAAAGGTAAATCTTTTCGTTTTGTGTCCCATTTTTCGATGAAGGCGTAAACATCGTCAATTGTTTTACAGCGTTCGGAAAGTTCAGGAACATTGAATCCCCACGAACGTGCAAGTGATAAGTTTTCAAAATGAGAACCAGCTTGGGTTTCGGAAGGAATGTAATACATATTTGCCTGTAGAGGACGACGGGCTACCTCCTTGGAACTTTGCAGTTTTAACGATCCAGAGGCTGCATTTCTTGGATTTGCAAAAGCCTGATCTCCTTGTTCTATTCGTTCTTCGTTTAAAGCATTAAATCCGGCGCGGGGCATAACAACTTCGCCTCGTATTTCGAGTTCCTGCGGATAATTTCCGTGTAGTTGCAGCGGAATGGTTCCTATTGTTTTTGCATTATTGGTAATATTGTCTCCTTGAATTCCATCACCGCGTGTTAATGCTCTGGTAAGTTTTCCGTCAACATATTTAAGGGAAATCGAAACTCCATCGTATTTCAACTCGCATGTATATGAGAAATCCTTGTCGCCGATTATTCTCCTGATTTTTGTGTCAAATTCACGTAAGTCTTCCATAGAATAACTGTTTGCTAATGAAAGCATTGGATATTCATGAACTTCTTGAGTAAAGTTGGTGTCAAGATCACTGCCGACACGTTGTGTTGGTGAAGTCGGGTCGAAATATTCAGGATGTTGCTGTTCCAAATCCTGTAATTCCTTTAGTAGCTTGTCAAACTCAAAATCCGAAATTTCGGGAGAATGTTTTACGTAGTAATTGTAATTATGTTTATGAAGTTGTTCCCGAAGTTCGGTTATTCTTTCTAAAGGAGTCATTTCTATGAATTTTTCAAGCGAAAGTTAGTTAATTTTTACGGAAGAAAATAATTCCAAAAGTTTTTTTACGTGTTCTTAAAACATTTTCCAGGAAGACAACATACTAATCCCTTGAATTCCATTGAGAGCAAAAGACTTGATAATTTGCTCATGGGAATTTCGCACATGACAGCTATCTTATCGATTGGTGCTTCGGGATTTGTGTTGAGATATGAAACAATTTTCTGCTCCTCATCGCTTAAGTTGACGAAAAGTTCTTTCTGTGCGTTTTTGTTTGTTTTTGTTTCAATGTCCCAGTTGAGTAGTTTTTCTAAATCTTCGCCAGATTCAATAAGTGCGGCTTTGTTTTCTTTAATTAATTGATTGCAGCCTTGTGAAAATCTGTTTCCTATATTTCCAGGAAAAGCACAGACGTCTCTGTTGTATTGGTTAGCAAAATCAGCTGTAATCAATGCTCCGCCTTTTGTTTTACTTTCAACTACAATGGTTGCGTCGGAAAGCGCGGCTATAATTCTATTACGTCGCACGAATAGTTTACTGTCGAATTTTGTTTGTGAATGATATTCGGACAAAACGCATCCTTGTTTTGAAATGTTTTTTGCGATTTCTATGTGTGAGGTAGGGGAAATCTGTCCAAGTTGAGTCCCTAAAACAGCTATTGTCTGCAGGCCGTTGGCCAATGCTTCTTTATGTGCACAAATATCAATGCCGAAAGCTAAACCGCTCACAATAACCGGGTTGTGCTTTGAAATGCTCTTGACTAAATTTCTGCAGCACGTTTTCCCGTAATCTGTTGCGTTTCGTGTTCCAACAATGCTTATAAATTTTCCGTTGTTGAAATCTATATCACCTTTAAAAAAGAATAAAAGTGGAGAATCCTCACAGTTTTTCATACGGTAGGGATAATCATTGTCAACATACGTAAGAACATTGATGTTGTTCTTTATAATGTAATCCAGTTCTTTCTCGGCGAGGGAAAGAACGTCCTGTTCCTTGATTGCCTGGACAATAGCCTGTCCAACATTAGGGATTTTACTTAGTGTTGCCGTGGAATCTTTAAAAATCTGTTCCGGGCTTCCTAAATACGAAATAAGATGTTTGGCCTTAATAGGTCCAATGTCTTGCAACATTGACGTTGCAATGAAATACAATAATTCTTGCGGCTTCATGGGAAATTGCTATTTCCCTTTGTCGTGATTTTTTAGGTACATAACAAAGGGTATTGATTTAACTAATTCTGATTGTGTGTCGTCTGAATTGTGGTAGTATGTGCGGACTGGCGCAATAGCTTTGACTTCTTTTAGAATTTCCATGGTACTGTCGTTTATGTACCAGTCTTCGATAAAAGCTAAACCAGTAATTTCTTTTAAATCAATTTCTTTGTCGATACAAAGTGTGTCTGTTTCGTAAGTTTCATCAATCTCGGTGTCGTAGCAGATTGTTTCTTTACCAAGTGATATTTTAACTTCCTCCAAACTGCGTGGAATGAGTGTGTCGCGGTAAGCGAAACTATAACAGTCAACGTTGCCGCAAGTTGCTTTTTCCACAATAGTTTTCACAACTTGTTTAACGTGCATGTCTTCAAGAAATTCAGGATTGTTTTCGTTCGTTAGAGGAACTTCGTAGGCAACATTCTCTGCTAACAACGTGAACATTTTGTCGTTGATTGTAGGCATTGATGATTTTGAGAAATCATATTTTGCAACAATAGATTTTGTTTGTACTGCACCTACGTATTCCGATTGTCTTACATATTGTCTTACAAGGGAATATGAGTTCACTTTTTTCTTCATAATGAATTGTGCTGTATCCAAAGCCCATTCTTCGGAAAAAAGTAATGTTTTGAACTCGTTTTCTGAAAATTCGTCCAGAAATTTAGTCTGCAAGTCTTCGTCGTTGCAGATTATATCGGAGAAAGGAATGTATGTTGTAACTTGTTTATTGAGGGATTTTTGCTTCAATTTTCTTAAAAAGTTCGTAAAATCAATCGATTTGAAGAAAAAATATTCCTCTGGAACAAGCATTTCCTGTTCGTAGGTAATGCTTGATTTTGGAGCAATCAGATTGTTTGTGAATTCTGCATTCTTTGGTGTTTTTTCTTTGTCTGAACAAGAAAAAAGCAACGAAATACATGCAAGAAAAACACAAATCTTCTTCATGAAACTATTTTTTGTATTTGTTCCAGGTAATAAAACGAACTGTTAGCGCAACAGTTTTTATGTTAAGTTTATCCTGGTTTGGACTGTTTTTGTCGTAGTTTTTATAGTATGCTTTCCACGATGGTCTCCATTCAATGCCAAGGTTGATTGGTGCTTTCTTGAATGAATAACCTGTTCCAAGACAGGCTGTTGGACCTGCGTAATAAATGTCTTCGGCTGTTTCCAAATCTTTGCTGCGCATTTCTGCTCCGCCTACAATACCGCCGCCGCAGTACCAACGCATACGTGAAGTAAGGTTAGGGTATGATGCTACATATTTAAAAAGTATTGCTCCTTCGTATGCAGAATGAAATTCTGTTAAAAACATCATATTCATACCAAATCTATAGTGGAAGAAGTGATCGTAGTCAATACCTTCAAGCATTGGTGTGCTGACAACTTCTGCACGAAGTCCGATACCGTTGTTATACCATTTTTGGTTTTCTCTCTGTGCAAAAACGCTGAAACAGCTTAACCATAAAATCAATAAAACTGTAAATCTTTTCATTTTACTTAACAATATTGGTCTAATAAATCTTTAACTTGTTGAATTTCTTCGTCTTTTAATGAATTGATGCTGATTGGAGGATATTTCGCTAATTGATTTTTTCCCATTTTCTGATACAAAACCAAATAGTTGTCTTTCCCTTCTTTTGTTATTTCATATTTCTTAAAAGCGTCGAATGGAATTTTGTACGAAGTACATTTTGCCATTAATAATTGTATATGGTAAAATCTGAATACAATATTTTGCTTGTCTTCGTCGGAAATGTAGATGAAATTTAATTTTTTCCGATGCTGTAAATAAATAATAGCTGCGTAAATTGCTAAAACTGCAGAAATAAGCAGTAAGCAGGTTAGTGCTCCAGGTTGTTTTATTTCAACGCCGAATTCTCGTAAAAAATTGGCAGACAATGGTATGTAAACACAAATGGTTGTGATGAGAACAACTCCAAACGTTTTCCAGATTTTCTTTTTGCTGGCGTATTTCTCGTTGTGAATAACCATTCCCTTTTCAAAAATTGATTTTTGCAAATATAGAAAATGCGATGATAATAAATTTAAAAAAGACTACTTTTGCAAAAAATAAATTTGATATGGGTTTGAAATGTGGTATTGTTGGATTGCCTAATGTTGGTAAATCTACATTATTTAATTGTTTGACGAATGCAAAAGCTCAGGCAGCTAATTTTCCTTTTTGTACAATAGAACCAAATGTTGGAATGATTACTGTTCCCGACGAACGTTTGAACGAATTGGAAAAATTGGTTCATCCGGAAAGAGTTGTTCCTACAACAGTTGAAATCGTTGATATTGCCGGTCTTGTTAAAGGTGCCAGCAAAGGTGAAGGTTTGGGAAATAAATTCTTGGCAAACATTAGAGAAACTGACGCCATCATCCACGTACTTCGTTGTTTTGAAAATCCAAATATAACCCATGTTGATGGTTCCATTAATCCAGTAAGAGACAAGGAAACTATTGATATGGAATTGCAGTTTAAGGATTTGGAGTCGGTTGAGTCTCGTCTTTCTAAACTTGAAAAGCAAGCACGTGCCGGTGGCGACAAAATGGCAAAATACACATGCGATATTCTTACTCGCGTACGCGAAGCATTATTAAAAGGTGAATCTGCCCGTACATTAAATCTTGACGACGAAGAAAAGGCTGCAATCTACGACTTGCATCTTCTTACATTAAAACCTGTAATGTATGTATGCAATGTTGATGAATCTGGAATTAACGGCAATGCATTCGTTGATGCGGTAAAAGAATCCATCAAAAACGAACAAGCCGAAGTGCTTATCCTTGCAACTGCATTGGAAGCAGAAATCGCCGAACTTGACACACAAGAAGAACGCGATATGTTCCTACAAGATGTAGGTCTTACAGAACCAGGCGTAAACAAATTGATACGACAAGCATATTCTCTGTTAAATCTTGAAACTTTCTTGACTGCCGGTCCACAGGAAGTTCGTGCTTGGACTTACCACAAAGGTGCAAAAGCACCACAAGCTGCTGGTGTAATCCACACCGATTTCGAAAAAGGTTTCATCAAGGCCGAAGTGATAAAATATGCCGACTATATCGCGTATGGTTCGGAACAGGCTGTGAAAGAAGCTGGAAAAATGTCGATGGAGGGAAAAGAATATGTTGTGCAGGATGGCGATATTATGCATTTCAAATTTAATGTATAATAATGACTGTTTCTGAAATAATACTTTTTTGTGATTATTTAGGAACGTTTGCTTTTGCAATCTCGGGTGCTTTGCGTGCCGCCCGAAAGAAATTTGATTTGTTTGGAGGACTGTTTCTTGGTTTTGTTACTGCAATAGGAGGAGGAACGCTTCGCGACATGATGCTGAACATTGAAGTCGCATGGCTTCATAATATTTGGTATTTCTATTTAGTGATTATTGCGGTTGCCTTTACTTTTTTGTTCCGTAAAACAATAGAAAAGTATTCCAAGACTCTTTTTCTTTTCGATACTATAGGAATAAGTGTCTTTACAATTATAGGTATGCAGAAAGGACTTGCTATGGATATTCATCCGATTTTGGCTGTAATGATGGGGATTCTGACAGCTGTTTTTGGAGGTATTGTCCGTGATATGATGTGTGCCGATGTTCCGCTGATTTTTAGAAAACAGATTTATGCAACCGCATGTTTGATGGGGGGACTCGTGTATCTGTTATTGATTTGGGTGAATTGTCCGGAATTTTTTGCGATTCTTGTTGCTTCGTCAATAATATTTATGGTACGCACGGTGAGTGTAATGAAGAATTGGTCCTTGCCAAGATTCAAGTGAAGAAACATTTTGGAATTTTACGCTTTAATCTTGTTGAGATTAAGCTAGTTTGAGAGAAAAAATAGAAATCTGAAAAAAAAATCTACTATTGCGTTGTATTTTCAAAAAAATATCTACTTTTGTGCACCCTAAGCGGATATGGTGAAAT
>JAKSUA010000049.1 GCA_024409235.1 Bacteroidales bacterium | reverse complement strand
AAATAGAAGTGATAGTATTCCTCTCCTCGGCTCTTCGCCTCGCTCGCTTGCGCCATGTCCACCAGAATTGGCTTTCCTCTCCAGCTCCACTTTCTAAGAGAACCATCGCCAGAAAAAACAAACAAAAATGCACTGATCAACAAAATATTATCAGTGCATTTTGAGAAACCTGCTTGATAGGAATGCTCCCATCGCGTAGGAAATCCCGTTCGGAGCGCACCATCTTAGGGGAATAACACTGTTCGTCACACAACCATTCACACTGTCGGTCATCCATATATATTTCTGCACCCATAGAAACAAGGTGGGTGAAACGTTTCAAATCCGAGACCTGTTTTTTCTCAATTGTGACTAACTATTTTTTCATATCCTATTGTGTAACTAATAATTGAAAAGAAAATAACAATCAACAGACTCATTAGAATGGGCATTCATCATCTTCTTTTTTCTTGCGAAGTATTTCAAGTTTTTCTATCGCACTTCTACTGCCCTGCTTAACTGCTTTATCATACCAAAAGATTGCTTTGTTGATATCTTTTTCTACACCTTGCCCTTCTTCATAACAAGTTGCCAAATTGTATTGAGACAGCACGGCTCCTTGCTCTGCGGCTTTGGTATACCATTTTACGGCAAGTCGATAATTTCTTCTCACACCTTTACCTTTTTCGTAGCAAACTGCTAAATTGTGTTGAGCACAAGGTTCTCCCTGATGTGCTGATTTCTTATACCATTCCACGGCTTTCTTCATATCTTTCTCCACACCAGTTCCGTCCTGATAACATCTTCCTAAATTATATTGAGCAAGGCTGTAACCTTGATTTACAGATTTCAATAATAATTCTATCGCTTTATTATTATTTTGTTCAACCCCAAAGCCGTTTAAATAGCAGTTTGCCAGATCATTTTGTGCCCAAGAATCTCCTCTTTCCGCCGCTATGGTAAACCACTTCACCGCTTTGGAATAATCTTTCTTTACGCCACGTCCCATATAGTAGCACGCTCCTATGTTGAACTGTGCTGCCAAATTCCCTTGTTCAGCAGATTGCGCAAACCATTCAGCGGCAATTTTGAGATTTTTTCGGATCCCTTTCCCGTTTTTATAGCATATAGCCAATTTATTCTGCGCTATTGCATCACCTTTTTCTGCAAGATGCTTTAGTTCAGAAAAACTAATTTCTGAGGTAGGACTCTTCCCATTTTTATTGCAACCCATATTCTGAACCCCATATTTTTAGTTTCTTAATAATAACAATGCTATCTTTATTTAGTCGTCAAAAAACTATTATTCCATTTCCCTCGAAACAATGTTCCAAGAGATGCAGTTCAAGGCACCACCTTTACGTACCGCTTCTATTGCCGGGATTCCTATCACTTTGCAATTGGGATATATTGTTACAATCTGCTGCAATGCCTGTTCATCCTCTGCTATTCCTAATTGTGGGACAAAGACGAAATCTCCTATCTGAAGATAATTGACGTATGCCCAACTGCGCTGATGATTTCTCTTTACATTGTATGACAAAGGAAGAACATCAAAATGTTGTTCTAAGATTTTTAGATATTTCTTAGCTAATGTAGGGTTGAAATCCCAATAATTTGTAATCAATATTCGATTGTCCCCTACATAATGAACGATTCCATCACTATGTCCAAGATATTCGTCATTGTCCCATGGTAGTATAATGATTTCGCTCTGAAAAGCATTTTCGAGCATATTAAGAATGTCAAGGTGAGACTTAGCCGAGTTCTCTTCAAACACCTTGTCGGTCATCACTATCTTGTCGCCACATTTCACCACATTACCCCCATCGATAACGAGGTCCAATGAAAATATCTCACATTCCTGCTGAAGGTTTATGAAGTATTCCATATTCCTGACATCGGTGATAGTGCGAAGGTAATACTTTGTCTGTAAGTAGTCGGGATTGTATATGTAGCATACAAATCGTTTTTCATCAATCTGTATCGGCATATAATCACGACACCAGATGTCTTTTGTATTCTTCAACAGAAAATGGCAAATATTGTTAACGGTTAGCTCTTGTGCCAAATGTTGATACAATATTGGACAACGCTGGGGCAATAGCTCTGAGAAATATACCCTATCCGTGAAACTGTTTGTCATAATATTGCCCGAGCGACAAGTGTGGATGGTACTGCTTGTATTGCTACTCATAGTGTTGTTTTACTTTGTCGGGGATGTATCCCAGATTGTTTTTAGAAAAAGCCCAAGCATCTTCCTTGGTCATCGTTGACAATAAGACATTACTTGTAACGAGTTTTTCTTTCTGGGGGTACTTACCGCCTCGAAAGTAATTGTCACACATTACCGCTCTAAACTTTATTGAAGCAAATTCACCTGCATCTTTTCCTAAATTAATTCTCTCCGAGAACAGTACGTCCCCTTGAACAGGAGAAGTTTGTATTTGGACAAGATTGTTTTCGATTTCTTCGAATGTATTGAATCGACCTTCTGACATTATTTTCATCAAAACTTTATGGGGACCCACAATAGGGTTTGGGGTTCCGTTTATTATGGCACTTCGAATCAAATATGAATAGTACACATCTTTGGTTCCGCTCACTACCAAGTCGATTCCTGGATAATTGCCACCTTTATAAGAATCAGTTTTCTTAGTCCCCCACCGATGAATATAGAAGTGTTTTTGGTTGTTCTGCTGCAGTTCATTTTGGTGGACAGAACCGTCTTCAAAGACCCCCTTTTCATAATAGTATATCTCAATCTCTTTCGGAACAATGGTGACACCATTCAAAAACAAGGTATTCTCTTTCAGCATAATTGCAGCTTCATGCTGCAGTCTATGAACTATTTGCTCATTCATTATCGTAGTACCTATCATAACTAATTGAATTTTATTATTTTTCAAATACAAAGGTATATGCTTTATTTAGATCGGCAAAAGTTTTTCCGTTAAAGTTTGTTAAGATTTCCCAAATAATTCAAATTTCGCAAGTTGCAAAAGGCTCTGTAGGAGCGATATTTAGTAGCACAGGGCTCCGCGTAGAAAAGAACTGATTCGTTAAAAGAGTGCCATAGGTACGACATAAACATATATTGCAATTAGTTCTTTCGCCCCTACAGGGCTTAATGGAATAACACCTTTATTCACAGGGCTTACGCCCTGTGCTGGGTTGTTTCACCCCTTCGGGGTTATGACATGCGAAACTTGGATAATTCAGTTTTTTACAACTAAAATCACTTTTTCAAAAGTGCTGGGTTGTTTCACCCCTTCGGGGTTATGACATGCGAAACTTGGATAATTCAGTTTTTTACAACAAAAATCACTTTTGAGGAAGTGGAAATAATGCAAAAAATCTATTGCAAAAGTAATTGCATTTGGGTCTGAAATCTATCTCCATAGATTACTATAGCGGCATTAAACAATATAAAAAGCCGTTGAAATTTTGTGGTATCCTCGAAAAAGTGTTTGTTTTTGTAATTTGAATCATCGAAAAAGTGTACATTTTGCGATTTATATCGTTGAAAAAGTGCACATTAAAGCACAAGCACCATGTACAAAAAAAAATCATAGATCAGCTGAAAGGGTTGCGTATCTCCATGCGGGGATATGTCAATCAGGATAAGATGGAGAACATACCCCTGTATGCCATTTCAAAATATTTAGTGACATTAAAAAAATAATAACCTTGACGTTGACCTTAACGTTAACCTTGGCGTTGACCTTGACGGAAAGTGTCCCAACTTATTTTTAAACATTACTATACTCAATGGGAATCGAGAAGGCTGATGGTCATCAGGCCGCCTTTGTTGCCGACGATAAAATCGCAAGGATCGCAGCCTGCACGCTCCAAGTTGAAAAGGTTGAGTGGCTGCAAAAGGATGAAACGATCGCAATGGAACTTGTCACCGACCTTGATTTTTGACTTTTCAGACTCAAGAACAAGAA
>JAKSUA010000048.1 GCA_024409235.1 Bacteroidales bacterium | reverse complement strand
CAATTTTTTTCCTGTTTGTATTCGATTTTTTTCTTTTCTCGGACAACAATAATTTCGAACGAAAATTTGTATTTCCTTAGAGAGCGTTGATTTGTTCAATAATGTCAAATATTTTTTCAAAATCATCATCTACCAATGAAACATCAATGCCCAACCAATAGAACATCATTATAATTCGCTTAAGTTCGGTAATTACATAATTGGTGTTTATTCTATTACCCATAAAACAAATGGGATCGTGATGAGCAATTCTGTTTCTGATATTTCTGATACTTCTTAGTTGTTCGGTTATAAACTGAAGGTCGATTGCTTTATCGTCAATTGTTTCTGGAATATTAGAGAAAACCCTTCTTACCCAATAATTATAAACTCCAAACACCGGCTTTGTAAGAGCCTTTTGTAAATTTATTGCAGATTGCTTGTTCACCCTTCCCCTTTTCAACATAATTCCTATGTTGGCTCTTATATATGCAGGGTCCAACATCTTTTCTTCACTTTTCAATTCCTTTGCTACCACGTTGATAGAATCCACAGTCGAGATTATTGTGTCGATATTTCTGCTGGATACGGAGTCGGTTCCTGCCTGATAGTATTTTATAATAAAATGATTTATCTCATTGGAAATTTTGCTGTTAAAAGCATTCAACAACATATTTTTCCGACCATAATACTGTGATATCCACCATATTTTGTCTTCGACATTATCGAACTCCTTATTTATTAATGCTATATAATCGGAATAATCTCCATTTTCTCTTGCCTCCTCGTAATGGGTTGCCAAGGCAATTAACAGAGCCCTATACAAGGCCTTGGATTTTCCCGAATCAAACATATCACACCAAAAACCAAACGACGAGTTTCCTACCAAATCATCGTTGTTTACTTCTGCATCTCTGTCATTTGTTTTTTTCTTCTCATCACTATTCCTTTTTAGTTTGCCAAGCATATCGCGCATAGAAGAGAAGTCTGCTCTGAAAATTCCAGTGGAAAATGCATTAATAATCCAATCCTTGCCCAACAACTGCACCATAGTATTATTCACGGAATTTCTGAATGCCACTTCAAAAAAATTGAATATAGCAAACAATGAGCACGAAAGTTTTAGGTTAAGGTTATACAAACTTACAGCCTTGTCGGGATTACCGTCGCAGGCTTTCAAATATCGGTTTGCTCTTGGTGCTGATAGATATTTCAAGAGTTCTTTCTTTTCCATTGCGATTTAAATTTGACGCAAATTTACAAAAAAGATTCAAAATAATTTGTTTTTTATATATTTTAATCATATTTTTGCAACGTAGACAATAGGTAGCCCCTGTAAAAGGATTTAATCTTGTATTATTTCTTATAATTAGGCTTTAGTATCTGCAGTACTAATTAGGCCGAAGTGCATACTATTCTATTGCATAGGAAATTGCCCTGGATTAACGTCTGGGGCTTTTTTATTTTCATTTTGTTAATAAAATTTCCCCTCATCTACGCAAAAAGAGTTCGTAGATTATTATTATCTTTGTGGCCGAATAATTAGAAATAATGAGACCAGATACCTACATATCAGCATATTATACCTTCCATAGTTTCCGACGCTGTGGTCTCAGTAGTCGTGTGCGTAGTTCAAAGTTTAGCGCACGATTTAGTAGCAATGATTATGTAGGACTTCCAGATTAGTTTTTGTCAGTTTTCTGATACGCAGGATTTTGGAACGTCCACCCCAAGACAATTCCAATTTTCATCAATCCTAAACTTCAGAAAACTATGCCAGCAAACAAAAACGCCTTGATAAGGTACAAGACAATAGACAACTGTCTGAGAAACAGATACAGACGGTGGACTCTCGACGACCTTGTGGACGCCTGTTCCGACGCTCTCTATGATATGGAGGGTATCGTGAAGGGTGTCTGCGCCAGAACCGTTCAGAAGGATATTCAGATTATGAGGTCCGACAAACTGGGCTACAATGCGCCTATCGAGGTTTACGACAAGATTTATTACAGATATTCCGAGCCCGACTATTCAATCACCGAAATGCCCCTGTCGTCCGACGACTGCGACCTCCTAAGACAGGCGATTTCTCTTATAAAAACTCAGGAAAACTACGAGGAAATCAAGAATGTGTTGTCGAAGGTTCAGAACAGATTGCAGTCGCTGTTGAATTATGGGTAAAAAAAATGTGGAGTTGGACCTACGGCAGAAGTATTATATAAAATTATTTTTGTAAATAATAAAAAACGGTTAATTTTGTCCTTGATAAACAAACATATTTATTATTATGGAAGCAGCAGTTCTTAATATAAACGATTTGAGACATACGGTAATAGATTTATTGTATGCAACTACTGATGTTGATATCCTCAAGAATTTCTGCGATACTCTAAAGAAAGCAATTTCAAGCAAGAAGGAAAAGTTCGTAGATACTCAAACGGAGGATTTCATTAAGGAGTTTGCGGGTTGTATGGCAGCCGAGGAAGAGGAGGCTTTCAACTCGGTGCATAAGGAATGTAAATTTTCACGAGAAATTAATTTAGATCTGGAATAATGAAATATTTGCTTGATTCTAATTACCGCCGCGAATTCAAAAAGGACCATTCCTCAATTCAAAATGTACAAAAAAATCCCGTTAACACACACCGTTAACGGGATTTTTTATTTACCTTTTAGTCTGCGCTCCATTGCTGCCTTCAATGGCGTGATAATGTAGGCGTCCAACAGGTCCTGCACCACCTTCTCCACTTCTGCCGAGCGTCCTATGAATTGGCGCTTCGGGATAGTGATATAGGTACCTACTTTTTTCAGTGCGAGGGCTTTGTAGTAGTTGGCAGCCCTCGCTACGCCTTGAGTGGCTTTGGTTGGGTCGCCGTTGCGTTTCTTTTTCACCTTGCCCGTGAGTTCCTTGTATTTCGCCCAGAAGTACTTCTGCATCTTGCGAGTTACTCGGATCTTGCCGCCCTCGTTGTGGAGTCTGGCGTATGGCAGGTTGCTGACGAACTCCAGACGGCGGCCTGATACCTTCCACTTCAGCGACCTGCGGAGCGTGCCGCTGTTGTTCATCAGTGTGCCGCGCAGGTCTATCTGTCGCTTCGGCCAGGCTCGCCCGTTGAAGGTCTTGGTGGAGAAGCTTCTGTCGAATACGGCGAGAACTTCCACGCCTACCTTCCTCAGAGTCTCGTCGAGAAGTTTGTCTATAAGTGCCATTTTTTTTGCTGTGTTGTTTGTTAGTAAAAAAAATATTTGTACCTTTGAGCCGTGGAGAGATATTATAACCACTGAAACCAGGTTGCGAACGTGGCAAACTCAGGCGGGGCTTTATTTAAAGTCTCGCCTGTTTAATTTTATTACCTCTCCATCAATATACCACAGAACATAATCGAACGAATAATTGCTATTGTCGAATAGCAACATTGTTCTGTCGTGTATCTGTTTGGTAGAAATCGTTTTTTTGAGTCTGAGGTCTGTGATACATACAGCTGCGTGTTGCTTGATTGACGCTTTTAAGCCCCAACTTACAATGTTATTGATATTTTCAGGGGATTTTACGTCAACATAGCCCAACCCTTCTATAAATAGATCAGGGTTTGCCCTGTCACCTTTTTCAAAATATGGGTAAATTTTTGCTCGTCCAATTTCTTCCTTATAATTTACTTCGGGGTTCATTGTGATGTTGTTCCCTATCTGAGCCAAGCGTTCTGCTACCTTTCGTACTCTCGGATAGTCCTCATCTGTTTTGCAGAGCAAAATATGTTCTTTCAACACGCCATTGCCTATTTGTTCTTCCACAAATTGTTCATTAAGCGGTCTTTGGTAGATTTTCACTTTTTCTTCAACAGAAATGCCTTCTTGGTGAAGTCGGTTGTTTTTACATATTTTTATATTTCTACATACTTGACATTCCTTTTTGTTGGGATCATACGCCAGTTGTCCAAACTTGAGCCATTTATCACAATTACCGCACCCTTTGGGGTAATACGGGTGTTTTGGTGGAAATATCTCTCCAGACTTTCCGGGATTGAAGCGGA
>JAKSUA010000047.1 GCA_024409235.1 Bacteroidales bacterium | reverse complement strand
TGCCATCGGCATTTAACACCTCGTCCTTATACTTCACAACGCCTCTAATCACTAATTTCTCCAAAGCTGATATAATGTGTTGCATAAATCCAAAATCGGGAATATTGCTCAAAGTTACAGGAACTTTCACTAATGATTCTTCCATTTTATCTTTAGACCACTTGAAACCGAAATTGAACATATCGCTATATTTGAAAAAAACTGCACAAAAATACAATGCGATGTATTTATCCAAAGGCCAATCCTTTGCATAACATAAATTAACATCATCGGAAGCGAAAAACTCTTGTTCTTGATAATACGAACAACCTACACTGCCATTATAATTTACCGAGATACAATTAGGAGCCCAAGTAAACGGAGCATCTATAGTTTCCCTAATACCATTATTATCTGATATAGCACCCAAGAAATTTGTTTTTCCAGGTTTAATATTTTCTTTCGTTAGTCGTTTACCTTTCTTTATTTCAAACAAATCCCCTATCTTCCTCTCCTCAAACAAAACCTCACCGTTTCTAAACTTTTCAAGTGCAGCTGTTTCTTCTGCTGTAAGTGTAGTATCATTCAATCCCGAATCTTTAAGGAACTTATCCACTTGAAGCATCTTCTCTTCTTCAAGCATTGATATATATTGTTCCATGTAGTCGAGGGCAAGAGAATTGTTAAGCGTGGGAAGATAAAAAGTTAAATTAATAATGTTTGCCATGCCTGTAGCATAACCAAATGTTGAAAATTGCAGTTTTAGAACACTTAAAACAAACGACAAAATATTTATTGAAAAGTCCTTGGTTTTAGGGAAAAGTCCTTGAAAAGCACCATTATCACCACTGCGATAAAAATTTTCACAAATCATACCTATTTCACCCACACTAGAAGTATATGCCAAAATAGGATATTGCTCACTTACCTTTTGAAGATAGATATCATCAAGTAATATTTTGTAAGGGTATTGCCTTTTGATATTTTGACCATACATATAGTATCCACTATCATTAATATTCAAATTTTCCTTAGACTTGGGGCATCCTTTTATTGTTTTCTTCTCAAACAAATCCCCTATTCTCCACTCTTTCCAAACTCCCCCGCTTGCCTCAAAATCCTCTTTGAGTTTTGTCAAACGAGGGCTTACTAAAAATTTGCAGAGTCCTCCTTAATGATAGTCGAGAGTTTCCAACTCAAATAATCAGAAACAGTCTTGCGGAAATCTGCCTCGGTTGGCTTTGTATCAATCTTGCGGTGCTGGTTAAATGTCCAGTCGTTTCCTTCGAGCGAAATGGAGTCTTTTACAACAAGTCCGTTCGCCTCTGTATAATAACTTGTCTTTGTCTTGCGATTAAGCACAATATCCACCAACTCGGCATAGCGTTCCTTTACATGATCCACATCTTTCAAATTCACTTTTGAGTTTGACTTCTTGCGGTTCTGTCGGGCATAGCCATCATTACTGAAATCAACAAATGTAACAAGGTTCTCCACGTCGTGCGGAGTTCCTACCTCGAACAAATAGATTGCAGTCTGTACGCTTGACTTGCCTATGAACAAATCTATAGGCATACGGATAGATGCCAGCAAGGTGCTATGCTCCAGGATTTTTTTAGTTAAGCCATCACCCTTGCCTCCTCCTGCATTTTCCTGAATAATCACAGCCGCACGACCTTTGTTCATTCTTTTTAATGCTTTCTCTACAAAGACAAAGCCTTTGCCTTCCGCTGAATAGGGCGGATTCAGAAGGAACACATCGGCAGGAAATTCATCGTCTTTATTTTTGCCTTGTTCATATTTTCCGTTGTATTCTTTTAGCGAATCCTTATTCAAGATGTGGCTTGAACCATCTTTCATCAGAATCATATTAAGTACGGCAAGCACATAAATATCTTGCCTTAATTCAATACCAAGCAGTTGATCCACTTTGATTTTGGCAATCTTTGCCTTACGTTCATCTTCGCTTTGTATTGTTCTGTTGGCATCATCAATCATCAACTTCATAGCAGATACAAGAAAACCTGCACTACCAGTCGCCCAGTCCCAAACATAGCTGTCTTTGTTCACCTTGCATAGTTTTGCCATCAATTCGGTTATGTAGCGAGGTGTTAGCACAACATCGTTTTTTTCATCATCGCTTGCACGCTCCGTAATCCAGCCTGTAAGCACATTGAGCAGTTTGCCAGTAAAGTCAATATGCACCTCTTCGCCCATAGTAAAGATTGGCATGATTTCTTCCTTCACATAAATAAAGGCTGTTTTTATGGTACTTTCACCATATATGGCTTTATAATAGAGCGCATCGTTCAGTATTCCTTTGTAGAGTGAATATATATTGTCGAGTTTTTCTTGTGGTATATGTTTTTCGTTCAAAAACACCTTAATCTTTCTCAAAATAATTGCTCCGTCATGGTCATCTTCGGTTTGCAATCCTTTCAAATCCTCAATTTCAAGAGGAGGAATTTTACCCTCTACGCCAAGAGCTGCCATTATCAAAGCACACACCAACTTCAATCGGTCTTTAGGCTCCGACACACGCATCTTATCACGCATATCCTGATTAAGTTCGGCGAGCGTGTTTTCAATTCTATCTTCCAACTCACGTGTTTGGCGTTCCTTTTCCTCGTCATTAAGGAGTATTTCTTTCAGTTTTATTTCGAGCGAAGAAAGATTTTCTTCTTTTAGAAACGAGAAATCGCTGTAATCACCAATTTTCTTTGGGCAGTACATGTTTGCTTTACTAACATAGTAAACACCCATTTCCGTTGTGACATTTACTGCTTCTTCATAGCCATTAAAACCTATGGCAATGACATCGCTATATGATTTAGTGATTTTTGCAACAGCTTCGGAATAATGCACTGCTCCGTTTACTGCGTATTTCTTAATGTGCTTATAAAGAGGTTTTCCATTGTCATCGTAATTGCAGACCTCTTCGTTTTCAATTTTTGCTAAGTCACCTTTTGTCCCCTTGACTTCTATCATTACTGGAACATACTGTTGACTTTGAGGGAACTTTATCAAACACTTTATATCAGGGTAATTACCGCCATCATTTCCCGACTTTGATTTTGCACTTTGCAGTGCGTGGTCAATCTCACTATTTATATTGTCCGTTTTTATGTGATACTTCACACCAAAATTATCGAGTTGCTTTTTAGCAATATCCTCGATTTTTTCTTCAATACTTTTCGCCATGGCATTCGCTATTTATGCGTTGCCAAAGTCTATAAACAAAGAATCCTAGAGATGCAGAACGTGGGCAATTTCTATACCCACATCGGCAGCCCTAGGAAAGCTGAACAGAACGGCAAGAAACGCCCACGTATTCGCAGACGTCTGCTTCTTGCTAGTTCTGTGTTTTATACATTTTGAATTTCCTAGGTTCCCGATGTATTTGACAAATAGCAAACGCTATGATTGATAATATGTTAGTTTAAATTTATTTCTGTTTCTTGTTTATCTTTTGTTCTACAATATGTTCTTTTGCTATAGCAATAGCACGTTGCAACTTTTCGGCAAGCAGTTGCTTGTCTGGGAGTTGCGTATAGTATTGAGCAACCTTCATTGGATTATTTTCGTCCAACATAAGATACTCTATATGCTCCGTATTTCCTTCACTGCACAAAATTAATCCAATTGGAGATTCCTCGCCATCTTTCCTTTCATTTTTATCCAAATAACGTAAATAAAGACGCATTTGGCCTTCGTGTTCAGGCTTGAATTTGCCTAACTTCAAATCTATGGCAACCAAACGATGCAATGATCTGTGATAAAATAGAAGGTCAATATAATAATCCACAGCATCCACTGTTATTCGTTTTTGCCGACCAAGAAACGCAAAATCTGTCCCCATTTCACAGATGAAATCTTGCATCTGCGAGACAATAGCGGATTCCAAATCTTTTTCAGAAAAGACATCGGGCAATCCCAACATATCCAAGAAATAACTGCTACGAAATACCAAGTCTGGATTCAAAATGTTTGTATCTTTCAAATCAGTCAATTCACGCTTTATTACCTCCTCAGGTTTCCTACTTATTGCAGTCCGTTCATAGAGTTGCGAATCTATCTTAGCGTCAAGAGTGCGTGTATCC
>JAKSUA010000046.1 GCA_024409235.1 Bacteroidales bacterium | reverse complement strand
ATTTATTAATTATTTTTGTCCTATAAAAACTGTAACGCTATTTTAGGACTAGACAGACATATTTAATTCCGTCTTCAAGCATATTTCGGAAACAAAAAAGTTTTCCTAGCTTCCCCAAAAGTCTCCTTACTAACTTTTTATAGTGTCACAAACTAAAATTTTTCTTATTGATTTTCAACTACTTAATAATTTTCATACAAAATAACCTACTAACGCAGTAGGTTAATAGGAAATTTATATATACATTTGCAATGTCAAATTAAAACAAGGATAAACAAATAACAAGGAGGTCTATTATGGCACAGAAACAATACAAATTCGAAACATTACAATTACACGTAGGACAAGAATCAGCAGATCCAACAACAGATTCACGCGCAGTGCCAATTTATCAAACGGCTTCGTACGTATTCCATAATGCAAAACATGCTGCAGATCGTTTTGGTCTTGCAGATGCAGGAAACATCTATGGCCGTTTAACAAACTCTACACAAGATGTATTAGAAAAACGTATCGCTGCATTGGAAGGTGGTGTTGCAGCATTAGCACTTGCATCTGGAGCTGCAGCAATTACTTATACAATTCAAGCATTGGCACAAAACGGCGACCACATTGTTGCTCAAAAAACAATCTACGGTGGAAGCTACAACCTACTCGCACATACATTAAGTCAATTTGGAATAAAAACGACTTTTGTCGATGCACACAATTTGAGCGAAGTTGAAAACGCAATTCAACCTAATACAAAAGCAATTTATTTGGAAACACTTGGAAATCCAAACAGTGACATTCCTGATATTGATGCTATTTCTGCAATTGCACACAAAAACGGTCTTCCACTTGTAATCGACAACACATTCGGAACACCATATTTAATTAGACCGATAGAACACGGTGCTGACATTGTGGTACACTCGGCTACAAAATTCATTGGCGGACACGGAACAACTCTTGGCGGTATTATTGTCGACAGCGGGAAATTTGACTGGAAAAAATCAGGCAAATATGCTCCAATCGCTGCACCGAACCCAAGCTACCACGGTGTTTCATTCGCCGATGCTGTTGGTCCAGCCGCATTTGTAACATACATTAGAGCAATCTTACTTCGTGACCAAGGTGCCGCAATCAGTCCATTCAACGCATTCCTACTATTACAAGGAGCAGAAACATTGTCATTGCGATTGGACAGACATGCAGAAAACACGAAAAAAGTGGTAGAATTCTTGAAGAACCATCCACAAGTGGCAAAAGTCAACCACCCTTCCCTACCTGAACATCCAGATCACGCATTATATCAAAAATATTTCCCTAACGGTGGCGCAAGCATCTTTACATTTGAAATTAAAGGTGGACAAGAAGCAGCTTGGAAATTCATTGACAACTTACAAATTTTCAGTTTGTTGGCTAATGTTGCAGATGTAAAATCATTGGTAATCCACCCAGCAACAACAACTCACTCTCAATTGAACGCAGAAGAACTTGCAGATCAAGGAATTACATCAAGCACTATCCGTTTATCTATTGGAACAGAACATATCGATGACATTATTGATGACTTACAATCAGCATTTGAAGCAATTAAATAACTTTGTAAAAAATATTAGGAGGACTTATTATGGCAAAAATATTTAAATCAGCAGACGAATTAATCGGACACACACCTCTATTGGAATTGACTCATATAGAAGCTGCATACAATACAAAAGCAAGAATACTTGCAAAATTGGAATATTTCAACCCAGCAGGAAGCGTGAAAGACCGCGTTGCAAAAGCTATGATCGACGACGCTGAAAAATCTGGGAAATTACAACCAAACTCAGTGATTATAGAACCAACAAGTGGAAACACCGGTATAGGTTTGGCAAGTGTTGCTGCTGCCCGTGGATATAAAATCATAATTGTAATGCCAGAAACCATGAGCGTTGAGCGTCGTCAATTAATGAAGGCATACGGAGCAGAGTTAGTTCTTTCTGACGGAGCCAAAGGAATGAAAGGTGCAATTGCAAAAGCACAAGAAATTGCCGATGCAACACCAAACAGTTTCATTGCAGGTCAATTTGTAAACCCAGCAAACCCTAAAGCTCACTTGGAGACAACCGGTCCTGAAATTTATGAAGACACAGACGGAAAAGTTGACATATTTGTAGCAGGTGTTGGAACAGGCGGAACAATAACCGGTGTTGGAACATATTTGAAATCAAAAAATCCAGCGACAAAAATCGTAGCAGTAGAGCCAGCAAGTTCAGCAGTGTTATCTACCGGCGTTGCTGGTCCGCACAAAATCCAAGGTATTGGTGCCGGTTTCGTTCCAGATGTGCTTGACACAAAAATCTACGACGAAATTATACCTGTAACAAATGAAGATGCATTTGCAATAGGAAAAGAATTCGGCAAAAAGGAAGGTGTACTTGTCGGTATTTCTTCTGGCGCAGCACTTTGGGCAGCAATTCAACTTGCCCAAAAAGAAGAACATGCAGGTAAAACTATCGTAGTGCTTCTTCCTGACACTGGCGACAGATATTTGAGCACTCCTCTATTTGCAGAATAAAAAAATAAACATTCTGTATTCTTCAGCCATGGCAGCAATGTCATGGCTTTTTTGTAATTATTTTACCTACTAATCTTATAGGTTATAGGACAATTTCTTATATTTGTAAAAAACAATACGACTATGATGATTTCCACACGGGGACGATATGCAATTCGTCTGATGATAGATTTAGCAGAACATGGAACTAGCGACTACATTCGTTTGAAAGACATTTCTGAACGCCAAGATATTTCACAAAAATATCTTGAGAGCATAACGACAACTCTATCAAAAAGTGGATTAATAGAAGGTGCCCATGGTAAAGGCGGCGGTTATAAGTTAAAACGTTCTCCTGAAGAATACACTATAGGGGAGATCCTACGCATAACAGAAGGTTCACTTGCAACGGTAGCCTGTTTAGGCTGCGATGCAAAAAAATGTGAACGAGAATCTGTATGTAGGACGTTACCAATGTGGAAAAATTTGTCTCAGTTAGTGAATGATTTCTTTGACGGAATAACTATTGCCGATTTAATGAAACAAGATTCAGAAGCAGGATTTTTTGGTGCGGCACTATAAAATCAACGACATAAGAACATCACCTCTATCAAAGTGTCCTTTCTAAGGATTTACATTATTTTTTCGAACGATTTTATGTTTCAGCTTAACCACAGCAAAATTTAACTCCACTTCCGTTTCAGACTCTTCTGTTTCTAAATCTGTACCAAGTAAATCAGAAATAATTTCTCCACTTTTCTGCATAAGATTTTTCTGAGATCCTTCATTTTCAGTTTGTGGCAAAGCTGCAATAGTTCTTGAAAGTTCCCGAATTTTCACAAACGTATTTATAATACAAAGTGTTGTTTGTATCGCTTGTTCTCCTTTTAAAATCGTTGCTAGCATATACAAACCACGTTCTGTAAAAGCCCAAGGTGCTACCGTGCTAAATTTTAATTTCTCAAGGTGGTCAAAAAATTTTACCACCTCTTGTTTTTCTGTTGAACTTAACTGAAATATAAAACCTTCCGGGAACTTTTTAGGATTGTTTCTTACTGCCTGATTAATTTCTTTAGTAGATACGCCGTACAACGCGGCCACATCACTATCAATTATTACACTCTCATTGCGAAGTTGCAAAACCTTGTCTTGCACATCTTCTATCTTTATCATTTTCATTGCGGTTTTTGTATAAAGCAAATATACAAAAACGTACTCAGTATCAATGAATTATTTTTCTTTAACAACTAGTAACAAATATGAATAAAAGGTGACAAATCAACTAATAAAATGTCTTTTATTGATGCTATCCTACTTGGATGCACCGAAATTCCACTTATGATACACTAATTTATGACAAAGCGAAATTGTATATAAAAACTCCTTGCTTGCCTGCACTTTGGCGGGCAAGCAAGGAGTTAAACACGCTTTAAAGCTATTTGTTACAAAGCCTTCAAAATCTCAATAAAATCAGCAACTGTATATGCACCATCAAATTGGACCTTATCAAAAACCATAAAATAGCGATAGTTCTCACCTGCCTTATTCGCCCAATAAGTTCCTAACTCAATTTTATTACGACTATCTGAATTATCACGGTCATCACCCTTTGTCTCGACTAATATCGTTTTGCCTTTTTGGGTATAGA
>JAKSUA010000045.1 GCA_024409235.1 Bacteroidales bacterium | reverse complement strand
TTATCTTTAACAAGATTGAAAAAAGTTTCATGGACGTGGTGTGATTCTTGATGTTGGCTGTTGGTTTCTAGTTACTAGTTTCTGGTTTTTAGTTTTTGGCATATGCAAGATTTTAGAAAATTGAACATTTGGATAAACTCGATGCAACTCGTAAAACGCGTTTACGAAACAACTGCAATGTTTCCAAGCGATGAAAAATTTGCACTAACAAGCCAAATTCAAAGAGCCGCCGTTTCAATTCCTTCCAACATTGCCGAAGGTTCTTCAAGAACATCCATAAACGATTTCCTAAGATTTCTGGAAATATCACTTGGGTCGGCTTTTGAGGTTGAAACACAAATAGAAATTGCCAAAAATCTTGACTATCTTTCCAAAGAACAGTATGAACGATTAATAGATGAACTTCATCATATTCAAAAACAAATATCTTTATTCTCTAGACGAATACGTGAATCAAAAGACTAACAACTAGAAACCAAAGACGAACAACTCGGAACATGACAACCGCCATCAAAATAGAGAATTTAAGCAAGCAATACCGGCTTGGCGTAATCGGCACAGGCACATTGAGCCACGACCTCAACCGCTGGTGGACCATGAACGTGCTACGCAAAGACGACCCATACCTGAAAATTGGCGAGACTAACGACCGTGCGACAAAAGGCAACTCCGACTACGTATGGGCCCTGCGCGACATCAACATGGAGATAGAGCAAGGCGACGTGGTAGGCATCATAGGCAAAAACGGCGCCGGGAAATCAACTCTGCTGAAAATCCTTTCGCGAGTTACCAAGCCTACCACTGGCACTATTAAATACCGCGGGCGCATAGCTTCGCTTCTTGAAGTGGGGACTGGATTCCACGCCGAAATGACAGGGCGCGAGAACATATACATGAACGGCGCCATAATGGGCATGACTCGTGCCGAGATAACCCGCAAACTCGATGAGATTGTTGACTTTGCAGGCATTGAGCGCTACCTTGACACTCCCGTGAAACGTTACTCGAGCGGTATGACCGTGCGTCTTGGGTTCTCAATAGCCGCGCACCTCGAGCCCGAGATTCTCGTTGTTGACGAGGTGCTTGCCGTTGGCGATGCCGAATTCCAAAAGAAGGCTATTGGCAAGATGCAGGACGTGAGCCGTGGCGAAGGCAGGACGGTGCTGTTTGTCAGCCATAATATGGGTGCGGTAAGGAACCTTTGCAAAACAGGGTATGTTTTGAAGAATGGGCAGATTGCAATGAATGGCACAGCCGATGATGCCATAAACTTTTACCTTAATTCAAGGACAGAAGCCACCGAGACATTTAAACTTATTAGAGAGACACCACACCCCGCGAAAGACGCTTGTTTCCTGACAGCAGCAATAGAAGCCAACAAATGCCAATTCTCGACAAAAGAGCCAATTTCTTTTGTATTTGAAGTACAATCATTCAAAGACATTGAAAACTGCAGAATAAACGCAACAATTGCCGGGATTGATGGCTATCCTGTTGGCAGTGTGTCTAATGATGAATTCTTCAAACTAAAAGCCAACAAGAAAGAGAAAGTTCGCTTTACTGTTTTTGACCACAACCTTGCTGCCGGACAATACTCTATATCCTTCTCGATAGGTACTGGCAACTACAAAAACGGGCAACAAGACTTTGATGTGATTTTTTCTGCTTTTGCATTCGATATAGATACACTTGACAAGAATGACCCCAATTCTAGTTCTTGCTCTCAATGGAATCCTGGTTGGGGACACACGATGTTTCCTCACAAGACAGAAATCATATGAATATGAAAAGTAAATTCCGCAATTCACGACTTTTTTGGTTCTTAAAGAACATTTGCTGTCTGTTTAGATGTGATATTTACAAAGAACTGGCCGAATTAGAATACCAACTTATAAAAACACAAGAAGAACTAAAAGAATTCAAGACCAAAGAGCAACTCTTTGAGAGACATGAACAACTCTTTGAGATAATGATGTATTATGATGTTCACAGTAAAGAATCCGAACAATATAAAGAAGAACTTGATTTTATTGCAAAAAACGGGCTCAGCATTTTCCCTTACAGAAAGACAAAGACACTACCCTATGTCGAAACTGGGTTTGACAACGGACTAACAATGCCTTGGGTATTACACAACAACAAAAAACTATATTTTCCTTCTTGCTTTTCAATAGAACAAGCAGAACTTACCTATAGAAACTTTATAGAAAACGAGAATATTCTCGGCGGAAGCTATCGAACAAAATCACCCCACCAATACCAATCAGAGACTTTTAAGATTGAAGATGGCGACGTTTTGGTGGATGTGGGTTGCGCCGAAGGTTTAGTCGCCCTTGATGCTATTGAAAAAGTTAAAAAAGTATATTTAATTGAATCCGACTTAAAATGGATAGATGCGCTTTCTGCCACTTTTGCGCCATACAAAGACAAAGTTGTTATTGTAAACAAACTGGTGGCAGAATGCGACAGCAACACATCAATAACTCTAGCAACCTTGTTGAAAAATGAAAAAGATAATTCATTATTCATAAAAATGGACATTGAAGGATATGAAACTTCAGTAATTGCGGCTAGCAAGGATTTTTTATGTGCACGAGACAAAACCAAACTAGTATGCTGTACTTACCATAAAAACAATGATGAAGCAGAACTGAAAAGCATGTTTGAATCGTATGGCTACACAACTGAATTTTCCGATGGTTATATGTTGTTTGTTTTAGACGGAACCATAAAACCTCCTTTTTTTAGACATGGCGTTATTAGAGCATACTGCAATGAACTTTAAATATCGGAGTTAACCACAAATGCAAATGTTATAAAATTCAGCATATTCAAAAAGAAATAATTGAAAGTGTTTTTTATGTCGTTAAAATGTAAATTTTCATCATTACGATTTTTCTTCAAACCCCGAAAGTTTGTAGCTCAATACAAACTATTCTTTGGTGATGAATGGCTGGAGGCTTCTGTCGACTCCATTTCAAAATATATGTATAAGATTTTGTTTGTAATATCCGATGTGGCGTGGGGTGATGACCCCAAAAATCCAACAATAAAAGGAGACAATCTAGAGCCAATCATAGCAAAATTACAAGCAAAATATCCTGAAAAAATAATTGCATATAAAGGTTCTTGGAACACACAGTTGGGGCATGTGCAGGCAGGATTGGATTATATAAAACAAAATATTCCAGAAGCAACACATTGTTTGTATATAGATGGCGATGAAATTTATAGAGAAGACCAATTACAAAAACTATTAAATCTGGCAAGAAAAATAAAAACGTATAAATCTGCCATACGTATTAATTATAATACTTATTTTAAGTCTATTTATTATAAAATTGATCCAATAAAATATCCAACAGCCTTAGCGTTATTTCCTATATTGGAGTGGGTGCAATATCGAAACGCAAGAAATGTAAATGCTAAAATTAACGATGTTTATGATATTTTTTATGAACATCCTGGTTATGTTCGATTTGATAATGAAAAAATGAGGTCTAAAATTGAGGCCCATCGTGAAACGGAACCTATAATAGGAGATTGGTATAATGATGTTTGGTTAAATTGGACTTCCGAAATGAAAAATTTTCATCCAACCAATCCTGATTTTTGGGAGGCTTCCATTCCCGTAAAAGAATGTGATTTGCCAAGCGGAATGGTTGAAGCATACAAAAAAATGATAAAACATTTATGAAAACACTTCGACTGATTATAGACAAGATAATGTGTCGGTTGATTCCCAACCTACAGTTATTCAATAACTGTTCGGAAAGTATAAAGGGAATATTGCCAATTCAAGAATCTGTTAAAAAGCACGGAAAAAATATCAGAATTGCACAACCTTCGCAATTGAGAAATGTCGCTATTGAAAATTATACTTACATAGGGCAAAATGCCAATATTTATGGGACAGAGATTGGTAAATTTTGCTCAATCGGCCCAAACTTTGTTTGTGGAATAGGCAGTCATCCCACAAATGGACTTTCAACTGCTCCAATGTTTTATTCTGCAGAGAATAGAAGTAATGGGACCACACTATGCAAACAGACAAAATTTGAAGAACGTTCCAAAGTACAAATAGGGAATGATGTTTTTATAGGCGCCAATGTATTTGTACTTAATGGTATAAAAATTGGTAATGGTGTTATTATTGGCGCTGGTGCAGTTATAACAAAAGACATTCCTAATTATGCGATAGTTGCTGGTGTCCCAGCAAAGATTATTAAATATCGTTTTACAGAATCACAAATTGAAAAATTACAAAAAATTCAATGGTGGAATTTCTCCGAAAATAAGTTAACCGAAGTTGAACACTATTTCTATGATGTTGATGGATTTATTGAAAAATACAAATAACATACAGGTTTCGGTTGTAATTGTTAACTACAAAAATCCACCATTGATAATTCAATGTGTGAAATCAATTTTACAATTTGAAAAAACTATAGAGTTTGAGATTATTGTAGTTGATAATGATTCACAAGATGATACAGAACAACAATTACGTGCAATTTATCCAAAGTTGAAATGGATTCAAATGGGATACAATAGTGGATTTGCGAAAGCCAATAATGCTGGTGTGAGAATTGCAGAAGGAGAATATGTACTTTATTTGAATTCCGATACTATTTTCATAGAGCCAGTTTTTGAAAAACTCATGCAAGAAATGCAAAACGACAAAACAATCGGTGCATTATCTTGTATGTTATTAAATAAAGATTTAACTCCGCAAGTTGGCTGTGATACTACTACTACTACTTATTCGTTCAAAAACCTTCTTCGTCGGAATCCTGTTCTTATAAAACTATTTCATACGCAACGAACTTCAAAAAGAGAACTTTTAAAAATTCAAAACATAATTAATAACCCGTCTTGTTATTTACATTGGCTAGTAGGAGCGAATGTTTTTATGAGGAAATCAGATATAGAAAATTATTCGTTGCAATGGGACGAAGATTTCTTTATGTATTTTGAAGATATGTTTTTAGGGTACAGCGTTAGAAAAGCAGGACTTAAGTGCAAATGGATCAATACTCCTAAAATCATTCATTTAGGTGGAGCGTCAACTTCAATGTCGCAAAAAACATTTAACATATTCAAAACAAGTGAAATAACATATCTGAAGAAAATATATGGTAATTTAATTAAGACCCTTTACGTAACATTATTTAAATTAGAGGTTGGGTTGGAAGTGTTTTTAGAAAAACGCAAATATGGCGAAATCAGAAATGAAGAATTAAAGAATGAGGCTGAATACATAAAAAAGTTATTATGATATGTTTTTTTTTAGTAAAGAGAAGCAATTACCAACTGACATTGTAGAACATCTTCAAAACATTCGATTAAAAAGTGATGTATTGTCAATCTGTCCGAAACCAACAGGATATTCTTGGTTGGGCGTTCAAGTTGCTTCCTTATCGTTGTTTCCTGATTGCACATTTCAAATACCACAAAATTTTTCTAATCAATTGCTGACCGATGAACAGTTGCAAAAATTGTCCAATTTGTTGAACGAATTGAATTTCAAGCAAATTGTATTTAATGGTTTTTTACCCTATTTCGGTAAGATTATTGACAGAATAAATATTCAAACAAAAATAAAAGTAGTTTATCACGGGTTTCTTTCCGAACTGTCTGGAAATAAAAAACAGATAGACGCATTTAATTCAATGTTGACTTATGTTGGCAAGAATAGAATTTCCGCTATAGGATGCGTAAAGAAAGGTTTAGCTCTTAGTTTATCTAAGTTGTATTCTGTTCCGACGTTTGAAATAATATTGCCTAATCGTTGTATTGTAGAGTCTGTAAGAAATTGCGATGACAATTTAAATATAGGTGTGCTTGTCAACACCTCTTTCAGAAAAAACATACACAATCAAGCAGTTGCTACAATAATGAAAGAGAATTCAATATTGCACACGTTTAGGGCAAATGAATTGTCATATTTACCGCAAGATAGAATCAAATACTATGATTTGATGTCACACGACGAATTTGTGGATTTGTTATCCAAAATGACAATAAATCTACATATCACTTTTAGCGAAAGTTGGGGGCAAGTATTATCTGAAAGCATTTCTATGGGTGTACCATGCATATCTGCATATACCAGTTCCTTCTTTGATTACGACGAAGATTTGAAGCGAAAATTAGTAGTAGAAGGATTTGATGATTCTTGGCACATATATAAAAAAATAGAAGAAGTTTTGAAAGATAGAGAATCTATTGGGAGAGAATGTATTGCTTATGCAAAACTGCTAAATGTTCTTTCACAAGAGCGATTAACATCATTTCTTGATGCGTAAAATATGAAACAACGTATCCGCAATCTTGATACTTTTCGTGCCATTGCTGCTATAGTGGTAATGATAGGGCACATAGAATTGTTTCGACAGAATAATCTTGGGCAATAAAAGTTTTTCTTAAATTCAAAGAAACGGTTTGAAAGATAACTTTAACCACTAATTACACGAATTTCCACGAAAGAGTTAATGAAAATTAGTGTCAATTAGTGAAATTCGTGGTTAAATACATGAATCTACAAATAACTGAAAATAAAATCTCCAAATAACCGAATAAAATCAGTCCAACTACTAAAGTAAAATCAGTCCAACTACTAAAGTAAAATCGGTCCAACTCCATAAATAATGTTCGTAGTAATCTAATTATTAATATATTTGCGCAAACAGATAAAAATGGATTTAAAAAACTATTTATCTCGCTGTTGTGATGGGTTAGCATTAGATTTATTATCGACAGCAGGAGCTTTGCTTATTGAAGGGCCCAAAT
>JAKSUA010000044.1 GCA_024409235.1 Bacteroidales bacterium | reverse complement strand
TAACAAATCAACAATGATACAAATTAGCAAAGTAACAATTTAACAAATTAACAATGCAACACATTGTTAATTAATAGATTACAAATTATAAAATGTGTACAAAACTGTAAAAGTCAATAAAAACTTAAACAATATTACAGTAGTAGTACTTTATAATTTCAAGATTTTCTTTGCAAGGAACAAAATCTTTCAACCATAAATTAGAAAGATGACTTTCTATAAATACTCTAAACAACTACATGAGTGATCGCATATGTAAATTACATGACAAACTTCAAACAAAATCCAAAAGCGAAACAGATGGACAAGCTTCGATCTCCCTTTTAACCCATAATCAGTCTTAAGAAAAAAAACAACAAACAAAAGCACAGAAATAACCCATCAGAACAACTAACAAAAACAATCCAAAAACGCCACAAAAAAAAAGAAACCAACCATCTAAAACCAGGACAAAACAGGATTTCTTTCTTAAAGTAATCTAATAGATAGCAAGGAGGGTTTTGATTATCATCAAAACTGATTTTTTTACAAAAAAAATCACCTTGTTTTTTTTCAGTTACACAGAAAAAAAATACCTTTAAATCCTCTCTTCGGTCGGACTTAAAGGCAAGGAATAAAAAGCCTCCGTACCGTCGGTTTTTATAGTGTGTGTTGGCATATCGCCAACACAGAAAAAAGCAAAGAAGAATGGAAAAAGAAATAAAGCATATATCCAAAATCAGCAAGGCCGACATAATAACCGACCAATACGGGTTCAGAATAAAGTCGGTAACAGAAGAATACAGAGTTCCACCAACGTTTGTAGATGATTTATGGATGCTCACAAAGGTAAAAGGCACAATCGAATATTACCAAGGACTGAACTGGCGGTCTAATTATCCGATACTTTGGAACAAGGAACTGTTAGATAAAGTATTTAGATTATTCAAAAAATACGCAAAAAGACAAGGCGGAAGACCAATAAAAGAGCAAAAAAAAACACGCAGATATACTATACTGTTCAGCGAAAATGAGTATCAAAAACTCAAAAAACTACAAGACAAAACAAATAAAAAAGACTTAAGTAAATTAATAAGTTCAATATTGTTTGAAAAAGAAATAAAAGTACAATATGTAGATAAACAAACAGAAAATATTACTTATGAACTACATAAAATAGGAGTAAATATTAACCAAATCGCACATTATTTTAATATAAAAAAAGAACTAAATCCAGAATTAAGCAGACAACAAATTGAAGCACTTGAAAAAATCAAGACCATTTTAGAAGATATAAAAACAATAAAAAATAACACCAAAGAAGAAACTAAAACCTTAGAAGATGGAGATAAATGAGCAAAAAAATGCAGCAAGAGAGTTCGCAAAGAACTGGCTAAATAGGGGAGACGAAAAGAGCGATTCCAATACTTTTTGGCTTACATTATTAAGAAATGTTTACGGTATAAAGAATCCAGACCAATATATAGAGTTTGAAAAAAGAGTAGATTTAGGACACAAATCATTCATAGACGCATACATCAAAGAAACCAAAACGTTGATTGAGCAGAAAAGCATAGATGTTGACTTGCTCGCCAAACATCAGCAAAGTGACGGTACAATGCTTAACGCATATGAACAAGCAAAACGATACGCGAATGAAATGAAGGCTTCAGAAAAACCACGCTGGATAATCACAAGCAACTTCAAACAGTTCCGAATCTACGACCTTGACAAAGAAAAACCAGAAGAAAACTCTGTTATAGTAGAATTACATAACCTGGCAACAGACTACATCAAACTGAGCATGCTTGCCGATCCGAAAGTGGAACAGATACGGAATGAAATGCAGGTCAGCAAGGATGCTGGCGAACTGGTCGGCCGAATCTACGATGCACTGTACAAGCAGTACATCAACCCCGAGAACGAACATTCACTTAAATCGCTGAACATTCTTTGCGTCCGCCTAGTGTTCTGCCTATATGCGGAAGACGCAGGCTTGTTCGGCAAAAAAGACAGTTTCCACGACTACCTGATGCAGTTCGATGAGAAGAACATCAGACAAGGGCTAATCAGCTTGTTCAAAGTTTTGGACACGAAAGATGATAAACGTGATCCGTATATGGATGCCACGCTTGCATCTTTTCCGTACGTCAACGGCGGCCTGTTTGCAGACGAAAACATTGAAATACCGAACATCACTGAGCAAATCAGGTACATCATATTGCAAAAGGCCAGTATGGAATTCGACTGGTCCGATATATCGCCTGTAATATTCGGAGCAGTCTTTGAAAGTACATTAAACCCAATTACAAGGCGTTCTGGCGGCATGCATTACACTAGCATCGAGAACATACACAAAGTTATCGACCCGCAGTTCCTGGACGACTTAAAGCAGGAATTAGACAACATAAAAGACATCAAGGTTGAAAACAAACGGAAATCAGCTTTGAATGCATACCAGGACAAGATAGCCAGCCTGACATTTCTGGATCCAGCTTGCGGTTCTGGAAACTTCCTTACAGAAACATATCTATCGCTCAGAAGGCTTGAAAACGAAGTATTGAAAGAAAAAGGCCAGGGGATGGGATATCTAGGATTCGACAACATCATTAAAGTCAACATAGGGCAATTCTACGGCATTGAGATAAACGATTTCGCAGTGACAGTGGCAAAAACAGCATTATGGATTGCCGAGTCGCAGATGCTTCAGGAAACCGAAGAAATACTGCATCGAGAAATAGACTTCTTTCCGCTGAAAACAAATGCTGGCATAGTCGAAGGCAATGCATTGCAGACTGACTGGGAATCCGTAGTGCCAAAAGACAAGCTGAACTACATAATGGGAAATCCGCCGTTTGTAGGAGCAAGGCTGATGGATGAGCGTCAAAAAAAGGATATGCTGGATATATTCGGCCCAAAATGGAAGAATATAGGAAACATCGATTACGTGGGTGCCTGGTACTACAAGGCAGTTCAGATGATGCAAGGCAATGCAATACAAACAGCTCTAGTATCAACAAATTCAATAACACAAGGCGAACAAGTAGCAAATCTTTGGAAACCCTTGTTTGAAGACTACGGCACACAAATAAACTTTGCACACAGAACATTCAGATGGGACAGCGAAGCAAGCATAAAGGCACACGTGCATTGCGTAATTGTCGGCTTTTCTTGTCTCGAAAACGGCATGCAAAAAAGCATCTTCAATGAATCAGGAACATTAGCGACTGTCAAGAACATCAATCCCTACTTAGTAGACGCACCAGTCGCATGGATTGAGAGCATAAACAAACCTTTGTGCGATGTGCCTATGATGGGAGTTGGAAGTCAAGCAATCGATAATGGGCAATATATATTTGACGAAGAACAGAAAAGAGAATTTATAAAAAAAGAGCCTTTGGCAAGCCAATACTTTCATCGTTGGTATGGTTCAGATGAATTTATAAATAATCGTGTCCGATGGTGCTTATATTTAGGCGATTGCACACCAAATGAGTTACGTTCTATGCCTGAATGCCTAAAACGTGTTCAATTAGTTAAAGAATTCAGGTTAGCAAGTAAAAGAGCGCAGACATTAAAATCAGCAGAATATCCTCATCGTTTTTCAATGACAATAATTCCCGATACAAATTATTTAATTGTACCAAGAGTATCGTCAGAACGAAGAAGATTCGTCCCTATTGGATTTATGTCACCAGATAATCTTGTAAATGATGCTGTCCAAATAATTCCAAACGCGACTCTCTACCATTTTGGAATATTGACAAGTTCAGTACACATGGCGTGGATGAGAACGGTTTGCGGAAGATTAAAATCTGACTACCGCTATTCAAAAGACATTGTGTACAACAACTTTCCGTGGCCTGAGCCAACAGAAGGACAGAAGGCAAAAATCGAAAAGACAGCACAGGCAATACTCGATGCCAGGACACTGTACCCAGAAAGCTCGTTAGCCGACTTGTACGATGAAACACTGATGCCTGTAGAACTTCGCAAGGCACATCAGGACAATGACAAGGCTGTAATGGAAGCATACGGATTCAAGCCAACAATGAGTGAAAGCGAAGTTGTGGCCGAACTATTCAAGTTGTACGAAAAGTTAACTAACCAAAATTAAAACATATGAAAACCAACTTTAAAAATTGGATTAAAAACAAACTGTTTCCAGACTATGATGAAATAAGTGATGAAGAAAAAAAATCAGCAAAAACATTTTATATCACAATTGTTTTTGCAACAATATTTGGCTATTTGCTTTACTTCATATTCGGACCAGAAGCATTCATGGACTAAAAAAAATTCTGTATGATAGCAAAAATTTCATCAGGCAAATCCTATTTTGGATTAGTACAATACAACGAAAAAAAAGTCAAAGAAGGGAAAGCAGAAGAAATTTGGAAAAACTACGAAGACAATAGTACTTTGATTGAAACATTAGAGTATATGGCTTCACTTAACGAAGATAGCCAAAAAAACACATTTCACGTTTCTCTTTCTTTTCCACCTGATGAAAGTCCTGACAAAAACACACTAATAGAGATTGCTAATGACTTCATGAAAAAAATGGGATATGAAGAACAACCTTATGGTGTATTTCAACATTTTGATACGGACAACACTCACGTACATATAGTTTCATCAAGAATCAACTGGAAAGGAAAACGAATAAAAGATTTTCAAGAAAACAGAAAAGCAATGAATATCTGTGCTGAACTAGAAAAAAAATATGGTCTGCAACAGGTAAATCATACAGAAAAAAGAAAATCAGAAATAAAAATCTACAAAATAGAAAAAGACGCTATAGACAAAAAAAATATAAAAGGCCATGTGGCTAATGCAATAGGAACAGTCCTATCTGATAGTTTGCCTGAAAATATGGAAGAATTTTCAAAAATGCTATCTGACTACGGAGTAGGAGTAAGAACCAATGAATATGACGGTGTGATGTATTATATCAAAGATGAATCAGGCAACCAAATCTCACCAGATATAAACGCATCTAATATTCATTTCAAACCAACAGCAAAACGACTAGAAACAATATTTGACAAAAGCAAAACAAAGAAAAAAGAAAGCAAGGCAACATTAAAACCTAAATTTAGATGGCTAAACGAATATTCTGCCATTAGCATGGCTTCCTTTGAAAAATTCTTAGCGAAAAACAATCTCCAGCCAGATTATGTATCTAACTCTGGAGGAATATATGGTATCAACTTCTTCGATACCAAAAACAAGGTTTTTATCAAAGGTTCTGACATAGGATGTTCTTGGAACTCGATCAAGGATAAACTCAACGATTCAATTAGTTATAAAACAGGAGAGGAGAACATATATATACAAAGGCTTTACAACAAACTTCAAAGAGATAGCAAATCTTATAACGAATCATCATTTATTCTGTCAAACACAATATCAGAACTAATGATGAATGAAATAAAAAAATGCGGCAAAAATGAGCTTATAGAACACCTAAAACCTTTAGTAGAACAATTCTGCTACCAAAAAGTTAAAGATGTTGAAGAAATACAAAAACAAGAACAACAAAGAGTCAAGAAACGAGCAGAAATGGTGCGTTCCTATATGGCACTATCAAATGATATAGGAGCTTGCTTGATAGCATATGCGTTTGGCTACAAAATCGAAAACAACCTAATAATAAATGACAAAGATAACATTGCACTTAAATTCGACTTACACGGTTTTTCAATTCCAGAAAAGAAACTATACGCACTGCCAAATGAAATTAAAAAGGCAATAAAGGATGTGATAATGTCAATGGAAAAGAAAAATCCAGACCTAGTGCCTGAATGCCTGGCTTTCAGCCCAGCTGAGAACTTTGCATCTGCATTAATACATAATGCAGTGAAAAATACAGACCTGCTAAGGTCAACTGCTTGCCAAAACTACATATTTAACAACTACGAACGACTATCTGAGTTGTGTGAAACGAAAGAAGAACTTGTTGGTATGCTATTGTATAGAGGAATAACATTCGCGAATAACAGCAACGGCGAAGTTGAAATGATATTCCAAAATAAAAGCATTATAATTGAAGACAAGGAACTGTCAAAGTTCTTGGCAAAAACGGACATAAACTGGTTAAACCAAAAAGCAACAGTCAACACAAGAAAACTATCTGAAATAAATGCTAATGACTTAGCTGACCCAAAGAACGGCAAGAACCAAACACCTCCAGAAACAGAAAACTTCTATAGATGGATTGATGAGAATTTCCAAAAATTCAATGAAAATCCAGGTAGCAAAGAGAATGGAGAAAACAAATACAAAGAATACTTCGATGTTCCAAATAGAACAGAACCTGAATACTCACACTTTGATACTTCAATAATAATGCTTGGCGCATTGGCTGACGCATTCAGTAAGATAGGGACAGGAAATGGAAACTTGAATGTTCATCATGACAAAATGAACAACATTGAAGAAATGACTGAAGAAGAATACCAGGAATACATACGTCAGCAAAAAAATAAACGTAGAAGACATAAAGGATAGTTGTATAATTAAAAAACGCCAGCAAAAGTACTGCTACACAAAAGCAATAGTCAAGTCGCTTCGCTTCCTTGCCTAACGGCATAAATTCCTATGTAAAAGCTAAAAATGCCTTTGCTTTTGTAGCAGTATCAGGAGCATAGTTTTTTAATTAAAATATACAACTATGGAACAGATTACTAATTATTTCACTTTCATGTATAGAAAGTGGAACAAGAAAATTTCCCAAGAAATCTTCGGTCCAATAATGGGAGAACATTTCTACCAAAAATGGACAAAACTCACAGAAATCTACAACGAATATGGCGCAATGGCAAAGTTCTGGGACGAACTAAGCGAAGGAAACAGAAAAATACTCTACGATTATATAACTAACAAAAAAAACTAACCATGAATAAATTCAAAAAAATAAATTCAATCGAAGAATTGAAAAAATGCTTAGGCGAAAACAATGAATACAAAGAATTTTTCATTTTGCTCAATTATGGCTTACGTTCAAGCAAAACAATAAGTTACGATAAAGAGAAAAACATATTCTGGATATTCAACGAAATTGATGGAACAGAATGTTCATTAACAGAAGAAGAACTAAAAGACGAAGATATAACAAACATAGGCAAAGCAATAAATCTCGGAGCGTTTTACCAATATTAAAAACAAAAAAAATGGAACAAATAAATTATTGGATAGTACCTGGAATAGATAAACTGCCTGACTACGACACACAGTTCGCAAAATCATTAGTCGAAAAAATTGAAGAAAAAATCCAAGACAAAATCACAAAAATCAAAAGAGACAGGCTTCTGGTTGAAGGAAGGCAAGTGTTGTGTTATGTTTTAAGAAATAAAACAAAGCTAACAACAAACGAAATAGGCAAATTCATCAACAAAGACCATTCAACAGTTATTTATGCCGCAAAACACGTAGAAGATTTACTATGTGTAGACGAAACTTTTAAGAATAATTGGAAAGAAATATTAAACTTTCAAATAAACTAATATGACAAAACGACAAAAACTAAGAAAAAAATCAAAAAAAAAATTGAAGAATATAAAATAAGAATCAGGTGACTGTGGCGTCCTAAATAAGCGTTACAGATTTTTATTACAAAAATAGCAAACAATC
>JAKSUA010000043.1 GCA_024409235.1 Bacteroidales bacterium | reverse complement strand
CAAATGGATTTCGGCAAGGTGGAGGAGCGTTGGATGGAGACTTGCGACGGCAAGCAAATGCAGGTTTGGGTGATTTATCCTCCAAAATTCGATGCCAGCAAGAAATATCCGACATTGCTATACTGCGAAGGCGGTCCGCAAAGTCCAGTGAGCCAGTTCTGGAGTTATCGTTGGAATTTCCAGATTATGGCAGCCAACGATTACATAATAGTTGCGCCAAACCGCCGTGGCTTGTATGGCTACGGAATGGAATGGCTTGAGGAGATAAGCGGCGATTACGGCGGACTTTGCATGAAGGACTATTTTACTGCAATTGACACCTACAGCAAGGAACCTTGGGTTGATACAGACCACCTTGGCTGCGTAGGCGCAAGTTTCGGCGGTTATTCGGTGTATTGGATTGCGGGACATCACGAGAAGCGTTTCAAGGCATTCATTGCCCACGACGGAATGTTCAACTTTGAACAGCAATATCTTGAGACAGAGGAGATGTGGTTCGAGAATCACGACATTGGCGGGCCTTTCTGGGACAAGGACAATGAAGTGGCTCAACGCTCGTATGCAACATCGCCTCATAAGTTTGTTGATAAATGGGATACGCCAATTCTTTGCATTCACGGCGAGAAGGACTATCGCATATTGGCATCGCAAGGAATGTCGGCATTTGCCGCGGCCAAATTGCGTGGCGTACCTGCCGAATTGCTTATTTTCCCTGATGAAAACCACTGGGTGCTTCAGCCACAAAACGGAATATTGTGGCAACGTACGTTCTTCAGTTGGCTCGACAAGTGGCTGAAGTAGTGATTTCTATGTTGAACCCAATTGCTTGAATGCTAATCTATGTAGTTATCTTTGTATTAAATAGTTAAACGAGAAAGAATAAACTAGAAGGGAAATTTCAACTGACATATTATAAATCATAGTGTTTGCTATATGTTGCAAATTATGAAAGAGGCAAAGACAGATATTGTTCAAGACGAAAATGGCCGTGCGGATGTGCTTGCATCGCGCATTGAAGCGCTGATTACGGAGGCACGTACCAAAGTCGTTTCGTTTGTAAATACCGCTATGGTATATACTTATTACGAGATAGGCAGGATGATAGTGGAAGACGAACAAGGCGGAGATGAAAGGGCGGAATACGGAAAAAAAACATTGCAGAAAGTATCCAAAAGACTGACTGATAAACTTGGAAAAGGGTTTTCTGTGGACAACTTACAGAATATGAGGAACTTCTTTCTTTCATATTCAAAATACGAGACACTGTCTCGTATTTCTTCTGAAGAACATAGTACTCCACAATTTACTCTCAGTTGGTCGCATTACCTTAAACTAATGCGTATTGAAAATTTGGAAGAACGTCGTTTTTACGAAATAGAAGCAACAAATAACAATTGGAGTCTGCGAGAATTGGAGCGTCAATTTGACTCTTCGCTGTATGAAAGGCTTGCGTTAAGTAGGAATAAGGAACAGATATTGGAATTGTCTCAGAAAGGACAAATTGTAGAAAAACCACAAGACCTGCTAAAGGATCCATATATATTGGAATTCACAGGGCTTCCTGAATTTCCGCAATATACGGAAAAGAAACTTGAGCAAAAATTGATTGATAATCTTCAGGCATTCTTGCTCGAATTGGGCAAAGGGTTTACCTTTGTGGGCAGACAGGTGAGGCTGACGTTTGCAGAAGAACACTTCTACATCGATTTGGTGTTTTATAACCGACTATTGAAAAGTTTTGTACTGATAGACTTGAAGCGAGGCAAGTTGAAGCATCAAGATATTGGTCAGATGCAGATGTATGTAAACTATTACGATAGAGAAATAAAATTGGAAGACGAGAACCCAACTATAGGACTTTTGCTTTGTGCAGACAAAGACAACGCTGTGGTGGAATATACTCTTCCGCAAGATAATAACCAGATTTTTGCAACAAAATACGAAACAGTTTTGCCACGCAAAGACGAACTTAAGAAACTAATATCAAATAGATAATTATTACAAAAAAATAGAAAAGAAATTATAAATTAACATATTAACTAACAAGCGTTTGCTTATTATTCGGTAACTGTCCTGAAACCTCGAAAACTTTAGAAACAGTAATCACTCGAATAAGTCAGTGAATGCCTGCGCTGTATGGCGTGGGCTTGACTTATCTGTGATTACGGGCAGTTCGAGGGCCTCAGGACGTGGATAATGTTGAGTCCACGTCTTTTTTTGCCCTAATGGAATGTCCGTAGAAACCCGATGCAGATAAGTGGGCGCCACAAAATATAGCGCAAAATGGAATTTATTAAAACTTTGATAAATCAAGGTGTGGAAAAAGGCTTGATTTCTTTCAACGAAGATCAAACCCGAATCACATACCCACATATAAATAAATCACGTAATTATCTCGATCCAGAAGAACAAGTTGAAGCCGAATCGTTTTTGAAGTTAGTTCTTGTTTACAACTACCCACTAAATAGAATAAAACTTTTCGAGAAAGTAACAATGGGTTCAAGCACAAAGGAAGCAGACCTGATTGTGTTTGATGATGATATGTGTTTGTGTCCACTTATAATTGTAGAATGTAAAAAACAAGATGTTTCAGAAGCGGAATTTCTGCAAGCCATTGAACAAGCTGCAAGTTATGCATACGCACTTTCGGGAACAGTAAAATACATTTGGACAACATCGGGCATCAAAGATTCTTATTTGCAGATAGACAAAGAACGCAAGACAAGAATACAGATACCAAACATTCCGCTGTTTGGTAAAATTGTTCCTAAATACAAATTTGTAAAAGGTGGTCGTTTACAGGGTGAAGAAGTTGGAAATGATGAAATCAAGCAACAATTTTTCGAGTTGGAGCAAGTCTCGGAAAGCGAACTTACCAATCGTTTCAAAAAAGCACATCAATCGCTTTGGGCTGGTGGAGAGTTAAATCCATCGGATGCATTTGATGAATTGGATAAACTCATTTTCTGTAAAATATGGGACGAACGCAAACCACGGAAAAAAGGCGAGCCATACGATTTCCAAATTTTCGATATAGAGAAACCTAAAGGTGCTTCGCAAGACGACATAGATAAAATTGAACAAAAAATAACTACTGAACTGGCAAAGAGGATATTTGCTTTGTATGAAGAAGGTCGTATGCGTGACAAGGAAGTGTTTAAAGACAATATCCGCCTTACACCAACAAGAATCCGTACAGTAGTCAGTTATTTGCAAGGCGCTAATCTCTCAAAAACCGACCTTGATAGCAAAGGCAAGGCTTTTGAAACATTTATGGGGTCGTATTTTCGTGGCGATTTCGGACAATATTTCACACCTCGCAATATCGTGAAATTTATTGTCAGTGTTTTACCTATCACAAACGATTCGAAAGTACTTGATACATCCTGCGGTAGCGGAGGATTCTTGCTTTATGCTTTGGATAAGGTTAGACAGCAGGCTGGCGATTTCTACGATGAAGGTTCTATTGAACACTATAAACATTGGCATGATTTCGCATCTCAAAAGTTGTTCGGCATAGAAATTAACGAACAGATTGCACGTACCGCAAAAATGAATATGATTATTCACGACGATGGACATACAAACGTAATTTCAAGTGACGGACTTTTGCGTGATGATGTTATGAGAGGACGGACGGGGAACAATGGTTTTCAATTTGGAACTTTCGATGTTATAATCACCAATCCACCTTTTGGCAGTGTGATTAAGCAGACAGAAAAAGCATATTTGCATCAATTTGACTTTGGCAATAAAGATGTTGATTGGCTTGATACAAAAAACAGCGCTGTAAAAGAACGTGATAGCCAAAGTACCGAAGTGCTTTTTATAGAACAAGATTATAATTTTCTATGTGAAGGAGGCTTTCTCGCTATAGTTATTCCAGACGGAATTTTGACGAACAGCAGTCTGCAATATGTACGTAATGGCATTGAAGACAAGTTCCGTATTGTAGCGGTTGTAAGTATGCCCCAAGATGCTTTTAAGGCAAACGGGGCAGGCGTTAAGAGTTCTGTTTTGTTCCTGAAGAAATGGACAAATGAACAAAGCCAAAAGATAAAACACACAAAATTGGCTTTGCAAGAACGCATAAAAACCGAAGCAAATTACAAGGCAACAGTTGAAGATCTTGAAAACGAAAAGAAGAAAATCATCAAGAATCATACGGGCTTTGACAATTGCACAGACTTGACCAACAAAAAGGAAATTGAAAAAACAGCCGATTTTGCAGAGTGGAAAAAGCAAATAACAGAGCAATATAACCAACAGATTTCTGAACTCAAAGAACAATTGGAAGAGCAATACGAACAACGCCGCAAGCAAGAAATTGAAGATTATCCAATCTTTATGGCAATAGCCGACCAGATTGGTTACGATGCTACAGGCAAAGAAACTTCCGTCAATGAATTGGATTTGATTGGAACAGAGTTAAAGAAATTTATTGAAACGATAAAATAGATTGGTTTATGATACTAAAAGGAATATTAGGAAATTCATTGAATGGGCAACTTTGTTTAAGAGGATTTGCTAATATAAAAGATTTAGCACGCGTTTCTAAGGCAGATTATACGTATCAACGTAATCCGATTGACCGAAGTGATATTTCTGATTTTTTAGAGAAACAATCATACTTGTTTTTTCCAGAAATAATTTTAGGGTATAAATTAATCCCTATAAAACCAAGTGAAACACCTTTGCAATTAATCCAAGAAGGGAAAAATGCAAGAACCACAAACGGCACATTCTCGGTGAAGAAAATTGCAAACGAAAGTGAAAAGTTTGTAACCGTAGAAATAGATGAGACAAAAGACCCTAAGCCCTTTAGTAGGATTGATGGCAATCATAGATTGCTAGCCGCTGAAAAATCTGGAAATTCCAAAGTGGCGAGTATGACGGCGCCATTCTGTTTATTGTTAGGGCCAGACACAATTGATTTCGACAAAGCAACAAAAGTGTTTTTCTATAACATTAATACCAAAACTATTCCATTAACATCTGAGGAAAATTTAAAAGTACTTATTAATGATGAGAAAAATTTTCCTAACGAAGAATTACAAGACATATTTGGCGGAGAATACCCAATAAAAACCAGAGAATTAATTCAACAGGCCAAACCTGATATATTTTCAAATATTCAACACATATTAAAAAACTACAGAACATGCTATAATGGAATCTTTAAGTATTTGTTAGACAATGATGAGAGCCTTGACAATGTAGTTGAAAAGGTGTTAAATTCTCTTCAAGCAGTAAACATATTGTATGGCTCTGAACCAAAATTAAAGTCAAATGAAAGCATTGGTATTCTAACAGCTTTCCTATATTACCATGTAAAAGATGAAAGTGCTAAGTTTGAACTGTTTAAAAATTGGATACTAAATAATCAGATTTTTAAAGTTGAAGAAATATCTGCAGATAATATAATTAAAATATTTGATGAGATTGTTTCGTCGGAAATTAAAGTTTTTGTTGCGATGCCTTATTGGAATGGAGATGCTACAATAGTTAGAGACTATAATACAATATATGAAAACTCGGTAAATAAAATCCGCGAAGAATACAAATTAAATATTTCCGTATATCCTATTATGGAAAATAAAGGATCAACAAAAGATCTTATACAAGATATTATTAATAAGATAAAAAATTGTAAAATATTCATAGCAGACACAACAGATAATAACCCAAATGTAATGTACGAAACAGGATGGGCAAGAGCGTTGAATAAAGAAGTGTTATTGTTTAGAAAAAAAGGAAGCGTTAAACCCAAATCTGATTATCAAAACGATTCTTATTACGAATATGATGATAATGCTAGAGCGGTAAGTTTAGGTGAGTTAATTTATGAGCATTTAACAGCTATATTAAAAGAAAACTTTGGTTTAATAAAGAAATAGCATTATGCCATACCAAGTACCTCAAAATATTGATCCAAATAAAATTTTTCTTGTAAACTTTTCTGATTTGCAAGGAAGATTGGATCCTTCTATATATAAGCCACAATTTAAATATGTTTCTAAAACATTGCCTAATGTAATGTTATCGGAAATCGCATGGATAGACCCACCTTGTAATTTTAGCGATGTAAAAGAAGTCTCTTTTATACCAATGGATGCAATTGATTCCACTAATGGTATAGTATCATATAAGGGAATCAAAGACATCGAAGATACTAAAGGCTTTACAAAATTTAGAGAAGGTGATATTCTTTGGGCTAAAATTACACCATGTATGCAAAATGCAAAATCAGCAATTGCGAACAATTTGCTGAATGGTTTTGGGTGTGGTTCAACTGAGTTTTTTGTTATTAGACCAAAAAGTAATGATGTCGTTTTGCAAGAATATTTGTTGTTCTTATTGCGAGATGATAAAATATTGAAATCTGCAATGAATTATTTTGGAGGTTCTGCAGGGCAACAAAGGGTTCCTACAACTTTTCTAAAATATTTTAATGTTCCTCTACCTAATATTGAATCACAAAGAATATATTGTGATATTATCGGTAAGGCTCAAAAATCAAAACTCGAAAAACACCAGCAAGCCGAGACACTTTTGCAAAGCATAGACGATTATTTGCTTGGTGAATTGGGAATAACATTGCCAAATACAAACGCACAATCGTTGAATGATAGGATTTTTACGGTGAATTATAGCGAAGTGTGTGGCGGTAGGTTGGATCCGAAAGGAGTTTTATTTTTAGGCGAACACGCAAAAAGTACAAAATATTCAAACATTCAATTAAAACAAATCGCTACAATAAAAAAAGGAGAAGCTATAACAAGTGAAAATGTTGATAAAAATGGACATTATCCTGTAATTGCAGGTGGTCAAACAAGTCCTTATAATCACAATATCTATAATTATGACGGAGATGTAATAACCGTAAGTGCCTCAGGAGCTTATTCTGGTTACGTTTGGTATCATAATTATCCTATTTTTGCTTCGGATTGCAGTGTTATATATTCAAAAGACGACAGATTTACAACGAAATACATTTTTGAGGTTCTTAAAGCACAACAATCTCAAATATACCTTTTACAACAGGGAGCAGGGCAACCACATGTATATCCAGATGATTTAGGCAAACTTTGGATTCCAATAATAGATAAAACAAAACAGCAAGAAATAGTCGATCATATTACCAAAATTCGTCAACAAGCAAAGCAATTGCAAGTCGAAGGTGACGGAGATTTGAAAAAGGCAAAAGAGGAAGTGGAAAGGATGATTTTGAATTAATTCGTTGATAAAAAGTTTGTTCTATAAAAAAAGTTGGTACATAAACAATCCATATTGAATAAAGACGATTCCTATTACTAGAATTACAAAATATTGCCTAAATATCCCTCAATGAAGGACGAATCCAACAAATTTTGTCCCCCAATGATGGATTTTTATAATTCTCAGCCAAAAACTTTTTCGAAAAAGTACAGTGTTTTTAGTTGAAGAAACGGCCTTTGTAAAAAGTTCGTTTTATAAAAATAACTTCTCCTTTCTTTCGTGGCGAAATACGCTACCTGAAACGGTGTGCGAATAAGTTTTTCGGTCACGCAACCTTTAATTAATGTGAAACGTCTTATATTCGCTTGATTTAAATAAAATGTTTATGAGAACACTCAAACTGTCAGTTGTTGTAATATTGCTGGCAATTAGCATTATGTCGAATGCAGAGCCAAAGTTTTTTGTACGAGAATACACCTATCAAGCATCGGAATCGGACAGCAAGCTGACGGCACGTTCGTGCGCTCTTTCGGCAGTCAAGGGCTTGCTGGTTGAAGAGCTGGGCGTTTACATTGAGAGCTATGTCAACTACAATGTCGAAGATGACGGCCTAAAGGTGTCAAAGGACTTTTATACCAACGAGATACGGCAATTGAGCATGGGCGTGGCTGAAACCAGGATTATCGACGAGCAGTGGAATGGTTCCATATATTATGTGAAGGCAGAAATCACCGTTGACCCGTCGGATGTGGTGCGCCGAATAAACAAATCGATTGAAGACAGGAAGAACGACGTGTCGGTTGACAGCCTGCAAGTGGCTCTTGAAAAATCAAAAGACCACATTGTGGAATTGGAGCAGAAGC
>JAKSUA010000042.1 GCA_024409235.1 Bacteroidales bacterium | reverse complement strand
CTCTTTCGTGGAGAGGGGCGGGATCGAACCGCCGACGCCAGGATTTTCAGTCCTGTGCTCTACCGACTGAGCTACCACTCCGATTTGGTGAGGCAAAAGTAAGCATATTTTTCTTTTATCAAAACAAAAGACGCTTTTTTTTAATAAATAGTTTATTTTTCTGCTGTAATTACATTGACAATTGAAGGGAATGTGTTTGATAAAACTTTTTGAAAATCAGTTTTTTGCAACCATTTCAATTCGGTGATATCTTCTTCCGTTTGAGGCTTGCTTTCCTGGTTTTTAGTTGCTTCCATGTCGTACCAGTAAGTTTGTTTTAAGATTTGTTCACCATGAAGTTCGTAAGTGTGCCATGTTGAACATCGAAAACCTTTTCTTGCAACCTTCTCTAAACCAGTCTCTTCCTGCACTTCTCTAATGGCGGCAATTTCTGGCGTTTCGCCTATCTCAATTTTTCCTTTAGGAAGATCCCATTTGTTACGACGGAAAATGAAAAGATATTCTTCCAATTCGTTTTTTATAAATCCGCCGGCTGCCTCAATATATTTGAAGTTACTTTTGAATAGGTTTAGTAAATCTTCGAAATCGTTGTTGTATAAGACAATGTAATCATTTGAATTACTTTGTATTGACGAGATTGCTTCTGTGATGTCGGATTTGTTTTGACATATTTTATAGTTCTCGTTTTTTTGTGTACCTTTGCAGTCAGTTAAAAGTACATATTTGTTTTCAAAATAAATTTTTAATTCCATGAGTACTAATATTGAGAGTACAATTATAGAAAATTTATTGCAAATCAAAGCAATAAAATTACAGCCAGAAAATCCTTTTACTTGGGCAAGTGGATGGAAATCTCCAATCTACTGTGATAACAGAAAAACGCTGTCGTACCCAAATGTTCGCGAAATTTTAAAACAAGCTTTTGCGGAAAAGGTAAAGGCAATGTATCCAGAAGTTGAGGTGATTGCAGGTGTTGCTACAGGTGCAATTGCAGTGGGAGTTTTGGTTGCGGAAGCTTTGAATCTTCCTTTTATTTATGTCCGTTCTGCTTCAAAAGACCATGGCTTAGGAAATCAGATTGAAGGTTATTATGAGGAAGGACAAAAAGTTGTTGTGATTGAAGATTTGATTTCTACTGGTGGAAGTAGCTTGAAAGCTGTTGAGGCTCTTCGCGCAGCAAATGTAAATGTGCTCGGTATGCTTGCAATTTTCACATATCAGTTCAATGTTTCTGTTGAAGCATTTGCTAAAGCAAATTGTAAAGTTGATACGTTGACGAACTACACCGCGTTGATAGAACTTGCAACAGAAAAAAGTTATATTTCTCAAACTCAAATGGAAAGTTTGAAAGAATGGCGTCAGCATCCTGATACTTGGGGAAAATAATATGTCGATATCAGTACATAATTTGATAAAAAACTACGGCGAACAACGTGCGGTTGACGAAATTTCATTTGAAATCCCGTCAGGGGAAATAGTTGGTTTTATTGGACCTAACGGTGCAGGAAAGTCAACGACGATGAAGATTATTACTGGCTTTTTGTCTGAGTTTGAAGGAGAAGTTCTGGTGAATGGAAAAGATGTGCGCTCTAATCCTATTGAAGTGAAAAAAATGATAGGATATTTACCGGAGCATAATCCTTTGTATCAAGAAATGTTTGTGCGAGAATATTTGTTGTTTGTTGCTCGAATGTATGGTTTAAATGATAATTTACAAAGTGCTGTAGATGAAATCATTGAACGTGTTGGGCTTTCGAAGGAACAACATAAGAAGATTTCCATGCTTTCGAAAGGGTATCGACAAAGAGTAGGGCTTGCTTCAGTATTAATTCATAATCCTGAAGTATTGATTTTAGATGAACCAACTACTGGCTTGGATCCCAATCAGTTAGTTGAGATTAGAAATCTTATTGAAGCTGAAGGGAAATCAAAGACTGTCATGCTCTCAACTCATATTATGCAAGAAGTTGAAGCAATTTGTGACAGAGTGATAATTATTAATAATGGAAAAATTGTTGCTAATGACACTGCAGAAAATGTGAAACGCGACAAGTCGTTGGAAGAAGTTTTCCATGAATTAACTCAGAAAAAGGCGGAATGAGAAAAGTTTTTGTGTTGCTGTTAACGATGATGATGTTGTGCATGTTCGCAAGTGCACAGGATACGTTGGTGGCATACCAGAAAACTGACTCTACAGAAGAATCTCTAATCCGAAATTATAATACTCAGCTTGATAGTTTGGTGAACCTTTGGTATGTGCAAAAGGCTGGTGCGTTGCAATTCTCAGAAAAATCAAAACGACATCACGACAGCACATATGTTCCTGAATTTTCCGAGAAGGAATATAAAAAACGCATTGAGCAAATGAATTCTGTTGTGAGTCTTACGTATAATGCAAAGGTTCAGACATATATCAATGTTTATGCGAACAAACGCAGGAACTCAGTGAGTACAATGCTCGGAGTATCAGAATGTTACTTCCCTATTTTTGAGGATATTTTTGAACAATATGGTGTCCCTCAGGAATTAAAATATCTGTCGATTATAGAATCTGCCTTGAATCCCAAAGCGAAATCTCCTGCTGGTGCCCGTGGAATATGGCAATTTATGCCTTCAACAGGAAAAGTTTATGGCCTAAAAATCAATTCATATTTGGATGAACGTTGTGATCCTATAAAATCTACTCACGCAGCAGCTCAGTATTTGAATAATCTTCATTCTATTTTCGATGACTGGATATTGGCAATTGCTGCGTATAATTGCGGACCGGGAAATATCAAGAAAGCAATAGCTCGTTCTGGAGGTAAAAAGGATTTTTGGGATATTTATCCATATCTACCAAAGGAAACAAGGAGTTATGTTCCTGCATTTATTGCAGCATATTATGTTTTCGAACATCATGAGCTGCATAATTTGTATCCAAGGAAAGTAAATATGCCACAGGTAGATACTGTTATTGTGCAAAAGAAATTGCATTTCAAGCAAATTTCAGAATATCTAAATGTGCCGTTGAAGGAAATCCAGGATGTGAATCCGCAATATAAGGCGGATATGGTTCCATATAGCGAGGAAGGAAGTCCTTTGTATTTGCCTGTGGAAATAGTTTCTCCGTTTATTCGTCAGCAAGATTCCATCTATGCCTACAAAGATTCTTTGTTTTTGAATCTACAGCCGGAAAGGGTCGTTGCTAGTACTGCAACTAATGTAAGTAATTCTACGTCGACGGCAGGTAAAACGAAAATTTATTACACGGTAAAGCAAGGAGACACGTATTCGAAGATTGCTTCGAAATATGGAGTGTCTGTAAATGCAATAAAGTCGTGGAATCATAAATCAAGCAACATGTTGCATATAGGAGACAAACTAGTCGTGTATGTTGCAAAACCGGGTGGGGGAAGTTCTGCCCAAAAGCAAATGGAAGTTGCTAAAAATAATGTTTCTGTGCAAAAAAATGTGCAGAAAAATATGACGGCCGTCAGTTCAAAAGCTGAAAATTCTTCTTTTCATACGGTGAAATCTGGTGATACCTTGTGGGGAATTTCGCAGGCTTACGGAACAACTGTGGAAAATATTAAGACCATGAACGGTCTTACATCAACGAAACTCTCTCCTGGAATGAGTTTGAGAGTACAATAATCTATGTGCGGTATAGTTGGATATTACTCGACTTCTAATGCGTTCACATTGAGTGAATTGAAGTCTGCTGGCGAAAGTATAGCTTTAAGGGGTCCGCAACATCAAGGTATATACTCAGATGAATGTGTTGGTCTTGCTCATAGGCGCTTGAAAATCATAGATTTATCTGACGACGCTAATCAGCCTATGATTTCGGAAGATGGACGGTATGTGATAGCGTTTAATGGTGAGGTATATAATTATGATGAGATACGACGGGAACAACAGCTGCAAGTAAAGACTGCTTCCGATACTGAGATTGTACTGAAAACCTTGATTTCTGATAATGTTGACGCGTTAGAGTATTTTAATGGAATGTTTGCCATTGCATTCTATGATTCTTTGGAGAAAGAGTTGCTTTTGATTAGGGACCGAATGGGGGTTAAGCCGCTGTATTATTATTGGGACGGAGTAAATTTTGCGTTTGCATCAGAAATTAAAGCTTTGCTTCAGTTTGATTATATAAATAAAAATAAATCAATTGAATACAATTCGATAAATCAGTTTTTACATTTGGGATATACAGGAACAGTAAATACGATATATAAATATATCTATAAAGTTCCTGCGGGTTCGTATCTTGAACTTTCAGAAAACGGTTTGGAAATAAAAACGTATTGGTCAACGTATGAACACGTTGAAAATAAGACTTTTGATGATTTGTATTCAGCAAAGGAAATCCTAAGAGATTTAGTGGAGCAGTCGGTACGGTATAGGCTAAAGAGTGATGTGCCTTATGGGACTTTTCTAAGTGGTGGAATTGATTCGTCTTTGGTTACTGCAGTTGCTCAAAGAAATCTCTCGTCGAAGCTCAACACATTTACAATAGCTTTTGCGGAAAGCAAATATGATGAAAGTAAATATGCCCGTGAGATTGCTAATTTTTTAGGTACAAACCATACGGAAATGGTTGTAACTCAAAAAGAAGCATCCGAAATGATTCCTACAATACTTGACACTTTTGACGAGCCTTTTGCTGATTCCTCTGCTATACCAACTATGTTAGTCTCAAAGTTGGCGAAAACAAAAGCTACAATGGTTTTGTCAGGAGATGGTGGCGATGAATTGTTTATGGGTTATGGTGCATACAATTGGGCTAAAAGGTTGGAAAACAGTTCTTTGAATCGTCTAAGAATGCCGATTTATTTGGCTTCGCGTTTGGGAACATCTCGTGTAAAACGTGCTGGAAACGTGCTGGCATATCCTTCCGAGAGCATGAAGCCATCTCATATTTTTTCTCAGGAACAGTGCCTGTTTTCACGCAAGGAAATTAAAAAGATTTTGATTCCAAAATTTCAAAGTGAAATTTGTTTGCCTAATGAAATTGCTGATGTACAGCGGAGGCTGTCTTCTTCAGAAAATCAGGCCTTGTTTGATATGAATTATTATCTACGTGAGGATTTACTTACGAAAGTGGATCGTTCTTCAATGAAGTATTCTCTTGAGGTTCGCGTACCTTTGTTAGATTATAATATAGTTGAGTTTGCTCTAAATTTAAACGAGAATCTAAAACTACATAATGGCACGCAGAAATATTTGTTGAGACAGGTTTTGTATGATTATGTGCCATCAAATCTTTTCGATAGACCGAAATGGGGATTTTCAATTCCATTATGTGAGTGGTTACATAAAGATTTACATCATCTTATAGATGATTATCTAAATAAACAGTTGATATTAAATGTTGGTGTCTTCAACTATAAATACGTGCGTTCGTTAGTGAGGAGATTTGACAGCGGCAGAAATGATTGTCTTTATAATAGAATCTGGCAAATAATATTAGTTCAGAAGTTTATTTGTGAAAAATTAAAGTAGTACTTTAACTGTAGCAAATTTTACTCTTTTGTTATCCCGTCATTATTTTTATTTATTATTTTTGTTGCTATAAATACTTGTATAATGGAAGAAAATACAAATCTTGAAGGAGAAAAGAAGTCTCTGAACTTTTTGGAAGAAATCATTGAGAATGATTTAGCAAGTGGAAAACACAAATCTATTTTGACTCGTTTCCCACCTGAACCAAACGGTTATTTACATATAGGACACGCAAAATCTATTTGCTTGAACTTTGGTTTGGCAAAGAAATACGGCGGAAAAACAAATCTTCGTTTCGATGATACAAACCCAGTAAAAGAAGATACAGAATATGTAGATTCTATTATGGAAGATGTACGTTGGTTGGGTTTTGAGTGGGCAAGTGTACACTATGCTTCCGATTATTTTGATCAATTGTATGATTGGGCTTGTGTTTTGATTAAGAAAGGATTGGCGTATGTTGATGACCAAACATTGGAGGAAATCCGTAAGAATCGTGGTACTGTACAAACTCCTGGAACACCAAGTCCTTGGAGAGACAGAAGTGTGGAAGAAAACCTTGACTTGTTTCAGAGAATGAAAAATGGCGAATTCCCAGACGGCTCAAAAGTTCTTCGTGCAAAGATTGATATGGCTCACCAAAATATGCAATTCCGTGACCCTATTATGTATCGTATTTTACACGCTCATCACCATAGAACAGGCGATAAATGGAATATTTATCCAATGTACGATTTTGCTCACGGCGAAAGTGATTCTATCGAAAATATTACTCACTCAATCTGTACTTTGGAGTTCGATATTCACCGTCCTTTGTATGATTGGTTTATACAACAATTAGGAATTTTCCCTTCACACCAATATGAATTTGCTCGTTTGAACATCAACTATACGGTGATGAGTAAACGCAAATTGCTTCAATTGGTTAAGGAAAACTATGTGAGTGGTTGGGACGATCCTCGTATGCCGACGATTTGCGGGTTCCGTCGCCGTGGTTATACGCCAGAATCAATCCGTAACTTCTGCGAAAAAATTGGTGTGGCAAAACGCGACAATGTAATTGATTACTCAGTATTGGAATTCTGCCTTCGTGAGCATTTGAACAAAGTTGCTCCTCGTATGATGGCAGTGCTTCATCCTGTAAAAGTGGTGATTACAAACTATCCAGAAGGACAAGTTGAATATTTGCCAGCAGTGAACAACCCAGAAGATGAATCTGCTGGAACACGCGAAATTCCATTTGGAAGAGAAATCTATATTGAACAAGACGACTTTATGGAATATCCTCCAAAGAAATATTTCCGTCTTGCACCAGGACAAGAAGTTCGTCTTCGTTACGCATATTTTATTACTTGCCAAGAAGTTATAAAAGACGCGAACGGTAATATAACAGAAATCCGTTGTACATACGATCCTGCATCTAAGGGTGGAAATTCTCCAGACGGACGTAAGGTAAAAGGTACTATCCATTGGGTTTCAGTTGAAAAAGCATTCGATGCTGAGGTTCGTTTATTCGACAGATTGTTTGCAGTGGAAGCTCCAGAAGATGTTGAGGAAGGCAAAACATTCTTGGATAATTTGAATCCAAACTCATTGCAAGTTCTTCAAAACTGTAAGTTGGAACCATATTTGGCAAACAGCAAAGTGCTTGACAAAATGCAATTTGAACGTCTTGGCTATTTCTGCGTAGATAAAGATTCTACACCAGACCATTTGGTATTCAATCGTGCTTGTACATTGAAAGACAGCTGGGCAAAAATAAACGGATAAGGCTTTAGCTTACATATCAGTAAACAAAACCCGATGTTATTTTTTTGACATCGGTTTTTTTTTTTTGCTTGGTTTCGTTGTTTTATCTATTCAAGTAAAAACAATCTGAAGAAATTTTTTTGAATAAAGAATATATAATTATTTGTTTTACATTATACAAATCGCATAATGCGGTTAACATAATAAAAAGTTTAGACAATTTATTAGATAGAGAAATTTAGCTTTCGGTTTGGTGGAAATTTTTATATCATTATTTGCAAGTTTTGCCTTGCATTTTTACTTTTATGTTTTTAAGTAACTTGTTGAAATATAATTTATTAATTAACTAACAAAGTTATTAGTAACAAGTTTGTTAGTAACAACTTTGTTACTAATCAGAAAAATATTATTTTTGCAAAAAATGAATTACTATGAATAATCCTTTTATATATGGAATAGCCACTGACGTTGAACACTTTACCGACCGATTGGAAGAAACCGATCGACTAACATTAAATCTAACAAACAAGATAAACACTATATTAATCTCACCTCGAAGATTAGGCAAAACGTCTTTGGTAAATAAAGTTGCCTCACAACTAAAAAAAAGAAAAGAAATTTTGGTTGTTCAAATGGATGCCTTTGCGTGCAGAAATGAGGAGGATTTTTACAGACTTTTTGCAACAGAGATAATAAAACAAATAAGCACGAAAACCGAATCCTTAATTGCTAATACGAAGAAATTTCTTTCAAATTTAGTTCCTAAAATAAGTATCGGTCAGGATAGTGAAATATCCTTTTCGTTGGAAACTACAAATAACAAGTATGATTCAGAGGTATTGAATTTGCCAGAGGTCATAGCAATTGAGCGTGGTGTACGGATTGTTGTGTGTATTGATGAATTTCAACAAATTGGAGAATTTATAGATTCTTTGTCTTTTCAGAAAAAACTTCGTTCGGTATGGCAATTACAAAAGAATACTTCGTACTGTTTATTTGGTAGCAAGCGACATGTTTTAATGAATATGTTTGGGAAGGTTTCTCATCCATTTTACAAATTTGGAGATGTAATGTTTTTAGAAAAAATTCCTACAAACTACTGGGTTGAATATATTCAACAACAATTTAGAAAAACGCAAAAAGACATTTCGAAGGATTTATGTGAGAATATCTGTTTATTTGTAGAAAGTAATTCTTCGTATGTTCAGCATTTGGCTTGGTTGTTATGGGCACGGACGGAAAATGTGGCAACGAAAGAAGATTTAATTCTTGCACAACAAGATCTATTGCGTCAAAATCATGTATTGTTTTTAAAATATGTGAATGAACTATCTGCATATCAAGTTAATGTGGTTCGTGCAATTGCAGATGGACATACGATGGATTTATATACTGGGGGAGTTATAAAGCAATATAATTTGGGTTCAACGGCTAACGTGGCTCGCGTAATACAAGCATTAGAATCAAAAGAAATTGTAGAAGTAACGGGCAAAAAAGTTGAGTTGTCTGATCCCATTTTTGGTCGTTGGGTTCAAAAGAATTTGAATTCATTCTTTAAAGAATAGACTATATTAAGTCTTTCATATCAACACCAAGTGCTTTACTAATTGT
>JAKSUA010000041.1 GCA_024409235.1 Bacteroidales bacterium | reverse complement strand
GTAATACAGATAATCCACGTAAGGTGGTAGCAACAAAAAATGCCACTTATATTGCTTCTTTCGAAAGTAATCCTAAAACGGATATTTCAAACATGGACAATTCTGTTGCAGTTTCAATTTCCAACAATCAAATATTCGTAAACGGCGAAGCACCAGAATTTGTTTATACAATTCTTGGTCAAAAGATTGCAAACCAAAATTTGAAGGCTGGCATTTATTATGTGCAAGTAGGAAACGAAATGCAAGGTGTGTCAATTAAATAACGAGAACTTTTGCATATTTAAAACGCAGGATTCCACTCGGGGTTCTGCGTTTTTTTGTTTGTGAAAAAAAGTATATTCAACCAAATTTACAAAAGATAAAAAAATCGTAAATGAGCCAGTTGTTTCCTTGACAATACCACGTGTCGATATTGAGGCGAGGCATTTGAAGAATATGCCAAGAAAATGGGGTGGCAGATTAGGTTGAAACAACAAATATTATCCAAATTCGTGTATTCTTATGATAAAACTGATGAGAAACACAAAAAGAAGTTAACGCCATCCGCTACGCAAAATGAAAGTGATTTTCGATGCCAACATTTGGATTTCGTTTACTTGTTATTGGAATTTACAATAAAACACAAATAGAAAAATTCTCCACTTTTGTAGAGCAATATTTCAAGACTTTGTATGTCAATTATAAGAAAAATATCAATAAAAAAGTCCGTTAAGCATTTGCCTAACGGACTTTTTTTTGTTTTCTATTTTTGTTTTATATATTTGCATAAACAAATCAATCACACACTAATGGGAAAATTTAAAACATATAAAACAAGAGAAGAGGCAGCAGAAGCCTTTCGTCAAGCTATTGCATTACGATCCAAATGGGAGTATGCAATGAAAAACAATTTATCTTTAGAAGAGATGAAGAAAATGGGCGTTGTTCCGTTGCGAGTTGGAAAATGAAAATTCAACTTTCAGCTTCTAAGATAAACCAAACCGCTCCATACAAAGTTTATTTTTGTTCAGACACTTCGTTCGATTTTAAGTCAGATAATGGCTCTGAATTTCAAATTGGATTCACAGAGGATTGTATGATTTCAGAATCAGGAGTGTACCAATTTTATATTCAAAATAAGACGAAAACGCCCTCGTTAAGAGATATAAAATTGAAAAAAACGATTATTGCTGTGATTGAGCATTTTTTTGAGGATAAAAATCGTGTCGCTGTTTACATCTGTGACTCAATGGATGGCAGGCAGCAGGCAAGAAGTCGTTTGTTTCATATGTGGTTTAATTCCTATTCAGGAAAAGAAAAATACACACTCAAAACTGAGTCTATTAATTTTGATGGTATTTCATACTATTCTGCATTACTGATTTGTAAAGACAATGAAGATTATGAAACTTATCTTAGTTTATTTCAAGATTTTATGCATCAATTAGCAGAAAAATATCAATAAAAAAGTCCGTCAGGCATTTGCATAACGGACTTTTAAACTAATCACTAATAACTATTTGTTATTTTTTCTTCCAATAGCTTGTGTTGCTGTAATTGCGATAACATTAACAATATCGTTAACATAGCAACCACGAGAAAGGTCGTTTACTGGAGCGGCCATACCTTGTAGGATAGGACCGTATGCTTCGGCATGACCGAATCTTTGTGCCATTTTATATGCAATGTTACCTGCTTGTAAGTCTGGGAATACCAATACGTTAGCACGACCTTTCAATTCGCTTTTAGGAGCTTTCTTTTCTGCCACATTAGGTACTACAGCTGCGTCAAATTGAAGTTCGCCATCGATAACCAAACTTGGGTTCATTTCTTTTGCAAGTTTTGTTGCATTGATAACTTTATCGCAAACTTCGTGTTTTGCACTTCCGTGAGTAGAGAAGCTCAACATTGCAATACGAGCATCCATATCAAGCAAGTCTTTTGCTGATTTTGCACTTGTAACGGCGATTTCTGCTAATTGTTTTTCATCTGGAACTGGTGTAACAGCACAGTCAGCGAACAAGAATACGCCATCGTCGCCAAATTCCTTGTCTTTCAAAATAATAATGAAAGCACCAGAAACAACAGAAATGCCTGGCATAGTCTTAATAAGTTGTAGGGCAGGACGAAGTACATTTCCAGTCGAATTTTCTGCACCAGCAACTTCACCGTCGGCATCGCCGGCTTTTATCATAGTTGCAGCTAAATACAATGGATTCTTTACAGTTTTGCGAGCTGTTTCCAAATCCATACCTTTATTTTTGCGAAGTTCGTAAATCAAATTCGCATATTCTTCCATCTTTGGATGGTTTTCAGGGTCGATAACAGTTGCTTTACACAAATTTTTAAGACCGTTCTTTTCTGCAAAATCCTTAACGAATTCAGGTTTTGAAAGAATGATTAAATCTGCAAATCCTTCTCCTAAAACAATGTCGGCAGCTTTTAATGTTCGCTCTTCCGTACCTTCAGCCAAAACAATTCTTTGAATGTTCGACTTTGCTTTTTCTTTGAAATAATTTACGAAATCCATACTGTTATATTTTTTTATAAAAAAAAGAGACGCAAGATTTTGCGTCTCTATATTATTTAAATTCCTAATGATTTTTTCAAACCTTCGATTTTCTTGTTCAAATCTTCTTCGGCTTGTTTCAATTCGCCTTTGTTGGCAATATTTGTTTTTACACCGAAGTAGAATTTGATTAGAGGTTCTGTTCCCGAAGGTCTTGCAGTTACTTTAGAGCCATCTTCTGCGAAGAATTGTAACACATTTGATTTTGGCAAGTTGATAGGTTCAGTTCTGCCATCTTGGTATGTTGTGATTTGTTTTCCGTAGTCTTTAATGTAAGCTACTGGAGAACCGTTCAATTCTTTTGGAGGGTTGTTACGGAAGTTTTCCATCATTGCTTGGATAGCTTCTTTACCGGCTTTACCTTCTTTTTCTATTGAGCAAAGAGTTTCTTTGTACATGCCGTATTCAACGTATGTTTCAACCAAAACGTCGTACAAACTCTTGCCTTCGTTTTTAGCAACAGCTGCAGCTTCAGCAACAAGAGAACAAGCGATAACAGCATCTTTGTCGCGTACGAAATCGCCAGCCAAGTAACCGAAACTTTCTTCGCCACCGCCGATGTATTGTTTTTTACCTTCCAATTCACGGATTTTTTCACCGATGTATTTGAAACCAGTTAAAACGTCGAACATTTCTACACCGAATTTCTTACACATATCTGTAATCAATTCTGTTGTAACGATAGTTTTTACGACAAATTCTTTTCCTTTTAGTTTGCCAGCTTTTTGCCATGCTGAAAGTAAGTATTGAGTTAGGATAGTAGCTGTTTGGTTACCATTCATAATCACATAGTTACCTTCAGAGTTCTTAACAACGATACCAACACGGTCACCATCTGGGTCAGTTGCCATGATGATGTCTGCATTCATTGCTTTACCTTTTTCTATAGCAAGTTTCATTGCAGATTCTTTTTCTGGGTTAGGAGAACCTGTAACTTCGTGAATCTTATTCAACCAATCTTTTTCAGTTACGAAATCTTCTTCCTTAATTTCGCCACAACCAGGTTTTCTCAAAGATGGGAATTCACCAGAAACAACAGCTTGTTCTTCTACAACATTTACGTTTTCGAAACCAAGTTCTTCCAATACTCTTGGAACCAATTTAATACCTGTTCCGTGAATAGAAGTGTAAACTATCTTAAGATCTTTTTGTTTCTTAATGATATCGCCGTTGATAGAAAGACTCTTGATTGCATCGATATAAGGGCGGTCGATTAATTCATCCCAAAGAATGATGTTTTCTTCGTTGCCTTTCCACTTAACATCATCGATAGAAGCGATTTTGTTTACTTCGTCGATTACATTTTTATCGTGAGGAGGAACCAATTGGCAACCATCGTTCCAATATGCCTTGTAACCGTTGTATTTTGCAGGGTTGTGAGAAGCAGTGATGTTTACACCAGCTTGGCAACCTAAATGACGGATAGCGAAAGACAATTCTGGAGTTGGACGTAATTCTTTTGAAAGATATACTTTGAAACCATTAGCAGCAAAAATGTTTGCAGTTGTTTCTGCGAACAAACGGCTACGAAGACGGCAGTCATGAATAACAGCAACCTTGATTTCTGATTCGTTAGGGTAGGCTTTCTTGATGTAGTTAGCGAAACCTTGTGTTGCCATACCAACAGTGTAGATGTTCATTTTGTTAGTACCAACACCGATTACACCACGTAAACCACCAGTTCCGAATTCAAGATTTTGGTAGAAAGCATTCTCTAATTCAGGGTCGTTGTTGTCGATTAAATACTGAATTTCTTTTTTAGTTTTTTCGTCATAATTGCCAGCGAGCCATTGCTGTGCCTTGTTTAGTATTTCTTGATCCATTGTAAAAATTATGTTTCTAAAATTAAGTTCCCAAAATTAAGAAATTATCTGTTTCTTCCACAAAGAAATGCAACAATTTGTAAGATATTGGTAATCGGTTTTGGTTGTTTTGTTATTTTCAAATAAAAATCCTATCTTTGAAAATCATTCCAATAAAATATTTATGCGCCATTCTCAATTCGTTGTTTCTATTTTATTTATAATGTGCAGTTATTGTGTATTTGCTCAAGAAGCAGTTGATTTAGGTCTTTCAGTTAAATGGGCAACATGCAATGTGGGTGCAAACACACCCGAAGAATATGGTAACTACTATGCGTGGGGCGAAATAGAACCTAAAACAATATACGATTGGAGTACATACAAATATTTTAATGTAACTTCCAGAACTATAACTAAATATTGTACAGATAGTACATACGGAACTGTAGACAAAAAAACAACACTTGAAAAATCCGATGATGTTGGTTATACAACGAATGGCGGTAATTGGCGTATGCCAACCTCTGAAGAATGGAATGAATTACGAGAAAAGTGCACGTGGACTTGGACACAAAAGAATGGCGTGAATGGTTACGAGATAAAAGCAACAAACGGTAACTCTATATTTCTTCCAGCTACTGGCTACCAGTACGGTTCGGGGGTTAAGTACATGGGGTCTTATGGGTACTACTGGTCTTCGTCAGCGAACGGCTATAGCAACGCTGACTATCTGTACTTCTATAGTGGCTATGCCAATGTGAACGACTACTACCGCAGCAGTGGTCTATCTGTTCGTCTCGTTCAAGATGTAAAATAAATTTGTTATATATGAAATATCATTCCATCATTCTTGTACTTATTTCAGTTTGCTTTTTCAATTGTAATGCACAAAAAACAACAGAACAAGATAATGACAAATTCCTTTCTGAAGTTCACCGTGTGTGTCCTAAGGCCGAAGTTATTTCAGTTGAACAGAAGATGGAATCTATAGAGGTGGATTTCACTTGCGATGGTAAACCTATGTCTATGGTATTCGACAAGCAAGGTACACTTCTTTACAAAGAATCGCCATATAATGCATCCAACCAATTCAAACAAAAAATTGATAAAAAGATTCAAAAAACTCACGCTGGTTGGCTTTTAGACGAAATGTCTTTAATCGAAACAAAAGATACATCGTTTGTAAAACTTGAAATGATAAAAAATGGAGTTGAGGAAAGTTTGTTTTTTACATTAGACGGTAAATTCTACAAGGTTAACAAAGCCCAAAATAACGAAACTTGGTCGGCACAGACATTGGAGGATAATTCATATTACCAAACATTGCCATACAATTTTTCGAAACCAAGCAAACAGTTTGATCTTTCGGAAGTGTTAAAAGAAATTTCAGGAATTACACTTGTTAATGACAGTGTTGCATTTTGCGTACAAGATGAACTTGGTGCTGTTTTTCAAATCAACCTAAACAACGAGATTATATCGACTGTTGCACGTTTCACTGACATTGGTGATTTTGAAGACATTCAAGTCGTTGGAAATATGGTTACTATTTTACGCAGCGATGGGGTTTTATTCACTTTTGACTACAATAATTTTTCTGGAAAAACATCAGAAATCCGAATTCAAGTTCCTTGTATGAACATAGAAGGTCTTTGGTTTGACCAAATGTCTAAACAATATTTAATTTCCTGTAAAGAACCATCTGTTTCTGTTCGGTCGGCGACCAAAAAAGAACACAAACAAAGGATACAAGAAAACGCAGAAAAAGAACGGTTTATCTATTCTTTTTCTTTAAATACTACAAATCATCCAACGGAATATTTAGCAATTGAAATTGCTGATATTCGTTCTTTTATACAAGACAATTATCATATTGATTCTGTGCAAACTATATCGTTTAATCCATCGGCTTTGGCAATTCATCCTCAAACTAAAGAACTCTATGTTTTATCGGCATCGGATAGATTGATAGCTGTCTATAACGGAGAAAAATTAACAAACGTGATGCTTCTTCCACCAGAGTTATTTTACAAACCAGAAGGAATAGAGTTTCTATCGAATGGCGATATGGTTATTTGTAGCGAGGGAATGAAAAAAGGTTATGTGCAAGGACAAATAACCGTTTTGAAAATGAAAAATTAATTTTCAACGTCTTTCGCTTCTTCGTCCAAATTGTTTTCCCACAAATAGTGGCGGGTTTCTTATTGGCAAATTTACGAGAAAATATGTAGGTAATATAAAGAGCTTTGTTGGAGTTCTATAATATTTCAGAAAAGGGAAAGATGTGAGAATGCATTATAAATTGATTTTGTGAAACATAAATATTTTTACATTTGCAGTGTATTTGCAACCCGATTTTGAAATGCAGGAAGAAATATTTTTAGTATTAAAAAATTCATTGTCCATTACTTTTTTTGTGTTGGCAATGATGCTTTTTATTGAATACATAAATGTAAAAACAAGTGGCACTTTTTCTAAAAAGATTCAACGGAAAGGGTGGCTGCAGATTCTAATAGGAGTATTGTTTGGTGTCATTCCTGGATGTTTGGGAACATATACTGTGGTGACGTTATTTTCTCATAACATGGTGTCGTTGGGAGCGCTATTTGCTACATTTGTAGCAACAATGGGGGACGAAGCTTTTCTGCTTTTTTCTCTTGACATGAAGACAGCGTTGATAATAACAGGGATATTAGTCTTAATCGCTATAATTGGAGGTATTGTTATTGATTTTGTTTATTCTCCCAAAAAAGCTGATTTACAGGTAAAACATTTTGAGATTCACGAGCATGAACAGATGAATGAACATAGTGAGAAGATTTCTTTTATTGAGAACTTAAGACACTCTTCGCCGCACCGTTCTGTGTTGTTATTCGGTGTAACTCTGATATTTATACTTTCGATATTGGGCGAGATAGGGCATAGCCATGATATTTTACCAATACACGTTGAGTCAGCGGAACATGAACATGGTTTTGATTGGTTTTCAATAACATTTATGTTGATATCACTTGGAACTGCTTATATCATAAGTGTTGTACCAGAGCATTTTCTTGAACATCATTTTTGGAATCATATAATCAAAAAGCATTTTTTCAAAGTGTTAGGATGGACAACATGTATTATTGCTGTTATTCATATTCTTGATCACTTTGTTGTATTACAGAACCTGGTGAATCAATATCAATGGCAAATACTGGTAGCGGCAGTATTGATTGGCTTGATTCCGGAATCAGGACCACATATAGTTTTTATTTCCCTTTATCTTTCGGGTAATATACCTCTTAGTATTTTGTTAGCTAATTCCTTAACTCAGGATGGGCATGGAGGTCTTCCTCTTTTTGCGGAATCAAAAAAGACTTTCGTATTTGTTAAAATAACAAAAGCTATTATTGCTTTAATAATAGGATTTGTGGGATTGCATGTTGGATTTTAGTTATTCAACTTGTAATACTAAGCCTTTTAAATATTCTCCTTCAGGATGGTAAATGCTGATAGGATGGTCTGCAGGTTGTGTTAGTTGATGCAAAATACGGACTTTTCGTTTTGTGTTTGCAGCAGCTACAACGTCGAAACATTATGGTTTGTTCCGCTTGGCATACGATTCAAAATATTTGATTCCCAAACATCGTTTGAGCATTGATTTGACGTATTTGCCAAATCAAATGTGTGATTTTTATGGATTTAATGGCTATGAAACCGAATATGTTGATGCGTACGTAGATTCCGATAGTCCAGAATACTACATAACTCGTGCTTTTTATAAGATGAAACGCGATATGTTTCGTTTTAGTGCCGATTTGCAAGGAACAATAAAGAAGCCATGGTATTGGAATGCTGGCGTGGGACTGCTGTGGTACAACGTGGGTAGTGTTGATGTTGATAGACTTAACAAATACACCAAAGATGATGATGATAAATTACCTGTTGCAACTACATTGTACGATGAATATGTAAAGCAAGGTTATATATCGGACGATGAAGCAAATGGAGGTGCTCATCCGTATCTGCATGGTGGTATTACGTTTGATACTCGCGATCGCCAGCAAAATCCACGTAAAGGTATTCATGCCGATATGTTCTTGACGTATTATGCAGGATTAGGGGATATGTCAAGTTTTAATGATTTGAAATTGAATGCAACGTGGCGTCAATATATATCGTTAATACCACAACGCCTGACGTTTGCCTATCGTTTAGGAACACAATTGAATTTGGCAGACGAGAGTCCATTTTATTTGAACACGTACATCAATCAATTGTATATGCAGCGTGTGATTTACGAAGGTTTGGGCGGAGCAAATTCCATTCGAGGAATTATGCGAAATAGAGTATTGGCAGAAGGTGTTGCATTTGCCAATGTTGAATTTCGTGTGCAAGTTGTTCATTTTCGTGTTGGAAAAGAAAATTTCTACATTGGTTTGAATCCGTTTATGGATGCCGGAATGATTGTTCAACCATACGATGAGTATGATTATGCTTACAATCTATTGAACATCACAAAATCGTCGGAAAATCGTATGCACGATCTTCATTTGTCGGCAGGTTGCGGCTTGAAAGTCGCTATGAACGAAAACTTTGTGTTGAGCGTTGACTGGGCTACCGCACTCGACAAACAAGACAATGGTAAAGCAAGCAACTTGTATATCAAGATGGGGTATATGTTCTAACGGATAATTTGGGGACTAGTCTTTCAATGTTACTTTTTCTATTAGAAATTTTTTCATAAACTCTGGTGAATCTATAGATGTGTTTTTTAATTCCCAGCGCTCTAACAGAAAATCAAACATTTTTTTACCTCTCTCATATATTGCCTTGTCCGTCCATTCGGGATATTCAGTAAGTTCTCTGTCTGTATAGGATTTACTTACTTGATAGAATCCTTTGTTATGTCCGAACGAGTCCTTTGTTTTAGGACTCCTTGAAAATGTTATGTTTCCTAATGAATAACGAAGTTTTTTGATACTTTCAACATCTCTATTACGCCAAACTTCAGGAAAATCTTTTTTCAAGGCTTCTTCATAAAAAAACTAAACAAGGTTTCCCTTCTTTGTAGTCAATAGGTTCATCTATTTCTTGTGAATCGCTATTTATAGTGGCATTGTATTAATCCAATTGATTGTAGATTTCGTTTATAACACTACTCTCGGCACC
>JAKSUA010000040.1 GCA_024409235.1 Bacteroidales bacterium | reverse complement strand
CAGGACTGAAAATCCTGGCGTCGGCGGTTCGATCCCGCCCCTCTCCACGAAAGAGAACGATTTTTTAGTCGTTCTCTTTTTTTATGCAATAAATCCACATTTTTTCGTTTTCTTTGTACATATTTCATTACAATGAAACGAATCTTTATTATCATTCTATTTTTGCCTTTAGTTGTTCTTGCTCAAACAGGAGGACAATCTACATTTGAATTCGTTTCGTTGCCATATTCAGCAAAAGAGAATGCTTTTGGTGGTACAATAATCACTTCAACCGAAAACGATCTGTCGTTTGCACTAAAAAATCCGTCACTACTGGACTCTTCCCATACCAATGAAATCATCGGGAACTGGGGACTTTTGCATATGAAAGACGCAGGTATTGGACTGGGTACAATTGGATTCGCACATGCAGTTTCAAACAACATCACTTTACAAAGCGGCATTCATTTTATAAATTATGGTAAATTTTCCGGATACGATGAGTATGGGAACCACACAGGGACATTTATTCCTGCAGAATATCAAATAATTATAGGAGGCGCATACTCTATCACAGAAAACATTTCTACCGGCATCAACGTGAAGCCTATACTTTCATATATGGAAAGTTATTCCTCTTACGGACTTCTTTTCGACATCGGTGTTTCTTATAAATTAGACCGTTCTTGCGTATCATTAGCCACACGAAATATTGGTTGGCAAATCAAACCGTACACCGAAAACAACCGCGAGCCAGTTCCATATAGCATCGACCTTGGCTATTCAGCAAAATTAGAACATGCTCCTATCCGTTTTTCTGTATGCTACGAAGATCTGCAGAAATTCAACATCTCCGTTGAAGAAAAGAAAAATTCAACTAACAGTGCCATTTACAACGAACAGGAAGAAAGAGCACTTGTTTCTTTTGGAAGCAATTTTATGAAGCACATAACACTTTCCGCAGAGCTGCTGATAGGAAAACACATTGTGATAATGGGAGGCTACAACTACAGGAAAGCAAACGAATTATCATTTGGAGCAGCAAAATACGGTGCCGGAATTAGCGCCGGCCTTGCTTTAAACTTTTCACGATTCAATATCTCCTACGGTTGGGCGAAACAGCAAGCTGCCGGTTCCCGAAACTTCTTCACTTTAGGATTTAATTCAGAAACGTTATATTCAGTTTGTAAAACAGGTATTCAAAAACACATAGATTCTAAATTATGATAATTGCAATTGACGGACATTCTTCATGCGGGAAAAGCACAATCGCAAAAAGTTTAGCGAAAAAACTCAACTTTACCTATGTTGACACTGGCGCTATGTATCGTGCAGTTACACTTTTCTGCCAGCAAAACAAGCTCATTAACAACGGAATCATTGACGAACCGGCCCTAGAAAAAAGAATCTATGAGATTGACATCTCGTTCAGAATCAATGCAGAGACTCAACAACAGGACACCTACTTAAACAACGTAAATGTTGAAAAACAAATACGAAGTATGGAAGTTGCCCATGATGTAAGCAAAGTCAGTCAAATTGCTTTGGTAAGAAAATTTCTCCTTGTAAAACAGCAGAATTACGGAAAAAACGCAAACATTGTAATGGACGGGCGTGACATAGGCACTGTTGTTTTCCCCAATGCCGAATACAAATTTTTTGTTACTGCATCGCCTGAAATAAGAGCCCAACGTCGTTTCGACGAACTCATGCAAAAAGAAGGAAAAGCAGATTTCAATGAAATCCTCGAGAATTTAAAGCAACGTGATTTAATCGACTCAACGCGAAAAGAAAGTCCTCTTAGACAAGCAAGCGACGCAATTTTAGTTGACACAAGTAACATGACACGCGAAGGACAATTAGAATGGATTCTCAACAAAATTCAACAATAGAAATCGACTCAAAATCAGGATTTTGCTTCGGTGTAATTAATGCAATACAACAAGCTGAAAAAGCTTTAGAAGTTCAGAAAACTTTATATTGCCTAGGCGACATTGTACACAATGGTGCCGAAGTAGCAAGACTCAACCAAAGAGGTTTAATCACAATAAGTTATGAGCAGTTTAAGGAATTAAAAAACTGTACTGTTCTTTTACGTGCACATGGAGAACCACCTGAAACATACGAGATTGCGAGAAAAAACAACATAACGATTATTGACGCAACCTGTCCCGTGGTTTTAGCCTTACAAAAGAAAATAAAAACTGCCTACAAAGAAATTCAAAAGGCAAAAGGACAAATTCTAATCTTCGGTAAGCCAGGACATGCCGAAGTTATTGGTCTGCTTGGACAAACAGAAAATAACGCCAAAGTCATTCATAAAATTGAAGACTTAGATGAAATAGATTTTTCGAAACCGACCGTTCTTTTCTCACAAACAACACAAAACATACATGATTTAAAAATCATTCAGGAAGAAATTTCCAAACGAGCAAAACTTTTAGGAAACACAGAATTCACCTGCTTTGATACGATTTGCCGTCGTGTTGCAAATCGAGAATCAGATCTTAAAAAATTTGCTCAAAAATTCGACATTATCATTTTTGTAAGTGGAAAGAAAAGTTCTAATGGAAAAGTTCTTTTTGACATCTGCAAGCAAATTAACGACAACACCTATTTTGTTTCGAACACCGAAGATTTAAAAGACATTCCATTTTCCAACGACAAAACCGTTGGTATCTGCGGAGCGACCTCAACACCTAAATGGTTAATGGAAGACATAGCGAATAAAATACTAAACATCAATAATTTATAAAATGTATTCTAACAACATACGCGAGCGAAGCAAACGAAGAACAAACCGTAATTTTTACATTATTACTGTCGGTTTTATCTGTTCGTTAATATTCGTGATTTTCGGCACACAGAGTATGCTTGTGAAAATCGAAAAGAAGAACACAAAAAAACTACATTGCGAGATTCAAAACGAAAGCAATTCACAAATCAACACAAAACTTACCGTCGGAGATGTGATTATTTACGAAGACATTATTTCCACCGGCAAAACAGAGTTTGAGACAAAATGGTTTTTCGACACAACTAAAAGTATTACTGCAAGTTTCAACAATCAAACAGCTGAATTTCAAAACATTTCAATTGACGACAGTATTAGTTATTTAATGATTCAGCTAAAACCGAAAAAAGACAATTCCATTGAAATCATCGGTAATTTTTTTGAATAAAACTATTTACGTGTTCTTTTGCTTGGTAAATTATTCAAAATGAGTATTTTTGCCCACATCTTTAACAACTTTAATTCACAATAAATGAGTATTCCAGTAATTAGCGCCGATGAGGCTGCGTCATACATCAAGAATGGCTATAGTATTGGTGTAAGTGGATTTACAGCTGTAGGCTGCCCGAAAGCAATTGGTACTGCTATTGCAAAAAAAGCAGAGGCTGAACATGCCGCAGGTAGAGAGTTTAAAATTAATTTGTTCACAGGTGCTTCGACAGGAGAATCTTTGGATGGTGTATTATCTCGTGCAGATGCGATAAATCTTCGCTCTCCATATCAGACAAATAAAGATTCCCGTGCCGCTTTGAATGAGCAACGCATGCGCTATTGTGACTACCATTTGTCTCAACTTGCACAAGATATTCGTTACGGTTATTTTGGTAAAATTAATGTTGCCGTTATTGAAGTTTGCGACTACGATGAACAAGGAAATCTTGTTTTGACAACAGCTGTTGGTAATGTTCCAACATTTGCACAATTGGCAGACATCATCATTTTGGAACGCAATGCAAACCGTCCAAAGGAAATGCGCGGTATGCACGATATTTATATTCCTCTTGATCCTCCTTATCGTAAAGAAATTCCTCTTTACAAACCAAGTGATCGTATTGGGGACCCAATCTTGAAGGTAGATCCAAAGAAAATCGTCGGTGTAATTGAAACCTTCTTTGATGATGAAATCAAATCATTTACTGAATTAGATGAAACTACAATTAAGATTGGTGAAAATGTTGCTAATTTCTTGGCAAACGAAATTAAAGTAGGAAGAATCCCTAAAACATTCTTGCCTATCCAATCTGGTGTAGGAAATATCGCAAATGCAGTGCTTCATGGTATTGGCGAAAGCGAAGACATTCCTGCTTTTGAAATGTACACCGAAGTTATTCAAGACTCTGTGATTGACTTGGTAAAAGACGGTAACATTAAATTTGCCAGCGGTAGTTCATTAACTTGTAGCAAGACTGCTATGGATAAGGTTATGAATGATTTGGACTTCTTCCACAAACATTTGGTACTTCGTCCACAAGAAATTTCTAATCACCCTGAAATCGTTCGCCGAATAGGACTTATTGCTATCAATACTGCAATTGAATGTGACATTTTCGGTAATATGAACTCAAGCCATTTCTATGGCACTAAGATGATGAATGGTATCGGTGGTTCGGGCGATTTCTTGCGAAATGCATACCTTTCAATCTGTACAACTCCATCTACTGCTAAAGGTGGTATGGTTAGTTCTATTGTTCCTATGGTTACTCACCAAGATCATTCAGAACACTCTCTTAAGATTATTGTATCGGAATACGGTGTTGCCGATTTGCGTGCAAAATCTCCTATGGATAAAGCAAAAGAAATCATTGAAAAAGTTGCCCATCCAGACTATAGAGAGTTGTTGTGGGATTACTTGAAATTATCTACAAAACCTTCTCATACTATGCAAAAGCTTGATAAAGCCTTTGCTATGCACTTGGAATTCTTGAATTCTGGTGATATGAGAAACACAAAATGGTAATTTTCATTCTATGATACCAAAAATCCCTTGAAACGAATCTCAAGGGATTTTTTATATACTGACTATTCCATAAAATATTATTTTTGTCAAGTTATAAATTAAACTTATGTATAGATCTCATACCTGCGGCGAATTGCGTGCTGCGAATATTGGCGAAACCGTTGTTTTGAGCGGTTGGGTACAAAAAACTCGTGAATTAGGTGGAATGACTTTCGTTGACTTGCGTGACCGTTATGGCATTACGCAGTTGGTTTTTGATGAAAATCAGAATGCTGAAGTTTGCCAGGAAGCGAAGAAACTTGGTCGTGAATTTGTAATTCAAATTGAAGGCAAGGTTATTGAACGTTCCAGCAAAAATCCAAAGATGGAAACTGGTGATATTGAGATAATTGTAAATAAACTTACAATTCTTAATTCTTCAGAAGTTCCTCCATTTACTATTCAAGATGATACCGATGGTGGTGACGATCTTCGTATGAAATATCGTTATTTGGATTTGCGTCGTGCTGCCGTACGAAAGAATCTTGAACTTCGTCATAAAATGGCATTTGAAGTGCGTAGTTATCTTGACAAACAAGGTTTCTTGGAAGTAGAAACTCCGGTGTTGATTGGTTCTACTCCAGAAGGTGCCCGCGATTTCGTTGTTCCTTCTCGTATGAATCCAGGTCAGTTCTATGCATTGCCACAAAGTCCACAAACATTGAAACAATTGCTTATGGTTGCCGGTTTCGACCGTTATTTCCAAATTGTAAAATGTTTCCGTGACGAAGACCTTCGTGCTGATCGTCAACCTGAATTTACTCAAATTGACTGCGAAATGAGTTTTGTGGAACAAGAAGATATCATTACCCTTTTTGAAGGAATGGCAAAACACTTGTTCAAGACAATCAGAAATATAGATATTACCGAAGCATTCCCTCGTATTTCTTGGCACGATGCTATGAAATACTATGGTAGCGATAAGCCAGATCTTCGTTTCGATATGAAGTTCGTAGAACTTATGGATGTTTTGAAAGGATTTGGTTTTGGCGTGTTCGACAGTGCAGCATACATTGGTGGTATTTGTGCAAAAGGTGCGGCTACATATACTCGTAAACAATTAGATCAATTGACGGAATTTGTGAAACGTCCTCAAATTGGTGCGAAAGGTATGGTTTATGCTCGTGTTGAAGCAGATGGGACGGTAAAATCAAGCGTCGACAAATTCTATTCTCAAGATGTGCTTCAAAAAATGAAAGAAGCATTTGGTGCCGAAGCCGGTGACTTAATCTTAATCTTGAGTGGCGACGATGCAATGAAGACACGCAAACAATTGTGTGAACTTCGTTTGGAAGTAGCAAATCAACTTGGTCTTCGTGATAAAGATAAATTTGCATGCTTGTGGGTTATTGATTTTCCAATGTACGAATGGAGCGAAGAAGAAGGTCGTTTAATGGCAATGCACCATCCATTTACAAGTCCAAAGCCAGAAGATGTTCCATTGTTGGATACTGATCCAGCATCGGTTCGTGCAAATGCATACGATATGGTAATCAATGGTGTTGAAGTTGGTGGTGGTTCAATTCGTATTCACGACAGTCAATTACAAGCAAAAATCTTTAAGATTTTAGGCTTTACACCAGAAAAAGCACAAGAACAATTTGGTTTCTTAATGAATGCCTTTAAATATGGAGCACCACCTCACGGAGGTTTGGCATACGGTCTTGACCGCTGGGTAAGCTTGTTCGCTGGCTTGGATAGTATCCGCGACTGTATAGCGTTCCCTAAAAATAATTCAGGTCGCGATGTTATGCTTGATGCACCATCAGTTATCGATCAAAAACAATTGGATGAATTGTTCTTGGATATTAAACCGATAGAATAAGTAAAAGCGTACACTATAATATATTTATGTTTATCTCTTTGTATTTCTGATTGTTATAAACTACATATTTACATCAAGTAACAAGATAGTAACAAAATTTGACATTAATTTTGAGTAACAACAATAAGAAAAGCCACCTGTAAAGATGGCTTTTTTGTTACTTGTTTCTTTATGTGGTTGGCAAAAAAAGAGAACCGCCCCATTTGAGGCGGTTCTTGCAAGAAAACAGAAATCTTCCTAATGATTAGGAAATGGTAACATTACCCAAATAAAGGCTTGTTGCAACTTCGTTTCCATCGGCAGACTGGAAGCCAAGAAAGCATATACAGCTTTCACCTACCCAATCAGCAGGAACGGCAAGTGTGATAGTAGTGTCGGCTCTTGATGCAGCAGAAGTGTTGAACACTGCTTCGTTTCTCACAGGATTGAAAACGAGTGGCATTGCAACGTCAGTAGATTGTGCTGAACCTTCGCCACTATTATCTGCCCAAGAGAACTGCACACCACCAACAGCAGCCGTGGCGAATGCTGATTTTGCTTGCGTGAGAGTTCCTCTCGATACAAGTGCCTGAGATGGCTCAAAAACGAAGTTCGGATAAGTGCCGCTAAATGCGTTCTTCACATTGTATGTCATGGCAGCATTGAACGCTGTTTGTTGTTTTGCGTAGGTTTTGAATCCTATGCGAACATACGCCGTGATAGGCTTCAGCAATTCCAACACTTGAGCAAATTTGCTTCGTTGCGTTATCTGCCCTTCGGTTTTAGGATTGTGAACATGTTGAGCACGGCCACGCATGTAGCTGATGCCCTTCCAACTTGACCCGATGACGGTTCCGACCTTGCCGGAAAATCCGCCCCAAATACCTTGTTTGATAGTTCCCATAAGACTTGAATTTTAGTTTAACAATAAGTTGATTCTTCGGACTTGGTGCGGGCTTGATATGGCTCTGACCTTATCCGTTTGTGCAAAAATACGTGCATTGTAAGTCGCTGGCTGTGTTTTGGTTTCGTGTGCTTCGGATTGCAGTATTTTGCCGACAGACAAAAAATAGTTGACATTAAATACAAACCGTATCTAAAAAAGTTGTATTTTTGTACTACATTACATTGATTGTGTAGTGTGACATAAAATATAAGCATTAAGCTTAGTTTCTTCTGATAGGAAATTTGGCGATTTTATAGTCCGAGGAAATAAGTGGAGATGCTCACGTTCAGCGTGGGCTTAACTTATTTCGTGGACTTAGGTCAAGCCAAATACCTCTATCAGCGGGAAACAGTTAAGTTTCACGCTTTTTTTATGCCCGAAGTAAGAATGTTTAATTAAAAATGTATAGATATGAGTAGATTAGCAAAAATTGTTGTAACCATTTTAGTTGTAATGGTATTTATTGTGTTATTTGCCGCCATCGATGGTGTAAGACAATCGTCAGGGGCTCATACACCGGGCATATTAGGATTAATCGTATTTGCAGGTATGATTGGGGCTATTCGTGCTATTTGGAAAAAATGACAAAAAGAACAATAATGACGGCACCGATGGGGTCATACTACAAAAATAGACTAAATATATGTTCAAAGACTACTATCAAATTTTAGAGATAACACAAAATGCAACTTTAGAAGAAATCAAAGAGGCATATCGTATAGCATCTAAAAAATGGCATCCAGATTTGAATCATGGTACTGATACAACGCAAATGATGCAAGATATAAATGAGGCGTATGCTATTTTGAAAGATGAGACAAAAAGATCACGTTATGATACTGAATATGCTCTATTTAACGAAAAAAGATATAGTTATAAGCAGACAGAGGAAACGTACTCTGCAGGAAATACGTGGTCTTATGACTATGATGTTGAAGATGAAAATCTAAAAGACGATATAAATACTGCACGCAGCTATGCAAAAGATTTGGTTGATGAATTTTTGTCATCATTAAGAGACAATTCCAAGAATGCTGCAAAAGGAGCATGGGAAGGTGCAAAGGGATATGTTTGTGTTGCAATTATTCTATCAATTATAGGTTTTATAGTTGCCCTTTGTTCAGGAATGGAACGTGAAGTAAAGGTTACAACACCGAAAGTTCAAAGTATTGATGCTCCTAAAATTGAAATATGTGAGAGACAAAACTTAATGCTCGATTTTCAAAAACCGCAAAATTGGACCGAATATGAAATTGATGGAGGTTTCTCAATCTCTGTTCCTCCAACTGTGGAATTAAGGCATGAATATGACATTTATACCAAACAACTTGATAGTATGCATTTAAACATTAACAAAGACGCGGTTATTTTTCAACAAAAGGGGTTGTACAATGGTGCAAATGACAATCATTATTGCCGAATTATACTTCAACATTTAATTGGAAGCAATGGCGATTTCCTAAAGTCTAATGAGCAAGAATTATTAGATAAAGAGTGGCAAGATGCATTAATAGAAATGGTCGATGCTGAGCTTTTTGGAATGCAAAAACTTGTTGAAAAACCTACTTTCAAATGGATTAATGTTAATGAAATGACGAGGGCAATAGAAGTTATTTATAGAAGGAGTGGAAATAATGAGAACACAACACATGTAACAATCTATTTGTTGCAGAATTATAATGAGATGGTAAAGATGATGGTTTCTTATCGAGAACAAGAAAAGGAATTATGGTTACCTGATTTAGAAAATGTGATAAAAACATTCAAGTGGAATAGAAATAAATGAAATATGTTACAAGTCAAAAACTTAATCAAATGAAAACAGTATTGTTGATATTATTTTTATCATGTTCAATAGTGATGCATGCACAATCTTATACACAAAAATGGAATGATCTATATCAGAGAACTGAATTTTACGATTCCTATGGTAGAATGCTTGGATATGCGAAATACAATGAACTATACAAACGCATTGAATATTACGATAGTTATGGTAACCTTCAAAAAACAGAATCAAAGAACAACCTATACAATAGAACTGAAACAAAGGATAAGTATGGTAATGTAGAATCTACACGTTCATATAGTCAGTTGTATGACAGAGAAGATATAAAAGATGATTATGGTCGAGTAATCGGTTGTAAGAAATGGAATGATTTATACAAGCGATATGAAATATATAATTCCAACGGGACTATGGTAGGATACTATAAGTGGAATGATTTATATCAAAGGTGGGAGTATTACGAAATGTAAACGATTAAAACTCAATAACATGAAAAAATATTTTATTATTGATAGCAATATTAGCAGTTTTTTACTCTTGTAATAATAGAAGACAAACTGAAACACAAGGAAAAAACAACATAGAGCATAATAATATCTCCAATAAAATGGAAATGGCAGAACCTTAAAACGGAACAGGATTTTTTACAACAAGAAATACAATGGCCTATTCCATTGATTGAATGGTTCTAAATCCTGATCCAATAACGGATGTCTATCTTGGAGATGCAGAAGGAAAACTTGGATGCCCAATACTTTTCTTTGATACAGAGTATTCTCTTTCTGAACTCAACGATGAAAGTAATACAAATATGAAGAATGCAGGTGCAAATCTTGTTTCTAATACAAAACTTACAATAAATAATCAATTGTGCTATAAAGCTACTTATGAATTTACCGTAAGCGGTATAGCCGTAAAACAAATTTCGTATATTTTCAAAAAAGATAATACAATGTTCAATATAAAATTTGGAAATAATAAGAAATATGTTGATGCAAGCAATAATTTGATTGAAAAGATTATAGCAACATTCAATATGAAATAAACAAAAAGAGTGTACAATTCTTGCACACTCTTCAAAAATCAGTACTTGTCCCCTTTTTTACAATTAGCCCGACTATTCATCGGTTGCAAGTTGTTCAAATGGTCAGTACCTCCTTGGGCTTGAGGTTTTGAATGGTCAATATTCCAACCTTGTTCAGAGTACTTGCCATAAGAGTAACGATACATTTGATTTCCAAATTTATCTTCTCTGTAAAGGTTGGGATTTTTACCTTTTATCTCAATACCTTTATCCCACACTTGCTGAATTCTATTAGGTGTAAATTTTCCCATAGGCAATTCATTTTTTAAGTTAATAATTATGCGGTGTCCTTCCGATTCCGCTTACGGAGTACTTATAGCGTTTCAGACTTTTTTATTAATGGACCTGCAAACAATGTACCATATCGCGTATGTTTCGATTTTGTCAGCATTATATGACAATTTGGCAAGTGCTGAGATGAATGACTGCTCTTGCTTGGGTTTTATATAATTCGTGGTGGTGTGAGCGGATT